>JAQBHB010000020.1:0-9679 GCA_032128115.1 Deltaproteobacteria bacterium | reverse complement strand
GGCCGGGTCGTCTTCTTCCTGAGTCCCGCCCTGGCCCTGCGACTGCTGCAACTGCTTGGTCAGGTCCTGCATGTTGCTCTCGCCGCCTCCCAGCTCACCGATGTTGCCCTGCTCCCCGAGGGAGCCCGAAGAATCCACGAGAGGGGTGTCTCCGATGCCGGACGGTGGCGAGCCCGGAGGGTTGCCGGAGATGGGGGACTGGGTGCCACCGGGTACAGGAGCCCCGCCCGGAGTCGGAGTCGCGGGGGCGGCCGGTGCCGGCGCGGAGACCGGGGCCGCGGTCGGGACGGCCGAGGGAGTCGGCGGCGCGGACCCGCCCCCGCCCCCAAAGGCGCTGCCGATGCTTTCGCCGACGCTGCTCACCCCCGAGCCGATCGAGCTGGCGGCACTACTCACCCCCGAGCCGATCGAGCTGGCGGCGCTGCCAACGGCCCCTCCCACCGCGCTGGCGGCGCTGCCGACGGCACCCCCCACAGCGCCAGCGGCGGACCCGACGGCACCGCCAACGGCTCCTGCGGCGGCCCCCACGGCCCCCGCCGCGGCTCCCAAGGCTGCTAGAAATCCCATGGCCCTTCCCCCTATTCCGAGAACCTTCTCACTTTCGCCAGCCGACTGAGCGACAGATCGCCCGTGCTGCTCGATTCCTGTGCCTCGCTCGAGATGATGTTCTTGTTCACCTCGTCTCCGAACTCGTCGTCGCGCTCGCCGACGCCTCCCGAGTCGTCCCGCAGCGGAGCCGCAGCCAGTCCCTTCTTGCGCGCCGACTTCGGCTTGGGCGGCCGGACCTTGCCTTCCGAGCGCTCGAAGTCCTTGCGGGGGAACTCCTCGCCTCCGCGGGCGCCACGCACCAGCCTATCGAACTGTCCCATGGCTACGCCCGATTCCGTTGCGTGGCCGCGAGGGCCTGCATCGCAAGCGTCAGCGCGTCGAGGTCGTCGTCGTCCTCGGGCGGTGGGTTGTTGATCTGGCTCTGCTGGATGCCCTGGCCGATCTTCTGGAGCTTCTCGCCAAAGGCGCCGGGCAGCAGCGGCCCCCCGGAGGCCAGTCGCTCTCGGAAGCCGACGCTGCCTGAATCGTCCCGCAACTCCGCGTTCGCGAGCCCCACCCCCTGCTCGTCGCCACTGGGCAACACGCTCCGGCTGCTCATCTGCAGGGGGTTGCGCGCTTCGGGGCTGCCCACGGCGGCCGTGCGCGGCCCTGCGGTCAGCGGGTTGTGCGGGGTGCCGGGAGTCGAGGCTGCCCCCACACCACCCTGGGCCGAGCGCATGTTGAATCCAGAGGCCGTCGAGATGTCCACCTTCGGTCCTGTGCGGGCCACAGCAGCGGCCTTGGGCGCGGCCTTGGGCGCGCTGACCTTGGCTTTCGGCGCGCTGACCTTGGGAGCATTCCCGCCGCCGAACTTTGCTGCCATGGAGTGTCCTCCTTCGCGGAACGTACCCGATCTACAGGGTTTCGCTCCCATCGTAAGCGGTCAGGATGTGCCACGCCGTGCCATCGCTCGCGATCGTCAGCGACGAATACTGCTTCGTGAGCGTCCGGGTGGCGCTGCCATCAATCGTTTCGGCGGATGCGCCATCCACGGTGATGGTGCCCGAGCCCACGTTCTTGATCACATAGCGGTTGCGCACGTCGCTGTTGGCTGCGGGCAGCGTCACCGTGAAGGTTCCGTTGCACAGCAGCGTGTCGTCATTCACGTCTAGCGTGTCGGTGGCCGTCACCGACCTGAAATTCGACGGGCCTTCCTTGATCCCGCTCGAGGTCGAAACCGGGCGGGAGGTGAGCGACGGTCGGTAGTCGTCCGCCATCTACAAAAACTCCTGCCCGATGCCGTGAACCATGGCTCCGAGGTCGAAGCTCGGGTTCAGGCGCCGCAGCGCGATGGCCGCCTGTAGCGGACGCATCCACAGATCCTGGATCTCGATTCGCGGCTCCAGTCGCTCGGCCAGGGCCGACGCAATCCGGCTCTGGACGGCCTGCATCTTCTCGGTGAAATGGCTGCGCAGAGGCTCCCGGTACAGGGCGATCCGGGATTCGAGGCTTTTCATCGTGTCCGAGAAGGCCCGCTCGGTGATCACGAACACGACCTTCTGTTGCATCTCGCGCGCCGCCTGCTCGAACTCGCGCAGATACGGGGCCAGGAACGGGGTCTTGACGCCCCAGTCTATCAGCACGCCCGGGTTCATCTGCTCGGCCTTGCGATGGAAGTCGTCGCTGCGGGACTGGATGTACTCGGTAAAGAACCCGATCCGTTCTTCCGGCTCGGGTTCTGGACCCGCCAGCAGCCACTGGCAGGTGGCATGTTGCATCGGGTGGTCTTCCCACTCGTGCAAGCCGCCCAGCACGGGCATCAACTGGGTGGTCCCCATCAACACGCCGCCCTGGTGCAGCATCTGGGCCACCGCCGAGGTTCCGCTGCGCAACAGTCCGGTGACGACGATCATGCGGCGCTCACATACTGCGCGGCCCACACTGGCAGCCGGAATCCCAGGACCAGCAGGACCTCCACGCCGGGGACGATCCCCAGGATGTCCGCGGTGACGGCGGTGAAGGCCGCCGCGTTGGGGTAGAGCTTCTTGCCCCCGCGCTCGAGGATCTTCTGGCCGATTGCGTCGAGGATGCCGAGATGCGAGGGGTGGTAATTCTGGAGGTAGCGCTCGATCTCCTGGAAGGCCGGGTCGATGGAGTCCTTGAAGAAGCTGTTGCCCCAGCCGGGGATCTTGTCGCCCCGTTCGATCTGTTCGTCTTGTCGCGAAGGCGGGGTCTGGTAGATGAAGCGACGGGCGTCTGCGATCGGCGCGTGTTTCGCGCCAAAGGTCAGCAGTCCGGAGGCCACCGCGGACTCGAAGGGGACGCCACACAGGGAGGCCAATCGCACGGCCATGCTACTCGCGTTCTGGTTCACGGAAGCCGCGGTGCGGTGGGCGACGGCCAACGCTTCCAGCAGGCTTTCCGATTCCTCGGTCTCCTCGATGCCGAGCCACTCGCAGAGGGTCATTTCTTCTTCTTCTTGCCTCGCAGGATTCCCGCGGCCCTGCCGGCGGCCTGCTTGTTCGAGAGGCCCGGGTCATCGCGCTTGACCTTCTGGATCTTGCTCGATAGCTGCTTCCGGGTCTTCTTGCCGTAGCCGAGTCCCTTGGGCATCACTTCCCCCCTTTGCGCTTCTTGATCGGAAGCTGCCGCTTCTTCCCGACCGGGAGGTCCTTGATCTTCTTGGCGCCCTTCGCGGGTTTCTGGGTGGACTTCAGCACGCTGTGCATGGCGGCGATGTCGTTGTCGGTGAAGCGACCCCCGGGATCGAAGTGCTTCAGGAACTGCTTGCGGAGGTTCTGGGTCTGCTGGGTGGCTATCCCCGCCAGCAGCTTCTGAGTGTCGGGCTTCGGCTTGTCCAGGGTGGTTCTCGAAGTGTGTCGCGGCATCAGGCTCGTTTCCTCCGAATGATGTCGGGGCCGCGCCGAAGCCAGGCGAAGCCCGGGTCGCAATTCAATACATACTTCCAAAGCGTCGGAAAGTCATCGTCCTTCGGCTTCGGGATCTGTTTCACGTCCTTCTCCAGCCGCACGCGGTAGTCGTCCCAGCGATATCGCATCATCTGGCGGATGGTGGCGGCGCAGCGGCGATGGATCAGCGCACGCGGTCGGTGGGTATGCGGATCTGGCTTCAGGAACTCGTTGAAGCGGCCCCGCCCCACGTCCGAATCGTCTGCGAGGTCCGTGACCAGACCCGCCTGATCGAACTCGTCCTGCCACACCACCCCACGCCGCGAACTCGAGGGGCTGCGTCCCATGTTGGGGTCGATGATGCGCTTGGCCACCTGCAGTCGCAGATCCTGCTCGACCCGGAACACGTCGCTCGCCACGGCCACCGGATCGCCCTCACACTGGCCCTCGGCTACCTGCCACACGTCGTCGTAGGGCGTCACCAGGAACCAGCCGTACATGTGCGGCTTGCGCGGATGCGGGTCGAGCGCCCAGATGCAGGGATAACGCTCGGCCTCGAAGTCTTCGACGTGGCAGAAGGCGTCCACCTCGCGCGAGTCGCAATCGCTGCAGGCGATTTCTCCCGCGACCTTCTTCGGGATCGTGGTGCGCTGGCAGGTGAAGCACCACGTCTGCGGCTGGTCGGTGAAAAGCGGGTGAATGCGGTTGCTGAAACGCAGGTGGCGTCCATACAGCCGCACTTCCACCGTCTCCCGACCCCATTTGCGGGCCTGGGCGGCAATCGCATCCTGATTCAGATGCGGGTTGTCCGTGGTGAACAGGTTGATGCACTCGATCGTGTCGGAGCCGTGGGTGCCGGGCTCGTAGACCTCATCGTGGATCCAGTCCACCGCAATCGCGGGGTCATCGGGCCACGTCATGGCCAGGAACATGCGGCCATCGACGCGCATGGTCCGGGCCTCGTTCTCGCGCCAGATCGCGAGATTCGGGGGCTCGTCGTGCAGCACCATATGGTAGTCGCCGGAGGCGAAGTCGCTGGGGTCCTGGTCCACGGACATGAACTGGATCGTGGATTCGCCGAGCACCTTGGAGGCATTGTCGGGGTCGCGGTACAGCACGCGAAGCATCCGCAGCTTCTCGCTCCAACTGCGCTCCCACGAGCCCGCGATCAGGCAACTGCGCGGGATCCAGCCCCAGTGGCCGCGTTCGCCCCCGGGCGCATCCACGCCGGTCCAGTTCCACCATTGCAGCTTGGGCAGGATGATCGGATGCAGGACGGCCGTCAGGGACTCGCAGACCACCCGCCCCTTGATCGGACCCCGGAACTTCACCTGCGAGTCCAGCTTGCCCCGCAAGGAGTAGGGCAGCAGGCCCGTGGCCATGATCATCATTTCGACGAGGCACGTCTCGGTCTTGGAGGAGCCGTTGCCCCCGAATACGCCCACCGTCCGGCACTCGGTGGTGTGGACCTTCTCGCTTTCCTGCGAGACCGGCTGGTAGTACAGCAACTGGCTGGCCTGTCGCTGGTTCTGCTGGGTCGTCAGCAGTTGGTTCACGAGCGGCCGGAACAGATGGTCGGGCAGGCGCGCGATCTTGCCCTTGGCTTCCGCGGCGTCCATCTGGAGCAGTTGGCGGATGCTCGGGATGTTGGGGCTCGTCACGACGGCGAGAACTCGATGTCCAACACGCCCACCCGGGCGGGGGTGGCATTGGGCTCGATCTCCAGGCCGCGACGGCGCAGCTCCCCCATCAAAGCCTTGCTCAGCTCATCGAGGCTCGCCAACTCCTTGATCGAGTAGACCTCGGTGGGCTGGCCATCCAGCAGCAGGCTCTTGTCGGTCGCGACGGCGGCGGCCACCAGTTTGTCGCGCAGGCTGGCATCGTCGATGTCCTTCTGCGTGATCGACTCGAGGATCTTCAGGCTGGTGTGGCCGTAGAGATTGCGGAGCGTGCTTTTCTGCACCTCCTTCTCGGCGGCCATCAGGTTCACATAGTGGCGGTCGGCCTTGCGCGCCATGAACTTCGCGGCCTCGGGATGGACGCCTTCCTCCTTGGCGATATGGAGGATCGAGCGGGCTTCGGGGGTGCTGATCGCGGCCAGCGTGCGGGACTCCTGCTCGCGCTGCAGCCACAGGCGCTCGAGCTTCGATTTGGCCTTCATGTAGACGGTGCGAGCGCGATTGGGGTCTTTCGGCTCCATCGTCTTCCAGCGCTGGCCCTTCTCGCGCGCGGTCCAGTAGCGGCGCTCGGTATCGGTCAGCGCGGACAGGTCGAATTCGGCCTTGACGGGCGTCGGGACCGCGTGGCGCGTCGGGTCGTCCGGCATACGTCCCCCTCCTGCGGCCTCTCTATACCCGATCCCCGGGTGTAAATCTGCGCACGGGCTGTGTGACAGATACGGTCACGCCCGCATCTGGCCTCCGAAGCTGTGGATTCCTCTCGGGATTCAGCCAGCGCGTCCAGAGGCCCGTGGTGACGACTTTCCCGCAGCACGAGGGCCGCTCCCCCAACGGGAGGTTCTTCTCGCCGTGGTGGGTCGTGGAGAGCCTCGCGACCACGGTGAAACGCTGGCGGCAGGCGCGGCACTCCCAGCCGCGGTGGAGCCAGCCCTCGAGCGGTCCCGTCATGGGTCATTTCCCCCACAAGGTGAGGCCGCCCGGACTTCGGACGGCCTCGGAGGGGTAAACCTCTACGACTCCCGATCAGCGTATCCCCCGCTGGCGAAGGCGTCGAGTAGTGCTATAAATAAGACACCCGCATCAGGAGGGGGTGCGATGCCCGGAGGTGCTTTCTGTGTCTGCTCGGAGTGTCCGGACTGGACGCTCTGCCTTCGCGGCCTACGCTGTCTGGATGGCCAAGGGCAACGGCTTCCCGCGCTGGACGCTGCCGCCGCCTGCGAAGGGCAGCAGTCCCTTCAACCCGCGCTTCGCTCCGACCCCGAGCGAGAAGAAATCGGACAACAAGGTGGGCTCGATCGCGGAGCTGATGTTGTGTCTGCCGCGCACCTTGCCCGGCCCCAACGCTTCAGTCTCGGCACCCGCATCCGACGAGCGATGCTCGACGACGACGTCGGGCCCCGCCTCACCACACAGGAAGAAGCCGACCGATTCGTGCCTGCTGGCGAGCACCAATCCCCCCACCGCGCCAGACTCCTCCGCCACGACGACGAAACCCCGCATACGAAGCCGACGGTCCTCGCACCGCTCTCCGACTGGCTGAAGCGCGCCAACGCGGCGCTCTCGATAGAGCACGACCCAGACCCGGGACCGGCGATGACCAACTGCGCCGACCCCACCTGCCCCCTGTGCAGCCCCCACGGGTCCGTGTTGGAAGAACAGGCGATTCACCGATCCGAACGGAACCACCCTGCGCTCGCCGGCAGGCCCGTCGATGCCCCGGTGCCCATTCGGACGGTGATCCTCGGGGAAGTCTGGTTCTTCACTCCTTATTCCACGACCCCAGGAGACCCCGATGAAGAATGACGCCACTCGTCTGCTCGCCCCGCTCCCCCTGCTACTCCTGCTCTCCCTCGGCTGCGTGAGCTGGGAGGATCACCAGCGTTGCGCGCGAGCCTGCGCGGAAGCACCGGGTGGGGGCCGGATGGTGGAGTACAGCCACGGTGTCTGCGAGTGCGAGTACCGGATGGGGAGGGTGGGGAAGTGAGTGCGCGCAACGTGTATCAGATCGAGGATGGCGACGGGCCGGTCTTCGCAGTCGCATATAGCTACGCAGGGGCAGTAGAAATGTGGCGCGACGATCAGGAGCTTGTCGGAGATGACCGAGTACATGAGCCCAATCACATCACGCTGCTTGGGCCTGCGTTGGAGGCCGACCATGACGAACGGCAGTTGGAATGATGAAGACTAAGCCCTACCAGCCGCACTGGTACTACATCTCAGTGTCAGATTGCCCAGGATGCAATCATGCCACCACCTACCGTAAGCGCCGGTACACCAAACGGCCGGAACGCTGGGAAGATGAAATGGAGAAGTCGCCTTCTGGGCAGCCGTCCCAAAGTGCTCTCTTCAATGAGGAGCTGAAGGGTAATCGGCGGACCCAAGGTGGAATCGCTTCGAGCCAGGGGGTGCTGTCAGCGCGCGTTGGTGGAAACGCCGACGTGTTTCCGCAGATATTGGCGCTCCACGTCTCTGAAGGCTCGGTAGTCGCAGATGTAACACACGGAAAGGGCATCTTCTGGAAGAAGGTTCCGCCGGATCTCTATGTCGTTAGGCCCACGGACATCGAAACGGGAGTAGATTGCCGGCAGCTTCCGTACGACTCGTGTTCAATCGACTGTGTTGTCCTTGATCCTCCTTACATGGAGGGCCTCTATAGACGCTCAACCAACCACATGGCGGGTTCTGGTTCGCATGCGGCCTTTAGAAACACGTACTCAAACGGTCAACGAACCAAAGGCGGGCCTAAGTGGCACGCAGCTGTCGTTGATATGTACTTCCGCGCTGGAGAGGAAGCCTATCGCGTGCTGCGGAACGAGGGAGTTCTTATTGTAAAGTGCCAAGACGAGGTCAGTGCCAACCGGCAGTGTCTCACACACGTCGAAATCATTCATAAATACGAACGCGTTGGTTTCTACACGAAAGACCTGTTCGTGGTCGTTCGTGCGAATAATCCCGTGATAAGCCGAGTAAAGAAGCAGGTGCACGCGCGCAAGAACCACTCGTACTTTCTAGTTTTCGTAAAGCCCCCCGCTGGACGTAATGCCAAGTCAATGAGATCTCAGGCTATCCGATCTAGGAAAAGTGGCGCTTCAGGGGGCGGCGATGAGTGACGACGACCGCGAGGCTGCGAAAAGAATGCCCACCTACTACAAGTGTCTCACCCGAGATGGCAAAGGGCCGTACTCGAACTTCAAATGGCCATTGCCCAAGAACGGAGAAGTTGGAGCTTGGGTCAAGACCAAGGGTCCGCTCGTGATGTGCGAGAATGGTATCCACGTCTGCACGGCCAACCAGTTGAGCTGGTGGATCAACGAACACATCTACACCATCGAGATTCGTGGGCAGAAGAAGAGCGATAACAACAAGTTGTTGGTCCGCGAGGCTCGACTGGTGCATCGAATCGAAACGTGGGACAACCGATCCGCACGGCTGTTCGCATGTGATTGTGCCGAACGGGTTCTGCCAATCTTTGAGAAAGCGTATCCAGATGTCGTCAGTGTGCGTGCGGCGATTGACACGGCGCGGCTATTTGCCAACGGCAAAACCACACAGAAGGTGATGGCCGCAGCCAGGGACGCAGCCTGGGCCGCAGCCAGGCCCGCAGCCAGTGCCGCAACCAGGGCCGCAGCCAGTGCCGCAGCCTGTGCCGCAGCCTGTGCCGCAGCCTGGGACGCAGCCAGGCCCGCAGCCAGGGCCGCAGCCTGGGACGCAGCCAGGGACGCAGAGCGAGAGTGGCAAACCAATCGCCTCATGGACGTGATTCGCGGGGATATACATGCGGAAACAAGTAAATGACCGACCCCACCCGCGAGGCTGCGCTGGCGGAGGCTTATGTTGCTGCCGCCAAGTGGGCTGGAGATGGACGGCCCGTACCTATTCCCAGAAGCTTCATTCCGTTCATGGCCGACGCCCTCCAGTCTGCACGCCGCGAACGCGACCATGAGTGGCGTGATGGCCTACGGGTACACGTACTCGCGGGTGATGCCGAAGCCGTCGGTCCCGTAGAGGCTCGCGCTGCGGTGGATGCCAAACTGGAGGCCGCCCGCCGCGACGAGCGGGAACACTCAGAGTGGGAATGTATCCGTGCGACATGCGAGCGCTGTGCAGTCGGAGATACACTTTCGGAAGGTGCGGAATTCGATTTCTGGCACGAAGTCGATGGACAAGTCTACAGGTGCGATGCGTTGGCGCTCCACGAGATGCGCCGCCGACGGGAGGCTCCCGACAATGGCTGACCGCAGCGACGCCAAACCGCCGAGTCCGTTCAAGGACTGGCGAGAATGCCGCGACTACTATGCGCTGGAGTCGATTTTCTTGATGCAGCTTGCCGACCGCCAGCCCTCTCGTAGAAACCAAAAGCGGGCGAAAGAGGCCAGCGAGAAGGCTTTCGCAGCAGAGAAGAGACGCTTGGAAGAGACAAAATTGCAGACACGTCAACACCACGGATCATGGTGGGTCTATGATCCTACTCACGATTCCGATACTGGACCTTATGCAACCCAACAAGAAGCGCGGGCATGGATCGACGGGATTCGTAAGGAGGAGCCCGACAATGGCTGACCG
>JAQBHB010000019.1:0-9354 GCA_032128115.1 Deltaproteobacteria bacterium | reverse complement strand
CGACTACGAGGTCATCACCTCGTCCTCGCCCCGCGACGGCCTGGCGAAGCTCGAGCAGCACGCGCCCATCGCCGTCGTGATCTCCGACCAGCGCATGCCCGAGATGACGGGCGTCGAGTTCCTGGCGGAGGTCTACAAGCGCCACCCGAACACCGTGCGCATGATCCTGACCGGTTTTTCTGACATGGACGCGATCATCAACGCCATCAACGCCGGACACGTCTACGCGTACATCACCAAGCCCTGGGAGCCGGACCAGCTCAAGCAGGTGATGAAGCAGGCCATCGATCACTACAACCTCACCATCGAGAACGAGCGCCTGGTGACGGACCTGCAGCGGGCCAACATGTTCCTGGAAGCGGCGATGGACCAGTTGGATACGGGGGCTCTGGCGACCGACGCGGCGGGGGTGATCCAGGCGGTCAACCGCCCCGCTCGGGACTACCTGGCTCTCACCGGGGACGTGCGCCGCCGGGCCCTCAAGGATGTGTTGGAGAGCCATGGCCTGGAAGACGTGGCCGCCGCCAGCTACCGGATCGCCGGCGACGACGCCGTGCGCTTCGAGGACGTGGTGGTCGGAGAGGGCGAGCGGGTGCACCGCCTGCGCATCACCAGCGAGACCCTTCGCGATGGATCCGAGGAGTCCTTCGGGCGCGTGGTGTTCCTGCGCGAGATCTCCCACGAGCCGCTGCAGCGCCGCTTCGTGGAGATCGTGACGGGCGTGATCCACCGCGAGGGGTCGATCCGCGCCGAGCTGGAGGGCGCGCGAGACCAGCTTCCGGCGCTCACCGCCAAGGTCCAGGGCTCGCGCATCGACTCACCGGGGATGAACGAACTCTCCGTACGCGTCTCGCGCACGCTCACCGCCATTGAAAACTGGCTCGACGTGGACGATGCCCTGGCGCGAGAAGACTTCCCCGACTCCCAGGTCCTGCAGGACCGCATGCGCATCGCCATGTCCCGATGGCCCCTGCCCGACGAGCTGCCGGAACGGGTTCGCGAGCTCGCGCGGCGCGTGGAGGATTACTACGAATCCGGCGAGAATCCCAAACAGCGTGTTCTCTGATACGCCGGTTCGCGTCGGCGCAGCACTCGATCGGCTCGAGCTTCGAATCGAGCGCCTGCAGCTGACGTTCCGTTTCACCTACGCTTTCCATGCGCGCGAGATTCGCTTCGAACGCGACCTGGGCAACGGGTTCGAGCGCGTGTTTCCCGAGACCTTCTCGTTCCACGCGGATCGCCACGACCCGGCCGAGATCTACCTGCAGTTCGACGATCTGGCGCGCAAGCCGCGCTTCCTGTCGCCGCGCGCCACTCGCCGCGATGCGGACGTGCTGCTGTCGCGGCTGGTGCTGGGGGTGCCCCGCTACCTGGAAGGCGTGGTGGCGCGCCTGGAGGCCGACGAGCGTCTGGGCGAGGGCACGCTCACAAAGGTCTATGAGGACGTGGCGCTGCTGTCCCAGATCCTGCTGCGCTTCGTGTCGGACCAGGGCAGGGAGGATGGGCCGGGTATCCGGGCGGCGGGCTTCCATCTGCGCAAGTTGGCCTTCCGAAGCCTGCTGGGTCTGATGCGGCGACGCGTGGCCCCGGAATACCTGGAGGGCTACATGGAGGACTCGGTCGACCCGGTGAACCCCGCCGATGACCTCTCCGAGGCCGGATTCTTCCACACCATGGACGGGAGCAATTCGGATGCGGTGAACCGCTCGCTGGTGCGACTGGCCGAGCGGGCGTTCTACCGCTGGCTCGAGGACGTGTGCCTGGACGAGTCGAACCGCGCCTTCGAGCTGGAGGATTCGCCCTTCGAGAACCGGGAGACGGAGGTGATCCACGCCATCGCGGAGGACGGCCCCCACCTGCAGCGCGCCCGTGATCTGGTGCCGTTCCTGCGGCGGCCGGGCAATCGCGACTGCACGCGCGTGCTCGAGAAGCTCGAGGCCTGGTTCCTTCGCCAGTACGACATCCACCATGCGGCAGTGATGATTCACCACGCCGACAACCTGCAGCGGGGTGAGGTGGCGCCGGATCGGGTGCTCTCGCGTCACTCGGCCCGCACCTACCTGACCCTGATCGCGCTGTTGATTTCGCCATTCGCAGCGGCCGCCTTCGCCTACTCCCGGGCGCCGATGATCTTCGACATCGTCTGCAGCGCCGAGCTGCTGTGCGTGTACGCGGCGGTGGTGTGGTTCATGCTGTACCGCTTCTGTTGGAAGCGCGACCTCACGCTGTTCCGGGCCGCCGTTCCACGCATCGCCGCGGGGATCATCGTGGGCTACCTGCCGATCTTCTTCCTGGACGAGGTGTGGGGCCTGGCGGCGCGTGGCTGGTTCACGCTGGGCAGCGTGGCCTTCCTGATGGGCTTCGCCACGCTCCTGTATCTCTACATCGAGGTGCAGCGGCGCCTGGGCGACCCGGCCGAGGCCTTTTCGCGCGCCCGCCGCATCTTCCTGCTGGGGGTGCTCCAGGCCTTCGGCATCGGGCTCCTCATCACGGGACTGGTGGGTGGCTTCATGGCCACGCGAAACTGGACCGACGAGGGCTCCGCCGAGGTTCTGCGCCAGCTGCCCCCGCTGGTGGGCGAGCTTCCGCGCATCCTGGGCCTCGATCCCTTCTACGCTTTTCCGAGCGCCATCTTCGTGATGACATTCCTGTCCTTCTTCATCGGTACCTTCCTGCAGCTCATGTGGGAGGACATCCCGATCACCGAGCCACTCTGAGGCTCGCGTAGCCCCACGGTGGCGGCGGCATCCAATGGCAATTGGGTACATTCCGCTCCGCCCCGAGGATCCCCATGGTTCAGATCGTCATGTACAGCAAGGCCGTCTGCCCGTATTGCACCATGGCCAAGCGACTCCTGAGTCAGAAGGGGCAGGAGTGGCACGAGATCGACGTGGAATCCGACACCGCGCTCCGCGACGAGATGATCGAGCGGAGCGGCGGCCGACGCACGGTTCCCCAGATCTTCATCGGCGATCGCCACGTGGGGGGGTTCGACGATCTGGCGGCGCTCGAGACTGCGGGCGAACTCGACGCCCTGTTGGAGAAGGAGCACCGGGAAGTGCAATCGGAGCATCGGCGGGTGGTGATCGTGGGAAGCGGACCGGCGGGCTACACCGCGGCGGTATACGCGGCGCGGGCCGAGCTCGAACCCGTGGTGCTTGCGGGATTGCAGTTCGGCGGCCAGCTCATGCTCACAACCGACGTGGAGAACTACCCGGGCTTTCCGGAGGGTGTCACCGGCCCAGAGATGATGGAGCTGTTCCAGAAGCAGGCGGAGCGTTTCGGCGCGAAGATCTTCCTGGAAGACGCCAGCGAGATCGACCTGTCCCAGCGCCCGTTCCGGGTGAGGACGTCCGAGCGCGCCTTCACGGCCGATGCGCTGATCCTGGCCACCGGGGCCTCGGCCCGTTGGCTGGGGATCGACTCCGAGACCCGCCTCCAGAACAAGGGTGTCTCGGCCTGCGCCACCTGTGACGGAGCGCTCTTCCGGGGCAAGCCCATGGCCGTGGTCGGGGGCGGCGACACCGCATTGGAGGAGGCACTGTTCCTGACTCGCTTCGCCACGAAGGTGAGCGTGATCCACCGGCGCGACCAGCTTCGCGCCTCCAAGATCATGCAGGAGCGGGCTCTCGGTCACGAGAAGATCGAGTTCCTGTGGAATTCCGAGGTCGACGAGGTGCTTGGCGACGAGTTCGTCACCGCGGTCCGGCTGCGCGACACGGGTTCGGGCGAGAAGCGGGAGCTGCCGGTGGAGGCGGTGTTCGTGGCCATCGGGCACCAGCCCAATACGCAGCTGCTCGAGGGCCAACTCGAGTTGGATCCGGTGGGCTACATCAAGGTCGAGCCGGGGACCACGCGCACCTCGGTGGAGGGGATCTTCGCCGCCGGCGACGCCATGGACCCGATCTACCGTCAGGCGGTCACGGCGGCAGGTACGGGTTGCATGGCCGCCATCGATGCCGAGCGCTGGCTCGCCGCCCAGGGGATCGAGTAGGCTTTGAACGATGCCTCTTTCGAAGGAGCGGCTCGAAGATCTGATCGCCCGGTCCACCGACATCGTCGTCGCGACGGACCGCAAGGGCATGGTCAGCTACTACAACGACGGCGCGAGCCGCATCCTCGGCTACACACAGGACGAGATCCTGGGCAAGTACGTCTCCCAGCTGTATTCGGATCTCGCAGAAGCCAAGCGCGTGATGGCGGCCATGCGCGATCCGGACTGCAGCGGCGCCGGCATCGTCGAGACCTTCGAGACGACCTTCCTCTCCAAGCAGGGCGAGCAGATTCCGGTGGCCATCTCGGGCACCATCGCCTACGACGAACAGAACCAGGAAGACGGCACCATCGGATTTGCCAAGGATCTGCGCGAGATCCTGCGCAAGGACCAGCTGGCCACCCTGGGTGAAGTGGCGGTGGGGCTCTCCCACGAGATCAACAACCCCCTGGCGGTGATCTTGAACCAGGTGGACCTGCTCGAGCGAGAGATCGAGCAGATGGCCGGCGACAGGGACAGCTCGGTGGAAGCCGAGCGCCTGTACGCCATGCGCCGAGAGGTGTCACGGATCTCGGACATCCTGGCGCGCCTGGGCGAGATGGTGGAGACCGAGCAGTATGAGACCGTCGAGTACATCGGTCCGACACGCATGATCGACTTGCGTCGGGGAGGACCGCCCGTCCATACCGACGCGCGCCTGCAGGGGCTGCGCATCCTGGTGGCTGACGACGATCCCGGACTGTGCCGCACGCTGAAGGAGATCCTGGAGGCTGCCGGCTGCCAGGTGGTGACGGCCCGCGATGGCGCCGAAGCCCTGAAGCGTGTCGAGTCTGCGGATTTCGACATGGTGCTCACCGACGTGGTCATGCCGAACATGGACGGTTACGAACTCTACTGCGCCATCCGCGATCGCCACCCACAGATTCCGGTACTGATGATGACGGCCTTCCACTACGACAAGGACCACATCATCAAGCGCAGTCGCATCAAGGGACTCGAGGGCGTGATCTTCAAGAAGCCCGTGGACCCGGACCGCCTGCGTCAGGTGATCGGCGACATGGCCGGGCGCAAGCGCGCCGGCGGCTGAAGCTCGCCTTCCAGCTTGCGGTCCGGAAGGCCGGTTCTCGCCACACAGATCGCCACGATTCTCGTGGCCCCGGCGCGCCGCAGGGCGCGTGCCGCCTCGGTCAGCGTGCTGCCGGTGGTGACCACGTCGTCCACCAGCCACACGGTTTCGAGCCGGCCCACGCCCGGGCGAGTCCGGAAGGCGCCACGTACGTTGCGCCGACGCTGGCGGCGGTCGAGCCCCGTCTGGCTGGGGGTATCGCGCACACGGCGCAGGGCCGCAGGTGCACACGGCGCCCCCGTCCGGCGTGCCAGGGCGCGAGCCAGGACCGCAGCCGGGTTGAACCCGCGGGCTCGCAGGCGCCTGGGGTGCAGGGGAACCGGCACCACGAGGCTCGGAGCGGGACCGGGTGCCCGCGCTCCTGCTTCGAGAATCAGCGCGCGCACCACGGCAGCGGGCCTGGGGTCGAGGCCCGAAAGGCCTGTGCGCGGGTACTTGAAGCGGTGCATCCAGGTCTCGAAGGGCGCATCGAAGGTCACCGCCGCGATGCAGGCATCGAGCGGCCCCTGCGAGCGCACACACGCGATGCAGAGATCCGCCGCGGGCGCTGCCTGGCACAGCGGGCAGCGATTGCGGGGGATGCGCGGCAGACTGCGATCGCAGCGGGGACACAGGGGGTGCTCGCCCTCCAGCGCCCGCGCGCAGCCCGCGCAGGCCGGGGGCAGCAGCAGATCCACCAGGTCGCGAATCAGATCTTTCAGGGAACGCTCCCCGGGACCGGGAAAACCTGGGCGGGCTCGATCAGGCTGCGCCCCGTCATCTCGTCCGGGCGGGGCAGGCCCAGCAGGTCCAGCACGCTGGGGGCCAGGTCGGCCAGGCCGCCGTCGCGCAGGCGTCGCCCCTTCAGGTCGCGGGTGATCCAGATGAGGGGGACCGGATTGGTGGTGTGGGCCGTGTGGGGCTGGCCCGTCACGGGATCCACCATCAGTTCGCAGTTGCCGTGGTCGGCGGTGATCAGGGCCGTTCCGCCGCGGGCCAGTACCGCCTCCGTCAACTTCGCAAGGCAGCGGTCCACGGTCTCCACCGCTTTGGTCGCCGCGTCGAGCCTGCCCGTGTGGCCCACCATGTCCGGGTTGGCGTAGTTGAGCAGCACGAACGCGTAGTCCTCGTTCGACAGGCGCTCGAGCAGCTCGGTCGTCAGCTGCCCGGCAGCCATCTCCGGCACCTGGTCGTAGGTGGCCACGTCCCGCGGCGAGGGAATCAGCACCCGGTCCTCGTTCGGGAAGGGTTCCTCGATGCCGCAGTTGAAGAAGAAGGTCACGTGGGCGTACTTCTCGGTTTCGGCCAGGCGAAGCTGCGAGAGTCCGGCCTCGGCCACCACTTCCCCCAGGATGTGCTTGTGGGCCTTCGGGAGGAACGCCACCGGGAGACGGTAGTCGGCGTCGTACTCGGTGAAGCACACGAAGGCCGAGAGCGCGAGCACGCGGCTGCGCTCGAGTTCGTCGCCAAAGATCTCGGGGCGCACGTCGGTGAGGGCGTTGGTGAGCTGGCGGGCGCGGTCGGCCCGGAAGTTGAAGAAGATCACGGCGTCGCCATCGCGCAGGGGCTCGCCCCCAGCCACCACCGTAGGCTGCACGAACTCGTCGCCCTCGTCGCGGGCGTAGGCGGCCTCGACGGCCGAAACCGCGTCCGGAGCGCTCTCGCCCTTGCCGTCTACCATGGCGCGATAGGCGCGGGCGATGCGGTCCCAACGCTTGTCGCGATCCATGGCGTAGTAGCGCCCGATCACCGTGGATACCTGGCCCGACACGCGCTCTACGAGGGGGACCAGCTTGCGCACGGCCTCGAGGCCGGAGCGGGGAGGCGTGTCGCGGCCGTCCAGGAAGGCGTGCAGCTGGGGCCGTACGCCGCGCCGCCCGCACAACTCCAGCAGGGCCACCAGGTGATCCACGTGGCTGTGCACCCCGCCGTCCGAGACGAGGCCCATCAGATGGAGCGTGCCCCCACTGTTCCGCACTGCGTCGAAGGCAGCGCAAACGGCGGGATTCGTATCGAGCTCGCCGCGCTCGAGAGCACGGCCGATGCGCGTCATGTCCTGCACGATTATGCGGCCCGCGCCCATGGTCATGTGGCCCACTTCCGAGTTTCCCATCTGCCCGGGCGGAAGCCCCACGGACTCGCCGGAGGTCTCGATGCGCGCGCTGGGAAATTCGCGGTACGCCCGGTCGAAGAAGGGAGTGTGCGCCACGGCCGTGGCGTCGCTGGCGCCGCCGTCGCCGATGCCGAAGCCGTCCAGCACCACCAACAGGACCGGGCCGCTCACCGGGACACTCGCTGGGGCTCGACGCCCGCGATCGGAATCCGCAGGGCCTCGCTCCAGAGACGCTCCAGGTCGTAGTGGTCCCGGGCCTCCGCCTGGAAGACGTGGACGATCACGTCGCCCAGGTCCACCAGCACCCAGCGCCCGTCCTCGTAGCCCTCCACACCCAGGACCTTCTCGCCCAGGCCAGCCACCGCCTGTTGGACGGCATCGGCGATGGAGCGCACGTGTCGGTCGGAGTTCCCGGTGGCCACCAGGAACACGTCGGCAAAGGGCGTCACCGCCCGCATGTCCATGGCCACCAGGTTCTCGGCCTTCCGGTCCAGGGCGGCCTCGGCGATCTTCTCGGTCTTCTCCGACGGCAATCCGGCGTTCATTTCGGTGCGTAGGCTCCGCTGCGTTCCAACGCTTCCACCACGGCTCCGGGTACGAGATACCGCACCGACCGCCCGCTGCGCAGCCGGGCTCGGATGTCCGAGGCCGAGACGTCCAGGGCCCGGATCTCCAGGCGCCGGATCCAGGTTCCCGCCGTCCGGTGGCGGGCGCTCTGGCCATCGTCGGCAAGATCCACATGCTCGCGGATGCACTTGGGAATCCAGTTCGCGAGGGATCCGGCGGCGAATGGGGGCCGTGCGATCACCGCGAAGTGGGCCAGGTGGAAGAGCTCCTCGGGCTCGCGCCAGCTGTCGATCTCGGCAAAGGCGTCGTGGCCGATTGCAAACACGGGCCGCTCCGGAAGTCGTTCGCCCAGGAGGCGCAGGGTGTCCAGGGAATAGGAGGTGCCCTCGCGCTCCACCTCGATCGGATCTACCTGGAAGCGCGGGTTGTCGGCGGTGGCGATCCGCACCCAGGCCAGGCGGTCGGTTGCCGGTGCAATGTCGTCCTCTGCGCTGGCGCGCTTGTGGGGCGGCTCGGCGCTGGGCACGAACACCATGCGCTCGAGCCCGAGCGCCTCCACTACCTCTTCGGCGGCGCGCAGATGGCCCAGGTGGATGGGATTGAAGGTTCCGCCGAGGATGCCGACGCGGGCGCTAGCGCTCATTCGCCAAGCTGGCCGTCTCCGTAGAGAACGAACTTCCGCGTGGTGAGTTCCTCGAGGCCCATGGGTCCAAAGGCGTGCAGGCGCGAGGTGGAGACCCCGATCTCCGCGCCCAGGCCCAGACGGTAGCCGTCGGAGAACGCGCTGGAGCAGTTCACGCCCACCACCGAGGAGTTCACCCGGCGCAGGAACTCTTCGGCGCTGCGGTGGTGCTCGGTCACGATCACGTCGGTGTGGTCGGATCCGTAGCGCCGGATGTGCTCCACCGCTGCATCCAGGCCGTCGACCACGCGAACCGCCAGCACCGGCGACAGGTATTCCTCCGACCAGTCGGATTCCCTGGCCGGCACGGCGTCGCTGAAGATCTCGCAGGTAGCGGGGTCGCCGCGCAGCTCCACACCCTCTTCGCGCAGCGCCTTGAGGACCAGGGGCATCACGGTGTGGGCGGCGTCCCGGTGCACCAGCAGGGTCTCGAGTCCATTGCATACGGCCATCTGGCGGATCTTCGAATCCAGCGTGATGCGCCGGGCCATCTCGGCATCGGCGCTTGCGTCGATGAATACGTGGCACACGCCGGCGTCGTGCTTGATGACCGGAATGCGCGATTCCTCGGTGACCTTGCGGATCAGACCCGGTCCGCCCCGGGGAATCATCAGGTCTATGTTGCGCTCCTCGCGCAGCAGATGGTCCACGGCGGCCCGGTCCGTCGTGGACACGATGGAGATCGCGTCTTCGGGAACCGCCGTCTCCCGCGCCGCTGCCCGCAGCTCCTCCGCAAGCGCCAGATTGGAGTGGATCGCCTCGGAGCCGCCGCGCAGGATCACCGCGTTGCCGGCCCGGAAGCAGAGCGCGGCGGCGTCGGCGGTGACGTTGGGACGCGACTCGTAGATGACCAGCAGCACCCCCAGCGGCACGCTGACCTTGTGGATGACCAG
>JAQBHB010000018.1:0-91135 GCA_032128115.1 Deltaproteobacteria bacterium | reverse complement strand
GCCCAGAACCTCTCGCCGGAGATGCTCGAGGAGGTGCGGCTGCTCTCCAACCTGGAAACGCCCACCTCCAAGTTGTTGCAGATCATGCTGGTGGGGCAGCCGGAGTTGAACGAGATGCTCTCCCAGCCCGGGCTGCGCCAGCTGCGCCAGCGGATCGTGCTGCGGCACCATCTGGAGCCCTTCACCTGCGACGAGGTGGGGGATTACATCGACGGACGGCTCAGCGTGGCGGGATACGCTGGAAAGGGCATCTTCAAGCGATCGGCGCGCCGAGAAGTATTCACCCTGACCGGCGGGCTCCCCCGCCTGATCAACATCGTCTGTGACGGCGCGCTGCTTGCGGGTTACGCCCGGGGCCAGAAGACCCTGGGCGCCGACGTGATTCGCGAGGTGGCTCGAGACCTGGAACTGCCGCGATCTGGGAACGGAACTTCCCGGGACGACGGCCCGGATTCCGGATCGGAAAGGAAGAGGTCCGGATGGCTCGGAATCTTCCGGTAGCGTCCGGGCAGGAGCAGGCGTGGCCAAGATCTACGATGCCCTGAAGAGGGCCGAAGAGGAGCGGAAGCGCCATACGGGCGAGGTTGTGGTCTCGCACTCGCCGTTGGGGTTCGCACCGACCGAGGTGCCGTCGGTTTCGGCGGCCAGGCGCAAGGGCCTGCTCAAGCGTCTGGCCGAGCGGCGGCGCATGAAGCGCGTCAAGGCGTCCGCCGGCGACGTGAACAAGCGCCGTATCGCCCTGTTGCAGCCCGACTCCTACGTGGCGGAGCAGTACCGCGCGCTTCGCGGCCGCATCGACGCCATCGCGGCCCAGCGGCCGATTCGGACCCTGGCCGTGACCAGTGCGTTGCCTGGCGAGGGCAAGACCACCGCCTCCATCAATCTCGCGATCGTCACGGCCATGAGTCTGGGCCGTCGTGTGCTGCTGATCGACTGCGATCTGCGAAGGCCGAAGGTGCACGAATCCCTGGGCCTGCGTCCGGATGCGGGCCTGGCCGAGGTGCTCAGCGACAAGGTGAACCTGGACGACGCCATCGTGAAGGTGGAGGGCGTGAACCTCGAGGTCCTGGCGGTGAAGGCGCGGCCGCTGAACCCGTCGGAGCTGCTGGGTTCCCCCAGGATGCGGGAAGTAGTGGAGGAGGTCGCGCGTCGCTACGACCGGGTGATCCTGGATACTCCGGCCGTGCTGGGTCTTCCCGACGCCAAGATCATCAGTGAGCTGAGCGACGGTCTGGTGATGGTGGTTCGGGCCGACATGACCTCGAGCCAGGACGTGCAGTCGACTCTCGAGATCCTGGATCGGCGTCGCCTCCTGGGCCTGGTGCTCAACGGTGCCCAGGTGAACCAGGGGCGATACGGGTACGCCCGGTAGGGCATCGAGCGCAGTTCGGTAAACGGGGCACGGAACCATGGATGCGCTGAAATCCCTCATGCCCCTGGCCGTGGCCCTGGTGGTCACCAGCATTGCCACGCCGCTCGTGTCGCGCCTGGCCAGCGCGCTCCAGGTCATCGACAAGCCCAACGAACGCGGCGTGAGCCGGCGCGGGGACATGCCGCTGCTGGGTGGACTGGCCGTGGCGTTGGGATTCAGCGCCGGTCTGGTGCTGGCCCTGTTCCTGCTGGTGGACGACCCGGCCAGTGCCGATCACGTCAAGGGCCTGGGCCTGGGCGCACTGCTGGTGGTGGGTCTGGGCATCTACGACGACCGGACGGGACTCGCCGCCTGGCCGAAGTTCCTGATCCAGATCGCCGCTGCGGCGGTGGCGATCTCCTATGGCTTCCGCCTGGACCACCTGACCGATCCCATCTCCTGGACCAGCTGGCAGATGCCCACGTGGGTGGTGTGGGCCGTCTCCACCGTCTGGATCGTGGGCGTCACCAACGCCATGAACCTGGTGGACGGCCTGGACGGGCTGGCCACGGGGGTGGGCGCCATCATTGGCGCGACGCTCACCATGATCGCCTGGCAGGCGGGCCAGCCCATCGGCATCTGCGTGGGAGTCGCTCTGGTGGGCGCCCTGATCGGCTTCCTGCCGTTCAACTTCGCGCCCGCGCGCATCTTCCTGGGCGACACCGGGTCGCTGTTCATCGGATACGTGCTGGCCCTGCTGGCTCTGGAGAGCTACCGGCAGGTGACTCTGCTCACCTTCGTGGTGCCCCTGCTGGCGCTGGCCGTACCGATCCTGGACACGTCCCTGTCCATCGTGCGCCGCATCCGCCAGGGGGCTCCCATCTTTCGGGCGGATCGCCAGCACATGCACCACCGCCTGCTCGCCTCGGAGGGATCACCGCGCCGCGCGGTCCTCCAGTTCTACTTCCTGACCGCCTGCTTCTGCCTGATCGCCGTGTCGTTCACGCGACTCAAGGGTTGGGCGGCCGCTGTATTCCTTGCGGCGGTGGCAGTGCTGACCGTGCGCGTTCTGATGAACCTGAACGTATTCTCCGTCGAGGAGGACCGGCCGCTCGATCTGCCGCTGCGCGCCGAAGAGAAGGAATCATGAGACAGGGTGTCGGACTCATCACGGGCGTGACCGGTCAGGATGGTTCGTACCTGGCGGAGCTCCTGCTCGAGAAGGGCTACGAGGTCCACGGCATGGTGCGCCGCTCCAGCACCGAGACCTTCGAGCGCATCGCCCACCTGCGCGACCGGATCCAGCTGCACCAGGCGGACCTGCTGGATCCGAGCTCCCTGGTCGCGGTGATGCAGCAGGTCCAGCCCGCCGAGGTCTACAACCTGGCGGCCCAGTCCTTCGTTCCCACCAGCTGGGTGCAGCCATCCCTCACCGGCGAGTTCACGGCCCTGGGCGTCACGCGCATGCTGGACGGAATCCGCCAGGTGGACCCGGGGATCCGTTTCTACCAGGCATCGAGCTCGGAGATGTTTGGCAAGGTGCGCGAGGTTCCGCAGAACGAGATCACTCCGTTCCATCCGCGCAGCCCGTACGCGGTGGCCAAGGTCTACGGCCACTGGATCACGGTCAACTACCGGGAGAGCTACGGCCTGTTCGGCGTGTCGGGAATCCTGTTCAACCACGAATCGCCCCGACGCGGTCGCGAATTCGTCACGCGCAAGATCACGGAGGCCGCAGCTCGCATCAAGCTGGGCCTGGCCGACGAGCTGCTCCTGGGCAACATGGACTCCAAGCGCGATTGGGGATACGCGGCCGAGTACGTGGATGCCATGTGGCGCATGCTCCAGCAGGACGAGCCCGCGGACTTCGTGATTGGCACGGGAGTGCACCACTCGGTGCGCGAGTGTGTTGCGTGCGCATTCGATCACGTGGGTCTGGATCCGGGCGACTTCGTGCGCCAGGACGAGAGCCTGATCCGGCCCGCAGAGGTGGACTCCCTGCTGGCAGACCCCACCAAGGCGCGCGAGGCGCTGGGTTGGCAGCCCCGCACGAGCTTCAAAGAACTGATCCGCATGATGGTCGAATCGGACCTCGAGGGTCAAGAGCGTGCCAGCGGGCGGCGTCGGGGAAGCGGAGCCTCGCGGTGAACGGCGCGTCGGCCCGACGTGTCCTGGTGACGGGCGCGGCGGGATTCATCGGTTCCACCCTGGTGGACCGACTGCTTGCCGAGGGTTGCCAGGTGGTGGGCTTCGACTCCTTCGATCCCTTCTATCCGGAAGAGGACAAGCGGCGGAATCTGGCGGGGACCCGGGATTTCCCGACGTTCCAGCTGGTCCAGGGGGACATCCGGGACGCCGAGGCGGTGGCCAGGGTGTTCGGGGGCGAGCGTTTCGACGCGGTGGTGCACCTGGCTGCCCTGGCGGGGGTTCGACCCAGCCTTGCGCGTCCGGCCGCCTACGCCGATGTGAATGTGACGGGGACCGCGATGCTTCTGGAGGCGGCTGTCCGCTACGGCAATCCGCGGTTCGTGTTTGCCTCGTCCTCGTCGGTATACGGAGAGCGCCCGGACGGCCCCTTTCGGGAGACCGACGCGGTGGAGCGCCCCGTGTCTCCCTACGCCGCCACCAAGCGTGCCGCCGAGCTGCTGGCCCATACGTTTCACCACGCCCACGGCCTACCGGTCACGTGCCTTCGGCTCTTCACCGCGTACGGCCCCCGCCAGCGTCCGGACCTTGCGATCCGGAAATTCGCGGCTCGCATGCAGGCGGGAGCGCCGGTGCCGATCTTCGGCGACGGTTCGAGCCTGCGTGACTTCACGTATGTGGACGACATCGTCGAGGGCCTGGTGCGCGCCTCGCGGATCGACCTGGGGTTCCGGCTACTCAATCTGGGGGCGGGCCGGCAGGTCTCGGTGCTCGAAGTGGTGAAGCTCCTCGAGCGGCTGCTCGGGGTCAGCGCGCGGCTGGATTGGCTACCGCCCCAGGTGGGTGATGTGCCGCGCACATGGGCCGACGTGTCGGCGGCGGGCGAGACCCTGGGCTACGCACCAACGGTGCAGTTGGATGAGGGCCTGGCGCGCTTCGTGGCCTGGCTGAAGGAGAGCTCGTGACCCGCGTACTGGTCACCGGTGGCGCCGGATTCATTGGCGGCCACCTGGTGGAACGCCTGCTGGCCAACGGCGCCTCGGTTGCGATCCTCGACGATTTCTCGACCGGGAAGCGCGAGAACCTGGCGGCCGTGTGGGATCGCATCGATCTCCACCGCGGAGACGTGTGCGACGCGGGGGCGGTGTCGCGCGCCCTGGACGGCTGCGACCGGGTCGTCCACCTGGCTGCGATCTCCTCGGTGAGCCGAAGCATCGCCGAGCCGATACGCAGCCACGCGGTGAATCTGGACGCCACCGTGCACCTGCTGGAATCCTGTCGACGGGCCGGGGTGCAGCGGTTGGTATTCGCCAGCTCGGCGGCAGTGTATGGCGACGCCGGATCCCATCCATGCGACGAATCCCAGCCGACTCGGCCGAGATCGCCGTACGCGATCCAGAAGCTCTCCAGCGAGATGTACTGCCGACAGTACGCGGTACTCTACGGCCTGGAGACGGTTGCTCTGCGGTTCTTCAACGTCTACGGCCCGCGACAGGATCGGGCGAGCGATTATGCAGCGGTGGTTCCGTGCTTCGTGGACATCTGCCGCCGAGGCGAAGAGCCGATCATCTACGGCGACGGCGTGCAGACCCGCGATTTCGTGTTCGTGGGAGATGCGATCGAAGCCGTGGTGAGCGCCGTCGAGGCGACCGCCGGCACCGGCTCGGTCTTCAACGTGGCCACGGGTCGCCCGACCACCGTGTTGGAGTTGCTGTCGGAGATCCGGATCCTCACCGGGTCGGAGGTCCCGGCGCGACACGAGCGCGCGCGGGAGGGCGACCTCCGCGACAGCATCGCCGATGTAACGAAAGCCCGGGAGATCCTGGGATTCGAGTCGGCGATCGACCTGCGCGAGGGGCTCTCCAGGATTCTGGCAGAAGGGATGGAACGGTGAACATCTGTGTGATCGGAACGGGCTACGTGGGGTTGGTGACGGGTGCGGGCTTCGCGGAGTTCGGCGTGCAGGTGGTGTGCTGCGACAAGGACGCCGACAAGATCGCGGCGCTTTCGCGGGGCGAGATGCCCATCTATGAGCCCGGTCTCGAAAACCTGGTGGCGAGCAATGTCCGCGAGGGGCGGCTTTCGTTCACCACCGATACCCAGGAGGCGGTGCGGGGGGCACTGGTCTGCTTCATCGCCGTCTCGACTCCTCCCATGCCCGACGGTTCGACGAACCTGGACCATGTGGAACAGGTGGCCCGAGAGATCGGCCGCTCCATGGACGGCTACAAGGTGGTGGTGACCAAGAGCACCGTTCCCGTGGGCACCGCGTCGAAGGTACGAGGCTGGATCGAGGAAGAGGCCGCGAAGGCGGGCCACTCCGCGCGCTTCAGCGTCGCGTCGAATCCCGAGTTCCTTCGCGAAGGCGCCGCCATCGGCGACTTCATGCGCCCGAACCGGGTGGTGATCGGCGCGGACGACGATGAGGCCCATGCGATCCTGAAGGATCTCTACCGCCCGCTCTACCTGATCGAGGCGCCGGTGGTGATGACCAGCGTGGTCACGGCCGAGCTCACGAAGTATGTAGCCAACGCGTTCCTCGCCACCAAGATTTCGTTCATCAACGAGGTGGCGAACCTGTGCGAAGCGGTGGGCGCCGACGTGCACTCGATCGCCCGCGGAATCGGCCTGGATCAACGCATCGGGTCGAAGTTCCTGCACCCGGGGCCGGGTTTCGGTGGTTCGTGCCTGCCCAAGGACACGCGCTCCATGGCTCATTTCGCCCGCGAGGCCGGAGAGCCGGTTGAAATCGTCGAGGCGGTGATCCGGGTCAACGATCGCCAACGGGAGCGCATGCTGGAGAAGGTCGTGCGGGCGCTGGGCGGCGACGCCAATGGAAAGACCGTCGGGCTGCTGGGCCTGTCGTTCAAGCCGGAGACGGACGATCTGCGCGACGCACCCGCCATCAGCCTGGTGCAGGCGCTGCAGGAACGGGGGGCAGTGGTGCGCGCCTTCGATCCGAAGGCCATGGAAGCGGCCGCGCAGGTCCTACCGGGCCTGTCCCTGTGCGAGAATGCCTACGACGCCTGCGCCGATGCGGACGTACTGGTTCTGGTGACCGAGTGGAACCAATTCCGCATGCTCGACCTGAATCGCGTGAAGTCCCTGTTGCGACAGCCCTCGATCGTCGACCTGCGCAACATCTACGAGCCCGCCGCCATGCGCGCCGCCGGATTCCAGTACGTGTGTGTCGGGCGCTAGGGCCATGCCCCGGTCTCCCAGGCGCACCCAGCCGAGTCGACACGCCGTGATCCTGGCGGGCGGAGCGGGCGAGCGCTTCTGGCCGGCCTCGCGCCAGAGTCATCCCAAGCCGTTCTTGAGGGTCGTGGGCGAACAGACCCTGCTGGACGCCACCGTGGCGCGGGCCCGCCGCTTCGCTGGACCGGATCGCGTCTGGGTAGTCTGTGGTCGCGAGCACGCGGGCGCCCTGCGCCGCGCCACGGGCCTGCCGGCGCGCCGCATCCTGGTGGAGCCGCGTCGCTGCAACACCGCCATGGCCGTGGCCTGGGCCGCCCATTGCGTCGCGGCCGAGGCCCCGGAGGCGGTGATGGCGATCCTGCCCGCCGACCACATGATTCCCGATGGGCGCTCCTTCCAGCGGGCCCTGGTCCTGGCCGCTCGGGCGGCGCACGGCGAGGGCGCCCTGGTGACCCTGGGCGTCGTGCCCACGCGTCCCGAGACGGGCTATGGCTACATCCAGGTGGGCGATGCTGCGGGCGGCCATCCCGGCCTGCGCCGGGTTCGACGCTTCGTCGAAAAGCCGGACGCCGCACGGGCCCGCCGCTATCTGCGCGGCGGCTACCTGTGGAACGCGGGCATCTTCGTGTGGACGGCCCGCACGATCCTGGACGAGATCGAGACCTGGGCTCCCGACCTGCACGCCGCTCTGGCGCCCGTGCGCGACGCGCGCTCGCCCCGCAGCCCCGCGGCCCTGGACCGGGCCTACCGGGCGGCGCCCTCGCTGCCCGTGGACGTGGCTGTGATGGAGCGCAGCCGCCGGGTCTTTACGCTTCCGGTGGACTTCCATTGGAGCGACGTGGGCACCTGGGAGTCGCTGGCCGTGGAGTTGGGCGTCCAGCCGGGAGTCTCGCGGGTGGTCAAAGGCGAGCTGGCGTTCGATGATCTCGGGGGCAACCTGGTCTGGGGCGGCAGCCGCCCCATCGCGCTGCTGGGGGTCGAGGGCCTGGCCGTGATCGACACCGGAGACGCCCTGTTGGTGGCCAGGCTCGATCGCGGTCCCGAGGTGCGTCGCATAGTCGCCGCGCTCAAGGAGAACGGCCGCGAGGACGTCACGTAGGCCCAGGCGGACGGGCCCGGAGGGAATTCATGTCGGCGACACATAGTCGCGAAGCGATCGAGTCCCTGCGGACGATTCCCCTGTTTTCCGCGGTCAGGGACGAAGACCTGGATGCGATCGCATCGCTCCTGATCGAGCGGCGCTTCCCCAAGAACAAGACCATCGTCGAAGAGGGGCTGCCCGGGGACTACATGTACGTGGTGCGCGAGGGCCGCGTGAAGGTGACGAAGCTCTCGGGAGACGGGCGCGAAAAGATCCTGGAGATGCTCGACGAGGGCTCGTTCTTCGGCGACATGTCGCTACTCGACGGCGCGCCGCGTTCCGCCAGCGTGAAGACGCTGACCGAGACGCGGATCTTCGCGCTCTCCCGGGCCGACTTCCTGAACCTCCTGCGAAACAGTCCCGATCTGGCCATGGCCGTGATCCAGGTGCTGACCGGACGTCTGCGCCAGATGGACGACCAGGCCAGTTCGCTGTCATTCCAGCGGGTGAAAGAGCGGGCGCGCGGGCTGCTGCAGCGTCTGGCGCGCGACGAGGCCGCGGACGAGCGCATGGCAACGCCGGCTCTCACGCACCAGCAGATCGCCGACATGATCGGCACGTCCCGGGAGACGGTGACCCGGGTGATCAAGGGTCTGAAGCAGGAGGGCTGGCTCCACCAGGAGGGCAAGCGCTACCTGGTTCCCGGGGGCGATTGACCGCAAGGGGCTCGGCTGCGAGCTCTGAAGTCCATGCCTGCGCACTCCGATACAGCGAGTGTGGGGACGCTCGATTCCAGGGTGGCGGGGTGGATTCTCGAGTCGTTTCGCTCGGGGATCGTCGCTGTCGATGGCGAGGGCGCCGTACTGGCCCTGAATGCGGGGGCCCAGCGGATCCTGGGCTGTCCCGGCGGTCCCGTGGCCGACGCCCTGGGTCGGGACTGCCGGCAGGTTCTCGACGCCCAGCCGGCTCTGGCGCAGCTGCTCATCGACGCCCTGGGCCGGGACCGTCGACTCTCCCGCGCGGAGCTGGCCCTCGAACCCGTCGGCGGCCACCCGTCCATCACCATCGGATTCACGCTGCTTCCCGTGAACGACGGCGCAGGCGGTGCCCAGGGGGCCGCGGTGATCTTCCGCGATCTCACCCCGGTGGAGCGCGCCGACGAGCAGGCGCGCCTGCGCGAACGCCTGGCGGCCCTGGGCGAGATGGCGGCCGGGCTCGCCCACGAGATCCGCAACCCCCTGGCGGGCATGAAGGTGGTCGTCGACCTGCTGCTTCGGCGCATGGACGACCGCCCGGAAGAGTGCGCGCTGCTGGACGAGCTGTCGGGAGAGCTGGACTCCCTGACGCGGACCGTGGCGGATTGCCTGGACTTCGTGCGGCCCGTCGCTGTGGTCCGGTTGCCGGTCGATCCGGTGGCGCTGGTGGAGGCGTCGCTGGCCGTGGCGCGCTCGCAGGTTGCGTACCGCGGCGCCATCGATCGCCATTACTCGGATCCGCTGCCGAACGTGGTCGCCGACGGGGACCAGCTGCGAGCCGTGGTGGCCAATCTGATCCTGAACGCCTTCGAGGCCATGGACGGCGACGGCCCGCACCGGCTCACCCTGGGGCTCGCCACTGGCGTGATGGAGCCCGACGGGCGATCGGTACGGGTGGGTCGCGACGGCAAACCGGGGAGCGACGGAGAGGGCCCTGTCTGCGAGTTGGTGATCAGCGTGTCCGACACCGGCCCGGGCGTGGCCCCAGAGCACCGCGACAAGGTCTTCCATCCCTTCTTCACCACCAAGCCGCGCGGCTCCGGCGTCGGGTTGGCCACGGCCCAGAAGATCGTCGGCAGCCACGGCGGCGCGATCGATCTCGAGAGCATGGAAAGCGGCGGCTGTACGTTTCGTATCCACCTGCCGATTGCCAGTGCCGCAATGGGATCGGGACAGGCGGCATGAGCGCTCGCGACGCCGCCCGCATCCTGGTGGTCGAGGACAACCGCGCCCTGCGCCGGGGCATCGCTCTGGCGCTGCGCGAAACCTGGGCCGAAGTGGACGAGGCCGAGAGCGGTGACGAGGCCATCGCGCGGATTGGCGATCGAGCGGGCGAAGCGTACGACGTGATCGTTACCGATGTGCGTCTCCCGGGCGCCGACGGCGTGGCGGTGCTGCGCGCCGCCCGCGAGCGCGACCCGCGCACCAGTGTGTTGCTGATGACGGCCTACGGCACGATCGAGGCGGCCGTCCAGGCCATGAAGGAGGGAGCCTTCGACTTCGTGCAGAAGCCCCTGGATCTGGACCAGATCGAACTTCGTGTGGGCCGCGCCGTTGCGCACCGAAGGCTTCTGACAGAAGTGCGCGACCTGCGGGCCGAACAAGCCGGCCGCCGCGCTGCCGAGGAGATCGTGGGGGAGAGTCCGGCGCTGAAGGCCGCCGTCGAGCTGGGCCGCCGGGTGGCAGCCACCCGATCCACCGTGCTGGTAACCGGTGAGACGGGCACGGGCAAGGAGCTGATGGCGTGCCTGATTCACCGGGCGTCGCCCCGGGCCGAGGCCCCGTTCGTCAAGGTGAACTGCGCGGCGCTGCC
This sequence comes from Deltaproteobacteria bacterium, assembly GCA_032128115.1. Taxonomy (GTDB): domain Bacteria; phylum Myxococcota_A; class UBA9160; order UBA9160; family SMWR01; genus JAQBHB01. The sequence goes on along the minus strand of JAQBHB010000018.1, from coordinate 80,792 downwards.
CGAGACCCTGCTCGAGTCGGAGCTGTTCGGACACGAGCGCGGCGCGTTCACCGGCGCCGATCGCAGGCGGATCGGTCGCTTCGAGCAGGCCAGCGGCGGCACCCTGCTCCTGGACGAGGTGGGCGACATGTCGCCGGCCACCCAGGCGAAGCTGCTCCGCGTGCTGCAGGAGCAGGAGTTCCACCGCCTGGGCGGGACCGAGGTGCTGCGCACGGATGCCCGCATCGTATCCGCCACCAACCAGGACCTTGCGAACCGCATCCAGGAAGGGGTATTCCGCGAGGATCTCTTCTTCCGGCTCAACGTGATCCGCATCCACCTGCCGCCCCTGCGAGAACGGCCCGAAGATCTGGTGGCGTTGGCTCATCACTTCCTGCGTCGCTTCTCGGAGACGCTGGAGCGTCCCATGCGCGGCTTCACGGAATCGGCGCTCGATCGGATCCGCGCCCACCACTGGCCGGGAAACGCGCGCGAGTTGCACAATGCCATCGAGCGCGCCGTGCTGATGGCCGACGGCCCCCGGGTCCGGGCGGAGGATCTCACGCTGTTCGGTATGGGTTCGTGCGGAAAACCGGGGGGATGGCGTCCGGATCTACCGCCGGAGGGGGTCTCCCTGGGCCAGCTCGAGCGGGAGCTGGTGCTGGAGGCGCTGCGGCGCACCGACTTCGTGCAGAAGGGGGCGGCTGCACTGCTGGGAATCAGCCGCCGCAAGCTCAACTACATGATCCAGCGCATGGGAATCACCCACACCCGCTGGCGCCGGAACCGGGGGAGTGGGTCCGGGAGCGGCGACCCCGGGCCCGGGGACGCGGGCTCGCCGACTGGCTGACCCCCCCGGGCGACTTCTCGGATCCGAGTCGCTAGTGTTTTCGCCCGGTTTCCGCATAAGGTGGGCTCATGCGCAGTGCATTCCTTCGTCTTCCCTTGTTCCTCCTGCCCATCGTGGCCCTCGTCGGCTGTCAGGCCGATGAGGCCAAGCTCTCGTCGCACCTGGAGCGCGGTGGGACCTACCTGGAGGAGGAAAAGTTCGGCGAGGCGATCATCGAGTACAAGAATGTGCTCCAGATCGATCCCAACAGTCCGGAAGCGCACTGGGGTCTGGCCCGAGCGTATCTCCGCAACCGCCAGACCCGAGAGGGCTTCTGGGAGCTGCGCGAAACCGCGCGCCTCAACCCCAGCAATCTGGAGGCCAAGATCCAGTTCGGCCAGCTGTCCATGTACGCCGGCGAATTGGAAGAGGCGCTCAAACAGGCCGAGGACGTGATCGTGGCCGACCCGGAACGGGTGGCGGCCTACCTGTTGAAGGGGCGCGCCCTCGAGGCCCTCCGGCGCCCCACCGAGGCCGAGGAAGCCTATACCAAGGCCGTAGAGGTCGAGCCGGACAGCTCGGCGGCGCTGCTGCTGCTGGCCATCCACCACCGGCGTCGAGGCGATCGCGAGGCTGCAGAGCCCCTGTACCGGAAACTCACGGAGGTTTCGCCCACTCCGCTCTCCTACACCGCACTCGGCGGATTCCTGGCCCGCGATCGCAAGCGCGACCAGGAGGCGGAAGAGGCGTACCGCAAGGCACTCGAGTCGGCGAAGGCCGAGGAGCGCGTTCGAGCCATCTCGATCCTGGCGGGCTTCTACTTCAGCCGCGATCAGTTCGACGAGTCGGTCCAGATCCTGGAGCAGGGCATCGAAACCGAAGAGGATCCGCTGGACCTGATCTACCTGCTGGCCCGCATCCAGCGGTCCCAGGGCAATGTGGCCCGGGCCGACAGCCTGATCGAGCAGGCGACAGTGGCCCGCCCCGATGACGCGAGGCCCCAGCTGATCCTGTCGTCCTATCTGGGACGCAAGGGCGACCTGGAGGGCGCGCTGGCCGCGGCCGACAAGGCCGTAACGCTCGAACCGGAAAACCAGATGGCCAAGCTGCGCAAGGCCGAGGTGCTGGTGGAGCTGGGTTATCGCGACAAGCAGACCGAGATGATCGCCGAGGGCCGCAGCGTGATCGAGGCGATCCTGGCGCGTGATCCGTCCGACGCGGGCGCCCTGTTCGTGAAGGCCAAGATCCTTCTTTCCGAGCGCAACATCGACGAGGCGGTCAATTCCCTGCGGGCCGCCATCGACGCGCGGCCGGAGTGGGCGCAGGCCCACTTTCTGCTGGGCACTGCCCAGGCGCTTCGGGGTGAGGGCGAGGTGGCCCGCGCCGAGCTGGCCCGGGCGCTCGAAATCGACGCGGGCATGATCGAGGCGCGCAAGGTGCTGGCCCAGGTTCACGCGGGCCTGCGCGAGTACGAGTACGCCGTGGAAGAGGGCCGCCGCTACCTGCGCGAGCGCCCCGGCGACGTGGAAACCCGACTGCTGGTGGCCCAGAGCCTGGTGCTGCTGAGCAAACCCGATGAAGCCATGAAGGAGCTCGAGGGGATTCGCGAGAACCAGCGCGACGCCACGTCCCTGTACGCCATGGGTCGCGTCCATCTGATGCTGGGCAACGAGGCCGACGCCCGCAAGCTGTTCCTCGCCGCTCACGACCAGGCGCCCTACAACGCCGACATCCTGGGCAGCCTGATCACCCTGGATGTGGCGACGGGGCGCCTCGAGGAGTCCGAGGCGCGCATCGCGTCAGCGCTGGCAGAGCGGCCCGACAACGCCAAGCTGCACCAGCTACAGGGTCTGGTGTTCCTGCGCGAGGAGCGCGGGCCCGAAGCGGAGTCGAGCTTCCGGAGGGCGATCGTCCTCGATCCCACCGACGTGGACACCTACGACCACCTGGCCACCTACTACCGGCGCACGGGTCGCATCCAGGAGACGATCGCGACCTACGAGAAGGCGCTCGAGGCGGTTCCCGATGCCGCGCGTCTGCACCACTTCCTGGGCGTACTCTACGAGTCCGGAGGCAATCGCGGGCGGGCCATCGAGGAGTACCAGGAGGCGATCCGGTACAACCCGAACCTGGCCGAGTCGAAGAACAATCTGGCGTACCTGTTCGCCGAGTCGGGTGAGAACCTGGATCAGGCCCTGGACCTGGCCCAGGAGGCGAAGGCGCTCATGCCCAACGACCCCAACGCGGCCGATACGCTGGGGTGGGTGCTCTACAAGCGCGGGATCGCGTCGGCCGCCATCAGCTACCTGAAGGAGGCCGAGGCGGGGCTGGAGCCGGATAGCGAGAACATCGGCATGGTGCAGCACCACCTGGCAATGGCCTACGAGGCCAGCGGCGAGATCGAGAACACGCGTTCGGCCCTGGACCGCGCCCTGTCGGGTCTCGAGACCCGCAAGCAGCGGCGGCGGGCCCGAGGGGCTCCCGATGAGGCCGAGCCGGAATGGGCGGCAGAGGCTCGCTCGATGCTGGACCGGCTGCCCTCGCCCGCGGCCCAGACTCCCGCCGAAGTCTAGATCCTTCCCCCTCAAGGCCTTCCCCATCAAGGGGTTGGCAGTTCCGGTCGATACGGCTGGAGGTCCCGTGTCTCTGGCGCGGCGGTGAGATTCCGCGGCGCTGGGTGGCGGAGACCTGGGTCCGCCGTTTCAGGCGGGCGCTGCATGGGGGGGGAAGGCAATGAGATCCTCGAGGCTGCTCGGTTTTGGTGCGCTGGTCCTGGCGCCGTGGCTTGCTACCTCGGCACTGGCCGAGGAGGCCCCCGCCCGGTCTGGGACCCGGGATGCACCGCAAGCTCAGGCGGAGCCGGTGGAGGTGTCGGCTGAGGCGCCCGCCCCGGAGGGGGTGGCCGAAGAGCAGGATCCGGGAGCCGGAGCCGAGACCCTGGAATCTGCTGCCCTGACGGCTGCCCCGGCGGCTGCCCCGGCGGCTGCCCTGACGGCTGCCCCGGCTCCCGTGCCCGCGGCGCCGGATGACACCGAGATGGCGGAAGTGGCGGAGGGCGCCGAGGCGGATGCGATCGAGGCGGCTGAAGCCGAGATCGTCGAGGTGCCGCCGGTTCTGCCCGGAACGCTGGGCTACGACTCCGCGGGCCGCCCGGGGCACGTGCACACGGTGGTCTCGGGAGACACGCTCTGGGACATCTCCGACGCCTACCTGGGAACTCCCTGGGTCTGGCCGTCGGTCTGGAACGACAACCGGAATCTCGAGAATCCGCACGTGATCGTGCCCGGGGACCGCATCTGGATCACGGCCACCGAGATGCGCCGGGTGAGTGCGGAAGAGGCGGCCGACCTGCTGGCCAACCTGCCCGCGGCGCCGGTAGAGCTGATCAACGCGGGCACGGGCATCGGGGCGGAGGAGTTCGAGGTCCCCGGCCAGGGGGAATCGGAGTGGCAGGCGCCGGCGCAGCGACCCGATCAGGTCATCAACTTTCCCGTGGCCGCAAACGAGATGGCGGGGCTCGTGACGGCCGAGCGCCTCGAGAGCTCGGCCAGCATCGTCGACGCGGTGACCAAACGCGTGATGCTGAGCCAGACTGACCCGGTCTACATCGGCCTGGGAGCCGGGGAAGTCCAGGTGGGTGAGCAGTTCACGATCTTCCGATCTCGCGATCGCGTGACCGACCCGGATACGAAGCGGGTGCTCGGGTACCACGTGGACATTCTGGGCTGGCTCGAGGTGACCGAGAACCATCGCGACACCTCGACCGCGGTGATCCGCATGGCCACGGCCGAGATCGAGCGCGGCGACCGCATCATGCCGCGCGAGCTCGCGCCCGAGACCGTGGAGCTGGCCCCGAGTCCCGGAGACGTGGAAGGCAAGCTCAGCTATTTCGCGAGCAGCAGGACGATGGTGGGACAGGTCGACTATGTCTACCTGAACCGCGGTACTCTGGACGGTCTGCAGGTGGGAAGCCCCCTGGAGGTCTTCCGAGCGGGGCACGACGAAACCGAAACCGCGCGCAGCGAGCTCGTGGGCGTGCCGGCCCTGGTCGTGGCACATCTGCTGGTCGTGAAGACGGAGCCCGAAACCTCGGTGGCGTTCGTCGCCCAGACCGACGTGGAACTCGAGTTGGGCGACAGCTTCCGCGGCGCCAGGTAACTCGGACGGGCCCCCTAGAGGGGCTCGGGCGCGCTCCGTACCTGGGCGCGCTCGCGCATCCCGGCCTCCACCTGTGCCAGAAGCCGGGATACCTCGGGGCTGCGCGGGTCGTCCGGGCCCGACACCCGGAGCGCCTCGGAGAGCCACCACGACGCGCGGCCGTACTCGCCGCGATCCGCGGCGTGCGTCCCCAGCCACAGGTAGGCCTTCAGATAGCCCGGCTCCAGGGCCAGCAGCTCGCGCATGGAGCGTCGCGCGTCGGCCGGTCGCCCGGCCCCCGCATAGGCCAGCGCCAGGTTGTAGCGGTGGGCGAGCACGTACTGCTCGTCGCGCGCCACCCGCTCCAGCGCGGGAATCGCCTGGGCCGGGTTGCCCAGGCTGAGTTCCACCTTCGCCAGACGCAGCTCGGCGGTGGGATCTTCGGGATTGACGTCGTGCACCCGGCGCAGGATCTCGCGCGCTGCCGTCAGCTCGTCGTGGCCGCGTTCGCGCCGCGCTTCGCGCTCGAGAGGGGTGCCCGACGTGTCGGCTTCGAGCCTTCGCGCGCGCCGGACGTGCTGGCCGGCTTCGTGTAACAGGTCGAGATCTCCGACACGTTCTCGTGTGTGGGGGAGGTCCGGGTCCAGGGGGTCGCCCTCGCCGTGGGAGCCGGACGCGTAGCCCAGGGCCGCAAGCATCGCGGTATCGTCTGCATCCAGTCGCCGGGATCCGTTCGCGGCCGGCTCGGGCAGCGTCGCCACCAGCCCCGTCAGCTTCCGCTGCAGCTGCTGGCCCAGCTCCGCATGGGTAGCTCCCAGATCGCGCAGTTCGTCCGGGTCGGTCTCGAGGGCGTAGATCTCGGGCGGGCTCCCCTCCACGAACTTGTGATCTCCCCACACCAGCCCGCGCATGCCCCGCCAGCGGTGGGCGTAGTAGGGATAGAAGTTCTCCAGGTAGACGGCGCGATCCCCCGGCGCCTCGGGGCGCGGCAACAGGGACGGCACCCGCACCTCAGGCATCCGCTCGACCGCGATTCCGGCGAAGGCCAACAGGGTGGGGGCCAGGTCCACGGTGGAGACGGCTTCGCGGATCCGCTGGCCCCACCACGCGCGCACCGGCTCTCCTGAAAGCACCAGCGGAACGTGTTGGGTCGTCTGGTAGACGTACGTGCCGTGGGTGGACTCGCGGTGATCACCCAGCCCCTCACCGTGATCTGCGGTCACCACCGTGAGCAGATTCCTGGTGCGGCCGTCGGCACCGAGTCCGGCGAGCAGTCGCTGGATCTGCGCATCCGAAAAGGCGATCTCACCGTCGTAGGGATCCTCCAGGCGCTCGTCCCACGGTCCCGGTGGCCGGTAGGGGTGGTGGGGGTCGTAGAGATGGACCCAGGCGAAGAAGGGCTGACCCGGATCCAGCGACCGCAGCCACGTGAGGGCATCGTCCACCACCTGGTCCGCGGGCCGCTCGAAGTGTCGGCCCTGCATGAGATGCGTGGGAACGCCCCGATACACCTGGAAGCCCTGGTTCAGCCCGAAGCGTGCATCCAGCACGTAGGCCGCGACGAAGGCCCCCGTGTTCCAGCCGGATTCGCGGAGCACTTCTGAAACCAGGGTCGCCTCCGGGGGGAGCACGAACAGCCCGTTGTTGCGGACGCCGTGGGTGGTGGGATAGACGCCGGTGAGGATCGAGGCGTGGGATGGCAGTGTGAGCGGTGTGGGGGCCAGCGCCATCTCGAACACCACGCCCTCGCGGGCCAGGCGGTCGATGGTGGGAGTGTGGGCCGTGTCTGCGCCGTAGGTGCCGATGCGGTCGGCGCGCGTGGTGTCCAGTGTGATCAGCAGGAAGCTGGGTCTTTGCGCGTCGCCGGGTCCGCACGCGAGCAGGACCACGCACCCGAGCCAGGCTGTGAAGCGTCGGGCGCTGGCCATGGGATTGCAAGGGTATCGCCCCGCCCGGAGCCGGCGAGCGCACGGACCGGGGCGTGCTATCCAGGGTGGGTCCCCGGTCCCGGGGAGCCGCTCATGACCTCGATTCCGCCGGTGCTCGATCCGGCCGACCCGCGCCCGCATGTCGCCGCAGCCCTCGGGGACTGGCTCGCTCTCCAGCACGCACTGGCTCTGCACCCGGAGCGGGCGGCGCCCCTGGTGCGTCGCACCGGGTGTCCCCGGGCCGCGCTTCGCGCGTGGGGGCAGGCGACGCCCCTCTCGGAAGCGCAGCGGGCCGCGTGGATCGCCAGCCTGCGCCGGATCGGGGCGGTGGCCCTGCCGCTGCTTTCACCCGCCTACCCGGTCGCTCTTTCGCACCTGGCCGACCCGGCGCCCCTGTTGTGGGTACGGGGCCAGCTAGAGGCCCTGGCGGGTCCGTGCGTGGCCGTGGTGGGGGCGCGTGCGGCGACGGCCTACGGGCGCCAGGTGGCCGCACAGATGGCCTTCGCCCTGGCGCGGGCGGGCGTGGTGGTGGTGTCCGGCCTGGCAGCCGGCATCGACGCCGCCGCACACCGGGCCGCGCTCGACGCGGGTGGGCGCACGGTGGCCGTGCAGGCGTGCGGGCCGGAGCGGGTGTATCCCGCGGTGCACCGGGAACTGGCGGCACGGATCGAACGCTCCGGTGCCCTCGTCTCGGAGTTCGCGCCCGGGACGCCGCCGCGTCGCCACCACTTTCCGCTGCGCAACCGCCTGATCAGCGGGTTGTCCAGCATGGTGGTGGTGGTGGAGGCGCGGCTGCGCAGTGGGTCCCTGATCACCGCGCGCCTGGCGGGCGACCAGGGCCGGGAAGTGTTCGCGGTTCCCGGGCCCATCACGTCCCCCACCAGTGCGGGCACCCACTGGCTGCTGCGCCATGGCGCCGGCGTGGCGGACGGGCCCGATAGCGTGCTCGAAGAGCTGCGCGCCATGGGTCGTATCCCGGCGGCGCCCCCGGTGCTCGGGCCTGCGCCGGTGCGCGAGGCGGGAACGCGCGGACGCATCCTGTTGGCGCTGCGCGACGAGCCCGGCACCCGGGACGAGCTGGCGAACCGCCTCGGTTGCTCCCCCCAGGATCTATCGCTCGACCTGTTGGAGTTGGAGATGGAGGGTCGCATCGCCGAAGGACGCGACGGCTGCTTGTCTGCGATCGCTTGACGCAGTTCGGAAACCCCGCGGATTCACTAGACTTCCCGCGTGCAGGCGGATCTCGTGGTGGTGGGGGGAGGGCTCGCGGGCTGTGAGGCGGCGTGGCAGGCCGCGCGGCGGGGCGTGCGCGTCGACCTCTACGAGATGAAGCCCGCGCGCTTTTCGCCCGCCCACACGTCGCCGGACTTCGCGGAGCTGGTGTGCAGCAACTCCCTGCGCTCCAACAGCCTCGGCAACGCCGTGGGTCTGCTCAAGGAGGAGATGCGCCGGCTCGGCTCGCTGGTGCTGGCCGCAGCGGACGAGTCCGCCGTGCCGGCCGGACGCGCTCTGGCGGTGGATCGCGTGGCCTTTGCGCGCCGCATCACCGAGACCCTCGAATCGCAGCCCCGGATCCGGGTGCGCCGCGAGCTGGTGGAGCGGATTCCAGAGGGCGTGCGCGTGATCCTGGCCACCGGCCCCCTGACGGCGCCCGAGTTGGCCCGCGATCTCACGGCGCTGATGGGGGACGAATCCCTGTATTTCTATGATGCGCTCTCGCCCATCGTATACGCGGATTCCATCGATCACGATCGGGTGTTCCGCGCTTCGCGGTACGAGGACGACGCGGGCGACTACCTGAACGTCCCCCTGGACGAAGCCGGCTACCGGGCCTTCGTCGCCGACCTGCTTGCGTCCGACACGGTGCCGCTGCATCGCTTCGAGGCCTCGCTGTATTTCGAGGGCTGTCTCCCCATCGAGGAGATCGCGCGCCGCGGTCCGGAGACCCTGGCCTACGGACCCATGAAACCCGTGGGGCTCGTCGACCCGCGAACCGGACGCCGGCCCTTCGCGGTGGTACAGCTGCGCCAGGAAGACAAGCAGGGCGTCCTCTACAACTTCGTCGGCTTCCAGACGAAGCTCCGCATCGGAGACCAGAAGCGCGTATTCCGGAGCCTGCCCGGTCTGTCCCAGGCCGTGTTCGCGCGCTTCGGGTCGGTGCATCGCAACACCTACATCAACGCGCCGAAGCAGCTACTCCCGTCCCTGGAGACGCGATCGCGTCCCGGCGTCTACATCGCCGGCCAACTCACCGGAGTCGAAGGCTACGTGGAGTCTGCGGCGCTCGGGGGAATCGCCGGACTCAACGCGGCGCGGGCCGTGCGGGGACTTCCGCTCGAGCTTCCGGACGCCGCCACCGCTCACGGTGCCCTGATCGGCTACCTGATCGGGGCCGACCCGCGAAACTTCCAGCCCATGAACGTGAACTACGGGCTGTTTCCGAGCCTGCCGCAGCTCCCGCAGGTCTCGGGCAAGCAGGTCCGCCTGCGCAAGCTCGAGAAGAACCAGAAGCTGGCCGAGCGCGCGCTGCAGGCCCTGCAGCCCTTCGTCGACAGCTCGGCGGCGCTGCTGGAATGACCTTCGCCGAGGCCCTTCGCCGCTTCGATCTGCACCTCTACGCCGGTCGCAACCTTTCGCCCCACACGCGTCGCGCCTACGTTTCCGACGTGCGGCAGCTGGCGGCCTTCCTGGGCGACGAAAGCCGCCCGGAACGCGTGACGTCGGAAGACGTACGCGCCTTCCTGGCGGATCTGCACCCGCGCCGGCACCCAGCGACCCTGGGCCGCAAGCTGGCCTCGCTGCGGGGCTTCTTCCTCTTCCTCCTCGCCGAAAACGTGGGTCGCATCGATCCCACCGAGAGCATGTCCGCACCTCGCGCTCCGCGTCGGCTTCCGCGCCCCCTCCCGGTGGACGATTGCAATTCCCTCGTCGAGACCGAGGGCCCGGCCAACCGGGGCTCCGGCGAGTGGACCGCCCTTCGCAAAGCGCGCGATCACGCCCTGGTGGAGCTGCTATACGGCGCCGGTCTGCGCGTGGGTGAACTGGCATCGCTTCGGGTGCGCGATGTGGACCTGCACCGCCGGGATGTCCGGGTCACCGGAAAGGGACACAAGGAGCGGGTGGTTCCGCTCACGGCGGTGACCGTGGAGGCATTGGAAGCGTACCTGGCCCTGAGGCGAGGACCGGGCATCCTGGGGGAGCCCCTGTTCACGAGCCTGCGCTCGCGCGGCGGGAGCGTGCACCGACTCGGGGTTCGCGACGTTGGCCGGGTGCTCGAGTTGCGCGCCCGCGCCGCGGGAATCGCAGACCGCGTGCATCCCCACCGCCTGCGTCACAGCTACGCCACGCACCTGCTCGACATGGGCGCCGACCTGCGCGAGATTCAAGAACTCCTCGGACACTCGAGTCTCTCGACGACGGAGAAATACACGGCCGTGTCCACGGATCGGCTCATGCAGGTCTATGACGATGCTCACCCGCGGGCGCACGGCGCGCGCGGCTCGCGGGGGCGCCGCAAGCCCGGGGCGGCGAAGTCTTGAAGGCAGCGCGGATTCGGGCCACCAGCGTCCTGGCCATCGTTCGCAATGGCGAGATCGCCATGGCTTCCGACGGCCAGGTGACGATGGGCGAAGCGGTGGTCAAGCACGCCGCCCAGAAGGCGCGTGTCGCGTCCAATGGCGCCGCCCTGATCGGGTTCGCCGGGGGCGCCGCGGACGCGCTGGCCCTGACCGAGCGGCTCGAGGCCAAGCTCGAGGCCCACTCGGGAAACGTGCGCCGCGCGGCCGTGGAGCTGGCCCGGGACTGGCGCATGGACCGCGCCCTGCGCCGACTCGAGGCGTTGCTGCTGGTGGGCGATCGCGAGCACGTCCTGGTGGTGTCCGGCAACGGAGACGTGATCGAGCCCGACGACGGCATCGCGGCCATCGGATCCGGGGGGTCCTACGCCCTCGCGGCGGCCCGGGCCCTGGCCCGCCACACGGAGCTTCCGGCCCGGGAGATTGCTTCGGAAGCCCTGAAGGTGGCTTCGGAAATCTGTATCTATACCAACGACCACATCCACCTGGTGACGCTCCCGTGAGTCGGGAACAGAGCCTGACGCCGCGGGAGGTGGTCTCGGAACTGGACCGTTACATCGTGGGCCAGGGCGAGGCCAAGCGCGCGGTGGCCATCGCCCTGCGCAACCGCTGGCGTCGCCAACAGGTGCCCGAGGAGCTTCGCGACGAGATCGCGCCGAAGAACATCATCATGATCGGGCCCACCGGCGTGGGCAAGACCGAAGTCGCGCGCCGATTGGCGCGCATGGCCGGGGCGCCGTTCCTCAAGGTGGAGGCTTCCAAGTTCACCGAGGTGGGCTACGTGGGTCGCGACGTGGAGTCGATCATCCGCGACCTGGCCGAACTGGGCATGGCGCTGGTACTCGACGAGAGCAAGCGCGCGGTCCGTGTCGTGGCGGAGGAGCGTGCCGAGGAGCGCCTGCTGGACGTGCTGCTGCCGCCCCCCCACGCCCCGACGCCGGCCTCCGGGTCGGGGGGGGATCAGGCGGTGATCCGGTTGGGCCCCACCACCGTGGATGCGACCGCCGAACCGGGCAGCGAGACGCGCGAGAAGCTCCGCGTGATGCTCCGCGCCGGTGGGCTCGATGAGCGCGAGGTGGAGATCGAGCTCGAGGACGGTGGCGGCGCGGGGACCACCCTGTCCCTCTTCACGCCCCAGGGCGTGGAGGAAATGGGCATGCAGTTCAAGGATCTGCTGGGGGGCATGCTGCCCAAGCAGACCCGGAGGCGACGCATGGGGGTAAAGGCCGCGCTCGAGGCGCTGGCTGCCGAGGAGGCCACACGCCTGGTAGACATGGATCAGGTGCGCGAACTCGCGGTCTCGCGCATCGAGCAGTCGGGAATCGTCTTCATCGACGAGCTCGACAAGGTGGCGGTGGGTTCCCAGGCACGCTCCGGACCCGACGTGTCGCGCGAGGGGGTGCAGCGCGATCTGCTGCCGATCGTCGAGGGGTCCAGCGTGCAGACCAAGCACGGGACGATTCGCACCGATCACATCCTGTTCATCGCTGCGGGGGCCTTCCACGCGGCCAAGCCCTCGGATCTGATTCCCGAGCTCCAGGGGCGCTTCCCCATCCGTGTCGAGCTCTCGAGCCTGACCCGGAGCGATTTCGTCCGGATCCTGAGCGAGCCCCAGAACTCGTTGGTTCGCCAATACACGGAGCTTCTGCGCACCGAGAACGTGGAAGTGGAGTTCAAGGAGGACGGCATCCGGACGATCGCCGAGTACGCGGCGATCGTGAACGAGCGCTCGGACGACATCGGTGCCCGGAGGTTGCACACGGTGATGGAGAAACTGCTCGAGGAGATGAGTTTCGATGCGCCGGATCTGGCTGGGACCCACCACGTGGTGGACGAGTCCTTCGTGAGGGAACGTCTCGACGATCTGGTGCGGGACGAAGATCTCTCGCGCTTCATCCTCTGAGCAGGGAGGACAACCGATGCCCGCCGTTCTGGTCGTCGACGACGAGCGGTTCTTTCGCGACGCGATTCGCGATGCCCTGTCCGAAGCGCACATCGAGTGCGTGACGGCGGAGAGTGGGGAAGAGGCCCTGAAGGCGGCCGAGGATCCGGCCGTCGCCGTGGTGGTGCTCGACCTGCAACCCGGGGGCATGGAGGGGACCGAGGTGCTCGAGCGGCTGCGCAGCGCGCGGCCGTCGCTTCGCGTGATCGTGCTCTCGACCCACGCGGACCAGGACCGGGTGCTCGAGGCCCTGCGCCTGCACGCCTGTGACTATCTTGCGAAGCCGCTGCACCTGGAGGAGCTGGTGCTGAGCGTGCGGCGCGCCCTTGCGAGCCACCAGGTGGAGAAGCGCGGCGCGGTCCTGCGCGATCGCCTGACGCGCCTGGAAGCCTCCCTGCAACGGCTGGAGGCTGCTCGCCGGGGAGCCGCTGCCGATTCCCTGGAGTGGCTGCTGGCGTCGGCGGCCGAGGCGGTGGCCGACGTCCTGGGGGCGTCCAAGACGTCGGTGATGCGACTGGTGGGCGAATCGACCCTGGTTGTCGCCGCCGTCACCGGGCGATCTCTGCCCGCTGGCGAAATGGACCGGGTGCCCCTGGAAGACGGACCGTCGGGCGCGGCTCTGGCCAGCGGAGAGGGTCTGGTCGTGGCGCGGGTGGAGGACGACGAGCGCTTCGCCGGTCGGGTTCCGGCCGGTCGCTATCGCACCGGCTCGTTCGCAATCTGCCCGATTCCGGGACGCGAAGGCGTCCAGGGCATGCTGTGCGCCACGGATCGCGAATCCGATGAGCCGTTCGGGGACGACGACCTGGCCCTGCTCCGCGTCCTGGCCCTGCACCTTGGACCCTGGCTGGAACACGGGGGTCGTCCGGGCGGGAGCCGGGATGCGGACGCGGAGATGGCGCGTGAAATCTGCGACGTGGTGGCCGAGGAAGCCGACCCTCGGCGCCTGGTAGACGCCGCCCTGCGGCCGGTGGCCCGCGGCCTGCCCGCAGCGCCGGTGGCGCTGTACATGATCGAGGACGGCGAACTCACCCTGGAGGGCCAGTGCGAGGGCATCGGCGCTGGCGATCGGCCCAGCCTGCCGTTGAACCGGGGCCTCACCGGAACCGTGCTCCAGACCGGCCGCCTGGTGGCCACCGATGACCCCGCAGCCGACCCGCGCTTCGACCGCGACGTGGATACGCCTTCCAGCGGCGCAGTCGGTCCGCTCCTGTGTGTCCCGCTTCGCCTGCGCGGCAAGGTTCTCGGCGTGGTGCGCGCCTTCCCGTCGGGCGCTGCCCGCGCCTCGGCGGCCACCGGCGAGCTGCTCTCGGCATCGCTCTCGGCGGCGATCCGCAGCGTGCTCCTGTACCGTAGTCTCCTCGAATCCATCGACGAGGTGGCCGATGCCCGGCGAGCAGCGCGGGGAGGCCCCGGGAGCCCGGGCCGGTGAAGGCCGCGACCGACAAAGCCGAGGTGCTGATCGAAGCGTTGCCCTACATGCGGCGCTTCGCTGGCAAGACCATCGTCATCAAGTACGGGGGCAGCGCCATGAGCGACGCCTCCTTGCGCGCGTCGTTCGCCGTCGACGTGGTGCTGATGCGCTCCATCGGCCTGCGCCCGGTGATCGTGCACGGGGGAGGCCCCCAGATCGCGGCGACCCTCGAGCGCCTGGGCGTGAAGTCGACCTTCGTCGACGGCCTGCGTGTCACGGACGACGAGACCATGGACGTGGTGGAGATGGTCCTCGGCGGCAAGGTCAATCGCGAGATCGTCGATCTGATCCAGCAGTCCGGCGGGCGGGCCGTGGGCCTGACGGGCAGCGACGGCGGCATGATCCGCGTGACCCAACGCCTGGTGGACGACCGCGACCTGGGCCGGGTGGGCGAAGTCGTGGCGGTGGACCCGGCTCCCATCGCCGCGGTCAACGACGCCAACTACGTGCCGGTGATCGCCCCCATCGGCGTCGACGCCAGGGGTGTCACCCACAATGTGAACGCCGACGAGGCCGCCGGGGCCATTGCCCGCGCCCTGCGCGCCGAGAAGCTCATGCTGCTCACAGACGTTGCGGGTGTGAAGGGCGCCGACGGCCACCTGATCCGACAGTTGGGGGCGGAGGAGGCGCGCAAGCTGATCGCCGAGGGCACCATCCGCAATGGCATGATTCCCAAGGTTCAGTGCTGCCTGGCGGCGTTGGAAAGCGGCGTCGCCAGCACCCACGTGATCGACGGACGCATGCTCCACGCCATTCTCCTCGAGATCTTCACCGACGGCGGAGTCGGCACGCTGATTTCGGGGTGACGCCATGCCGAAGGATTTCCTCTCGCTCGCCGATTGGCCCGCCGACGATCTGCACCAGATCCTGGACCGGGCCCGCGAGCTCAAGCAGCTGCTGGCGCGCGGAGTGCGGCCCCAGACCCTGCAGGGCCGCTCGTTGGCCCTGTTCTTCGAGAAGCCCTCGTTGCGCACCCACGTCACCTTCGAAGCGGGCGCCGCCCAGCTGGGCGGCCATGCGATCCTGCTGCGCCCCGAGCAGGTGGGGATCGGCACCCGCGAGGCGCCGCGCGACGTGGCGGCCAATCTGTCGCGTTGGGTGGATGGCATCGTGGCCCGCACCTTCAGCCACGGGCTGGTGGAGGAGCTGGCCCGGGAGGCGTCGATCCCGGTGATCAATGGGCTGACGGACCTGCTCCACCCGTGTCAGGTGATGGCCGATCTCCAGACCATGGCGGAGAAGGTCGAACTCAAGGATGCGGTGATCGCCTATGTGGGCGACGGCAACAACATGGCCAACTCGCTGTTGCTGGGGGCGGCCGTTCTGGGTCTCGAGTTGCGCCTGGGGACCCCCGCGAGCCATCGGCCGAACGCGGCGATCCGGAGCCAGGCCGATGCCCTGGCGGCCGCCAGCGGCGCCCGCCTGAGCTGGTGCGAGGATCCCGCCCAGGCAATTCGGGGTGCGGGCTTCGTCTACACCGACACCTGGGCCAGCATGGGTCAGGAGCACGAGCGGGAGGCCCGGCTTCGGGTCTTCGCCGGCTACCAGGTGAACGCCAGGTTGCTGGAGGGTGCACCGGAGGCCTGGATCATGCATTGCCTGCCCGCCCACCGGGGTGAGGAGATCACGGACGAGGTGCTGGATGGCGTCCGCAGCGTAGTGCTGGACCAGGCCGAGAATCGCCTGCACGCCCAGAAAGCCATCCTGGAGCGCCTTCTTACCTGACTGGACCGCCTTCTAACCGGACGCTTCTCCGGGTGTCATCCCCGCGGGTAAGTGGGGGCGCCCCCGGGCAGAGCGCCCGGCAAATACACGGGCCGTCCCCGCCTCCCGCCTCAGCTTCTCGATCCCGCCGGCCGATGAATCGAGGACGGTGGAGCCCTCGGGCTCCGACGGGGGGGATCCATGCAATCGGCGGCCGAGGCAGAAGGGGGGAGGCGGCGGATTCCGCAGCTCGCGCCCGACTGGAACTCAAGCCAGGTCTCCCTCAGCCCCGCCGAAGGCTTCCTGCTCTCCCGTATCGATGGCGTGACTCCCTGGGATGTGCTGGTCCATATCGGGGGCCTGTCTCCGGACGAGATCGACGATCGCCTGAAACGCTGGCTGGAGGAGGGTGTGCTGGTAGTGACCGAGACGGAGCTGGCCAGCCCCCAGAAGGCCTCCCAATCCGATCCGAAACCGCCTCCGAAAGGTCCCGAGGACGATCTGCTCGACGAGGGACTCGACATTTCGGTGGATCTCCAGCGTCGGATCCTCGCCTACGAGAAGCGTCTGGGCCGGTCGTACCACGAGCTGCTGGATCTCGAGTTCAGTGCCGACGCCAAGGACATCAAGCGCGCCTATTTCCAGCTCTCGCGCGAGTTTCACCCGGATCGCTACTACCGGCGCGAGCTGGGCGAGTTCAAGCCCCGCCTGGAGAAGATCTTCCGCAAGCTGGTGGAGGCCTATGAGCTGCTGTCCGATCCGGCGACCCGTGCCGAAATCGAGCGCTCCATGCCGCCCCTGCCCCGGGTCTCGGCCGACGAGGCGCCTGGGGAAGACGCTCAGGCTGCCGGAGCGGGCAACGATGCCGGGGCCGAGCCGCTCCGCCCGCCCAAGCGCCACGACAAGTGGTCGCGGCTGGCGCGGCTGCGCAAGCAGTTCCGCATCCCCGAGGAGGTGCTCGCGGAACGGCGCTTCAAGGCCAGCCAGTTCTTCGACGCCGCCATGGTCTCCGCCAAGCGAGAGCGGTGGGCGGAAGCCGCAGCCAGCGTGCGCCTGGCCATCGCCTTCGACCCCTTCGACGACCGCTTCAAGGCCGAGTTCGCCAATGTGCAGGCCCACGTGCATCAGATGCGGGCCGATGAGCTGCTGGCGCAGGCGAACGCTTCCTGGGATGACAGCTCTCGCCAGGACGCCCTGAAGCTCTACGAAGAGGCGCTGCACTACCGACCCAGTGACGCGGAGATGAACGACCGCGCCGCGACGCTGTGTCTCGAGCTCCGGGAGTTCGACAAGGCCCGCGAGTACGCAGAGACCGCATGTGACGTGAATCCGGATGCGGGCAACTACCGCACGACGCTGGGCACGGTCTATCGCGCCCAGGGGATCCGGGAGAAGGCCGAGGCTGCGTTCAAAGAAGCGCTACGCCTCGGGGACCCGAAGGCCGAGCAACAACTTGCATCGCTGCGCAATCGCAGGGGCAAGCGAGGAGGCAACCGATGAGCCGAGTGATCGGTATCGACTTGGGCACGATGAACTCGTGCGTCGCCGTGGTGGACGGTGGCAAGCCGGTCGTGATTCCGAATGTGGGGGGGTACAAGACGAGCCCGTCCATGTTCGCGATCTCTCAGGACGGCAAGCGTCTCGTGGGGCATCTCGCGAAACGCCAGGCCATCACGAATTCGCGTGACACGGTCTACGCGTCGAAGCGCCTGATTGGACGCCGCTTCGACTCGCCCGAGGTCGAGCGCGCCATCGAACTGTGCCCTTACGAGATCGTCAGCGGCCAGAACGACGAAGCCCGCATCGTGATCTCGGGCAAGACGTTCTCGTGCCCGGAGATCGCCGGAATCATCCTTCGCGAGATGAAGCGGGTGGCCGAGGAATACCTGGGCGAGCCCGTGACCGAGGCCGTGATCACCGTGCCGGCCTACTTCAATGACACCCAGCGTCAATCCACCAAGGACGCCGGGAAGATCGCCGGGCTCGAGGTGCTTCGCATCATCAACGAGCCCACCGCGGCCGCGCTGGCCTATGGCCTGTCGCGGGACAAGGTGGAGGAGAAGATCGCCGTCTACGACCTGGGCGGAGGAACCTTCGACATCTCGGTGCTCGAACTGGGTGAGGGCGTGGTAGAGGTGCTCGCCACGGCCGGCAATACGTTCCTGGGTGGCGAGGATCTGGATCGCCGGCTCGTAGACTACATCCTGAAGCAGTTCGAGCAGGAGGAGGGCATCGATCTGCGGGGCGACCGCATGGCCCTGCAGCGTCTGAAGGACGCCGCGGAGAAGGCCAAGTGCGACCTCTCGGCCATGAACACCACCGAGGTGAACCTGCCGTTCATCGCCAACGATGCCAACGGCGCGCGTCACCTGAACATGGAGATCAGTCGCGAGACCCTGGAAGAGCTGGTTTCGGACATCGTCGACAAGACACTCGAGATCGTCGAAAAGTGCGTGCAGGACGCGGGCGTCACCCGGGAGCAGATCGACCACGTGGTGCTGGTAGGCGGCCAGACGCGCATGCCCATGGTGCAGAAGAAGGTGACCGAGTTCTTCGGCAAGCGACCCCACAAGGGCGTGAACCCGGACGAGGTCGTGGCGGTGGGTGCGGCGCTCCAGGGCAGCGTTCTGGTGGAGAAGGATCGCGATCTGCTGCTGCTCGACGTGACGCCGATGTCTCTGGGCATCGCGACCTTCGACGGCCACTTCGCCAAGCTGATCGAGAAGAACACGACCGTGCCGGTTCGCAAGTCGCATATCTTCACCACCACGCGGGACGATCAGACGGCCGTGAAGATCCGCGTTCTCCAGGGTGACAGCGATCGGGCCCCGGAGAACCATCTGCTTGGCGAGTTCGTGCTCGGCGATATCCGACGCGCCGCCAAGGGCGAACCGGAGATCGACGTAGCCTTCGAGATCGACGCGAACGGCATCGTCAGTGTATCGGCGCGAGATCTGGCGACCGACGGCGAGCAGTCGATCACCGTGAACGCCACGGGGACGCTCTCCGAGGAGGAGATCGAGCGCATCATCCTGGAGAACGCGGGAACCGAGCTTCCCCAGGAGAAGTAGATGAGCCCCGCATCTTCGTCGCTGCTGAGCTACCTGGATGCGCCCATCGTGGTGGGCGATCCGGACGGGCGCGCCGCATACGTGAATCCGGCCTTCGAGGCGAGCTTCTCGGTGCTGGCGGCAGAGGTGACGGGCGAGCCCCTGGCGAACCTGTTCGAAGGAGGCGCGCGCGAGGCGGTGCTTCGCGGCGTGGCCGAGGCCTGCGAGAAGGGCGAGAACGTCCGGTTCCGCATTCGCCAGGGTAGCGGCGGCTTCTCGGCCGTGGCGTCACCGATCGTGGCGGAGGACTCCCGGGTGGGTGTCGTGATCCTGATGGTGGAGGCGGCGGCGTCCGACGAGCGATTCCTGTCGGTCTACCGGGACGTGATCCAACCCCTGGATGCGATGGTAGCGGCCCTGGACGATGTGCTTGGCCAGATCCGCGGCCGGCGCGCCGAGCACTACCGCAGCGTGATCGAGGACGGCATCAACGCCTTGGGTCGGATCCGGCGCTGGTCCGACGACAAGTTCGGCCAGCTGTCCGGGGCTCCCCAGCGATCGCTGGTACCCGGTTCGTCGTTCGACGTGGCGCCCGTGGTGCGCGCTGCCGGCGAGCAGATGGACGACGAGTTTACCGAGCGCGGAGTGAAGCTCGAAGTGCAGCCGGCCTATGGCCTGCCGCCGGTAGCCGGGGAGTCCGTGTGCCTGGAGCAGGCGCTGGTGCACCTGCTCCGCAAGCGCCTGGAGGTCGCGCCCGAGTCCGCGACGGTCACCCTGTCGGCACGGCGCCTGGACGCGGACGGCGTGCTGATCTCGATCGTGGATGCTGCGCCCTCGGGAGAGTCGGACGCCGACAGCGATGCCGAGCCGGAGCTGGTGCTGGAGCTGGTGCGCGACCTGGGCGGAATCATCCGCACCACCATCGACCCCATCGCTGGTCGCACGACCGCGATCCGGCTGGATCCCGCATGACGCCGCTCGCGGCGAGCGCGCCCAGCGCGCCGCAGCGAGCTCCTGACGAGACGGCGCGATGAACGCCAGGGCGCGCTTCTGGAAACGGTTGTCCGGATTCCGCCCGTCCGGGTGGCGGCCCGGGGACGAGCACGCGCCGTTCCTGCGGGTGGCCCTGCTCGCGGCGGCGATGTTCTGCATCGCATTCCGCGACGCCGCGACCCCTGTCGAAACGAGCGCGCTGTCGGCACTCGGATCCATGGCGATCCCGTTTGCCGTCGCAGCAGTGATCGTGACCAGCTCCGCGCGGCTGCTCCGGGGCTGGACGCGCAAGGCCCTCGCCCTGCTCATCTTCCTGGTGGTTCCGGGCAGCGCGGAGATCCAGCCGGATCCGACCGGGCTCACGTCGTGCGCTGCCGTGGGCGCCGTACTCGTGTTGCTTGGCGCGCGCACCGCGACGGGCACTGCACGGCGGATCCACCAGCTTCTGTTCGCGGTCTTCTGCTCCCTCTGCCCGCTCGCCTTCACGTTGTTGCCTGCGCTGGTGTGGCTGGTCCGGCGCGCGGGATCGGCCTACCGGGTGCACCTGGCGATCCTCGGCGGAGTGATGGCGATGCAGGCGGTGGCCTGCCTGGCGGGGTCGCACGGGGGCCCGGTGGCGCGAGCGATGTGGCCCGAGCTGGCGACCCTGGGCCACTGGCTGGCGTCGAAAACCGTGTGGCTGCCCCTGCTGGGGTGGCCCAGCGCCGACGCCTGGGCCGCAGTCGCTCTGGGGCTCGACGGGGCCGCCTACCAGGTGCTTGGAGTCTTTTCAGCCGGCGGAATCGCGTTGGGGCTGGTGGCGCTGGTGGCCGGCGGGCAACGCGACGAGACCACGGGCGTGCTGCTCTGCGTGTGGCTGTGCGCCGTGGCCGCCATCGCCCTGCTGGGACCGGGAGACCTGCGCCTGTCGATCTCTCCGGTTCTCGCGGAGCGCACCACGCGGCTGCCCAACACCCTGATGCTGTGGTTGTGCATGCACCAGATCGAGGTGTCGGGCCTGCGGAACGCGCGCTTCCTGCCGCTGGTGGCCTCGGGCCTGCTGGCCCTGGCCCTGTTCCACTCGATCCTGCAGTTCGCGCACTGATCCGGCGGGCTCGCCGGCATCCCCCTTCGCGGACGCCACGGTTTTTTGGTTAGACTCGCCCTCCGGAGGTCCAGATGGCGGAATCGGTGAAGCGGGTCTGCCTGGCCTACAGCGGCGGTCTCGACACGTCTGTGATCCTGCACTGGCTGATCGAGCGCTACGGCTGCGAGGTGGTGGCGTACACCGCCGACGTGGGGCAGGAGGAGGAGCTCGCTGGGCTTCCCGAGAAGGCCCGCTCGACGGGCGCAATCGACTGTGTGGTTCGCGATCTGCGCGAAGAGTTCGTGCGCGACTTCGTTTTTCCCGCGATTCGCGGCTGCGCCATCTACGAAGGCACCTACCTGCTGGGAACCGCCCTGGCCCGGCCCCTCATCGCCAAGGCCCAGGTCGAGGTGGCCCGGGAGGCCGGGTGCGACGCTGTTTCCCACGGCGCCACCGGCAAGGGCAACGACCAGGTGCGGTTCGAACTCACCTTCCGGGCCCTGGCGCCGGAGCTCCGGGTGATCGCGCCCTGGCGTGAGTGGGATCTGCGGTCGCGTCCCGACTGTATGGCGTACTGCCAGCAGTACGGGATTCCCGTGACAGCCACCCTGGAGAAGCCCTACTCCGTCGATCGCAATCTCATGCACGTTTCGTTCGAGGGCGGTGTCCTGGAAGATCCGTGGCGGGCGCCCGACGAGAGCATGTTCATCCTGACCCGGTCGCCCCAGGATGCGCCCGACCGCCCGTCGGAGATCCTGATCGAGTTCGAGTCGGGGAATCCGGTGGCCCTGGACGGCGAGCGCCTGTCGCCGGCGGCGCTGCTTTCGAGGCTCAACCAGGTGGCCGGCGAGCACGGCGTGGGGCGCGTGGACATGGTGGAGAACCGCTTCGTGGGCCTCAAGTCGCGTGGTGTCTACGAGACCCCCGGCGGCAGCGTGCTCCACGCAGCCCACCGGGCCATGGAGTCCATCACGCTGGACCGGGACGTGATGCACGAGCGCGATCGCTTGTCGCCCCGGTTCGCGGAGCTCATCTACAACGGTTTCTGGTACTCGCCGGAGATGGAGTTCCTGCGGGCATCCATCGACGCCAGCCAGGTGGGCGTGACCGGCGAGGTGCGGGCGGTGCTGTACAAGGGCGGCATCACAATCACCGGGCGCCGTTCGCCGGTGTCGCTGTACGACCAGGCGCTGGTGTCTTTCGACGACGCCGGCCCGGGCGGCCACACCTACGACGCGAGCGACGCCGGCCGGGGCGGCCGCGCCTACGACGCGAGCGACGCCGGCGGCTTCATCCGCCTCCAGGGTCTGCGCCTGCGCAAGCCCTGAGGCGGGCCCGCGCCGGGGCGTCAGTCCTTCTCGGCCAGGAAGCGGAGCACCGAGGGCAGCGAGAGCTTCATCAGGTCCACCTCCGGATCCAGGTCCGTACCCAGGGCGAACACGTACGAGAGGGTCTTCGCGTAGAGCAGGAGATCGTGGGGCAGGCGCAGTCCGGGTGTCTCTTGAAGCAGGGTCTTGGCCTCGTCCTTGAGCGGAAGCACTTCGCGGCCGGAGACGCCCAATGCCCCCCGGCTGCCGATGCGCTGGAACATCCCGGTCACGGCCCGGGCCACATCGTCGCGGCGCCCGGATTCGATCATTCCCATGCGATCCATACCGCCGAGAAAAGCGCCCAGGTCGCGCCGGAGCAGGGCGTGGATGCCCAGGCGGATTTCGCGGCGCAGAGCGGGGGCGAGTCGTCGGCTGAGCCCGAAGTCCACGAACAGCAGGCGCGGCTTTTCGGCGGCCCCGGGCTCGTCGACGACGAACAGGTTTCCCGGGTGGGGATCGGCGTGGAAGAGACCGTCTGCGAACATCTGCTGGGTGTAGGCGCGCATCAGGATCGGAACCAACGCGCCCGGATCCACGCCGATGCGGGCGAGGCCAAGCCGGTCGGTGATGGGGACGGCGGCCTGGTACTCCACGGTGAGCACGCGGGCCGATGAGTGGCTGGCCACCACCCTGGGCACCGCGATCTGATCGTCGCCCGCCAGGTTGGTGGCGATCTCAGCGGCCATCTGCGCCTCGCGCGCGAAGTCGAGTTCTTCGCGCAGGCCGGTCTCGAACTCGGAGAGGATCTGGCGTCGGGCCCCGCTGTCTGTCGTGCCCCAGGGCGAGGCCAGTGCCCACAGGGCCCGCACGATCCGGAGGTCGGCCGCAAGCGACGACCGCAGCCACGGATACTGGATCTTGACTGCGACGAGCCGGCCATCGGCAAGCCGCGCCCGGTGTACCTGGGCGATGGAAGCGGCGCCCAGGGGTTCGGGCTCGAACTGCTCGAAGCATGCTTCCAGGGGTGCGCCCAGTTCCGCTTCCAGCAGGGGGCGCAAGGTCTGGAGAGGCACCGGGGGCACCTGGTCGCGCAGGGAAGCCAGCGCCTCGGTGGTCGACCTGGGGAGCACGTCGACCCGGTGGGCGGCGAACTGTCCCAACTTGGCAAAGGCGCCCTTGAGTGCGCCCAGGGCCGAGACGACCCGGTCGGCTGCGCGGCGGGGGAAGCCCGCCCGGCCCTGCGCCCCGTGCACCCCCGCGAGCAGCGCATCCCAGGCGATCGCCAGGGCACATCCGGCGAGCCTGGCGGCCTGCAAGAGCCCCAGCCGGCGCAGCCAGAAGCGGCGCGTTTTCCGCGCTGCGACGGGTTTTTTGGCCGCGTGCGGGGCCAACCCCCCGGTTGGCCGCATGGCCCCTCGCGGGTTTTCGATGGGTTCGGCGGAATCCGGTTCCTTGACGACGCGCAAGCGGCTAGTTTACAGAACCGGGTTTCCAGGGGTTGAAGTCTCGGGAACCGATGCTCGGGAGATGACTTCCGGGCCCACCGACGGAAGACCAGACCGGGTTCCCGGTCCGGGGGGATGGCATTCCGATGGGAATTCTTCGCACGCGACCTCTGATCGCCCTGGTGGGAGCCCTGGCT
Source organism: Deltaproteobacteria bacterium (assembly GCA_032128115.1). Classification (GTDB taxonomy): domain Bacteria; phylum Myxococcota_A; class UBA9160; order UBA9160; family SMWR01; genus JAQBHB01. The sequence continues at coordinate 57,163 of JAQBHB010000018.1, read as the reverse complement.
CTGGCAGGTACCGGCTGCCACGTGCTCGACTTCACGCCGCGCTACGCACCTGGCGACATCGACATCTTCGACAACCTGTTCGCGGTGTCGGTGGCCGACGAGGACAACGCAGTGGCCGTGGGTTACCAGGGCGCCATCTACTGGACCGAGGACGGCGGCGAGATCTGGAGCAAGGGTGAGACGGATTCCCTGGAATCCTTGTACTCGGTCTCCATGGCCGACGACCGTCACGGTTGGGCGGTGGGCCAGCTGGGCACCATCCTGCGCACCGACGACAGCGGCAAGACCTGGAAGCGGCAGGCCAACCTGAAGACCGACGAGGGCTCTCACCTGTTCGGCGTCTACGCCATCGACTCCCAGATCGCGTGGGCGGTGGGGGAGTGGGGAACCCGGATCCTGACCCGGGACGGCGGAGCCACCTGGGAGGATCGGTCGCTCACCATCGCGTTCGACCACCCGCAGTTCGTGTGGCTCGAGGCGCGCGACCAGGCGCGCGTTCGCAGTGGCGAGAAGGTCTACGAAGACGTGGGCCTCAACAACGTCTTCTGTCTGCCGGCCCAACCCGAGAAATGCTGGGCGGTCGGTGAGTTCGGATACATCTATCGGTCGGACGACATGGGAGAGACCTGGGAGACCGGGCAGATCCTCGGCGACATACGCATGGACCCGATCTACTTCGGGCACAACGAGATCGAGATCGGCGGCGCCGATGGGGAACGGCTGCGCCGCTTCGCCGCCGACGTGGGCGACGAGACGCACTTGAACATCCTGATCGAGCCCTACGTGAGCCCTCAGGAGGTGGCGGCTCTGGGTTCCGCGCAGGATCCCTACGCGTTGTTCGACCTGCTATCGGCGCGCATCGGCGAGGCAACCGCGGTGCTCGAGGACGCGGGGGTGCTCTCCGACCGCTTCCGCATCCCCAACAAGCCGCCTTGGGACTTCGAGGACTTCCTGGTGGACGACCCCACCTTCCTGACGCGTTACATCGAAGGTCGCCAGTCCGATCGGCCCACGCTTCGGGTGGGCGTCATCCAGAACCCCTATCTGTATACGGTCCGCTTCAAGGACGAGAACAACGGCATGATTGCCGGCCTGGGAGGTGTGATGCTGGTCTCGGACGACGGTGGCCGCACCTGGGCCTACCGGATCATGGACCGCAAACAGGCCCTGTTCTCGGTGGCCAGCTTCGGTGAGCGTGGCATCGCCGTGGGCGAGAAGGGCTTCATCCGATTCTCCAATGACTCGGGAAATACCTGGCAGCCTCCGGGCGAAAGCTTTCCCCGGATCTTCACGTTCATGCGCGATCTGGACTTCGATGGCGCGCATCGCCTGGGTCTGATCGTGGGGCAGGACGGCCTGGTGCTGCGCAGCCAGGACCGGGGAGCCAGCTGGTCCCAGGTGCTGCCGCCGCTGAATCGTTCCTGAGGCGCGTGATCGCGGTGGGCGGGCGCGTCAGCGTCCGGCCCGCTCCCGCAGCTCGACCCGTCGGATCTTCCCGCTCACGGTCTTGGGGAGTTCGTCCACGAACTCCACGACCCGGGGGTACTTGTAGGGTGCCGTGGTGTCCTTCACGTGCTGCTGCAGGCGCCGGGCCAGGGTCGCGTCCGCCTCCACCCCTTCGCGCACCACCACGTAGGCCTTCACGATCGAACCCCGGTCCGGGTCGGGCGCGGCCACGGCGGCCGCCTCCACGACGTCCGGGTGCTCCAGGAGCGCGCTCTCCACCTCGAACGGTCCGATCCGGTAGCCCGCCGAGATGATCACGTCGTCGGCGCGGGCCACGAACCAGAAGTAGCCGTCCTCGTCGCGGTAGGCCCGGTCCCCGCTGACATACCAGTCGCCGCGGCGACATGCGGCACTGGCCAGGTCGTCCTTCCAGTAGCCCGCGAAAAGTCCCGGAGGCCGTCCCCGCACGGCGATGTCACCCACCCCGCCCGGCGGCAGGGGATCTCCGGACGCGTCGATCACCTGGATCTCGTGCCCCGGCATGGGCAGTCCCATGGAGCCGGGACGCACCGCCATGCCCGGGAAGTTGGCGATCAGCAGGATGCTCTCGGTCTGGCCATAGCCATCGCGGATGGAAATCCCGGTGGCGTCGCGCCATGCCCGGATCACCTCCGGGTTGAGCGGCTCGCCTGCGGAAACGCACTCGCGCAGTGCCGGAAACCGGAAGTCCGCCAGGTTCTCCTTCACCAGCATCCGGAACTCCGTGGGGGGTGCGCAGAAGACCTGGGGCGACACGTCGGCCAACAGCGCCAGCTCGCGGCGCGCCTCGAAGCGGCCCTCGTAGAGGAAGACCTCGGCGCCCAGACTCCACGGGCCGAAGATCACACCGTATGCAGCCTTGGCCCAGCCCGTGTCGCTCGTGGTCCAGAGTCGATCGCCCTCGCGAAGCGCGTGCCAGAAGCGGCTGGTGTGTCGCTGGGCCCAGGTGTAGGCGTGGTCGTGCAACACCGCCTTGGGAGGGCCGGTGGTTCCGGACGTGTAGTAGACCAGCGCGGGATCCGACGCGCGGGTCGGGTGTCCGGCGCTGTCGTCGTTTGGCGCCGCTGCCATCGCCGTAGTCAGGTCGAGCCAGTCGCCAGCGGGCGCCTCGCTCCCGTCGTCCAACGCCAGGAAGTGACGAAGCCCCGGGAGGTCTGCGCGCACCGCGTCCACTGCGCCGGCCTGGGCGCGGGTCGTTACCACGGCCACGGCGCCGCTGTGCGCGGCGCGATAGCTGATGTCCTTGGGGCGCAGGATCGAAGCGCAGGGAATCACGAGGGCCCCGGCCTTGAGAGCGCCGACCGTGACCATCTGCCACTCGGGCACGCGGGGTAGCATCACGATCACTGGCTGACCCGGCGCAACGCCCAGGGAGCGCAACAGGTTCGCCGCCCGGTTCGAGCCGTGGGACACGTTCTCGAAGGTCAGGCGCCGCTCGTCTCCCGCTGCGTTGCGCCACAGCAGGGCGGGTCGCTCCGGATCGGTCGCGAAAGCGTCCACCACGTCGCGGCCGAAGTTGAACGCATCCGGGGCGTCCCAGCGAAAGCCCTCCACCTCACGGCGATAGCGATCGAGCTCTTCCTGGAGGGGGGGCATGGGGCGCGAAGATAATCCCCCGGACCTCGCTCGGCTCCGCCGCAGCCGTGGCGATTCTCCCTCGATCCCGGCATCTTGCCTCGGTACCCTCTCAGGCACGCAACTCAGGGCGCCGATACGCCGATACGGGTGGGGAAACGGGGAATCCGGATGATGGTGGGGCCCCAAGAACGTGCGCGGGTGTTGGTGGTCGACGACGATCGGCTCACCCGCGAGTTCGTGCGCGATGGCCTTGCGCCGAGCTTCCGCGTGGAGTGCTGCGAGAACGGCGAAGCGGCACTGGCTGCGTTGCGCCGCGAGTCCGCCGACCTGGTCCTTTCCGATCTGGAGATGCCCGGAATGACTGGGATCGAGCTCCTCGAACGGGTTCGACGCAGTCACCCGGGCACCGACTTCGTGCTGCTCACGGCCCACGCGTCGGTAGAGAGTGCAGTGGGCGCGCTGCGCCTGGGTGCTGTGGACTACCTGGTCAAGCCGGTGCAGCAGACCGAGCTGTCCCGCTGCGTCGAGCGGCTGGTCACGGGGCGCCGCCTGCTCCGAGAGAATGCGCGGCTGCGGGCGTCGCTTCGAACGCTCGAATCCTGCGAGACCCTGCTTCGCTGCCTGGACGCCGACGAGGTGTACGGCGTGGCGCTCGACCTGCTGTTGGCGGCGCTGCCCCGCGTCCGGGGGCTCGCGCTGTTCCGGCGCCCGCAGCTCCCCAACTCGGATGGGGTGGCGTTCCGCGGCTTCGAGCAGAATCAGTCTCACGGGTTCCGGGATCTGCTGGCGGGCGAAAAGCCCGTCGAGCCCCATGCCGACGCCCTGGCGGTGGTGGAGGCGGGCGTCCTGCACGAACGCTTGAAGGAGGCGGGCATCGACGCCGGGCCGGCCCTGGCCATCCCCCTGGTGGGAAGCGAAGCCGAGTCCGGCGTGATCTGGCTCTTCGAGGACGGTCGGCCGTTCCAGGAAGACGAGATCGAACGCGCCCGCGTGATCGCCCAGCACGCGGAGATCGCCCTGGGAAACGCCGAGCGCTACAGCGACGCCAAGGAACGCGCCTTCATCGACGATGTCACCGGAGTCTACAACGCGCGCTACCTGCTCGAGGCCACCGAGCGCGAGATCCAGAGGGCCGAGCGCTACGGCAAGGATCTGTGTGTCCTGTTCCTGGATCTGGACCACTTCAAGCTGGTGAATGACCGCCATGGGCACCTGGTGGGTTCTCAGACCCTGCGGCGCCTGTCCGTGTTGCTGCTCCAGTGCATCCGCCAGGTGGACACCCTGGCGCGCTACGGGGGCGATGAATTCACGATCTTGTTGGAGGACACGAATCTGCGTGCCGGCGGGGAGGTTGCCGAGCGGATCCGGCGCTCGGTGGCGGACAGTGTCTTCGAGGGGAGCCGGGGCGCCCCCATCCGTCTGACCATCAGCATCGGAATCGCCGCGTACCCGCTCCATCGTCTGGATCGCGACGGGCTGCTGGATCTGGCCGACAAGGCCATGTATCGCGCCAAGTCGTTGGGCCGCAACTGCGTCTGCTCGGCCTCGGATCTGGCTTGAGAGCCCCCACCGGCCAGGCTCGGCTGGCGGTGGCTATTCGTCTGCGCTAACCAACCTGCTGATTTCATTCTGTTTTTCCAGAAACAGACGAACCAGACGAACCAGACGAACCAGACGAACCGGACGGACCGGACGGACCGGACGATCTGGGTGACGAGGCAGTCGGTGGCGCGCGGCGAATCCGATCTCGATGCGATGACTGGCCTGCGCCGAAGCCACGCGGCCGGCGAGGTGACGAGCGAGCGGGTGGGCGAGACGGTCACGCTCGCGGGTTGGGTGCACCGCCGGCGCGACCACGGTGGCGTGATCTTCGTGGACCTGCGCGACCGCGAGCACCTGGTGCAGGTGGTGTTCCGCCCGGACGTGAGCGAGCAGGCCCACCGCCGGGCCGCGGAGCTTCGCTCGGAGTACGTGATCGGCGTCGAGGGCACCGTTCAGCGTCGCTCTCCGGAAACCGTGAATCCAAACCTGCCCACGGGCGAGGTCGAAGTGGCGGTGCGCGACCTGCGGCTGCTCAATCGCGCGTCGCCGCCGCCCTTTGCCATCGAAGAAGAGACCGACGCCGACGAGGGCACACGTCTGCGCTATCGCATCCAGGATCTGCGGCGTCCGCCCCTGCAGCGGGCCCTGCGCCTGCGCCATCGCCTGTACCAGTCGGTGCGGCGGCTGCTTTCCGAGCGCGGGTTCCTGGAGATCGAGACGCCCATGCTCACGAAGTCCACGCCCGAGGGGGCGCGCGACTTTCTCGTGCCCAGCAGGCTGCAGCCCGGCTCGTTCTACGCGCTGCCCCAGTCGCCCCAGATCATGAAGCAGCTGCTGATGATCGCCGGCTTCGACCGCTACTTCCAGATCGTCCGCTGCTTCCGCGACGAAGACCAGCGCGCCGACCGCCAGCTCGAGTTCACCCAGATCGACCTGGAGATGTCCTTCGTAGAGGTCGATGACGTGCTCGACGTCCTGGAGGAGATCACCGTTGCCGGGTGTGCCGAGGCAACGGGGGTTGAGCTGTCGCGTCCCTTTGCGCGCATTTCCCACGCTGACGCCATGGCGCGCTATGGGAGCGACCGCCCCGACACGCGTATCCAGCTGGCGCTGGTGGATCTGACCCCGGTGTTCCGCGAGAGCGGTCTCCGGGCCTTCCGCGAGAACGTGGACCGCGGCGGGATCGTGAAGTGCCTGCCCGTGCACGACGCGGGCGAGCTTTCGCGGGGGGAGGTGGATCGCCTGGAGAAGTTTGCCAAGAAGGAGCTCGGGGCCAAGGGCCTTGCCTGGATCCGGGTCGGCGACGACGGCGCCTGGCAGAGCCCCATCGCGAAGTTCCTGTCCGACGCCGAGCGCGAGTCCATCAGCGAACTCACCGGCGCGCGTCCGGGCAGCCTGCTGTTGTTCCAGGCGGACGATGCGGCTCGCGCCAATGCCATCCTGGCGCGCCTGCGCACCGATCTGGGCCAGCGCCTGGGCCGCGTCGACCCGCGTCCCTGGGACGTGTTGTTCGTGGTGGACTTTCCGCTCTTCGAGCGCGACGAACGCGGCGGCCTCACCTATGCGCACCAACCGTTCGTGGCCCCGCTCGACGAGGACCTGCCGCTGCTGGAGACTGCGCCCGAGCGTGTGCGCGGCACCCACTACGACGTGGTGCTGAACGGAGTCGAGCTGGGCTCGGGGAGTCTCCGCAACCATCGGAGCGACGTGCAGCGCCGGATCTTCGAAGTGCTCGGATATCCCAAGCAAGAAGCGGAGCGGAACTTCGGTTTCCTGCTCAACGCCCTGGACGCGGGCGCGCCTCCCCACGGTGGCTTTGCTTTCGGCTACGACCGCTGGGTCATGGTGTTGGCCGCTGCGCCCAGCCTGCGCGACGTGATCGCGTTTCCCAAGACCCAGCGCGGCCAGGACCTGCTCATGGACGCGCCCACCCCGGTTCCCGACGACGCCCTGCGGGAGTTGTCTCTGCGGACGCTGCGGACGCCGGAGCGGGAGCAGGGGTGAGGGTCGCGACGGGTCTCGTGCTCGCAATCGTGTGGATGGTGTCCCCGGCGGCCGCAGACCGGGTACACGTGGTGCAGCCCGGCGAGTCCCTGTGGCAGATCGCGGCAGTCGTCACCGGCGATCCCAACCTGTGGCCCTTGCTGTACCGGGCCAATCGCGACCAGATCGTGGACCCGTCGCGGCTGTATCCCGGGCAGAGGCTCTCGATTCCCGACCTCTCACCGGATGCGCCGGCCCCGGTGGGCGCCGAACCCCGCCCTTCTGGACCCCGGTGAACCCGAATCCGACCGCCCGGGGCCGCGCAGCGGCACCCTCCTCTGGCGCACCTGCCGCGAATCCCGTATATCGCAGCCTCCATGTCAAACAAGCCGAATCCCGACGGTGAAACGATCCAGCTGACCGACGGCAGGCTCGACGTGCCCGATCGGCCCACGCTTCCCTTCATCGAGGGAGACGGCACCGGCCCCGACATCTGGGCCGCAGCGGTGCGAGTCTTCGACGCCGCCGTGGAGAAGGCGTACGGGGGCAGCCGCCAGATCGCGTGGATCGAGGTGTTGGCGGGGCAGAAGGCCTACGACCAGACCGGGGAGTGGCTGCCGGAGGCCACCCTGGATGCCTTCCGGGAGTACCGGGTCGGAATCAAGGGTCCCCTCACCACGCCGGTGGGCGGCGGCATCCGCAGCCTGAACGTGGCGCTCCGCCAGATCCTGGATCTCTATGTGTGCCTGCGTCCCGTGCGCTGGTACCCGGGCGTGCCCAGCCCCGTGCGGAGGCCCGAGGACGTGGACATGGTGATCTTCCGGGAGAACACGGAGGACATCTACGCCGGCGTCGAGTGGGAGGCCGAGTCGCCGGAGGCCCGCAAGCTGATCCGCTTCCTGATGGAGGAGATGGGCGTCGACAAGATCCGTTTTCCCGAGACTTCCGGGATCGGCATCAAGCCGGTGTCCCGCGAGGGCACCGAGCGGCTGGTGCGCGCCGCGCTTGACCATGCCATCGCCCGCGGGCGCAAGAGCGTGACCCTGGTCCACAAGGGCAACATCATGAAATTCACCGAAGGCGCATTTCGCGACTGGGGCTACCAGCTCGTCCGCAACGAGTATCAGGGGCGTGCCGTGGGTTGGGACGATTGCGACGGCAATCCGCCCGAGGGTCAGGTGCTCGTGAAGGACGCCATCGCGGACATCACGCTTCAGCAGGTGCTCACCCGGCCGCTCGAGTTCGATGTGATCGCCACCATGAACCTGAATGGCGACTACCTGTCCGATGCCCTGGCCGCCCAGGTGGGCGGCATCGGCATCGCCCCCGGCGCCAACATCAACTACCTGACGGGGCACGGCATCTTCGAGGCCACCCACGGCACCGCGCCGAAATACGCGGGCCAGGACAAGGTCAATCCCAGCTCGGTGATCTTGTCGGGTGTGATGATGCTCGATCACATGGGCTGGACCGAGGCGGCCCAGCTGATCGAGAAGGGCATCAGCACGTCCATCGAGAAACGCACCGTGACCTACGACTTCCACCGGTTGACCGAAGGCGCGACGCTTCTCAAGTGCTCCGAGTTCGGCGACGCCATCATCGACAACATGAACGCGGGCTAGTCCCGGAAGGAATCTCCCCCCATGGCACGCAACAAGATCGCTCTCATCGGTGGCGGCAACATCGGCGGTGTGCTGGCCGAGCAGATCGCCTATCGCGACCTCGGAGATGTCGTGATCTTCGACGTGGTCGAGGGTCTGCCCCAGGGCAAGGCCCTGGACATCGCGGAGGGAGCGCCTCTCGCCGGCTGCGACGCGAAGATCACGGGCACCAACGGGTACGAGGGCATTGCCGGCGCCGACCTGGTGATCATCACGGCGGGGCTCGCGCGCAAGCCGGGCATGTCCCGTGACGATCTGCTCACGAAGAACCTGGGCATCATGAAGCAGGTGGCAGAGGGCGTGCGCGACAACGCCCCGGACGCCATGGTGATCGTGGTCTCGAACCCGCTGGACGCCATGGTCTACACGTTCAAGGAGATCTCGGGCTTCCCCAAGAACCGGGTCGTGGGAATGGCGGGCGTACTCGACTCGGCGCGCTTGCGGGCCTTCGTCGCCTGGGAGCTGGGCGTTTCGGTGCAGGATGTGAGCGCCCTGGTACTGGGCGGCCACGGCGACACCATGGTTCCCCTGGTGCGCTACTGCACCGTGGCGGGCATTCCGATCACGGCGCTGTTGTCCCCCGAAAAGATCGACGCCATCGTGGAGCGCACCAAGGGCGCCGGCGGCGAGGTGGTGGGGCTGCTCAAGACCGGCTCGGCGTTCGTGTCGCCCGCGCTCTCCGCCATCGAGATGGCCGAGTCGATCCTGCGCGACAAGAAGCGGGTGCTGGCCTGCGCCTGCCTGCTGGAGGGCGAGTACGCGGTGGACGGCCTGTACGTGGGCGTACCCTGCGTTCTGGGTGCCGGCGGCGTCGAGCGCGTGATCGAGGTGGAGATGAACGCGGACGAGCGCAAACTATTCGACGAATCCGTCGATCACGTGCGCACCCTGGTCGGGCAGATCCAGCTGTGAACATTCACGAATACCAGGCCAAGGCGCTGTTGCGCGAGTACGGCGTGGCCGTGCCGCCCGGGCGGCTCGCCACCACGCCGGCCGAGGCCGTGCAGGCGGCTCGCGAGTTGGGAGCGGGCACCCTGGTGGTGAAGGCGCAGGTTCACGCCGGAGGCCGGGGCAAGGCCGGCGGCATCAAGCTGGCGAAGTCGGCGGCCGAGGCCGAGAAGCGCGCCAGCGAGATCCTGGGCATGACCCTGCACTCGCCCCAGACGGGACCCGAGGGCAAGGTCGTCCACAAGGTCTACGTGGAGGCCGGCTCGGAGATCGCGCGCGAACTCTATCTGGGCCTCGTGATCGATCGCGCCGAGGAGAAGATCGCGGTGATCGCGTCTTCGGAAGGCGGAGTCGAGATCGAGGTCGTGGCCGAGCGCTCGCCGGAGAAGATCCTCACGGTCATGGTAGATCCCAATGTGGGACTGAAGTCGTATCAGGTGCGTCAGGTGGGTTTCGGGCTGGGGCTCGGGATCGACCAGGTGAAGCAGCTGGAGACCTTTCTGGCGAATCTCTATCGCCTCTTCGTCGAGAAGGATGGCTCGCTGGTGGAGATCAATCCCCTGGTGGTCACGGCCGGCGGCGATCTGGTCGCCCTGGACGCCAAGCTCGGCTTCGACGAGAACGCGTTGTACCGGCACCCCGAGATCGCGGCGCTTCGCGACCCGGAAGAAGAAGACCCGCGCGAGCGCGAGGCCGCTGAGATCGACCTGGCGTACGTAGGGCTCGACGGGGACATCGGCTGCATGGTGAATGGCGCCGGCCTGGCCATGGCGACCCTGGACATGATCCAGCAGTGTGGCGGCCGCCCCGCCAACTTCCTCGACGCGGGCGGGACGGCGGACAAGGAGAAGGTGAAGCAAGCCTTCGCGCTGATCCTGCGCGACCCGAACGTGAAGGCCATTCTCGTGAACATCTTCGGCGGCATCGTGCGCTGCGACCTGATCGCCGAGGGCGTGACGGCCGCGGCAGTGGATCTGGGCCTGAAGGTGCCGCTCGTCGTGCGCTTGCAGGGAACCAAGGCGGAACAGGGCCGTGAGATCCTGGCGGGCTCGGGCCTGGACATCACGCCTGCCGAGACCCTGCGCGAGGCAGGCGAGGAGGCCGTGGCTGCGGCGCGGGGGGCGGGGAGCTAGCCATGGCCATCCTGTGCGACCGGGAGACACGACTGCTGATCCAGGGCATGGGCCGCATGGGCCAGTTCCACGCCAAGCTGTCACTGGAGTACGGCACTCGCGTGGTGGGAGGCGTGGCGCCGGGCAAGGGTGGCCAGATCCTGGAGGGGATTCCGATCTTCAACTCGGTGCGCGAAGCGGTGGGGGAAACGGGGGCCAATGCCTCGGTGATCTTCGTGCCGCCGCCGGGCGCCGCCGACGCGATCCTGGAGGCGGCCGACGCCGAGTTGGACCTGGTCGTGTGCATCACCGAGGGCATCCCGGTGCTCGACATGCTGCGGGCCAAGAACGCCATGCGGGGTAGCCACACGCGTCTGGTGGGTCCGAACTGTCCCGGTGTGGTGACGCCGGGACAGTGCCGGATCGGAATCATGCCTGCCCAGATCACCCGACCGGGACCGGTGGGGGTCGTGTCGCGTTCGGGAACGCTCACCTACGAGGCGGTGGACCAGCTCTCGCGCCTGGGCATCGGTCAGTCCACGTGTCTCGGCATTGGCGGTGATCCGGTAATCGGCACCTCGTTCGTGGACGCGCTCGAGCTGTTCGAGGCGGATTCCCAGACCGAAGCCGTGGTGATGATCGGCGAGATCGGGGGATCGGCGGAGGAGACGGCTGCCGAGTTCATCAAGGCCCATATGAAGAAGCCCGTGGTGTCCTTCATCGCCGGGCAGAACGCCCCGCCGGGCAAGCGCATGGGCCACGCCGGCGCCATCATCGCCGGCGGCAAGGGCCGTGCCGCCGACAAGATCGAGGCACTGGAGGCAGCCGGCGTCTCGGTATGCCGCTCCCCGGCCGAAATGGGCGAAACCCTCGCCATGCGCATGCCCGGGCTTCTGAAGTAGAGGGATCGCTACTGCTCGATGGTCCAGGTGTCGCCGGAGCCGAGCAGGTCGGCCAGGTTCCCAGCGCCGCGTTTGGCGATGGCGTTGGTCACCTGGGCTTCCAGCAGACTCTCGTACGTTGGGTTCTCCACCGCGCGGTAGACGCCCACCGGGATCGGGAAGTGAGGGCGCTTCAGGCTGGCCAGGGCGAAGGCGTAGGCCGGCGTCTCGTGGCGCTCGTGGTGCACCGCCACGCCCTTGGCCACCGGATCGTCGTCGTCCTTGAGCTTCACCACGGACGGAACGCCGTCGACGATGTGGATGCCGCGCTGGCGCCCCTTGGCTCCATACACCAGGGGCTCGCCGTCTCGCAGCACCAGGGACGCGTCCACCCGCTGCTTGCGATCCTCGACCTCGATCCACTCGTCGTCGTTGTAGACCGGGCAGTTCTGGAGGATCTCGACGAAGGCGGTCCCCTTGTGTGCGTGTGCGCGTCGCAGGACTTCCTGCAGGTGCGGAGCGTCTACGTCCACGCTGCGGGCGACGAAGGTGGCGCCGGAGCCCAGGGCGAAGGCGATGGGATCCACCGGGCTTTCGATGCCCCCGTCGGGCGTCGACTTCGTGCGCATCCCCGTTCGCGACGTGGGCGAGAACTGTCCCTTGGTCAGGCCGTAGACCCGGTTGTTGAACAGCAGGATCTGCAGGTCCAGGTTGCGGCGGATGGTGTGCAGCAGGTGGTTGCCGCCGATGGAGAGTCCGTCGCCGTCGCCCGTCACCACCCACACCGACAGGTCGGGGCGACTGGCCTTGATGCCGGTGGCGAAGGCCGGCGCCCGGCCGTGGATGGTGTGGAATCCGTAGGTGTTCATGTAGTAGGGAAAGCGGCTGGAGCAGCCGATGCCCGACACGAACACCACGTTCTCTCGCGCGACCCCCAGCTCGGGCATGAGTCGCTGGATGTTGGCCAGCACGGCGTAGTCGCCGCACCCCGGGCACCAGCGCACCTCCTGGTCGGACGTGAAGTCGCGCGCGGTAAGCGGCGTGGCAGGGGCGGTCACGATTCGTCTCCTTCTCCGTGCAGTGCGTGTTCGATGGCTTCCCGGATCTCCTCCACCTTGAAGGGCTGCCCCTGCATCTTGCTCAGGGACCTGGCGGGCACCAGGAACCTGGCGCGCAGCAGGAGGTTGAGGTGGCCGCTGTTGAGTTCGGGAACGAGCACCTGGTCGAATCGACTCAGCACCTCGCCCAGGTTTGCCGGAAAGGGGTTCAGGTGACGCAAGTGGATCGCCGAGACCGCCATGCCGTCGACCCGCGCCTCCTCCACCGCCGACCGGATGGCCCCGTAGGTGCCTCCCCAGCCCACCACGATCAGTTCGCCGCGTTCGGGTCCATCGACTTCGACCGGCGGGATCTCCGCGGCGATGCGAGCCACCTTCTCGGCCCGGAGCTCGATCATGAGCTGATTGTTGCGCGGGTCGTAGGAGACGTTGCCCGTGACGTTTTCGGTGCCCAGGCCGCCGATCCGGTGTTCGAGCCCGGGCGTTCCGGGCACGGCCCAGGGCCGGGCCAGGGTTTCCGGGTCGCGCGCGTAGGGTTGGAACCCCTCGGGGTCCGTGGCCGTTTTCACCGGATGCCGCGCCAGGGACGAAACGTCTGGGATCTGCCAGGGCTCGGAGCTGTTGGCCAGGTAGCTGTCGGACAGCACCACCACCGGCGTCATGTAGCGGACCGCCAGACGGAAGGCTTCGAGGGCGACGTAGAAGCAGTCCCCCGGGGTCGCCGGCGCCAGTACCACCAGCGGGCTCTCGGAGTTGCGCCCGTACAGGGCCGCCAGCAGGTCTCCCTGCTCGTTCTTGGTGGGCATCCCGGTGGAGGGTCCGGCGCGCTGGATGTCGAAGACCACCACCGGGAGCTCGGCCATCACCGCCAGGCCCAGGGCCTCCTGCTTGAGGATGAAGCCGGGACCGCTGGTGGTGCAGGCGCCGAGTGAGCCGGCGAACGACGCCCCGATGGCGGCGCTCATGGCGGCGATCTCATCCTCGGCCTGGAAGGTCTTGACTCCGAAGTGGCGGTAGCGCGCCACCTCGTGCAGCACGTCGCTGGCGGGAGTGATGGGATAGGCGCCCAGGAACACCGGGAGTTCCATCTGCTGGCCGGCAGCCACGATGCCCCAGGCCAGCGCCTGGTTCCCGGTGATGTTGCGATAGTGGCCGGGCTGGATCTTCGCCCGGGGAACCACGTACGACACGGGCAGCAGCTCGGTGGTCTCGCCGAAAGCGTGGCCGGCCTTGAGCACGCGCTGGTTCGCCTCGAGCACGTCTCCCTGGAAGCGGCTCTCGAGCCAGGCCAGGGTGGGCTCCATGGGGCGGGCGTACAACCAGTACATGACCCCAAGAGCGAAGAAATTCTTGCAGCGGTCCGCGTCGCGCTGGCTCAGATTCAGGTCCTTGAGCGCCGTGCGATTCAGGCTGGTGAGCGGGATCTCCACCAGGGCGAATCGCTCGCGAATCCCCGGACGGGGGTCCTCCGGGTACCCGGCCCGATTCAGGGCTTTCTGGCTGAAGGCGTCGCTGTTGATGATGATCATGCCGCCGGGCAGCACGTCGTCGATGTTGGCGCGCAGGGCCGCCGGGTTGAAGGCCACCAGAACGTCCGGGTGGTCGGCGGGCGTGCGGATGTCCACGGAAGCGAAGTGGACCTGGAAGCCCGAGACGCCGGCCAGGGTTCCCGCCGGGGCCCGGATCTCGGCGGGATAGTCTGGCAGCGTCGAGAGGTCGTTCCCCGCCAATGCGGTCGATTCGGTGAACTTGGTCCCGGTGAGCTGCATGCCGTCCCCGGAGTCACCCGTGAATCGGATCGCGACGCGATCGAGGGTTTCGACGGGCTTTTGGGGCATCGACATCCTTCCGCAGGCGTTCCGCAGGCGGCGCAGACGCCTCTTGCGGAGTGTATCGGGCACTCTGCGCGGCGAAAGGCCCGCGCGGCCCCGCGTCGCGCTGGAAAGCCACTGAGCGGCGGGCCGTTCCTGGCTCCGACTGCGCCCCGGTGAGCCTCAAGGCCGCAGCCGTGGGTTCCGATACGCCGGCAATGTTCTTCTCTCTCGCGCCTGCGCCCGACCCGGCTGCGACGAGCCTGCGCGCCCTTCACGCGGCTCTGAACGCGCCGGTGGTGGCAATCGGCGACCTGCCCATGGCTCCGGCCCGTGCGGCGATCGCGGCGCTCGTGGCGGCCGATCGGCCGGCGTGGCTGGTGGTGGCGGTGCGTTCGATTCCCACCGGTGAGGTGTTTTTCTTCGAGGCGGAGCCGGGGGTCTGTGCCGCGGCGCTGGATGCCGCCATCTCCTTCGCGGGCTCCATGGGTTTCCTGTTCGACGAAACCGAGGCCGAGGAGGCAGCAGCCGCGGCCCGGCTCTGGGACGACTGGCTGGGGCGCGGCGTGCAACGGCTGTGCACCGCATCGATCCCCGATGCGGCGTCCCCGATCCTGGCGGCGGCGCCGGCCGTCTCGCGGGACGTTGCGTTGACGAAGTTCCGGCGCGCTCCGGGCGGCGAAGACCGAGGCGCCGTTGGCGGCGCTGCTGGCGATCTGGACTGGATGGCGCCCGAGTTGCGCGCGGCGCGGCGGGTCTGATCGAGGGGTTCTGGAATCCGGCGCTCATGGCCGGCTGCGGGGGAAGCTCATGATGAACAAGTTTCGATGGCTCATGATGAACAAGTTTCGATGGAGCAGGGCGATGGGAATCGCGGTGGGGTTGCTGGCGTTGGGAGGGGCCTCCCTGGGCTGCGCCACGCCGGCCTCCAGGGCTCGGGACGACCTCGAGCTGCGCAAGGCGCGCGCCCATTTCGAGCTTGGGGTGGACCATCTGCACGGCGGTCGGACGGCTCTGGCTCTGCGCGAGCTGATGGCCGGGGAGGTGCTGGACCCGAAGAACGCGCGGATCCACCACGCCCTGGCCGAGGCCTTCTTGCGCCTGGGGAAGCTGGCAGACGCGGAGTTGCACCTGAATCGGGTGCTTGAGATCCACGACAAGTATCACGATGCCCGGCTGATGCTCTCGAGCATCTACATCCACCAGGAGCGCTTCGAAGAGGCGATCTTCCAGACCACCCTGCTCCTGGACGATCCTACCTTCCCGGGGCCGTGGCGGGCGCTGGCCACTCAGGGCTGGGCCTACTACCGCTTGAATCGCCGCGCCGAGGCCCGACGCGATCTGGAGACGGGGCGGGACTACAATCCGAAGTACTGGCCGGTGCTCCTGAATCTCGGCATCCTCGAGCAGGAGGAGGGGCACCAGGTCGAGGCCATCGAAAACTTCGCGGCCGTGCTGGCACTGGACCCGCGTCCGAGCGCCAATGCCGAAGCGAATTACCGACTCGCGGAGATCTACGTGTCGACCGGCCAGCGCAAGCAGGCCATCGATCACCTGGTGACCGCGGTGGCAAAGGCGCCCACGGATCCATGGGGGAAGAAGTCCGAGGAGTACCTGAAGCTGTTGCGCTAGACGCAGCACGCTCGGTCGGCGAGGTCATCGGGGGGAGAGGACGCGCCGCCGAAGATTCAGTGGGTGCGTACCTGGCGCAGCAGCGCCACCTGCGCGGCATCTCGTTGGAGCATCTGGCCACCCTCACCCGGATTCCGCAGCGCTCGCTTGAGCGTCTGGAGGCGGGTGCGTTCGATCGCGACCCGGACGGCTTCTCGCGAGGCTTCGTGCGAACCGTGGCCGAGGCCCTGGGCCTCGACCCGGACGAGTCGGTGGCCCGTCTGCTTCCCGAGCCTGCCAACGACCCCGCCGGGCTGCGCCGGGGCTGGCGCTCGCGCCGGGTTGTGCTGCTGGCCCTGGGCGTGGCGCTGGTGGTTAGCGCCGCCGGGGCCTGGTGGGCCGTTTCCGACCAATCCAAAGCGCCGCCGGTTCCCGAGGCTGGGCCCGCGCTGGTGTACCGGCGGGATGCGGTTCGGGCGTTGGCGGCGGAGACGCGCCAGCCCAAGGCCGGGGAGACGCGCCGCAGCCGCTAACCTGGCTGTGTGGTGGCCGTCCGCACCGAGGCTCTGATCCTCCGCTCCGTCGACTACGGCGAATCGGATCGCATCCTGCACCTGCTGGTGCCCGACCGGGGGCGACTGACCGTCATCGCCAAGGGCGCGCGCCGGAGCGTGAAGCGGTTTCCGGGAACCCTCGACCTGTTCAACCACCTGCGCATCCAGTTCGAGCAACGCCGCAGCACCTCCATGGCGCGGCTGGAGCAGGCCACCCTGATCGAGTCGTTCACACCGCTTCGCCGCGAGACCCGTCGCTTCGCGCTGGCCTGCTACCTGCTGGAGCTGCTGGATCGCATGGCGCCCGAAGGCGGCGCTCGAAACGACATGCGCCGCCTGTTCGCGTTTGCGTTGGTGGCCCTGAGGGGCATCTCCACCCAGATTCCCGACGCCCGGCTTCGTACCTTCCTCGAGCTTCGATGTCTGGACGCCCTGGGCCTGCGTCCCGAGCTGGCGCGCTGCGTGCGCTGCGGCGAGTGCCTGGGGAGCGCCCGCCAGATCGATTTCCACGTTTCCGATGGGGGGACCGTGTGCAGTCCCTGCGCTTCCCGGCTGGAGGGGCTGGTGCGCGTCCACGCCGGCACCGTGCGCGCCCTGGAGGGCGCCTTGCGCTTCGACTTCCGGCATCTGGATCGCCTGGTCCTGGGGCCTGAGGCGCTGGCCGAGGGTCGCCGCCTGGTCGGCCGCTTCCAGCGCTTCCACGTGGGTGTGGAGCTGCGCAGCGAGCGATTCCTCGACGAAATCCTCGGCGAGTGACTGGGACAGGGCGGGCCCGCCGTCCACCGGTGCGCCGGGAAGCCGATATACTCGCGGGCTTCATGGCATCCGATCGATCCGTTCCGGGACGGCCGCTTGCGCGCATGGAAGACCTGGTCTC
Organism: Deltaproteobacteria bacterium; assembly: GCA_032128115.1. Classification (GTDB taxonomy): domain Bacteria; phylum Myxococcota_A; class UBA9160; order UBA9160; family SMWR01; genus JAQBHB01. The sequence goes on along the minus strand of JAQBHB010000018.1, from coordinate 40,062 downwards.
CCTGTGTGCGAGCCGCGGCTTCATCTTTCCCTCCAGCGAGATCTACGGGGGCATCAACGGCTTCTGGGACTACGGGCCCCTGGGCGTCGAGCTCAAGAACAACCTGAAGAATGTCTGGTGGCGGCGGGTGGTGCGCGAGCGGGCCGACGTGGAGGGCATCGACACCGCCATCATCGCCCACCCTCGCACCTGGGAAGCCTCGGGCCACGTCGAGCATTTCAGCGATCCCATGGTGGATTGCCGCGCTTGCAAGAGGCGCTTTCGCGCCGACCAGCTGGAGGACGCGGGGCCGTGTCCCTCGCGCCAGGGGAGCTCGGAGCACGACTTCACGCAGCCGCGCAACTTCAACCTGATGCTGCAGACCCGGATCGGGGCCTCGGAGGACGCCGCCTCCATTGCGTACCTTCGGGCCGAGACGTGTCAGCCCATCTTCAACGACTTCAAGCGCGTGCGGGAGACCGCGCGCCAGAAGCTGCCCTTCGGGATCGCCCAGATCGGCAAGGCCTTCCGCAACGAGATCAACCCGCGCAACTTCACGTTCCGCTCCCGGGAGTTCGAGCAGGCGGAAATGGAGTTCTTCTGCCATCCGTCCCAGCGCCAGAAGTGGTTCGATCACTGGCTCGCGGAGCGCCTCCGCTTCCACCGCGACCTGGGTTTTGGCGACGAGCACCTGCGCACGCGACCCCACGGCGCCGACGAGCTTGCCCACTACTGCAAGACGGCCGTGGACCTGGAGTACCGCTTCCCGTTCGGCTGGCACGAGATCGAGGGCATCCACGACCGCGGCGACTGGGATCTGGCCCGACACAGCGAGTACTCGGGCAAGGATCTGGCCGTGACCGACCCGGAGACGAAGGAGCGCTTCGTCCCCATGGTGGTCGAGACCTCGGTAGGGATCGATCGCACCTGCCTGGCCCTGCTGTGTCATGCCTACGCGGAGGAGGAGCTGGCCGACGGTGAGAAGCGCGTGGTCCTGCGCCTGCCTCCGGCGCTGGCTCCCATCCAGGTAGCTGTGCTTCCGCTCTCCAAGAAGCTGGCCGACCCGGCGCACGCCCTGGAGAGGGATCTGCGCCGGCGCTTCCACGTATTCTATGATGATGCCGGAAACATCGGGCGTCGCTACCGGCGTCAAGACGAAGCGGGGACCCCCTTCTGCTTGACCTATGATTTCGAATCGGACGGAGACGGGAAGGTGACCGTCCGCGAGCGGGATTCGATGGAGCAGGAGCGGGTCGCGATGGGAGCGCTGGCGGAACATCTGAGCGCGCGGCTGGAATTTCCCTCGTGAGTCGCTGTGCCGTGCTGGTCGCGGCGTCCGTGTTTTCGATCTCGTGTGCGGCCGCCGGAGGCTTCATCCCGGAGCCGGTCGGTGGGTCTGTCTCGGTTCCGCCCGGCGACGCGCTCGCGTTCCACCACCGGGTCGAGGCCTTCTACCGTCGCCTGATACAGCGGCGCTTCAACGCGTTGGACACCTTCAACGACCCGGTCCTGCGCGACTACTTCCGCACGCCGGATCTGTTCTTCGACTACTACGCCGACTTTGCCCAATCGCTCTCAGATACCCACTTCGAGAAGAGCCGGCCCCTCGTCTTCGAGGTCCAGGAGTTCTTGTTCGAGGCCGAGGACCGGGCGCAGGTCCAGGTGCGTTTCTGGGGTGGCGACCGCCGGCCCCTGCGCGCGGGCCAGGTCTCATTGATCCGCCGCGATCGCTGGGAGCACAGCGAGGGCTCGTGGTGGATCACCCCCGGGAAACTCTAGGCTCTCTCCTGGATCGCCAGCCAAGAGTGAACAGCAGTGCTCAGAAGTGGAATAACTTTTCACCTGCGAGCGGGCAGGGTGGCAGGGTTTTTCCTACTGCCAAAACATGATTTAAACCAACATAATCACGGAGTTACCTATTTAGCTGTGTATCCGGCTCGGTCTGGCACGACCCTTGCTCCCAGACCACGCGGGACGCGAGTCCCCACTATTGGAAAGCCAACCCTTTCGCGAGGAGAAGAGAGCCAGGAAGTCGCAGCGAGCCTCGACAATCCACTTGGCCTCGGCAATCCACTTGGATCGGGGCGCTTGGTTTCAGGTTCGGGACAACTCGTACCCCCCGGCGACCCTAGGGTCGTGTGGCCCGCCCCGTGGGCGGTCGCCGGGACGCTGCCACTCGCCGGGACTCTTCCCCTCGCGCACGGACCGCACGGCGGTCAGGAGCGCGAGTGTCTTGCACGGACAACGCCTGGTCCAGCGACCAAGAGCTTTTGGCGAAGATCCTGGGCGGAAGCGCCGAGCACTTCGAGCTGCTCTACGAGACCTACTTCCCACGGGTCTACCGCTTTGCACTGAAGCGCCTGGGTGATCCCGGCGAGGCCGAGGACGTGACCCAGGAGGTATTCTTCACCGTCTTCAACTGCCTCGACAGCTTCCAGGGCAATTCGAGTCTGTTGGTGTGGATCTTCGGGATCACCCGCAACACCGTGAACCGCCGCTTCCGGCGGGCCCGGCCCCGTATGGAATCCATCGATGCGGACGGCGCCAACGCCGCCGCGTCCGAGGCCCCCGCTCCGGATCGCACCGTGGACGCCCGGCGCATGCTGAAGCTCTGCGAGTCGGTGATCGACAACGATCTGACGCCTCTCCAGAGGCGCATTTTTCACCTGAAGCATCTGCGGCGACAGTCGATCCGGACCATCGCCGCGGCACTCGGCAAGTCCGAGGATGCCGTGAAGGCCAACCTCTATCGGATGCGGCGGGCGATCGCTTCTGGGGCCCCCGGGCTGGACAACCTGCTGGGGTCCTGACCGTCGATCCCCGTGGGGGGAAGCGTTCCATTATTTGGCGCGCAATCCGTGCCACAAGGCGGAAGAATTGGCCACATACTGTACGCAGGCGTCGAGCCTGATCCTGGGGAGGGGTAACGCGAGGAGACCGCGCGTTGCCCCGGTTGGACACAAGCTGTTCCGTTGAATCTGAGTCCCGGACCCGGTCCGACCAGGAGTTGCTGGATGGAATCCGGCGCTCCAGCGAGGACGACTTCGGGGTCCTCTACGACCGCTACTTCCAGCGCGTCTACAGCTATGGCTACATGCGGCTGCGGAATCACGCGGATGCGGAAGAGGTGGCCCAGGAGACGTTCACCGCCGTCTTCCGGTCCATCGAAGCCTATCGGGGACAATCCTCGCTGCTTTCGTGGATCTACGGGATCGCGAAGAATACGGTGAACAATCACCTGCGGCGCGCGAAGTCCCACGATCTGCGAATCGAGCGGGCCGAGCAGTCCCTGCAGCGATCGGCCGCGTCCCTGGACGCCTGCACACCGGAGGAGCACCTGAACCTCCGGCGCTGCGCTGAGGCCGTCCAGGAGCGCCTGGGCAAGGTGGCAGACTGGCACGCCGAAGTCTTCGTGATGCGCCACATGGAGAATCTGCCGATCGAGGAGATTGCGCGCCGGACCTCGCGGTCCAACGACGCGGTGCGATCGAGTCTCTACCGCATGAAGCGGCTCGTGATCGAGGCCATCGATCCGAGTGCAAGCATCAACGCGTGATCGGCGTGAGAAACGCGAAGCGAGTGAGAGCCAGAGACGAGCGGGGGGGATCGATGTCAGGCATGGGCACCAAGGACGACCAGATCGCCATGGACAACTTCACCATGGACGAATTGCGCGAATTCCTCGAAGCCGATCTGGTGGAAGTGCGTGCGGATCCGGAGTTCAAGGAGAAGCTTCGCCGGCGTCTCTGGGAGATGGTTCAGGCGCAATCGGGGGCCAGCCGGCGCGGTCCGCGCAGCTGACTCCCGGTCTCCTCTCCCCCGGAACATTCTCGCCGCGGAATCCGCATCAATTCCCAGGCGGGAGCGCGACTCGAACCGCAGCCTCCTCCGGATCGCGGGGCGCCAGGCGTCCCACGAAATGGCGGAACGTATCCAGCGTCAGTCGAGCGTCCGCCATGGCCCGGTGCGGGATCGGCCCGTTGATCAGGCCGGCCGTCACCGCCGCCTGTCGCAGCGACAGCGCTGCGACAGGCTCCCCGTTCACCAACGACCAGGTGTAGAAGAGCGTCACCAGATCGATGACGTGGTAATCGAACGGGTAGGCCATCTTGCAGCTCTTGAAGGCCCGCTCCAGGAATTGCACATCCATCCGGACATTCTGGCCGGCGGGGACGATGGTTTTGTCCCCGGGCAGGAGCGCCGTCAGCTCTTCGAAGGCCTGGCGGATCGGGATCGCGTCCTCCCACGCCTCGGTGGTGTAGCCGCTGATGGCCGCCGCCTCCTTCGAGATGCGGTCCGCACGGGCGCGGATCTTCCACTCCTTCTGCGAGAGCTCGACGAGCCGGTAGTCGGTCACGATCACCGCGATCTCGGTGATGTCGTGCAAGTCGGGATCGAGCCCTCCGAACTCGCAGTCCATGAACGCAAAGGCAAGGTTCGGAGCCAAGTGGTTCTCCGGCTGGTTCCCGCTCGCGGCGAGGTTAGGGGGCCGGGACGCCCCCGGCGAGGTCCCGACTGGATCGGCAGCCCAGTCCGGATCGGCAGCCCAGCCCGGATCGGTAGCCCGGATCGGTAGCCCGACAGGCCGGCGAACCGTGTTGACAGTGACGCCCGCGGACGGCAAGTTCCGGCCGGCCCGCACTCCCATCGTCTGGTGCGCTCCCATCGTCTAGCGGTCTAGGACGTGGCCCTCTCAAGGCCAAAACACGGGTTCGATTCCCGTTGGGAGCGCCACCCCTCTCAGCCTCGATCCGCTCTGGAACCGGGATTCAGCTCCCCCCTGGGGTGACGCGTCTCGTCACCGGGAGCGCCGCGTTTCGTCACTGCACCGCCCCCGGATCCCCTCGACCGGGGTTGCGGGCGGCCGCCCGCAGGCTGCCGGGGACGCATTTCCCGCCTCAGGTTCGCCCGGGTGTCTGCCGATCCATGAAAGCGCAACCCACGGTTTGGCACGCGCATTGCTCTAAGCGCGGTCATCAGGAATTCGGGCGTGCGTTTGTTTGAGCCGATTTTCGGCAAGTCGGGGCTGCTGGAGTTCAGGGCCCTGGAAAGCGAATCGCCCGAGATACAGATAAGAGGAGTTATCGTGAAAAGGCTCATCAAGCGCCGTGGCGGCTTTACGCTCATCGAGTTGATGATCGTGGTCGCCATCATCGGAATTCTCGCGGCAATCGCGATTCCGAACTTTCTGAAGTTCCAGCTCAAGGCCAAGACCAGCGAGGGCAAGACCAACCTCGCCGCCATCCGCACCGCTGAAGAGTCGGTGTTCGCGGAGTTCGGGACCTACGTCTCGGCCAACGCGTCGCCGGCCGCCAACGGCAAGAACGTCAAGGTCGGGTTCACGAACGTGGACGGTGCCAATCAGGGCTTCGACCTGATCGGCTGGTCGCCCGAAGGCCGGGTGTACTTCAACTACGCCGTCAACGTCAGTGGCGCTACCTTCAACGCTGCCGCGGCTGCCGACATCGACGGCGACGGCACCCAGCAGCTCTGGGGCTATCGCAAGGGCTCCATCGACAGCAAGTCCCTGGGCGGCTCGCCCGCCACCTGCACGTCTGCACAGCTGACTGCCGCCGAGACGGTGATGGCATGTGCTGCGGGCAACGGCCGGAGCATTTTCTAGCTCACGCCGTTCGTGGCAATTCGAGGAGGGTCGGCCTCGTGCCGGCCCTCCTCTCCGCCGTTTCAGGGCGAGGAGGATCAAGCGGGATGCGTAGTGCGAACCGGACACAGGGGTTCACCCTGATCGAGTTGATGATCGTGGTGGCGATCATCGGACTGTTGGCGGCGATCGCCGTTCCCGGCTTCCAGTCCTATCAGGCGAAGTCGCGGCGGACCGAGGCCTTCGCCAACATCGCCGAGATCGTTCGTTCGTTGAAGAGCTTTCAGGCGGAGCGGGACGTGTTCGTCGAAGCGCCGCTTCCCCAGCCCGACTGGACCAGCTATGGCGGGCTCGGCACCCACAAGATGCCCTGGGACGCGGACGCCAGGACCGCCTTCAGCGACCTGGGCTGGATTCCCATGGGGGAGGTCTTCTACGCCTACGGGATCAACACGGGAACCGCCGAGGCCTGCGATGCGGTCTGTGGCGCCGATCCGGCCACCTCTGAGTGCTTTACCGTGAGTGCCGTGGGCGATGTGGACGGCGACGGCCTGGGCTCGGAAGTGATGTACGTGGAGCCCGCTCGAAGCGATGGCGGCGTGGTTCTGGGTGAGTGCCCCTCGGTGCTCAACACCCAGCCGCCGCTCGACCGAAAGTCGCTCCAGCCCGTCTACAACGAAGTCGCCATCAACTTCGGCACTGACGAGTTCTGATCGGAAGATCCCGTGTCCAGCCGGCGGAGGGAGATCAGCACCCAGGCGTGGGGACGCCTGATCGTCGCGATGCTCGCCATCGCGACCACCGGATTCGTCCACGCGCAGATGGACACCACCGCCCCCATCGCCTCGGAGTGGGGGGAGCGCTTCATTCCCGACCCGGAACACGCGCGGCTCGCGGCCCTGGGATTCGAGGCGGTTGTCGCCGACTACTACTACTGGCTTCTCGCCGTTCAACTCGTGGGCGGTGCCATGGGCGGGGAAGATCTGCCCAGTCGACAGGTGGCGCGCCTCATCGACGTGGTGACCAGCGTCGACCCGTGGGTCGACCATCCCTACCGCTTCGCTGCGCTGTGGCTCACCGACAGCGAGGAGAACGTGCGCGCTGCCAACCGCCTGCTGGTGCGGGGGATCGCGCATCACCCCATGGACTGGCGCAATCGCTACCACCTGGGCTTCAACCACTTCTTCTACCTGGGCGAGAACGAGCGGGCCGCGGACGTGCTGGAGGAGGCCATTCCCCTGCCGCGCAGCCCGGCCTACCTGGGCCCGCTGGTGGCCCGAATGCGCCTCGACCAGGTCGGTCTGGAGACTGCGGCCGCCTTCCTGGCGGAGCTGGCCGGCACCACCGAGGATGAGTACAAGCGGGCCGAATACGAGAAGAGCCTGGACGAGATCCAGGTGGAGCGCGCCGCGCGCTTCCTGGACCAGGCCCGGGACGAGTACATAGAGCGCCACGGGCGCGACATCGAGCGGGTGGAGGATCTGGTGGCCGGCCCGGAGCCGGTTCTGGCGGTTCTGCCCCGCGCCCATCCGCTGCTGGACGGCTTCCGCTGGCAACTGGACGAGCAGAGCCTCGAGATCGTCTCGTCTTTCTACCGCAAGCGGTATCAGTTGCACGCCCATCCTGCCGATCAGAGTCGTCGAGAGCGCTGGAGATCGCTGCGGGCGTGGCAAACGAGGGCCGAGGGATGAGTCCGGCATCGCAGACGATCGTTCAGGTCGAGGGAGTCGTGAAGGACTTCCGGCCCGGCTTCGGGCTGCGCAAGAAGCGGGTGCTCCACGGCATCACGTTCAACGTCCGCGAGGGCGAGATCTTCGGATTCGTGGGGCCGAACGGCGCCGGCAAGACCACCACCCTCAAGGTGCTGATGGGATTGATCCGCGCCAGCGCGGGCGAGGCCCGCATCCTGGGCTGCGGCGTGCGCGAACGGGAGTTTCGCCGCCACATCGGTTTTCTGCCCGAGAACCCCTATTTCTACGATTACCTCACCGGACGCGAGATCCTGGGCTTCTACGCCAAGCTCTCCGGTCTGATGGGGTCGCACCGCGCGGAGCGCGTGGACATGCTGCTCGACTGGGTGGGTCTCGGCCACGCGGCCGACGCCCGCCTTTGCACCTACTCCAAGGGCATGCTCCAGCGGGTCGGGATCGCCCAGGCCCTGGTGCACGATCCGCGCGTTGTGTTCCTGGACGAGCCCATGAGCGGACTCGACCCCATCGGTCGCAAGGACATCCGCGACGTGATCTTGCGCCTGCGCGGCGAGGGCAAGACGGTCTTCATGAACACCCACATCCTCTCGGACGTGGAAATGGTGTGCGACCGGGTGGCCATCATCGTGGCCGGGCGCATCACCTACGAGGGGGCCATCGAAGACTTCCTGGAGGGCGATGAACGCGAGGTGGACGTAGTCGTGGCGGGGCTTCCGGCAGAGGCAGCCGCGAACCTGGAGGAGCGTCTGGGGGCCAACCTGCGCGGCCACGGGGACCGCATCGAGCTTCGGGTGAACGAGAAGGACGTGACCGGCGTGCTGCGCACGGCACTGGACGCCAACGCCCAGGTGCTCTCGGTAACGCCGCACCGGGTCTCCCTGGAGTCGATCTTCCTGTCGGCGGTCGCAAAGAGCGCCGAGACGGAGGACGTGCGATGAGGGCCGCCCTCCGCATCTGGACCATTGCCAGCAACACCGTGCGCGAGGCGATCCGCAACAAGCTCCTGTACGTGTTGCTCCTGTTCGCCGTGGGCCTGATCCTGGCGGGCGTGTTGCTTTCGTCGCTCTCGTACGTGGAGAGCGAGCGCATCCTCCAGGACGTGGGGCTCGCGTCGGTGCGCCTGTTCGGCGTGGCCATCGCGATCTTCGTGGGGGTGAACCTGATCCACAAGGAGGTGGACCGCCGTACCGTCTACACCATCTTGTCGAAGCCCCTGTCGCGTGTGGAGTTCCTGCTGGGCAAGTACGTGGGGCTGGTGCTCACCATCTGGTTGCAGGCCGCCATCATGATCGCAGCTTTCGTGCTGGTCTCTCTGGCCACGGGGGCGCCACTGACCGTCGCCCACGCCGCCGCCTTCCTGCTGATTGCCGTCGAGCTGGCCCTGGTGGTGGCGGTGGCCACGCTCTTCTCGGCATTCACCACGCCCATGCTGGCGTCGTTCTTTTCCGCCGGCGTGTGGTTCGTGGGCCATCTGACCCGCGCTCTGCGCGACATCGGGGCCAACTCGGACCTCCCGTCGATCAAGAACGCGACGGCGGCCCTGCATCGCGTGCTGCCCGACCTGGAGAGCTTCAACCTGACCGTGGAAGCGGCCCACGGACTGCCGGTCACGGCGTCCGACGTCGTTCTTCCGCTGGTGTACGGCGTGGGCTACGTCTCGATCCTGCTGGTGGGTGCGGTCCTCCTCTTCGAACGTCGCGACTTCCGCTGAGTCGCAACGCCGCGACTGCTACCCTCGTCATCGATGCCCGCAATCTCCGATCTACCGCCCGGCTTCCCGGGCGCGCTGGCGTTGGCGTTTGCGTTTGGGCTGGTGACGGGCTCGTTCCTGAACGTGGTGATCCACCGGCTACCCCGGGGCGAATCCCTGGTCCGGCCCGGATCCCACTGCCCGCATTGCCAGCACGCGGTGGCGCCCTGGGACAACGTTCCGGTGCTCTCGTATCTGTGGCTGCGCGGCCGCTGCCGCCACTGCCGTGCCCGGATCTCGCTGCGCTATCCGGCCATCGAGCTGCTGACGGGCCTGTTGTTCCTGGGCATCGCGCTCCGCTACGGCGCGACCGCCATGACTCCGGTGTGGTTTGCTTTCACTGCGGCCCTGGTGGCCGCCGCGGCCATCGACTTCGATCACCGCATCATCCCCGACGAGATCTCCGTGGGAGGGCTCGCCCTGGCGGCGGTCATCGTTCCGGCCGTACAGACCCTGACCGGGACGCCCCTGGCCAGCGCCGTGCTGCACGCCGTCGGCGGCGCCCTGGTGGGCGGGGGCTTGATCTGGACGGTGGGATTCGTCCACGCCCGGGTCTCCACGGCTGCGGGGCGGCGATTCGAGCACTGGCCCGGCGAGGGCGAGGCGATGCCCGTCCCTGGCAGCCTGGATTACTGGACCTGGTTTCCCGGGGTGGGCTTCGGCGACGTGAAGTTGCTGGCCATGATCGGCGCCGTGCTGGGTCCCCTGGGCGCGCTGGAGACCATCCTGACCGCCTCTCTGGCCGGCCTGGTGCTCGGGGTGGGCTGGGCGGCTGTCACGCGCCACTGGAACGCCCCCTTCGGATTCGGCCCGGCCATCGCGCTGGGGGCGATCCTGGTGGTTCTCGCTCCGCCCCATACCGCGTTACCCTTCTGAACTCGAAATCGGAGGTACGGATCTTGGATGACAGAACGGGTGTCCTGCTCGTGGTTGCGGCTTCCATTCTCGGTGCCTGCTTCGTTGGCGGGAGTCTGCTGATCACGAACTCGGTCAATCGGGCGGCCACCGAAATCGAGTCGGTGCGGACGGTGCTGGCCGGTATCAACCCCGAGGCGGGCCGCCAGCCCAGTCGGCCCGCTGCGGCTCCCACTGGACGTCCGGACCCTGCCAAGCGCTACGAGGTGAGCACCGCGGGCTCTCCCGTCCGTGGGCCGGAATCGGCCGCGGTTTCGATCGTGGAGTTCAGCGACTTCCAATGCCCCTTCTGCGGACGCGTCTCGCCCACCCTGGACCAGATCGAACAGACCTACGGCGACCAGGTGCGCATCGTCTTCAAGCATCTTCCGCTCAGCATCCACCCCAAGGCGCCGGCGGCCCACGCGGCCTCGGAAGCGGCTCACAGGCAGGGCAAATTCTGGGAAATGCACGACGCGATCTTCGCCAACCAGCGAGAGCTCGAGACGGCCAAGTTCGAGGAGTACGCCGAGGAGATGGGGCTCGACATGGACCGCTACCGGGCGGACGCCGCCTCGGCGGCAGTGAAGGCGCGGGTGGCCCAGGACATGGAAGAGGCCCGCCGCCTGGGCGTCAGCGGGACCCCCGGCTTCTTCATCAACGGTCGCTTCTTCTCGGGCGCCCAGCCCTACGATGCCTTCAAGAAGATGATCGACGAAGAACTCGAGAACAGCTAGGAACTCGACTGGAGCCAGGTGGGTAGATTGGATCCCCGGGGAGGATTCGAACCTCCATTCACGGATTCAGAGTCCGCTGTCCTGCCGTTAGACGACCAGGGAGTGCAGTGCGGTCGGGCCGCGAGCTGTCCACCTCTATAACGGACGTCAGCCCCTTCCTCAACCGTGGCGCACGTAGTGCAGGGCCTCGGCGATCCGGCCCACGGAACGGGTCTTGCCCAGAACCGTCAGGGTCTCGAAGATCCCCGGCGAAACGGCCCGCCCGGTGATGGCGACCCGGATCGGCTGGGCGAGCTTGCCCATTCCCAGGTCCCCGTGCCGGGCCCGCACCTCCTCGAAGACCGCGGAGATCGTTTCCTCGTTCCAGGCTTTCAGGGCCGCCAGACCGTCGTGCATCTCTCGCAGCAGGGGCTCGACGGTCTTGCCGAGGTGCTTGCGGGCCGCCTTCTCCTCGTAGGGGATCTCGTCAAGCACCAGGAAGCGGGCGTGATCGGCCATTTCCACCAGCGTCTTGCTGCGCTCGCGCAACAGATCCACGAGCGTCAAGAGCTCTGGGGAGGGCATTACCGTTCGCCCCGCCAGAGCCGCAAGGAACGGAAGCAATCGCGCCACCAGTTCGTCCCGGGGCAGCGCCCCGATGGTGTGGTGATTCAGCGACGAGAGTTTCGCCGGATCGGCCTGGGCGCTGGCGCGGTTCACGGAGCCGAGATCGAACAGCTCGCGGATCTCCTGCATCGAGAACACTTCCTGGTCGCCGTGGGACCAGCCGATGCGCACGAGCCAGTTGGTCATGGCAGCGGGCAGGTAGCCCTCGTCGCGGAACTGCTCGACGGAAACCGGGTCCTTGCGCTTGGAGAGCTTCTTGCCGCCCGGGCCCACGATCAACGGGACGTGGGCGAACAGGGGGGGATCGCGTTCCAGGGCCCGGTAGATGGCGATCTGGAACGGGGTGTTGGCGTGATGGTCGGCGCCACGGATCACGTGGCTGATCTGCATGTCCAGATCGTCCACCACCACGGCCAGGTGATACAGGGGCGCGCCGTCGCTGCGGCGGATGATGCGGTCGCCGATCTCGCGGGCGTCCTGGCCGCTCGCGCCAAAGACCGCGTCGTCCCACGCGAGCTGGCCCTCTTCGGGCAGGCGCAGTCGCACGCTGTGGGAGCCACAGTCGGAGCCCAGCCCCAGGTCGCGACAGCGGCCGTCGTAGGTCCACTTTTCGCCGCGCGCGATGGTGGCCCGCTTGCGCTCCTCGAGTTCGTCGGGCGTGCAACGGCAACGATAGGCGCGCTCGCGCGCAAGCAGGTCCTCGATGGCGTCGTCGTGGCACGCGCGACGCTCGCTCTGGCGCAGGGGGCCCTCGTCCCAGTCGATGCCCAGCCAGCCGAGGCCGTCGACGATGCCCTGCTCCGACTCCCGGGTGGAGCGCTCTCGATCCGTGTCCTCGATGCGCAATACCAACGCGCCTCCATGGCGCCTCGCGAAGGCCCAGTTGAACAGGGCCGTGCGGGCCGAGCCCACGTGCAGGAAGCCGCTGGGGCTGGGCGCGAAGCGGGTGCGGACGGACATCGCGCGGGAAAGTAGTGGATCTATGCGGTCCTGCCTGAGGTGCCCCGGGGGCGGAACCGGAGGAGGGCGCTAGTGCCCCCGCAGGGGGAGCGGGTCCCCCGCGTGTTGCCCGGGGCGTCAGGCTCTGCTATTCGGGTTTCATAAGCTCCTGATTTTGCAGGCCTTCTCAAAGCGCCGGCCGGAACCCGGAAGCCCCACGCCATGAAGCTGCTGGTCGATCAGATCAACGCCGACCCCGCACCCTTCGCCTTCCAGGGCGACTCGGCCTGGTGGGCGGCCGTGATTGCGAAGTCCCGGGATCTGCCCCTGGAACTGGCCGAGCCGTTTCGGTTCGAGGGCGAGGCCCACCAGATGGCGGAGAACCTGTTCGTCGAGGGAAACGCCCGGGGCGCAATCGAACTCGAATGCGGGCGGTGTCTCGCGCGCTATCGTCACGGGCTCCGCGAGAGTTTCCGATTGGTTCTCGAGCCCGCCGGCGGCCGTTCGCCGCTGGAGCCGGAAGCCAACGTCGCGCTGGCGCGAGACGGGCTGTGTCTCGGAGAAGAACTCGAGTCGGGCTGGTACCGGGGCCACACGCTCCAGCTGGACGCGTTTTTCGCGGAGGTGGTGTCGCTGGGACTTCCGGTGGTGCCCCTGTGTCGAGAAGAGTGTATCGGTCTGTGTCCCCAATGCGGGGTCGACCGCAACGTCGAAAACTGCGAATGCCAGGAGACCCGGTCCGACTCGCCGTTCGCCGCGCTGGCCGCCTTGCGCGGCAATGCGGGCCGCGGGCGCTGACGGGATCAGGAGGGAGACGAGACCATGGCCGTTCCCAAACGCCGCACGTCGAAAGCCAGGCGCGATTCCCGACGCACCCACGATTCGCTGGGCATGCCGGCTCGCAGCAAATGCCCCCAGTGCGGAGAACCCAAGCAGCCGCACCGGGTTTGTGGCAATTGCGGCACCTATCGCGGACGCGAGGTCGTGAAGACCGACGAGGAGTGACCCTTCGGTGTTGGCGCTGCTCTTCCCCGGACAGGGATCCCAGGAGGTCGGCATGGGCCTCGACGTCTACGAGACGTCGAAGGCGGGTCGTGACGTGTACGACGCGGCCGACGCGGTGCTGGGCTTCGCTCTCTCGCGCCTGTGCTTCGAGGGACCCGAGGAAGAGCTCATGCGCACCGAGATCCAACAGCCGGCGATCCTGACCACGGGAGTGGCGCTGCTGCGCGCGCTCGAGGAGCGCACCCCGGTGAGGCCCGACTTCAATGCGGGGCACAGCCTCGGGGAGTACACGGCCCTGGTGGCCAGCGGCGCCATCTCCTTGGACGACGCGGTCCGCGCAGTCCACGCCAGGGGGCGGTTCATGCAGGAGGCCGTGCCCGAGGGCCGGGGCGCCATGGCGGCGGTGCTGGGGTCGTCTCCCGAAGAGGTGGCGTTCGCGTGTGAGCGGGCCCGCGCGGAGACCGGCAGGCAGGTGGCTCCGGCCAACTACAACGGGCCCCAGCAGACCGTGATCTCCGGAGATGCGGTGGCCGTGGAGGTGGCGTGCTCTCGCGCGCGTCAGGAGGGTGCCCGGCGGACCATCCCCCTGTCGGTTTCGGCTCCGTTCCACTGTGCGCTCATGCAGCCGGCCGCCGACAAGCTCTCTCACGAGCTGGCTCGGATCCGATTTCGCGAACCCCGTCCTCCCGTGGTGACGAACGTGGAGGCGTCGCCCAACGAAGATCCCTCGCGCTTCGCGACCCTGCTCACGGAACAGGTGACGGCCCCGGTGCGCTTTACCGAGATGATCGAGTGTCTGCTGGAGCTGGGCGTGAGCCGGTTTCTCGAGGTGGGTCCCGGCCGCGTGCTCACCGGGCTGGTGGGTCGGATCGCCCGGGGCGTCGAGCGCAAGAGCCTGGCTTCCATGGGTGGGCTTGACGAGGCGGTGGCTTTCGTTGCCCCAGGGGAAGCCTGAGGGCGCGCCCGGGAGTTTCCTGTGCTGAGTCGCTTCGGGAGGTGTCGATCGTGAGTTTCCGCGACCGTGTCTGCGATCTGGTGGTTCAACAGCTGGGGGTGAGCCGCGAGGATGCCATCCCCGAGGCTGCGTTCGTCGATGACCTGGGAGCCGACTCCCTGGACATCGTCGAACTCGTGATGCAGCTCGAGGATCAGTTCGACATCGAGATTCCCGACGATGATGCGGAGAAGATCCAGACCATTGCGGATGCCATCGCCTACATCCAGGAACACAGCCGCCAATGAGGTCGTCGCTACACCAGACCCTGGCATTTTGAAGGAGCCCCCCCGTGAAGCCCCGCAGCAGCCCGGTGTCCGCAGCCAACCCCGAATCCACGCGATCGGCTCGCCCGATCGTGATGGCCAGTGATCACCGGGGTGCGGGCCTGAAGGAGGGCCTGCGCAAGCGCCTGGAAGGCGAGGGGTACGCCGTCGAGGACTACGGAACCCAGGGCTCCGAGCCGGTGGACTATCCCGAATTCGCGGCCAGGGCTGCCCGCGCCGTGGCGGACGGGACCGCCGAACGGGCCATCGTGATCTGCGGCTCGGGCCTGGGCGTGACGTACACGGCCAACCGATTCCCCGGGGTGCGCGCCGCGCTGGTGCACGACCCGGAGACGGCCGAGATGGCCCGCCGGCACAACGACGCCAACGTGTTGGCCCTGGCCGCCGATCGGGTCGATGTGAGCGCCGCCTGGCCCATCGTCGAGGCGTGGCTCGAGACCGGCTTCGACGCGGGCCGCCACGAGCGTCGGATCCGGATGATCGACTCGTTGACGGCATCCGCCCGCCGCGGGCCGCGTCTTTCGGAGGTCGATCCGGACATCGCCCGCCTGGTGGGCCTCGAGGCCAGGCGCCAGGCGCTCAGCCTGGAGCTGATTGCATCGGAGAATTTCGTCTCCGACGCGGTCCTCGAAGCGGCCGGCACGGTGCTCACGAACAAGTACGCCGAGGGCTATCCCGGACGCCGCTACTACGGGGGCTGCGAGATCGTCGACGAAGTGGAGACGCTCGCGATCGAGCGCGCTGTAGAGCTGTTCGGGGCCCAGCACGCGAACGTCCAGCCCCACTCGGGGTCCCAGACCAACGAGGCCGTCTACCGCGCCCTCCTCGAGGTGGGTGACACGGTGCTGGCGATGAACCTGGACCACGGCGGGCACCTGACCCACGGAAGCCCGGTGAACTTCTCCGGGAAGCTCTACAACATGGTTCCCTATGGGGTCGATCGGGAGACCGAGCGGATCGACATGGAGGAGGTCCGGCGCCTGGCGCGGGAGCAGCGTCCGAAGCTCATCCAGTGCGGAACCACAGCCTACTCGCGCACGCTGGACTTCGAGGCGTTCCGTTCGGTGGCCGACGAGGTGGGCGCGCTGCTGTTCGCCGACATCGCCCACATCGCGGGCTTCGTGGCCACGGGGCTGCATCCGAGCCCGGTGGGTCACGCCCACGTGGTCTCTTCTACGAGCCACAAGACCCTGCGCGGCCCGCGCGGCGGGTTGATCCTATGTGATTCCGAATTCGCCCGGAGGATCGACAGCGCGGTCTTCCCGGGCGGCCAGGGCGGGCCCCTGATGCACATCATCGCCGCCAAGGCCGTGGCGTTCCGCGAGGCGCTGGCCCCCTCGTTCCGGGAGTACTGCGCCCAGGTGCTGGCCAACGCCAGCAGCCTGGCCGCTGGCCTCGCGGAGGCGGGCCACAAGGTGGTGTCGGGCGGTACCGACACGCACCTGTTCCTGCTGTCCCTCGTGGGGCGGGATACCACCGGCAAGGCCGCGCAGATCTCGTTGGAGCGCGCGGGCATCACAGCCAACAAGAACATGGTTCCCTTCGATCCGCGAAAGCCGACCGTCACCAGCGGCGTGCGAATCGGAACGCCGGCGGTCACCACCCGGGGCATGCGCGAGCCGGAGATGGGCGAGATCGCCCAGATGATCGTGCGTGTGCTGGAGAGGCCCGGCGACGTGGACGAACTCGACGTCATCCGCGCCGAGGTGGAGGCGCTGTGCCGGCGCTTTCCCCTGTATCCGGACCGCTGGGACGACCGTTCCTGAATCGTGCGTTGTCCCTACTGTGCCGATGCCACCAATCGGGTGATCGACTCGCGCCTGGGCCGGGACGGCAGCGAAATCCGACGGCGCCGCGAGTGTGTCGAGTGCGGCCGTCGCTTCACGACCCGCGAACGCGTCAACGGCGTGCTGCCCAAGATCGTCAAGCGCGACGAGCGTCGCGAGGAATACCAGCGCGAGAAGCTGATCACGGCGGTACAGAAGGCATGTGAGAAGCGTCCCGTGAGCGCCGACGATCTGGAGCGTCTGTTGGATCGGGTGGAGCGGCACGTGCAGGAGCTGGGCGAGAAAGAGGTCACCAGCCGCATGATCGGAGAGCGGATCATGGACGGCCTGGTGAAGCTGGATCCGATGGCGGCAGCGCGCTTCGCGTCGGTGTTCCTGAACTTCCAGGGGGCCGACGACTACACCCGGTTCTTTGCGTCGATGAAGGCGCTGCAGCGGACCTCCGGCTCCGATCAATGACCCCCGAGGCCGCGATGCGGCTCGCGCTGGCCCAGGCCCGGCGGGCCCGGGGCCACTGTCACCCGAACCCGGCCGTGGGCGCCGTGATCTTCCGGGGCGACCGGGTGCTTGGCGCGGGCTTTACGCGCCCGGCCGGCGGACCCCACGCTGAAGTGGTTGCCCTGGGCGTGGCACTGCGTCGTCACGGCGCCGGCCGGCTGCGGGGCGCTTCGCTGGCCGTGACCCTCGAGCCCTGTGACCACGTGGGCCGCACCGGTCCTTGCGCCGACCAGGTGGTGGCGGCCGGCGTGCGCCGCGTATTCGTCGGGCACGGCGATCCGCACCCGGCCGTATCCGGACGCGGGGTGCGCCGCCTTCGCCGCGGCGGCGTTCAGGTCCAGGTCGGGGTGCTCGAGGCCGAGTGCCGCGAGCAGCATCGGGGCTTCCTCTCGGTGTGTGGGCGCGGCCGTCCCTTCGTGGCGCTGAAGCTGGCGAGCACGCTGGACGGGCGCATTGCCACCGCCTCGGGCGAGTCGCGCTGGATCACCGGGGCGGCGGCCCGGGAGCGGGTGCACGCCCTGCGCTCCCGCGCGGACGCCGTCGTCGTGGGCTCCGGGACCGCGCGGGCCGACGACCCGGCACTGACCGCCCGACGCGGGGGCCGCGTGATCCACCGTCCGGTTCGTGTGCTCGTGGATTCTCGCCTGCGTGTGTCTCCCGAGGCGCGACTGTACCGGGGCGGTGAGGGGGCCTGGGTGCTGTGCTCCCAGCGGGCGCCCGCCACCCGGCGTCGGGCGGTGGCCGCGACGGGTGCGCGTCTGCTCGAGATCCCCGAGCGCGACGGCCATCTGGACCTGCGCCGCGCGGCGCGGATCCTGGCGCGCGAGGGTCTGACCGAGCTGTTGGTGGAGGGTGGCGGCGAGCTGGCGGCGGCGTTGCTTCGCGCCGGCCTGGTGGACGAGCTGCACTGGTTTGCTGCCCCGAAGATCCTGGGCGGCGACGCACGCGCAGCTCTGGGTGCCCTGGGTGTGGCGAAGCTCTCCGGGGGGCCCGAGCTGCGCGATGTGCAGATCCGGCGAGTGGGTACCGACCTGCACCTGTGGGGGCGGGTTGCGGGCAGGGCGTCTGAACGGCGAAGCTCCGTCGGGACGCGGGCAGCGGGCCGCGGCACGCGCCGGAGTGGAAAGCGATCATGAAACGCTACGAGAGCTCGAACGACGGCGCGGGGCTGCGCTTGGCGGTGGTGGTGTCGCGCTTCAACCACATGGTGTCGGCTCGCCTGCTCGAGGGTTGCACCGCGGAGTTCGAGAAGCGGGGGGTGCGGGGCGACGACATCCACGTGGCCTGGGTTCCCGGGGCTTTCGAGATTCCGTTGGCGGCCCGGGCCCTGGCCGGGAGTGGCCGCTACCACGCCATCGCGGTGCTCGGAGCCGTGATCCGCGGCCACACGCCGCATTTCGATTACGTGTGTCGGGGCGTCACCGATGGAATTCGGGAAGTGATTCGCGATACGGGAGTGCCCATCGCGTTCGGCGTGCTCACCACCGATGACGTGGACCAGGCGCTGGACCGCGCCGGCGGGAGCCACGGACACAAGGGTGAAGAGGCCGCGGCCGTGGCCATCGAGATGGCCCGGCTCGCACCGCAACTCGAGGGCGAGCCCACGGAAGGGGAGGGCCGGGCGTGAGCCGTCGCCGCGCCGAAGCGCGCCACCACTCGCGGCAGGTGGCGCTTCAGGTGCTCTACGCCATCGATCTGGCTGGGGATCCGGTGCCTTCGGCCGAGGAGGCCTTCGCGCGAGTCGCGGCCCACTTCGACCTGCCCTCCGACGCCCACGCGTTCGCCAAGGCCCTGGTGTGCGGAACCGTCGATGTGTGTCCGCAGCTCGACACACTGCTTGCGGTGCACGCCCGCAACTGGCGCCTCTCGCGCATGGCCGCTGTGGACCGCAACATCCTGCGGCTCGCCTGCTATGAACTCACACGGACCGACACGCCGGTCTCGGTGGTTCTGGACGAGGCCATCGAACTGGCGCGTCGCTTCGGTTCCGATGCGTCACCCGGCTTCGTCAACGGGGTGCTGGATGCCGTGGGGCGGGAGGTTCGCGACCCGGGTCGCCAACCGCGGGAGGCTTCGTGAGCGCGACCCTCACCATCGATCTCGATCCCGGACCCATCGAGCGGACCGGCGCGGACGTGGCCGTCGTGACCTTCTTCCGGGAGGAACGACCCCTGCGTGGCAGCGCGGGGCGTGCCGACTGGCGCATCTGCGGGCGACTCTCGCAGCTGCTGGCCGCGGGCGAGGTGGAAGGCCTGCGCGGCGAGGCGCTGCTCATGCCCACGCGGGGCGGTCTGCGTGCACCCCTGCTGGTGGCCGTGGGCCTGGGCGAGCGTGCCGAGTTCAGCAGCGACGACTGGGAGGTCACCGCCCGCGACGCCGTGGAGCGGGGCTTTCACCTGGGGGCGAGCGTCCTCGCCCTGTCCGTGCCGGATCTGGGCCGGAACACCAGCGACTACGCCGTGCTGCAGCGCGTGGAGGCGCTGGTGGCAGGCGCAGCCCGGGCGCTTGCGAGCCTTGCGAGCGGCGGGGCCGAGATGAGGCTCCGGTTGGTGGCACCCCGCGATCAGGCGGATCGCATGGGGAAGGCCCTGAGAAACGCGCGGCCGCGCGGGATTCCGTCGTCCGTTGCCGTTCGCCTGCCGCCGGCTGTGGTGCTGCGTCCGGACGGCTCGCGACCCGACCGCGGCCCGCATCCCACCGCAGCTTCTTAAGGAAACTCCTCGCTCGCCGATCTTTTCCCTATCGGCCCGAAATCCGGGCCGGCCGCTGCTCTTGCAGCGTGGGTAGGAGGGGAAGCCGCCGACCCCCATCGGGGTGCCCGCGGCCCTGCGGAGAGCAGGATGAGTCTCGTAGGAAGCCTCGAAGACCTGGGTCTCGGGGACATCCTCCAGATTGTGAGTCTCGCCCGGAAGTCCGGAATGCTCCTGCTACGAACCGACGTCGGCGAGGGCCGGATCGTGTTTCGCGACGGACTCGTGCGCTCCGCGTGGGCCAAGGGCGGCGCCGAGGATCTGCGCGGGCTGCTGACGGCGGGCGGCCATGTGAGCGAGGCTGAGTTCAAGGCCGCAGCCGAACTGGCGCGCGAGCGCGCGTGCTCCCTCGATGAGGTGCTGACCGAGAGCACGGATCTCGCGGCCGAGCATCTGCTCGAAATTCGCCAGCAGCACGTGGAAGAGTCCGTGATCCGCATGTTCGCGTGGCGCTCCGGAGAATTCAGCTTCGACGTGCGCGAGGAGATGGAGCAACGGGACCGGGACTTCCTGCTGCCCGGCGGTATCAACATCCAGCATCTGGCCATGGAGGCCGCGCGTCTGACCGACGAGGGCAGCCGCGAGTCGGAGGACGACCTGGAGTTCTCCGGATCCGAGGATCTGGGCTCGGAGGTTTCCGACGACGGCACGCCCGACGAAATCTCCGCGGGGGAGAGCGACCCGAAGCAAGACACGGCCCCGGCCCCTGGCTGCGCGAGCCTGATCGCCATCGACCCGGACCTGGATGCTCTCGAGTGGATCAAGACGGTGATGGGCGACCTGTTCGCGCGCGTGCACATCTTCCAGCGGGCGGACGGGGGGGTCGCACGCATCCGGCAATACCTGTTGCGCGGCGAGATCCCGCTGGTGCTGCTGGCGGTGGCGACTCCACCGGAGCTGCCCGATGGAGGGGATCTGGGTGAGCTGGTGGCTCGCCTGCACACCCAGGCGCCTCGCATGCCGATCCTGCTCATGCACGAAGAGGCCAGCGAGGCCCCACAGGCCAGCGACGGGGTGGCGGGGGTGGTCGTGCGCCCGGCCTCGAAGTCCCTGGGGGTCAGCTGCCGCGAGGCGGCTTCCCAGGCGCTTCGCAAGGCCGTGAAGCCCTGGGCCGGGGGCGCGTAGCCCGCCGCGCGGCGTCTGCGCGGCGCGCGGGGCGGGCCCGAAGCGATGCGCGGGAAACGCCCGGAAGTGCCCAGTCCACCTCAAGAAAGCGTTCCAGCGACCGATAGGATCAGAAGGCCGGGAATCCGATTCCGTCCGGCCCTTGGGAGGGGAGCGTGCACCGAATCCTGATCGTGGAGGACTCCGCGACGATGCGGTCCATGCTGGCCTCGAGCTGGTGGCGTTCGTGAAGAAAAACCTGGCCTACCGGACGATCCCGCTGGTGATCGTCTCGACCGAAAGCTCGCATCGCGATCGCGAGAAGGGTCTGGGCCCGGGCGCCGACGCGGAGTAGTGCACCTTGGCCAAACGACGACGGAGATCCACCCGAAGGGACCGCGAGTTCGTCTCTGAGGCCGAGGAGATCGTCGAGCGCATGCGCGACGATCTGGCCGGTGTCGGCGAGCAACTGGCGGCCGGCGACGAGGTGGATCCGGACGGCGTCAACCGCCTGTTCCGTTCGGCGCATTCCCTGAAGGCGCTGGCCGGTCTTTTCGAATTCGATCCGATCCGATATCTGGCGCACCAGCTGGAGGACCTCCTGGACGCCCTGCGCCTGGGCCGGGTTCGCTTCGACAGCGACAGCCTCGAGCTGATCGAAGAGGCGGTGGGCGTATTCGCGGCACTGCTTGCGCGGGTGGGAAGCCCCGAAGACCTGGCGGCCGTAGGCGACAGGATCAGGGAGCTGTCGGCCCGGATTGCGTCGGTTGCTCCCGGCGGCGGGGCCTCGCCCGATGAGCTCGGGAGCCTGGGTCTTTCTCCCGCGCTGATCCGTGCGCTCACCGAGTACGAGGAGCATCGCCTGCGCGAGAACCTCCGCCGCGGGTATCAGCTCTTCGTGGTGGAAGCGGGTTTTTCCCTGATGTCGTTCGAGCAGGGGCTCACGGATCTCACCGAGTCGATCCGATCCATCGGCGAGGTGATCTCGACGCTGCCGGCGCCGGGCAAATCGCCCGAGGCCCAGATCCGCTTCTCGTTGCTGTCCGCGTCGCCTCTGTCCCTTCAACAGGTGGCCGCTCACGTGAAATCGGCGGGCGGCGCGTTGCGCGTGCTGCGGCCCGAGCCGGCGACCCCGAAGCCCGAATCGGGCACGGATCCGGAGTCGGATGCCGACCTGGCGGCTGTGGCCCCGGTGCAACACGCGGGCGAACTGGTGGTGACCACCTCGCTCAAGTCCATCAGCGACACGGTCCGGGTGGACGTGGCGAAGCTCGACGAACTGATGAACCTGGTGGGCGAGCTGATGATCGGGCGGAGGACCTTCGGCGATCTGATCGGCGCGCTACGGGCAGAGCCCGCCACGGTGCGCATTGCGGCTGATTTCGCCAAGGCCCACCAGTCCCTGGAGCGGAAGCTCAAGGAGCTCCAGGCCGCCGTCCTGGACGTGCGCATGGTTCCGCTGAGCCAGGTCTTCGACAAGCTGTCGCGGGTGGTGCGAGGCCTCAAGCGCAACCTGAACCGGGATGTGCGACTGGAGATGCGGGGCGGCGACACCGAGCTCGACAAGCTGATCGCGGAAGATCTCGTGGACCCGCTCATGCACGTGGTGCGCAATGCAATGGACCACGGCATCGAGTCGCCCGAAGTGCGCCTCTCCGCCGGGAAGGACGCAGAAGGGTTGATCGAGATCGAGGCCTTCCAGCGCGGGAATCACGTGGTGATCCGGGTGCGCGACGATGGCGCGGGAATCGACGCCGTCGCCCTGCGCAGCCGAGCCGAGGCGCTCGGCCTGGTCGATCGCGGTGCGAAGCTGGGCGCCCAGGAGACTTTCGACCTGATGTTCGCGCCCGGCATCTCCACGCGCTCCCAGGTGACCGACACCAGCGGGCGCGGCGTGGGCATGGACGTGGTGCGCACCAACGTGACCGCCCTGGGAGGCGTGGTGGACGTGCGCTCGGTGCCGGGCCAGGGAACTGCGCTCAGCATGACCATGCCGATCACGCTGGCCATCATCCAGTCGCTGCTGGTGGTTGTGAACGATCAGCGCTTCGCCGTGCCCTTGAACGCGGTGCAGGAGATCCTGCTCGTGGACGCGTGCGAGATCCAGCGCAGTCAGGACCGGGAGCTCCTGAACCTGCGGGGCGAGGCCCTGCCGCTGCGACGCCTGGCCAGCGAACTCGGGCTTCCGGTGACCGATCGCGACACCAAATCGTTCGTGGTGGTGGTGGGAGTCGGCGATCACCGGTTGGGGCTCCTGGTGGACCGCCTGGACGGCCAGCGGGACACCGTGATCAAGCCGATCCAGGGCCCCGTGCAATCGATCCGTGGAATTGCCGGCGCCACCGAGGTGGGCGACCGGAACCCGGTGCTGGTGATCGACGTGGCCGCGCTGGTGGAAGACGCGGGTCGCGGGCTGGAGGCGGCGTGAGCGAGATCCCCGGTCACGCTGGCGAGAGCTTCGAGGCTGCCGAGCGGCCCCGCTGGGAGCGGCTGGCGCGCGAGGCCCTGGAGCGTCCCGATCCGGTGACGGAGCTCGAGCGGCTGCGGCCGCTGCTGGTGTTCCAGATCGAGGGAACGCCCTACGCGGTGCCCGTGGAGCGCGTGTGCGAGATCGTGCGGCTCGGACCGATCACGCCGGTTCCCCGGGTGTCTGCAGACGTGCGCGGCGTGATCTCCCTGCGCGGAGAGATCGTGCAGGTGATCGACGCGCGCCGGCGCCTGGGTGTCGCCCCCGAAGAGCCCACATCGTCGAGCCGGATCGTGATCGTGAACGACGCCGAGGGCAATCGATCGGGGTTGCTGGTGGACGCGGTGACCGAGGTGCTGCGCGTGCCCGAGGATGCGATCCATTCCGGATCCGGGCCCGAGGCGGGAGCCGTGACTTCATTGTGTAGACACGGCAATCGCTTCGTTTCCATGCTCGATCTCGAACGGGTGCTGGATGTCGATGCAGGTCGCTGAAGCGTCCTTCGCCGGGTGCGATCGGGTGACCCTCGGGTGCTTCCGGGTGGCCGGGCACGTGTACGCGGTCGAAGCCAGCCAGGTTCGCGAAGTGGTTCGCTGGCAGCCGGTGACGCCACTTCCAAAGGCGCCGCCGCTGGTGGAGGGCGTGATCGACCTGCGCGGCACGATCGTGCCCGTCGTGGACCTGGCGCGCGTGCTGGGGGGCGCACCCATGGAAGGCGGGCCGCGCTCTCGCATCGCCATCGCCGAGAGCGACGGGATGCTGGTGGGTCTGGCCGTGGAGGGCATCGTCGAGGTGGTGTCCCTGGAGGGGTCTGCCCTGGAAGCCCCGCCGGAGCTCGCGCATGCGGTGGGATCGCTGACCCGCTTTGTGGCGCGGCGGCCCGGATCCGACCCGATCCTGGTTCTCTCGCTGCGGCACCTGCTCGGGTGCGTTGTTGCGTCGGGCCGGGACGCGCCGGAGGCGACATCGTGAACGAGCCCGTGATGCCGACCGGGCCGGTATTCCGGCTGCGCGTGATCCAGTGGTGGCTCGCCCTGTGCGTTCCCGCGGCGCTGATCGGCGCCAGCTGTCCGTACGTGCTGCTGTCGCTCACGCCGGACCAGTGGCGCTTGTTCCTGGAATTGAGTGCCGTGTCGGCCGCGGTGGTGATCCCGGCCATGATCGTGACCCTGGGGCACCTGGTCGCGCCAGTCCTCACGTTCCTGCCGGATGGCGTCGAGGCGGGAGTGTCCGGTACTGACGATCCCCGGGTCGTTCGCCGGGCATTCGCCGCCGTGATGGATATTCCGCGCCGGGCCGCCGTCTTCGGCGGCGCGGGCTGGCTCCTGCCCGCGGTGCTGGTGGGGCTCGGCATGAGCCTGAGCTTCGACAGCTGGGGCGTATTCGAGTCCGCCGTGGTGTTGCTGGCCGGAACGGTCGCGGGCTTCGGGTCGGGCGCGATCCTGCACTTCGGTGTCAAGCGCGTGGCCGAGCCCGTGCGCGACGCCCTCGCCGCCGAGATCACCGATCCGGAAGAGCGCCGCGCGCTGATCCGCCCGATCTCCGTGAAGCGCAAGCTCCTGGTGTCGGCGTTGGGGCTCACGGTCGCGCCCGCTGTCTTCGCGTTGCTCCTGGCACACGCCCAGGCCGTGCGCTCGCTGGAAAGCCTCGCGGTCCGCTGGCAGGAAGATGTGCTGGCGCGGGTTTTGGAGGAGCGCGCGGATGACGCCGGGCTCCCCTCGGGTGCGCGGTCCACGTCGTCGGAGATCCGCGGTCCGGTGACGGTCTGGCAATTCAACCTGGCCGAGCCCGATTCGGTCCCATTCGGGCCGAACGTGGTCGCACGGCTGCGCGAGGAGATCGCTCGGGGAGAATCCGGCGGCTCGGCAACCACTCTCGACCCGAACCATGTGTTGGCCTGGCGCCGCCTCGAGGGAGACCGGGTGGTGATCGCCACCACCCCTTCCAACATGCTGAGCCCTGCGGCCTGGCGCAGCGGAACTGGCATCGTCTTGTTGCTGGGTCTGTTCATGGCGATGGCGGTGACCCTGGCGGTGTTGCTGGCCAGCGATCTGGGTCGTATGGCCCGAGCCCTGCGTGCGGAGGTGGATCGACTCGCCTCGGGTGATCTGCGCCGGGGCCGGATCCACGAGTCCGAAGATGAGCTGGGCGACCTGATGCGCTCCTTTCAGGCCATGGCGGCATCCCTGCGGTCGACCGTGGGTCGCGTGGCCGAGGCAGCCGACCGGGTCGAGGCAACCGCGGGTGAGATGACGTCGGTTTCGGAGAGCCTGGGCGCGGTGACCGCCGCCCAGGTGGAGGGACTCGAGCGGGCGAGTACGTCGGTGGCATCCATCAGCGGCCAGGTCCAGGGAATCGCGGAATCCAGCCACGAACTCAATCGAGCCATGGAGGAGTCGCGTAGCTCGATCCTCGAACTCGGTGCGGCGGGCGACGAGCTCAACGAGACGGCAACCGTGCTCACGGGTCAGGTGGAGGAGGTCTCCAGTTCCATCGAGGAGATGGTGCGGAGCGTTCGTCAGGTCTCTGGGAGCGTGGATGCCCTGGCCGAGGCGGCGGCGGCCACCTCCACCAGCATGGACGAGATGGCGACCTCCATGAGCGAAGTGGACGACTCCGCCGACGAAACCGGGCGCCTGTTCGAGCAGGTGGTGGATCGGGCGGAGAGCGGCCGTGAGAAGGTGCGGCAGACCATCGCCGGAATGGAGGAGATTCGCGAGGCCACAGAGACCGCCGAGCGCGTGATCCGCAACCTGGGCAACCGCACTGACGAGATCGGCGCCATCGTGGACGTGATCGACGATGTGGCCGATGAGACCAACCTGCTGGCCCTCAACGCGGCCATCATCGCGGCTCAGGCGGGGGAGCACGGACGCGCGTTCTCCGTGGTGGCAGACCAGATCAAGGACCTGGCCGACCGCGTGCTCGCCAGCACCAAGGAGATCGGAGGACTCATTCGCGCCGTCCAGGCCGAGGGCAGCAACGCCATCGGCGCCATCGAGCGCGGTACTCGCAGTGTCGCCTCCGGTGTCGACCTCTCGGCCCAAGCGGGGGTGAGTCTGGATGAGATTACGCGCGCGTCTCGGGAGAGCGGCGCCCGGATCGAGGCCATCGTGACGGCGGTGCGAGAGCAGTCCAAGGCGGCCGCCCACGTGGTGAGCCTGATGGAGCGGGTCCGCGGCGGCGTGGAGGAGATCCGCGGGGCCGCATCCGAGCAGGATCGGGGCAACGAAGTGGTCTATCGCGGCTCCGTGGCGATGCAGCAGGTGGCGGAGCGGGTGCGCGCCACCACGGACGAGCAGGCGCGGGGTTCCGGGATCATCCGCGAGCGATCGGAAGAGGCTCGGGATGCCGTAGAGCGCATCCACCGGGTCCTGCAGGAGCAGGCCCGGGCGAGCGCGGCAGCGGTTACGGTCCTGAAGTCCGTCGTGGCCCGCACGCGCGCCAACGAGGAGAGTGCCCAGCGCCTGGATGGAGCAACCAAGGGACTGCTGAAGCAGTCCGCGGCACTCCGCCAGGACGTGCAGAGGTTCAAGATCTAGCCGTGAGGAGTGGGTGGGGAGGAACAGGACGATGATTGCAGTGTGTCCGCGGTGTGCCGCGCGCTATCGCATCGAGAGAGAAAAAGTGGGCCCGGATGGGGCGCGGGTGCGCTGCTCGCGCTGCTCGGCGGTTTTCCGGGTGCTCCCGCCCGAGGCAGCACCCGCTCACCCGACGGCATCCCCGCTGCCGCAGGCCCGGTGCACGGTTCTGGTGGCGGATCCAGACGTGGATTCCGCCAAGCAGCTCGCCGGCGCCCTCGCTACCTGGGGAATGCAGGCGAACCTCGTACACGACGGGGTCGAGGCGATTCTCAACATCCAGCGGTTGCTTCCCCAGGTGGTGGTGCTCGACGCGGCCCTGCCCAGGATGTTCGGCTTCCAGGTCTGCGAGCTGGTGAAGCGCAACGAGAGCCTTCGACACATCATGGTGATCCTGATCGGAGCGATCCACCACGAGGATCGCTACCGCCGCGATCCCAACGAGCTCTACGGCGCCGATGGCTACGTGGAGCGGCCCCATCTGCCGGATGCCCTGCGACCGATCCTTGCGCGACTGGGTTTCCCTGCCGGCCCTCCTCTCACGATGGCCGCGCCTCCGGTCCAGGCGCCGCCCCCGGTCGCCGCGGCTCCGTTCCAGGCGCCGCCGCCCCCGGTCGCCACGCCTCGGGTCCAGGCGCCGCCGCCCCCGGTCGCCGCGCCTCTGGTCCAGGCGCCGCCGCCCCCCGCTCCCGGCGGCGATCTGGCCGCCGTGGTGGCTCAGGTCGAGCGTCTGGCGCGGGTCATCGTGTCCGACGTGGTGCTCTACAACCCGGAGAAGTTCGCCGCGGCCGTGAAGGCCGGCAACGTGGTGGAGGCGTTGAAATCCGATCTGGTGGAAGGGCGCGCGCACTTCGCCAAGAGAGCCGACGCGCGGGTACGGGATACCCGCGACTTCGTGGCGGAGGCGCTGCTTGCCATTGCCCGGGAGCGGGGTAGCGCATGAGCTCCTGCGACGAGGAGAGTCCCGGCCGGCGCAATTCGGCCGTGGCGGCCATCGAGTCCGGCGACCCGCCGCGGACATCCGGATGGATCCAGAGGGATCGAGAGGGTCGGGATGGTGCGCCGTCTCGCGGAGGCTGCCGAGATGAGTGAAGACAACCCCGACGTTTTCTCGCGGGCGGAAGAGTTCGTCAGCCTGTTCAAGCGGGGAGCGGAGTTCGCCAAGGATCTGATGCGGGAGAACGAGCGGCTCCGGATGGAGCTGCTGCGTTTCCACGAAGAACAGGAAGCCGCCGCGCGCACGCCCGAAGACTGGAACAAGCGACGCGAGGAACTGGTTGCGCGCCTCCAGAACCTGGAGAGCGAGTACGCGAGCGTTCGCGAGCGCCTGGAATACGTGGAGGGCGAGAATCGCATATTCGCGGACCGATACCTGGAGATCGAGGAGGAGAACAACAATCTGGCAAACCTCTACGTTGCCAGCTACCAGCTCCACTCGACGCTCGAGTTGGGCGAGGTCGTCAACATCATCCTGGAGATCGTGATCAACCTGGTCGGTGCCGAGATCTTCGCGGTCTACATGCTCGACGACACCTCCGGATTGCTGAAGGCCGTGGCCGCGGAGGGGCTTGCGGTTTCGGCGTTTCCGCCCGGCGCCCTGGGCGCGGGCGTTCTGGGCGAGGCGGTGGCGGCGGGTCACGCCCAGTGCTGGGAGCAGGCCACCCCCGGCGACCTGAACCAGCCCATCGTGTGCATCCCGTTCCTGATCGAACGCCGGCCGATCGGGGCGGTCGCAATCTACAAACTGTTGGAACACAAGGAGTCCTTTTCGGACCTCGATCACGAGCTATTCGCCATGCTGGGCGGACACGCGGCCACCGCGCTCTTCGCGGCGCGTCTCTATTCCCAGTCCGAGCGCAAGCTCTCGACGATTCAGGGCTTCATCGACCTGCTCACGAAGTGACGCGCGCGTCCGGCGGGGCCGGCGCGCAAGGGGTTGCATCATGGCTCAACAGAGAATTCTCATCGTCGAGGACAGCCCGACCATGCGGCAGCTCCTGGTCTTCGCGCTGCGCCGCCTGAGAGACGTGGAGATCGTGGAAGCGCAGGACGGGATGGATGGTCTGCGCAAGATCACCAGCGATTCGTTCGATCTGGTCCTCATCGACATCAACATGCCCGTGATGGACGGACTGAAGCTCATCAGCATGATTCGCGGCGAGGAGTCGCTCGCGCACCTCCCCATCGTGGTGATCACCACCGAAGGCGCGAACGCCGACCGCCAGCGCGCACTCGATCTGGGCGCGAATGAGTATCTGACCAAGCCCATCAAGGCGAACCAGGTGCTCGCCGTGGCTCAGGGCCTGCTGAAGGGCGACTAGTTCACTGAACTGCGCTCGCGGTGTGGTATACGTGCCGGCGTGATCCGGAGCCGCGCCGTCGCCGGGATCCTCGTCTGGATTTCCCTGGTCTCCATTGCAGTCTCGACGGGCTGCGGTTATCGGCTCGTTCGCTATGACGGCGGCCTTGGCGATCTGGGTTCGGTGTCGATTCGCACCCTCAGCAACGAGTCCTATGAGCCGGGTGTCGAATTCATCGTCTCGGATGCCCTGCGCCGGGAGTTCCTGCGCCGGGGAGCGTTGGTGGTGACGGAGGAGTCGGGTCGCGCCGACCTGGTCCTACACGGGGCCGTCTTGCCCGTCGAGACCTCGGGGAGGAGCTTCTCATCGGTGGCTCTGATCCTCGAGTACGAGCTGACGCTGAGCCTCGAACTCACCGCCAGCCGTCGTGACGGACGTATGCTGCCCATGGCTGCCAACGCCCTGCGGGAATCCGAGCGGTACCTGGCGAGCGCCGACCTGGAGGCGACCCGGAAGAACCGGGAGGAAGCCCTGCGCCGGGTGGCCGGTGTGCTGGCGGGTCGCATCCACGACAGCCTGGCCGAGGTGCTCACGCCGTGACGCCCGACGAGTTGCGCGCCGAGATCGCCGACGGACGCTTGCGGCCCGCGTATCTGCTGGCCGGGGAAGAGGCGCTGTTGCGCGACGATGCGCTCGCGGCTCTCCGCGGCGCCGTTCTCACCGGGGGGGCGGTGGACTTCAACTTCGACCGGTTGGAAGGAGATGCCACCACGCCGGGCGCCGTTCTGGATGCCGTGCGCACCCTGCCGGTGATGGCCGAGCGCCGCCTGGTCGTACTGCGGGAGCCCGAGAATCGCCGGGGTACGGCGCGTGGTGTCGCCGACGCCCTGATCGAGGCGGTGTCCGCATCGGCCGACGTCGGCTCGACGGTGCTGGTGGTGATGGCCGCGAAGGTGGATCGTCGTGCTCGCTGGGTGAAGGCTTTCTCGGAGCCCGCAGTGGAGGTCCGCTGCGACCCGCCCCGCGGCAAGCGCGAGGTCGTCGCCTTCGTGCGTCGTGAAGCCGAGCGGCAGGGGGTTGCGTTCGGGCGCGGGGCGGCCGAGATGCTGATCGAACGCACGGGCCCCCAGCTCCTGATGCTTCGCCAGGAGATCGCCAAGCTGGCGCTGATGACCGAAGGCGATGCCGCGGTCTCCGAGAGCCAGGTGGCTTCGGGTATCTCCGACCTCGCCGAGGAGCCCATCTGGGATCTCACCGACGCCATCGGCTCCGGCAACCCCGCCCACGCCCTGGTGGTGCTGGGCAAGCTGCTGCGTTCGGGCGCCGCACCGCCTCTGGTGCTGGGCGCGCTGGTGTCGCACTTCCGCCGGCTGTTGCGCCTGTCCGCGGGCGGCAGTGTGTCGGGACCCCCGTTCGTGGTGAAGAAGCTCGAGAGCCAGGCGCGTCGCTACAGCCAGGGCCGCTTGCTCTCGTGCCTGGACGCCATCCACCAGACCGACTTGAGTCTCAAGGGCGCCGGCGCCCTGCGCCCCGAGATGGCCCTGGAACGCCTGGTCCTGGGATTGTCCGGATAGCGCGTCGCGCTAGGCGTTGATCTTGTGGGCGCTGCGAGAGAGGCGAGCGATGGTGCGACTGGCGCGCTTGGCCGGGATGGCACCCTTGCTGGAGGCCCGGCGCAGGACACTCTCTGCCTTGCGAACCGCCTCCTGGGCGGCGCCGGCGTCGCCGGAGTCCACGGCCTGGTTGGCCCGCTTCACGGCTCCCTTGATCCGGGTGCGGACGTCGCGATTGCGGACGCGCTGCTTCTCGGACTGGCGGGCTCGTTTGCGTGCCGACTTGTGATTGGCCACTCGATCTCCCTCAGCCACCGGAAACGGCGCGCCAGCATAACCCGTCGCCCCGAGATCCGCCGCCGCGCGCCCGGAGCGGCCGACGGGCATGGGAACCCTGCCTATTCAGAGGCGCGCTTGGGTCACCGATACGCAAGGCGCGGAGTCGGGCGAAGGGGGGCGTGTGACCAGAAGGGTCCGAAAGCGGGCAGTCGCGGGGCGGCTGGCACTGGTTGTGGCCGCCATGGGTCTGCTGGCCGGGCCCCAGCGGGCCAGGGCCCAGGAGCCCGCGGCTCCCGCACCGCAGTTCGGAGGCCTCGAAACGGTCTGGCGGGCCCCGTCGCCGTCCCTGGAGGCCCGAGTCCTGCGCACGCGCCGGGCGGCCCTGGA
The DNA here is from genome assembly GCA_032128115.1 of Deltaproteobacteria bacterium. GTDB lineage: Bacteria > Myxococcota_A > UBA9160 > UBA9160 > SMWR01 > JAQBHB01. The sequence goes on along the minus strand of JAQBHB010000018.1, from coordinate 8,854 downwards.
GCAGGGCGTGTGGAGCCTGGACGCCGCCGCCCAGGTGCTGCTTGCGGGGGCCGTTGCGGGAGAGCCCCTGGAACGGGCCGAGGAGGCACTGCGGCTGGCGCCCGACACGCCGGCGGTCCGTATGGAGTACGCCCGGGCCCTGTGGCTCCACGGTGGCGCACCCGTCACGGCACTGCGCGCCGCCATCGCGGCCCTGGTCGTGATTCCCCGCCACGTGGAGGCCTCGCTCTGGTTCGGAGGCAACGCACTGCTGATCTTGGCCATTGGCCTGGCCGCCGGGGGTCTGTTCTTCATCGCCCTGACGGCGGTCGCGGTGGCGCCGCCTGCGGCCCATGTGCTCGGCGACCTGATCTCCCGCGATCTGCCCGGATTCGCTCGCACCGCCTTGCTGGCCGCCCTGGTCCTGCTGCCCTGGGTGCTCGGGGAGGGGCTTCTGGGGCTGGCAGTGGCCCTGCTGGCGCTGGGCTCGGTCTTCGGCTCCCTGCGCCAGCGCGTCGCGCTGGGGGTGGCGGTGGCGGCGGTCTGGGCCGGCGGTTGGCTGTTGCCGAACCTGGCCGGGGCCACCCTCGGGGCCTTCCAGCGCGACCCGGTGGCCGAGGCCGCTTACGCCTCGGCTCGGGGCGCGGTCCTGGCACAGGATCTGGCGCGCCTGGAAGCCGCCGCCCCGAACGACCTGCTGGCGGCCCGCGCCCGGGCCATCCAGGCGAAGCGCTCCGGAAATCTGGCGCAGGCCGACGCCGAGTACCGGCGCCTGCTTCGGGCCCTGCCCAACGATCCCGTGATCGCCAACAACGCGGCCAACGTGCGGCTCGCCCTGGGACACATGGGCGACGCCATCGATCTGTATCGCCAGGCCGCCAGCGAGAGTGGCTCGCCCATCGTCCTGTTCAACCTGGCCCAGGCCCACGGTCTGACCTTCCAGGTGGACGAGTTGTCCCGGGCACTGTCTCGCGCCCAGGAACTGGATGGCGAGGCGGTGGCGCGCCTCAGCGAGCTGCAGCGATCGGACAACGCGGCCTTCGTGGTCGACCTGCCGTTGCCGGCGTCGCTCCTGTGGCGACGCATGCTGGGCGCTGCGGGTAGCGAGACCCTGGCCGCCCAGCTGCGGGCACCGTTCGTGCCGGGGCATCTGGCCGAGAGACGCGCGGCCGGTCTCGCCTTGTGTGGCGTGGCTCTGTCGGGATCGATCATCGGCCTGGGCGTGCGGGCCCGGCGCGGATGCGGACGCTGCAGGCGCCTGCTGTGCCCGCGCTGCGAGCCCCGGTCCGGAGATCGTGACGTGTGCGAGAGCTGCTTCCAGCTCTTCTACAAGTCGGAAAACGCCGACCGGAATCTGCGCATGGCGCGAATCGAAACCCTGCGAAAGCGCGAACGGCGTCGCAACCGTCTGGCATGGGCCGTCGCTGTCGGGGTTCCCGGCGCCGCGGGCCTGTTGGCGCGCCAGCCCCTGCGCGGTGTCCTGGGTGCCGTGCTGTTCGCCCTGGCCGCCGCGTCCATCGTGCTGCGCGACGGCGTGGTTTCCGATCCGCTGGTGGCCGGGGCTGCGGGCCCCATCGCCTTCACCGGTCTGGGAACGCTGGCAATGCTGGCATACGCCCTGGTGTTGGCGACCTCGCTGGCCGCCAGGCGGAGGGCATAGACGTGTCGGTGGCGTTGCGGGGTGATCTGAAGGATTTCGGAATCGGGGAGGTCTTCCAGCTGATCGGTCAGCAGCGCAAGACCGGGGCGCTCGAGTTCAAGACCAAGCGCGAGAAGATCCAGATCCGGCTCGACAAGGGGGCCGTGGTCAGCGCCGCGCCGGTGGGCTCGCGCCCGGACAGCGCCCTGGCCGACATGATGGTGCGTTGCGGCCACCTGACCCGCGAGCAGGTCAACGACCTGCAGCGCGCGTCGGACAAGTCGGCCCAGCCCATCGGCCGCATGGCCGTTACCCGCGGACAACTCACGGATGCGGAGGTCGAGGAGCTGGAGGACCTGCTCACCCGCGAAACGATCTTCCAGGTGCTGCGCTGGACCTCCGGCTCCTTCCACTTCAACGCCGAGAAGATCTCCCACGACCGCGCCGTGGATGCGCTGCTCGGGGCCGAGCAGATCCTGATGGACGGGATGCGCATGGTGGACGAGTGGCAGAGCTTCGCGGAACTGGTGCCCTCGGAGGCCGCGGTGTTCCGTCGGGCTCCCCAGGCCGAGGCGCCCCGCAGTGAGGGCTATCGCCACCCGGAAGATGCTCGCCGGGTGTGGGCGCTCGTCGACGGGCGCTTGCCTGTGCGCCGAATCGTCGACCTGTCGCGACTGGGGACCTTCGACGCCAGCCGGATCCTGGCTGAGCTGCACCGAAACGGCGCCATCCAGGCCGTGGATCCCGCCAGCGTGCGACGCGACCCCCTGGCCCAGCGCATCCAGGTGGAGCGTCGGGCCTTCCGCGGCTGGGTCTTCGCGGTGATTCCCATGCTGCTGCTGCTGCTGCTGGCGGGCCTGTCCAATCGGGTGGGTGCTCCGGTGCGCAGTGTGCAGGGGCTTCCGATTGCGCGGTCGCCACTGGCCAGCCTGCGCCAGGACTGGGAGATGCGGACGCTGCGGCGCGGCCTGGAGGCATACCGGTTTCGCGAGGGCCAGTGGCCGCGCCACCTGCAACCGCTCGGCGATTCGATGCCGGAATTGGCAGCCGCACCGGCGTCTCCCTACTATACGGTGCGTCGCGATGACGCCGCCGTGCTGCTGGCCCCCGAACGCTAGCGGCCGCGAACGAGGCAACCCCTGGGCAAGAACGAATCCGCCGCCCGCCAGACGCTGATCTTCGACGACAACCACACGGCAGCCGAGCTCTACGGCGAGGGCGACCGGACGCTCCGCATCCTGGAGCAGGAACTGGGGATCGACGCGCGGGCGCGCGGCAACGAAGTGCGTCTGGTGGGCGCCTCGGTCCAGGTGGATTTCGCCCGCAAGGTGCTCGAACAACTCTACGGGGTGCTGCAGTCGGGCACGCCGGTCCACGCCCGCGACGTGCGTCAGGCCATACGCATGGTCTCCGAACAGCCCGATGTCGACCTGGCCGACGTCTACGAGGACGTGCTGGCCGCCGTGGGCTCGCGCCGGCGCATCGCCGCCAAGAACCTGTCCCAGCGCCGCTACATCGAGCTGATGCGGAACCAGGACGTGGTGTTTGCCAGTGGCCCGGCGGGAACCGGAAAGACCTACCTGGCCATGGCGGTGGCGGTGGCGGCACTCAACCGACACGAGGTGTCCCGGGTGGTGCTGACCCGTCCGGCCGTGGAGGCGGGCGAGAAGCTGGGCTTCCTGCCGGGCTCCATGGCGGAGAAGGTCAACCCCTACCTGCGGCCGCTGTACGACGCCCTGAACGACATGATGCCCTTCGAGAAGGCCAGCCGGCTGATGGAGCGGGGCATCATCGAGGTGGCGCCGCTCGCGTTCATGCGCGGCCGCACCCTGAACGACTCGTTCGTGATCCTGGACGAGGCGCAGAACACCACCCGGGAGCAGATGAAGATGTTCCTCACGCGGCTGGGCTTCGACTCCAGGGCGGTCATCACCGTCGACACGACCCAGATCGACCTGCCGCCGGAGAAGCGCAGCGGCCTGGTGGACGCCATCGACCTGTTGCAGGACGTGGAGGGCATTGGCTTCGTTCGCTTCAACCGGGAGGACGTGGTCCGCCACGCGCTGGTGCAGTCGATCATCGAAGCCTATGAGCGACAGGAAGCGGCTCGGCCCGCGCCAGATGAGCGCGGAAACGCGGGGGGCCGCGAGGACGCCGGCGGCGAATGACCGTCCGCCTGGCCGGCCCGTCGCGGCGCCGCGGGCTCCCGGGCGTCGATCGGCGCCTGCTGCGGTCGCGGGCGGTCCGTCTCCTGCGCGAACTGTCCCTCGCGCGGGCCGAACTCTCGATCCGTCTCAGCGATGACGAAGAGATCGCCGGGCTCAACGAAACCTGGCGGGGCCGGGCCTCGCCCACGGACGTGCTGGCGTTTCCCCTGCTTGCGGGCGACCACGTGGAGCGCCGGGGCGCATTGCTTGGCGACGTGGTGATCGGGCTCGAGACGGCGGCGCGCCAGGCGCGCAGCCGGCGGCGCTCCCTGGACGAAGAAGTGGGACGCCTGCTCGTACACGGAACGCTGCACCTGATCGGCCACGATCACATACGACCGGACGAGGCCCGCCACATGCGCAGCCACGAGCGACGACTCTGGCGGGCGATCCGCGAATGACGAAGCTCCCGCCGCTGGCGGTTCCGCGCATCGCCCTGCTGGCCGGTTACGCGGTGGTTACGTTCCTGTCGTTTCCGCACCCCGTGGCGGGTCGCGTGCTCGATCTGGGCGTGGTGTTCGCGTGGCTGGGTCCCGCGTTGCTCCTCCTGGGTCTGCATGGGCTCACCCCGGGACGCGCCGCCCGTCTCGGCTTCGTCGCGGGGCTGGTCGCTCATTCCGCCATCCTCCACTGGATCTACGTGGTCACCGTGCACTACGGACACGCGCCCGCGGTGGTCGGCGTGCTGGCGCCGGTGGCGCTGGCGGCCTACATCGCGGTCTTTGCCGCCGCCCTGTCCGCCGCCTGGGCCGGGCTGGGACGCTTCGGGCTCGCCACGCCGTTCGCAGCGGCTGCCGTGTGGACGGCACTCGATCACCTGCGGTCGTTCGCGCTCTCGGGCTTTCCCTGGGCCACCCTGGGCTACGCACAGCACCTGAACCCGGCGCTGATGCCGCTCGCGGCCTTCACCGGCGTGTACGGCCTGTCGTTCGTGACCGTGCTTGGCGGGGCGGCGCTCGCGCGGGCCCTCCTCGAGTGGTCGGCGGGGCGCCGCCCTGGGATCGCCGTCGGGTCCGCCCTGGCGGCGGTTGCGCTCGCCCACGCGCTGGGCTTCGCGGCCGGCGCTTCCCACCCGGACGCGGGCGCCGTGGCCCGGGTCCGGGTGGCGGTGCTCCAGGGAAACATCGACCAGGGCAGCAAGTGGAGCTCGGATCGCGGCGCGCAGATCCTGGCCGTCTACGAGGATCTCTCGCGCCGAGCGGCAGAAGCCGGCGCCCGCATCGTCGTGTGGCCCGAGACTTCCGTACCTGGCGGGATCGAGGCGGATGCCGCCCTGCGCGAGCGCCTGGCTGCGCTGGCGCGCGAGACCGGGGCCGCGTTCGTGGTCGGCGGCGTGGGCCTCGAGTTCGACGCAGGCGGGGCCCCCACCCGTTACTTCGACAGCGCCTTCCTGTTGGAGCCGCCCGGTCTGTTCACGGATCGCTACGACAAGTCGCACCTGGTGCCCTTCGGCGAGTACGTGCCGCTGCGCGACTGGTTGGGGTTCGTGTTCGTGGCCATGGCGCGCGGCATGGCCGCCCTGGACGTCACCGCCGGCCCGGGGCCCCGGGTCGTCACCGTGGCCTGGAGCGACGGCGCTGCCACGCGTGTCCGCGCCGGGGTGCCGATCTGCTATGAACTGCTCTTCCCGGATCTGGTGCGTCGGTTTGCGCGCAGGGGCGCCGAGATGCTCTTCGCCATCACGAACGACGCCTGGTACGGGCGCACGGGCGCGCCCTACCAGTTCCTGGCCATGACCGCGCTGCGGGCGGCCGAATCGCGGCTCTGGACGGCCCGGGCCGCAAATACCGGGGTTTCAGCGATCATCGACGCCCGGGGGCGCGTCGTATCGCGCACGGAGATCTTCGAGAGGGATCTGCTGGTGGCCGACGTGCCGTTGCGTCCGGCCCCGCTCGGGGGATCCTTCTACACGCGCTACGGTGATGTCTTCGCCTACGCCTGCTGGGCCGTTGCCGTGGGGCTGGCCACCGGCGCGGTGCGGAGCCAGTCGGCGCGGGGACGCGCGGGGCATGCGACCTGACCGAGGCGAGGCGAGGCGGGGCGAGGCAACAGGGGGGATCCATCCAGGTGAGCGAGACGGAACCGGTCATCAGCGTCGATTCCACCGAGTTCAGCGAGCGCCTGCGCCGACTGCGGGCGCGCTTCGATGAGTTCCGGGGGAGTCTTTGACGTCGAACGCCTGCGCGCTCGCGTCGGCGAGCTCCAGAACGAGTCGGCCCGGCCCGAACTGTGGGACAATCGCGAGCGGGCCGAGACCCTGTTGCGCGAGAAGAGCCGGGTCGAACACGAGCTGAGCACCTTCGACGACCTGACGTCCTCGCTCGAGGATGCAGGCGTGCTGTTGGAGTTGGCCGCCGAGGCCGACGAGCCCGACGCCTGGAGCGAGGTGTCGGAGAAGATCGAGGCCGCCACCCGCGACCTGGACGAAGCCGAGGTGCGACGCCTGCTCGGGGGCGAGAACGACTCGGCTCCGGCCATCGTGTCCATCAACGCGGGCGCCGGCGGAACCGACGCGTGCGACTGGGCCGAGATGTTGCTGCGCATGTACCTGCGCTGGGCAGAGTCTCGAGGCTACTCCGTGGAGGAACTCGACCGTCAGGACGGGGAAGAGGCGGGGATTCGGAGCGTCACGATCACCGTGTCTGGAGACTTCGCGTACGGCTATCTCAACGCCGAAGAGGGTGTGCACCGCCTGGTGCGGATCTCCCCGTTCGACTCCCAGGCGCGCCGCCACACGGCCTTCGCCAGCGTCTCCGTGATTCCCGAGCTGGACGACTCCATCGTGGTGGAGATTGACGAGAAGGACCTGCGGGTGGACACCTACCGCTCCGGCGGCGCCGGCGGCCAGCACGTGAACAAGACCGACTCGGCCGTGCGCCTCACCCACCTGCCCACCAACATCGTGGTGCAGTGCCAGAACGAACGCTCCCAACACAAGAACCGGGCCTCAGCCCTCAAGGTGCTGAAGGCGCGCCTCTACGAGCGGGCACGCCTCGAACGTGAGGAGAAGCTCGCAGCCGCTCGGGGCGAGCAGCGCCAGATCGACTTCGGTAGCCAGATCCGCTCCTACACGCTGCATCCCCAGCAGCGCGTGAAGGATCACCGCACCCGGCACGAGGCGGGCAACGTGCAGCGGGTACTCGAGGGTGATCTGGACCCGTTCATCCGCGCCACGCTGCTGCAGTGGGCTGCAGAGGCGGAGGCGCGCTCGTGATCCGCAGCGACCGGATCGGGCCTCGGGACGATGAGACCCAGGCCCCCCCCGTGAGGAGATGCACCCGGTGGATCTGATCCCGGCTTTTGCCGCTGCCGTCTGGGATCTGCTGGCGAGGGCCGGGGGCACGTTCGCGCTCACCTTCATCGTGGCGTTGGCCCTGGGCATCGCCGCGCTCACGCTGCTCTTCTTCGGGTCGGCCGTGGTGGCGCTCGACCGCTTCGCGCGCGTGGCCCGGCGGCCGTCGAGCCTCGCGGTGGTGGGGCTCGTGTGGATCGCGCTGGTGGCGGCGGGAATCCTGGAATGGGCGGGGCCCCAGGGGCTCGGCGTGCTTCCGGAGGCCCTGGGTCCGCGCATTTCCCTGGCGGCTGGCGTGGCTGCCGTCACGGTGGTGTCGTGCATGGCGCTGGCGGGATTGGCGGTGCGCGGCACGCCCTCGCGGGTGCTGGCCACGGGCACCCTGGTCTGGCTCGGACTGGGTTTCGCGTTCATGCTGGGGGGCAGCGGTCGCCCCGAGATGGCTCTGGCCCCGGCGTTGGTGGTCTCGGCCCTGGGCGCGATCGCGACCTGGCGCCGGTCGCGCGGGGCCGCCGGGGCGCCGCGATCGGATTTCGAGCAGATGGCGTGGGTTCTGGCCGCGGCCCTGGGCACAGGGGTGGCGGTGGCCCTGATCCTGCCGGCGCCGGAGATCGGAATCGCGGCCGCGGGCAGCGCTGCGCTGGTGGCATTCGTGGCGGGCGTATTGCTGGGTCTGTTGCCGCTTGCCGCAGCGGGGCTCGCGGATACCCGCGGTGGTGTCGAGTGGTTCATCGCCAAGCGCTACCTGGTGGCGAAACGGCGCCAGACCTTCATCTCGGTCATAACCGGCATCTGCGTGGTGGGCATCGCCGCCGGGGTGTGGCTGATCATCACGGTACTGTCGGTCATGAACGGCTTCGAGCGCACGTGGCGCGACGAGATCATCGGAAATCGCGCGCACTTCACGGTGCACAGCAACCTGGGCACCTTTTCCGATTACGACGCGACCCTGGAACAGGTGCGACAGGTTCCCGAGGTGGTGGCCGCCTCCCCCTACCTGGACGCTGAGGGCATGGTGCGAGCAACCCACGGAGCCATCACGGCGGTGCGCTTGCGCGGCGTCGACCCGACTGCCGTGGGCGACGTAACCGACCTCCGCGAAGACCTGGTGGAGGGGTCCCTCGCGGCTCTCGCGAGCGGGAGCGACGGTGACCCGGGCATCGTGATCGGAAGCCAGCTCGCCCACGGCTTCGGCTTCTCCGTGGGAGACCCCCTGCTCATGATCTCCCCCTTCGGAGGGCCCCCGACCCCGTTGGGCCCGGCCCCCCGTCTGAAGCGGTTCCGTGTGGTGGGCGTGTTCGAGACCAGCTTCTTCCAGTACGACGAGATGTTCACCTATGTGGATCTGTCGGCCGCCCAGGACTTCCGGCGCGTGGGCGACGTGGTGGACGGGATCGAGGCCCGCACCACCGATTTCTACCGCTCGCGTCAGGTGGCGGATGCCGTGCAGGCCAGCCTGGGCTTCCCATTCTATACGCGCGACTGGAAGGAGTTCTTCCCCGCCTTCTTCCAGGCCCTGAAGAGCGAACGCGTCATGATGTTCGTGCTGCTTGCGATGATCATGGTGGTGGCGTCGTTTGCCATCGTGGCCACCCTGGTGATGATGATCATGGAGAAATCGAGTGACATCGCGATCCTCAAGGCCATGGGCGCCGAGGACGCGACCATCGAGAGGATCTTCGCGATCGAGGGCACCTTGATCGGCTTGCTGGGCACCCTGCTCGGCGTGGTGGCCGG
>JAQBHB010000017.1:0-41516 GCA_032128115.1 Deltaproteobacteria bacterium | reverse complement strand
ATGAAAGCCTTTCTGACCCGGAGCCAGGCCCCGTGGGCGGCCGAGGGGGATGGCTGATGGCACGAGATCTCTACGCCACGCCGGAGCACGAGAGCTTCGCGACACCGTCCGCAGGTTCGTCGACGTGGAGCTGCGACCCCGGGCCCGGGAGTTCGACGAGATGGGCCGCTTCGACAAGTCGCTCTACAAGAAGATGGGCGACCTGGGCATGCTGGGCCTTCGTTACGACCCGGCCTACGGCGGCGCGGGGCTGGACTGGTCGTACACGGCCGTCCTGTTCGAGGAGCTCGGTCGTTCCGACAACGCGGGCGTCATCATGGGCATCATGGTCCAGACCGACATGGCGACTCCGTCGCTCCACCAGTTCGGCAGCGACGACCTGAAGCGCCAGTATCTGGCGCCCGCCATCGCGGGCGAGATGGTCTCGGCCATCGCGGTGACCGAACCCGACGCGGGCTCCGACGTGGCAGCGATCAAGACCCGGGGCGTGCGCGACGGCGACGACTGGGTGATCAACGGCTCGAAGATCTACATCACCAACGCCGCGACTGCCGACTGGCTGTGCTTGCTGGCGGTGACGGATCCCGACGCGGGTTACGGGGGCTTCTCGCAGATCGTGGTGCCCACGGATACTCCCGGCTTCCGCTACGTGCTGCTGGACAAGATCGGCAACTGGGGCTCCGATACGGGCCAGCTCTTCTTCGAAGACGTGCGCGTTCCGCTTGCAAACACCATTGGCGAGATCGGCCGCGGTTTCCAGCAGCAGATGATGCAATTCCAGGACGAGCGACTGGTGGCCTGCGTGGGCTCGGTCGCCGGTTCCGAGGCGCTCTGGGAGGAGACCCGGAAGTGGGCCGAGCAGCGCGTGCTCTTCGGCAAGCCCCTGGCCAAGATGCAGAACACCCAGTTCAAGATGGTGGAGATGTGGACCCAACTCGCGGCGGCGAAGCAGCTGGTCCGGGCCTGCGTGGAGCAACGGGTGGACGGAGTCGATGCCACCCAGCTCATCACGATGGCGAAGCTCTTTTGCGCGCGGGTCTCGCGGCTGGTGGCTGACGAGTGCATCCAGCTCCACGGCGGCTACGGCTACATGAAGGAGAGCGCCGCGGGCCGGGCCTTCGTCGACTCGCGATTGGGCAGCATCGGCGGCGGCTCGGACGAGACGATGATGCACTATCTGGCCAAGCAGCTGGGCTTCTGACACTCGAGTCGAAGAGGCTACCCCCATGGATCTTTCCTACGGCCCCGAGTACGAAGCCTTCCGCGACCAGCTCCGGGTCTTCTTGGCCGAGCACGGCGAGCGTGCGCCGAAGTCCGGCTCGGGGGTTGCAGCGGGCCGCGCCAGTCCGGCGGTCATGGCGTGGCAGGCGCTGCTGATCGAGCGCGGTTACGCGGCCCGCACGATTCCCCGGGAGTACGGCGGCTACGGTGCTGCGCCGGACATCCTCGAGAAAGTGATCATCGAAGAGGAGCTGAATCGCGCCGGCGTCTCCCGTGGCATCGGCGGCCAGGGTCCCGAAATGCTGGTGCCCACGCTGCTCGAGCTGGGCAGCGAAGACCAGAAGAAGACGTACATCGGCCCCACCCTCCGCGGCGAGCTGGTCTGGTGCCAGGGCTACTCGGAGCCGGGCTCGGGAAGCGACCTCGCCAGCGTGCAGACGCGCGGAGTGGAAGACGGCTCCGACTTCCTGATCACCGGCCAGAAGATCTGGACCACCACGGCCCACGAGTCGGACATGATGTTCGGGCTGATCCGCACCGAACCCGAGGCGTCGAAGCACGCGGGCCTGAGCTACATGCTGATCCCCATGGACACGCCGGGAATCGAGGTGCGGCCTCTCGCCACCATGACCGGCGAGTCTGAATTCAACGAGGTGTTCTTCACGGAAGCGCGCGTTCCAAAGAGCAACGTGGTGGGGAAGCGGGGCGAGGGCTGGAAGATCGCCAACACGACGCTGGGCCACGAGCGCAACATGCTGGCGTCGAGCGGCGTCCTGGATGGCAGCTTCCGGGGCGTAGTGGCGCTGATGGAGCGCGAGGCCGTCAACGGAACCCGGGCCATGGACTCGCCGGTGCTTCGCGATCGATTGATGCGCCTGCAATCGCGCGTGCTGGCCATGAAGTTCCACGCCATGCGCATGCTCACGGCGCGGCTCGTGGGTGAGTTCCCCGGCACGGCGGCCCTGGTGACCAAGCTCGCGGGCTGCGAGGTGTCGCACCAGCTGAACGCCCTGGCCATCGACGCCATGGGAGAGCTGGGGACGCTCTACGAGGGTTCTCCTCGCGAGCGCAACGGCGGGCGCTGGCAGGCCGGCCACATGTTCACCCTGGGTCTGATCATTGGAGGCGGCACCGCCCAGATCCAGAAGAACATCATCAGCGAGCGGGGTCTCGGCATGCCTCGCGAACCCCGGCAGATGTCGGGAACGTAGGCGCCATGGATTTCGCCCTCTCCGAAGAGCAGAACCTGCTGGCCGAGAGCCTGCGGCGCTATCTGGAAGCGGAGTGTCCCGTCACGCGCGTGCGCGAGATCGTGGCCGAGCAGGCGGGCCGAGACGGGGGCAGCTGGAAGGCGCTCTGCGAGCTTGGGGTGGCGGGATTGCTGATCCCCGAGGAGCACGGCGGCAGCGGCCTGACCCTGCTCGATGCCGCGGTGGCCGCCGAGTCGTTGGCGTGGGGCGTGGCGCCAGGCCCCTTCCTCGGGTGCGCCGTGATGGCGCCGATTGCGCTGCTCGCTGCCGGCAGCGCCGAGCAGCAGGCAAGACTCTTGCCGCAGCTCGCCACGGGCGGCTGCCGGATCGCCGTGGCCGCCAACGAGTTGGTATCGAAACGCGACGGCGCGGGTCTACACGAGAAGGACGGCCGTCTCCACGGTCTCGCCCTCATGGTGGAGGGCGGCCCGGATGCCGACTTCTTCCTGGTTCCCGCCGAGGACGGCGGGAGTCTGGCCCTGGTGGGTGCCCAGGCGCCGGGGCTCACCACGACGCGCCTTTCCACCATCGATCGCACACGCGGCTTCGCCGAGCTGGCCTTCGAGGGCACCCCAGTGGCGGAGTGGATCGGCGAGAGGGGCTCGGCGGGCGAAGCGACGCGGCGCCTGCTCGACGCCGGCCGGGTGATCCTGGCCGCCGACATCCTGGGGGCGAGCGAGCGCGCCATCGAGCTGGCCGTGGCCTATGCCATGCAGCGAAAACAGTTCGATCGCGTGATCGGCTCGTACCAGGCCGTGAAGCACCTGTGTGCCGAGATGGTGACCGAGCTCGAGCCGGCGCGATCGCTGGTCTGGTACGCGGCCCACGCCTTCGACACGATGCCGGAGGAGGCTTCGCTGATGGCGTGCCATGCCAAGGCCCACCTCTCGGAGATCGGGCCGTTCATCGTGCGCACCGCCACCGAAGTGCACGGGGGCATCGGCTTCACCGACGAGCAGAATCTGCACTACTGGTTCAAACGGGTTGGCGTCGATCGACAGTTGCTCGGCGCGCCCGAAGCCCTGCGCGAGCAGGCCGCCCGAATCCAGGGCTGGATGTCCTGAGACCCAAGAGGAGACACACCATGCTGCAGGAGAGCCTGGATCTGCGCGCCGAGGCCGATGAACTGCACGCCTTCCTCACGATCCTGAGCGAAGACGATTGGGGTCGCGTCACGCCCTTTCTCGGCTGGACGCCGTGGGACGTGGTGGCGCATCTGCATTTCTTCGATCGGGTCTCGCTGCTGTCGCTGACGGACGCGGACGCCTTCGCCGAGAGGCGTGTGCAGCTGATCCGCAAGATGGCCGCCGGTGTGAGCGGCGCCGACCAGACCCGCGACGAGCTGGGCGCACTTGCTGCGGCGGATCTGCTCGAGCAGTGGATCGAAACCTGCCACGAGATGGCCGAGCAGTTGGGGAACTCCGATCCCAAACGGCGACTGCCGTGGTTCGGACCCGACATGGGCGTGCGCATGTTCACCACGGCCCGCTACATGGAGACCTGGGCCCACGGCCAGGACATCTACGACCTGATGCGGGTGCCGCGCCGCCACAGCGACCGCATTCGCAACATCGCGGTATTGGGGCTCAAGACCTTCGGGTGGACCTTCGCCAACCGCGGGCTTTCCGTGCCAGGCGATCCGCCCCACGTGCGACTGGTTGCGCCGTCGGGTGCGATCTGGGAGTGGAACGAGTCGAACCACGAAAATCGGGTCGAGGGAGACGCGCTCGAGTTCTGCCGCGTAGTGACCCAGGGGCGCAACATCGCCGACACGGCCCTGCAGGTGGTGGGCGACACGGCCAGCCATTGGATGTCGATTGCCCAGTGTTTTGCCGGGGGCCCGGCCGACCCGCCCAAGCCCGGCGAACGCGCATGGAAGGAGACCTCATGAAGATCGATGCCGGATTGATGGAATCGCTGGCGGAGGTGCCCGAGCGCATCCGGGAGTTCGAGGCCCAGGGCTACGACGGCGTGGTGACCGCCGAGATGAGCGCGGATCCGTTCTTTCCGCTGCTGCTCGCCGCCGAGCACAGCGAACGCATCGAGCTCATGACCTCGATCGCGGTGGCCTTCTCCCGCAATCCGATGATCGTGGCCAACCTGAGCAATGATCTGCAGGCGTTCTCGAAGGGGCGATTCGTCCTGGGGCTGGGCTCCCAGATCAAGCCCCACATCACCAGGCGCTTCAGCATGCCGTGGTCGCAGCCGGCGGCGCGCATGCGCGAGTTCATCCTGGCCATGCGAGCCATCTGGGACTGCTGGTACCAGGGCGAAAAACTCGACTTCCGCGGCAATTTCTACACTCACACGCTGATGACGCCCATGTTCACCCCCAGCAACAATCCCTTCGGCCCGCCCCGGGTGATGCTGGCCGCGGTGGGACCGCGCATGACCGAGGTGGCGGGGGAGGTGGCCGACGGCATGATCGTGCACGCCTTCACCACGAGGCGTTACCTCGAGAACGTGACGCTCCCGGCCCTCGAGCGCGGGCTGATCGCCGGGGGACGTGCGCGCAGCGACTTCCAGCTCAGCTACCCGGCGTTCGTGGTGACCGGGAAAAACGAAAAGGAGTGGGAGCAGGCCCGCACGGCGGTGACGCGGCAGATCGCGTTCTATGGCTCGACGCCCGCCTATCGCGGCGTGCTCGAGCAGCATGGCTGGGGAGAACTCCAGGGCGAGCTCAACGCTCTGTCCAAACGGGGCGAGTGGGTCGCCATGGGCGAGCGCATCAGCGACGAGATGCTCGAGGAATTCGCCATCGTGGCGCAACCCGGGGGTGTGGTGAAGGCCTTGAGCGAGCGCCATGGCGGCATCATCGACCGCCTGCTCTGCAGCTTCCCCTTCGCGAGCGACGCGGAGCGCGAGGCGTATATGGAAGAGCTGCGGGCGGCCTAGGGGCGGCCAGAGCTAGTTGACTCCCGTTGGTTGTGCTACCGCATGGCGCGGCTCCCTTCGGACGGGGTCACTTCGAGGAGATCGACAATGCGTCGACTGGCCCTTTCTCTCTCAGTTCTCTGTCTGCTTGCCACGCCTGCCGCGGGTGAGACGTCGTTTCAGTTCTCTGCCGCGGGCGCACAGGCTCCTTCGGACCCGGATGTGAGCGGTTTTCGAATCGCGCTCTTCTACGCCAAGAACATGAAGGTGAGCGGCTTCGACCTGGGAATCGCCTCCTTCAGCGAAGCGGCGAATGCGTCCGGTTTCAGCATGATCTGGGGGGTGGGAAGGGTCACCGGGAAGTCGTCCGGCCTGGCCAGCAGCTTCGTCAACATCCACTCGGGCGAAGACACCAGCGTGAATGCGGCGTTCATCAACAGCGTCGAGTCGCTGAGGAGCGGTGTGAACATCGGCTTCGTCAACGTGACCGAGGGATACAGCAACGTCGACGTCAGCGGAATGGCGATCTCCAAGAGGTCGAAGGTTCAGCTGGGGTTCGTCAACATCACGAACCACATCGAGAGCCTGCAGATCGGCTTCCTGAACTTCGCCGACAACGGCATCTTCCCGGTCATGCCCTTCTTCAACATTCCGAAGAAGAAATAATCCGAATCGTCAGCGTTTCCGAGGCGCCTGAAATACGCTCGTGTGGGGGTGGAATGCCACCCACGCAAACCAGAATCCCTCGACCACCTCCAGGTCGTCGGGGGCCTCCACCAGGAAGACGCGATGTTCCGGGTCGTACTGGACCCGGACGTCGCGGCCCTGGAAAGACTCTCCCACCGATCCCCCGGCGCGTGTCACCTCCTCCGACGGGTACGCGCGGGCGGCGCCGCCTGGAATCCGGATCCCCAATGTGGGGCTCTTCGGGTGGTAGCGATCGTCGCGGGGCGCCGGGTAGTAGAGCTTCGACGAGCGCTCGTAGTCTCCGTAGGGCGAGCGGCCGTAGCTGCGCACGTGGCCCGTGTTGCGGCTGAGCACCGTGGTCTCCGGGTGCTTCTCACGCCACTGGCCCCAGGGCAGCACGCGCGCCCGCAGCTGGGTGAGGCGCTGTCCCTGTGACGGCCCGGTGATGGCCTCCGACGAGATCTGCGACCACAGGCTCTCGGTCTCGCGGTCATAGAGCAGCAGGTCAGATCGGTAGAGCAGGCCTGAAACGCCGAAGCTGCGCACCTGCTCGCCGATGCGGCGATCGAAGACGATTCCCGTACCGCAAAGTGGACAGTAGGAGACGAGGATCGCCCGCCCGCCCAGGGTGTCGTTCACCAATTCGTGCCAGATCAGGATGTCGATGGGGTAGGCGCGGGCCTCGCCGTGCAACGCAACCCCGATCACCAGGTCGTCGTCGCGCCAGGGTGAAGCGTCGGCGCGGACGAAATCGGGCGCGATCAGGGCGGGGATCCTGTCGCGCTCGGGGACGCCCACGAGGATCTCGTCCGGGGGGATCGAGGCCCCTTCGATGACGAATCCGTTCTGGCGGCGCGGCTCGGCTGCCGCCTGGAGCGCCAGCGCCACGACCAGTGTGGCCGTCACGGCGGCGCGGATCGGCTTCGAATGGGCAGGGAGAGCGGGAATTCGCATGGGGCGTCGAGATGAATACGAGCTGGGCCCCGATACGGCTACAGGGACGCCTGACCTCGACTCCCCAGCCCGGTTCGGTTCTGTCAGACTGCGCCGCGTGACGAATCGCGAGCCGAGGCCCGAGCCCCTGGCGGGTGCACGACTGGCATTGGCCCTTCTGTGGCTGGTGATCGCCGTCGGGGCCTACCTGGTGGTGCACATCCTGGGGGTCGATCCCGCTCCGTGAGAAGTGTGCTCGAGATCGTGCAGCTCGGCCTGGCCGGAGCGCTGCCGGCCCTGGCCTGTGTCGCAGTGGGTCTGTGGCTGCTGCGCCCACTGGGATTGGCCCCGCGCGGGGCCGAGCGTCTGGGACTGGCCTTCGTGCTGGGGAGCGGGTTTGCCTCGCTCGCGATCCTCGGGCTTCGTCTGCTGGACGTGCCGATTCCCCTGCTGGGGTGTGCGGCCGTGGCCGCGCTGGCGATTCCGCGTTGGCGCCCCCCCGCGTTCGGGGCGTCGCCAACGCCCCGGACACCGGGGCGCAAGCCCTGGGTGCGCGGTGTCGATGCGCTGGCGCTGGTGGCGGCCCTGCTCAGCTGGCTCGCGGCCCTGGGGCCCGAGACCGGATGGGATGGCTTCGAATACCACCTGCCCATGATCGAGGCCTGGTCGAGCGGGCCGATCCGCGCGCTGCCGGCCCAGATCGACGCGGAGTTTCGCGCGGGCGTGGATCTGCTCTACCTGCCGGCCGTGGCCGCGGGCCGGCCGGACGCAGCGGCGGCCATCTCCGCGTGCTTTGCCCTGGCCCTGGCTGCCGGGATCCGTGCCGAGGCCACCCGTCGCGCCTCGCCAGGAGCCGGATCGTTGGCGGGTCTGCTGACACTCACGTTGCCCCTGGTGACGTCACCCCTCGATGGGGCTCCCACCACCTACGTGGATCTGGCCGTGGGTGCCTACGGGTTCACGGCGTTGCTGTTTGCCGACCGCTGGAATCGCACGGGAGAACGCAACGCCCTGTGGGTGTCGGCCCTGTGCCTGGCGTTCGTGGCCAATGCGAAGCTTCACGCCTTCGTGCTGTGTCCGGTCGTCCTGATCCTGGTGATGCTCGGCGGTCGTCGCCCGCCGATGCGAACCCTGGTGCAGGCCGGCGCGTGCGTTCTGGTACTGGTGTCGCCCTGGCTCGTGAAGACGGGGCTCACCACGGGCAACCCCTTCTTCCCGTTCTTCGGCGACTGGCTGGGCACGGGCCCCACCAGCGAGCGCCTGTTGGCGCTGCGCCGTTTCCGGCTCTCGACGGACGTTGCGTTCGACCCGGGCATCCGCGGTTTCCTGCAGTACGTGGCTGCCATCCAGGTCGGGCGCAATCCCCACGTGGGCGGACTCGTGGGCCCCCTGCCGTTGGCGCTGGCTCCGCTGGCGCTCCACCGCATGACGCGCGCGACTGCGGTGCTGACGATCACGCTGGCGGTGCTCTTCGTGCTGCAGTTCGTGTCCATGCCGGCGCTTCGCTTTGGCATGCCCACGCTGGCCTTTGCGGGAGTTGCCGCCGCAGTGGGCGGTGCGCGCCTGGCGCGCTCGGGGAAGCTTGCGCAGGCGGTGGTGGTGGTGTCGATCGGCATGGTGGCGGTGCAACAGGCGGGGCAGCTCGGCGAGCGCTACGCCGCCAGGATCGCGGCACTGCCCCGCCCGGACGCCTATCGTGAGAACGTTTTCCCCGACCAGATGGCGTTGCGCCAGGTGGTGGCCGGGGCCGAGCCGGTGGTGGCGATCCCCATGGGCGCGGTGCATTGGATGACGCGTCCCGTCTACAACCTGTTGTGGGAGCGCAACGGGGAACTCGTGTTCCAGGAGCTCCGGGGGAGCCGCGGTGGCGTGCGAATGCACGAGCCCGCCACGCCGCCGGATGAGGCCCTGGCGCTGCTCCGCCAGCGCGGTGTGCGATCGCTGGTGATCGACGCGGCACCCCCCCACCCGCGCGACGGTCGCGTGGGCCACCCCACCGTCGACACCTGGTTGCGCGAGGGCCGGGCCCGGCTGCGCGACGACAACATTCACCTGCGCGCCCGGGGCCAGCGGGTGTGGGTGGTGATCGAGCTCGACGAGTCCGACTGACACGGAGAACCGAATGCCTGCCCAGTTCGAGCTTCCCGAAGATCATCCCCACGTGGCACTGGTCACCATCGACCGGCCCGAGCGCGCCAATTCGCTCGATCCGGCCACGCTCCGAGAGCTCGCGAGCGCCTGGCGTCGCATTGCGGAAGACGACGACATCCGCGCCGCCGTGCTCACGGGCGCGGGCGATCGCGTCTTCTGCTCGGGGATGGATCTCGCGACCACGATCCCCGCGTCTCAGCGCCTGGCCCGGGGCGAGCGCATCGATCCGGAGGATTTCGAGGGCCTGCGTTCAGTGTCGACCGCGCTCTTGGCGGGCTTCGATCTCCGCACGCCGCTCGTGTGCGCCGTCAATGGTCACGCCCGGGCTGGCGGTCTCGATCTGATGCTGGCCTCCGAGATCCGCTTCGCGGTGCCCGAAGCGACCTTCGCCCTGGAAGAGGTGGGGCTCGGCCTCTACCCCACCGGAAACGCCACGGTCCTGCTGCCCCGGCAGGTGGGCTGGGTGCACGCCTTCGAATTGATGCTGACCGCCCGTCCCCTGGATGCGGAGCGCGCTGCCGCCATCGGGCTCGTGAATCGCGTGGTGCCGCCCGGCGAGCTGCTGGCCACCGCGCTCGCCACGGCGGACGCGATCGCTGCCAACGCCCCGCTGGCGGTGCGCGAGACCCGACGCGGCGTGCGTGAGCTGCTGAGCCTGTCGCTCGAGGAGGCCTACCGGCGCCAGGAGGAGATCGGCGCGCCGCTTCGCAAGACGCAAGACGCTGCCGAGGCCACACGGGCCTTCGCCGAGAAGCGAAAACCCGTCTGGAAGGGCTGCTAGATCGAGTAGTTATGGAGTTACAACGAAATATCGTTGCACGAGAACGAAATTTCATGCATCTATTCCGGATGGAGTCTCTCCACCAGTTCAGCATCGGCCTGGCCGGTGAACGCTCACCCGCCGCTGCACTGGAACGTTGTGTGGCCTGGCTGGCGGCGGCGCCGGGAACCTGCCTGGCGCGTCTGTGGCTGTGCGAGGGGCCAAGGCTTCGCCAGGCGGCGAGCGCAGGGGCCCCTCACGGCGATCACCCGGGGGATCCCGGCGAGGCGTTCGGGCTCGCGCCGCCTGCCGAAGGAATCCTGGGTCGGCTGGTGACGACTCGCGAACCGCTCCGGATCGAGAATCCCCAGGGCGATCCCAGCTGGCGCGCCCATCGTGACTGGGCCCGGGGCGAGGGCGTGGTGGGCTTCGGCGCGGCGCCCCTGCTGGCGCGGGGTGATTGCCTGGGCGTGGTGGCGGTCTTCCGGCGCCGGCCCGTGGATCGTCCCGCCCTGGCGTCGCTCGTTACGGTGGCTGCCCACACGGCGGCGGCCCTCGAGCGCGGTCGCGCCTTCGCCGACCTCGAGCGCCGTCGCCGGGCCCTCGACGCCGAGAACACCTGGCTGCGCAGCGCGGTGCTGGAGTCGGCCCAGGTGCAGACGGCGGCTTCGATCCTGACCGAAAACCAGATGCGGGATCTCGAACGCGCGAACACCCGCGCCGCCCTCGAGCGTTGTCGCGGCAAGCTCTACGGCAAGGACGGAGCCGCGCGGCTTCTCGGCCTCAACCCCACCACCCTGGCTTCGCGCATCCGGAAGTTCCAACTCGTGCCCGCTGCGCCGGTTCTCGGTGCGCGCCCGTGAGCCCGCGTCTGCGCGCCATGACCTGCGGGTGGCTCACGGGACCGCGGGGCCTGTTCCTCGAGGGCGAAGAAGGTGTGCTCCGCGTGCCCGTGCCGAGCTACCTGATCGAGCACCCGGAGGGAACCGTGCTGTTCGACAGCGGACTGCACGTGGACACCCAGACCGACCCGGTAGCACGACTGGGCGTTGCCGGGAGCCTCTTCCAGGTGGACTACGAGCCCGGCCAGGAAGTCTCCGCGCGACTGGCCGCGTGCGACGTGGATGCGGGCCGGGTCCGCTACCTGGTGAACTCACACCTGCACTTCGATCACGCCGGCGGCAACAGCCAGATCCCGAACGCGACCCTCGTGGTGCAGCGGCGGGAATGGGAGACGGCGGCCGATCCGGATCTCGCGGTGGCGAACTACTTCGACTCCCGGGACTACGACCTGGGGCACCCGGTGACCCAGGTGGACGGCGAGCACGATCTCTTCGGCGACGGCCGCGTGGTGTGCGTGCCCACCTACGGCCACACGCCCGGGCACCAATCCCTGCGCGTGCGCCTGGACTCGGGCGACGTGGTGTTGGCAGCAGACGCCTGCTACCTGCGGCAGACCCTGGACACGCTGCACCTGCCCTCGGTGGTGGCCGACCGCGCCGCGATGCTTGCGAGTCTTGCGAGCCTGCGAAGGCTCCAGGCCGCCGGCGCGCGCATCTTCTTCGGACACGATCCAGAACTCTGGACCGCGATGCCCCAGGCGCCCGGGTTCGTCACCTAGAGACTTCGAACGGGCTCGCTGCCGTCCCAGTTGCGGGCGGTCTCGGCAATGTGTTGGAAGAAACGGCCCTTGGCGCCGCTGATCTCCGAGAGCTCGATCAGCGTGCCCGGGTGCGACTCGGTCTCGAAGTAGACGAAGGGTCCGCCCGCGCCCACGCGGCCGGCCGCCAGGAAATCGCGGTACATGGAGGGGGCGTCATTTCGCTGCTCGATCAGCTCGATCTGGAGCGGCCCGGAGTTGGCGAGTGCGATGCTCACCTCGAGCGGCGACGCCTGGCCTCGGTCGCGGAGGGCATAGGAACAATAACGGGGTTTCTACGTCCGATAACGGCTTGGACTCAACCGGTCAACGCAACATTCTCGTTGAGTACCTCAACTGGGGAACGGAAGGCGAGTTCGATTCCCGCCGCCTCCACCAAGCATCGACCCCCGGGAGCGCCAGCGCTCGCTACTTCGGAACGATGGTCAAGTGCACCTCGACGTCGGGCCAACGCCGGCCGGCCGGCTGGAAGTTGGCGGGCGCGATGATTTTGCACTGGATCTGGGTCGACTCGCTCACGCTCTGCAGGTAGATCGGGGTGGTGGTCACGCTGCGACCCGCGTCGTCGCCATTCTTGCTGAGCGGCGTCACCGCCCGCACACGCTCCGGGATCACCACGATGTTGTCGAGGACCAGGCCGGCGGGCAAGGCGCCCACGAGCTGGGCGTGGACGGGGATCTCGCGCTCCTCGATCGCGCCGAGCACCACGTCGAACTGGGGCGGCTCGACGTCGAGCAGGCGCACGGCGGGCGGCAGCCGTACGTTCGCCTCGTTGACCACCAGCGTCTGCTTGCCGGGCTTTGCTTCGAGCAGATCGAACGCGACGCGCAGGTTCCGCAGCTCGATCGAGTCGACCGCGGACGCGCCGCCCGAGACGTAGAGGGTCAGCGAGGAGGGTTTCTCGCCGACCAGCGCCAGGTCGGCCGGCGTGCGGAACTCGACGGGCACCGAGATGCTGCGCTCGACGATCTCACCCCACGGAATCACGATCGCCGCCCACAGCAGCAGCCCGGCGACGAGGCAGGTCCCGAGCTGCAACCCGAAGCGAAGCTGCCGGGCGCCCGCGGCACTCTTGGACTGCGGACCCCCGAGCGCGCTCCAGTGATCGCTCAGCAGGCGGGACGCCTCGGCCTGCCCTCGCAGCTCGGACATCTGGCCGTGCGAGAAGGCACTGAGCGTCCCGCGCTCCTCGGAGACCACCAACACCAGGGCGTCGGTCAGCTCGGAGAGACCGAGCGCGGCGTTGTGTCTGGTGCCGAACTCGGCGGACAGCGTGTCGCCGCGCGACAAGGGCAAGCGCACACCCATCTGATCGATCTGTCCGTTGACGATGGTCACGGCTCCGTCGTGGCCGGGCGAGTGGGAGTCGAAGATGCTGAGCAACAGGACGACGCTCAGCTCGGCGTGCACTGTGACCCCGCCCGACACGCAGGCGTCGATCGGTTCGCGGCCCGGCAGCACGATCAGCGCCCCGTAACGCCGTTCCGCGAGCCGGTTGAGGGCTTCCGCGATGACGTTGGCGATTCCGTCCGGGTGGGCCTGCGCGGGCGAGCCCCACAGAGCCGCCTGCTCGAGGACGCGGCGCAGCTCGGGCTGGAACACGACAACGATCGCGACCAGGACGACCGGGCTCAGGTAGCGGTAGACCCACATCACGCCCGGCAGGTCGAGTGTGCGGGCGACGAACAGCAGCAGGGCAGCGAAACCGATTCCGATCGCGAGACGCCGGGTCGGCGCCCGGCTCAACGCGCGGTAGAGCAACAGCAGGCCGAGACCAAGCAGGGCGCTGTCGAGCAGCGCCCGCCACTTGAGGCTCTCCATCAGGAAGCGGAGATCTGGGAGCCACTCGACCATCTCACCCTCGTCGCGAGTCATTACGGTAGCGGGCCCACAGAGGGGCGGCTCCCAGCCGGACGAGTAGCACTCCCTCGTGCCCCCGAATCACGCGTATTCGGTCGATGAGTTCATCCGCGGGGCATAGGAACAATAACGGGACTTCCACGTCCGATAACGGCTTGGGCTCAACCGGTCAACGCAACATTCTCGTTGAGTACCTCAACTGGGGAACGGACGGCGAGCGTCTTTCGGGGGGTTCGTGATCTCCGGAAAACCTTCGGGAAGGTCGGGCAGGTTCACGCTCCATTGCTGGTTCCGGGCGTCTGCGACCTGCTGGAGTAGCCGACCTCAGCGCGATTCGCGGCGAGCCGAGCCGCGGATTGCGGCCCGGCCCGTTGCGGCCAGCACCAGCGCCAGCCACAGCGGGCCCGTCCCGGGAAGGGCTGGCACCGTCGACGCTGCGTTCAGGGCTTCCAGGTAATCCAGCTCGTCCTGCCAGTAGCTGGGCAGGGTGTCCCAGGGGTTGGGCAGGACGTCGTCGGTCACGTAGACGAAACCGATGTTCCGCTGGACCGCGAGGTCGATGGCCGCCTGCATGTCGGCGGCCGTGGCGGCGGTGTGGGCCAGCATCGAGAATCGGCTCGCGGGGTAGCCCGCGACCCAGGAATCCGGGGTGTAGGATGACCACTGTGAGGCTTCATCCTCGAAGATGACGAGAATCGTGGCGGCGGGCCTCGTGAAGTAGCCTTCGTCGGCGTTCGTGCCGGGGTTGCCGTAGACCTTGTCGATGCCGGGCTTGCCCAGCGCGTAGAGGTAGAGCGCCTCGTAGTAGTCCAGATCCGCGGGACCACTGGTGACTTCGTCCAGGAAGATCCCGGAGATCCCGTCGTCCGCCCAGTTGTCCGCCCACTCGTCGATGTCGGCCTTGACGGTGTCGATGTCCCTTGATCCGAAGGAGGTGGACACGTAGCCGACGGTCGTGACCCCGCCTGCCGCCAGATCCGTCATCCCCACGACGTAGTCGGCGTTCGGACCGCCCGCTCCCGGCCCGTTGGATGGGTTGATGATCGCGGTGATCGCTACCTGCGAGGTGGAAGCTGCCAGGTCGTCCCACTGGTAGGACGGGGGGTCATAATGCGTCGGGTAGTTGTACCAGGGAATCAGGACTTCGAGGTCGGCGGCGTGGGCGGCGTGGACCGGCGCAAGCAGCAGGAACGCCGAGATGGCGGGGACGATTCGGGGAGACATGGACGGACTCCGCGGCGCGGCTGTTCCGAGTATAGACGGGATTGGCGCGCACGGTCCGCGCACTGCGCTACCAGGTGGATCACATGCACGAAGCGCCGGTGATCGTGCTGGTTTGCGGCAAGTGCGACTGGCCGTTCTCGGTGCTGCAAGAGAAGCGCGCGGGCTCCGCAGGTCAGGGCAGTTCGAGCACCTTGCCGTCGACCGAGAACACGTGGTTGCCCTCGCCCGAGTTGTCGATGGTTCCGCTCACGATCGGCGAACCGC
Organism: Deltaproteobacteria bacterium; assembly: GCA_032128115.1. Classification (GTDB taxonomy): domain Bacteria; phylum Myxococcota_A; class UBA9160; order UBA9160; family SMWR01; genus JAQBHB01. Next base: position 26,632 of record JAQBHB010000017.1, on the reverse strand, counting down.
CCACTTCGGCCTGGCCGCGGAACCCGCCATCGTCGTAGTAGCCGCCCTGGTCCGGGTAGCCGCCCTGATTGGGATAGCCGCCCACGGACTCGTCCTCGAGATCGTCGTAGTCGTCTTGATAGTCGGACATCGGCGCATCCATCGGGAAGCCGCCTGTCGCGTTCGCCCCGACGCCGGGCATCTGGCCTTGCTGCATCAGAAAAGCTGCTTCTTCCATGTCGTCCCACTCGTCGTCGTCCGACTCCGAGAACACAGCCCACAAGAAGGCGACGGCGATGATTGCGATGACGGCCTTGAGAACACCGGGTCGGTTGTAGATGGGCGTCACGCTCTGCTTGGGCGTAGCCTGGTCTTCCGACATGTTCGATCCTCCGTTTTCGACTCCAGGAGAGTACCGCGTACAGTCCGAATCGAGAATCGGCGGGCCCCGCCATTGGGTGGAATCGAACCAGCGAGTCCCCGCAAGCTCCCCAGGGGGCGGTCATCTCATCGGCGAGAGCTTTGATCCCTCGAAGATGAAGGGGAGGCCAACCGCCCCAGGCAGTCCGCTTCCCAGTGCAATCGGTTGTCACCTTTGCGCGTAGGAAGTCAACAACTCCTAGATTGCGCAATCTCTCGCGCACCTGGCCCGCGGGGGCTCAAGGCGAGTGTCTTCGTGCGTCCGGCCCCCGACCTCGGTCTGGCTCGCGTCGCCCTCGAACGCGGGCTCGGCCGCGAACATGCGGATGGTCTGGTCGTAGCGGTATCCGGCATTTCCATCGCCAGCCATGGCAAGCCTCCTCGCGTGGGCCTCAGCTGATCGCGTGACCGCCCCCCCCCCCCACCCCCCGGGGGGCGTGATTGTGATCATCCGATTTCTCATATGTGGGGCTTCGATGCCACATCGGTGGGTCTGAAACCACCTATTGCACTGGCTCCCCCCGAGGCCTCGGCCCCGCGGGTGCAAAAGACGCCTGAAGCCACTGAGGAGAAACGCTGAAATGGACGGAAATCGCATCTGGGAAAGCATCGCGGCAGGAGCCGGATTGGCGTTGATCCTCACGGGATCAGCCGCCGCTACACCACTGGACATCCTCAGCTACAACGTGCGCGGCCTGCCGTCGCCGCCCATCGAGGATCGGACCTCCCAGATCGGCGGCATCGCACCGAAAATCGAAGCGTTTCACGTACCGGTCGGCAACGCCATCGTGGGCCTCCAGGAGCTCTTCGATCCGGGCTATTACGCCACCATCACCACGGGATCGACCTATTCGAGCATCACGGCCAAAGCCAACGATGGACCCAGCTTCATCGGGGACGGGCTCACCACGATGTCGGACTTCACGATCAATTCATACGACCGGGTGCAGTGGGGAACGAACGCGACGTTCTCGCCCGGATGCTTCGGCACAGGGGGCGCAAACGGCAGCGACTGCGACACGAATAAGGGCTTCGCCCGCGCTCGCGTCGATCTGGATCCGGGCGCCGGCGAATTTCTGCTGGACGTCTACAACCTGCACGCCGACGCCGGCCAGGATGGCGACGCCAGCAACGGGAGCATCGGCGCACGACAGAACAACATCAACGAGCTGGCGGCCTACATCAACGCCAATTCAGTCGGCACTGCGGTGATCGTGATGGGCGACACCAACAGCCTCTTCACGAGCAGCAGCGACATCATCGGAAGTCTCTTGACCCTGACCGGCGTCAGCGACGTCTGGGTCGAGGAGGCGAATGGCGCTGTCATTCCGGGCTTTGGCTCACCGCTGAACAGCTCGTGCCCGCCGCCCCGAGGCACGGCGATGGGCATGGACGTGGATGCCAGCGGGCCCAACTGCGAGCTGGTGGACAAGATCCTCTACCGCGGCAGCTCGGACGTCCAGCTCACACCGATGAGCTACGCGGTGCTCGACGCCTTGTTCGTCGACACCAATGGCGACCCGCTTTCGGACCACCTGGCGGTTTCGACTCGATTCGACTTCGTGTTGGTGCCCGAGCCGGCCACGGCGATCCACCTGCTGGCGGGCTTCGTTGGACTGTCCCTCTACGCTCGCCGGGCGCGTCGCACGCCCGGGAGCGGCGCCGCCTAGCAGAGCGAGGGGGGGCTCAATCGCACTGCTCCCGCCTCGTGAATGTCCCTCAGGCCGCCTCGACGTACCGACCGGTACGCCCTCGCCGACCTCCGGCCCGTCTGACGAATCGGGTCGCTGCCGTCCCAGGTTTGTGCGGTGTCTGCGATGTGTTGGAAGAAGCGCCCCTTGGCGCCGCTGATCTCCGAGAGTTCGACCACCGTGCCCGGGTGCGCCTCGGTCTCGAAGTAGACGAAGCGCCCCCCCTCACCCACACGGCCCGACTGGCCCACCGCGTAGCCCGCCTTCTCGCAGCGTTCGAGGTCTTCGTCGAAGCGCTCGGTCCAGTACGCCACGTGCTGCAGGCCCTCGCGCCCGGCCGCCAGGAAGTCGCGGTACATGGAGGGGGCGTCATTTCGCTGCTGGATCAGCTCGATCTGGAGCGGCCCGGAGTTGGCGAGCGCGATGCTCACCTCGAGGGGCGACGCCTGGTCCCGATATCGAAAGTCCTCGATGGGCGCGCGCTCGAAGTAGAAGAAGGGACCCACGCCAAGCACCCCGGTCCAGTGCCCGAGCGCCGCCTGGATGTCGCGGACCACGTAGCCGTTCTGGCGGATCTCCCCGAAGATCCGGCTCACGTCAGGATCCGGTAGATCACGGTGCCACGCGCACACACCCGGCCATCCGACCGGCCCGCGACTTCGACATCGCTCCACAGGATCTCCCGGTCGCGCTGCACACAGTGCCCGTAGGCGATCAAATCGTCGCGCGGCGGGGGCGCCAGGATCTGGGCCTGGATCGAGGGCGTGGACGCGCGGTAGGGCCCGGGCCCCGTCTCGGCCCAGGACGCCATGGCGCCGGTGGTGTCGAGCAGGGCCAGCACGGCACCTTCGTGAAGAGCGCCCCCCGTATCGGTGTTGGCGTCGTTGCAGGGCATGCTGAGTCGCGAGCGGCCCCCGGTCATGTGCTGGACCTCGATGCCGCGGTTCCCGATGAAGGGGACCCGCCCGATGAAGGGGCCCATGGGTCCGGGGTCGGAGTCGCCCGCGTCGCCTGCGGCGATGGCGAGCTCGGGGGGATCCTCGCCGAAGCGCGCGCGCACCATGGCCGTGGCATGCGCGATGGGCTTGCCGTCCTCGGTGACCACGTCCACTTCGGCGAAACACATCTCCTTGCCCCTGCGCAGCAGGCGCGCGTCGGCGGTGACGGCTTCGTCCTTGGCAGCGGCCAGGTAGTTCACCTGCAGGGACGCCGTATGCCAGGGACCCGAGGCTTCACCCAGGGACGCGCGCGCCACCGCATGCGCCCCCAACATGGACAGCGATGCGGCGCAGCCGCCGTGGAGGGCCTTGCCGGGATTCGAGTTCTCGTCCCGGTAGGGAAGGCGCAGCCGCGCCGAGTCCTCGCAAAGCGATTCGAGGCTCGCTCCCAGTGCCAGCGCGTACGGCGATTTTTCGATCCAGCTGCGAACGAAGTCCAGGATCAATCCCTTCCGGGGAGAAGACACGAGTGGATCGATTCCTCACCCTCGATTTCCCGGGCCAGCGTGCGGATCGCGAGTTCGGCGTCGCGCAACCCGAAGTCGTGTGTGTGCATCTTCTCCACCGGGTGCCTTCGCGACTCCAACAGCCGGATGGCGCTGGCGTAGCCGGTGGAGGTGACGCCGATGGCGCCGCGGACCGCGATTTCCTTGAGCACGATCTTGTCGGAGATGAAGTCTGGAATCGGCTTGAAACCCTTCACGCCGGCCAGCACGATCGTGCCGCCGGTGGCCACGTAGTCCAACGACTCGCTCACCGGCTCGGTGGCGTAGGACGAAACGTCCACCACCACGTCTGCGCCGAGGCCGTCGGTGAGCTCGCGCACCCGCTGCTTGGTGTTCTCGTTCTGTACGTCGATGGTGTGGTCGGCCCCGAATTCACGCGCCAGCGCCAGCTTGCGGGCGTCGGCTGCAAGGCCCGTAACCAGGATCTTGTCGGCGCCGGCCTCGCGGCACGCCAACACGCTGGCCAGGCCCCGCTGCCCCGGTCCCAGGATCAGCACCGTGCTGCCCGGGCCCGTTTTCGGGATCTCCACCGCCCACCGGAAGCCGGCGCCCAGCGGGTTGAACATCACCGCGATCTCAGGCGGAAGCGACGCGTCCACCCTGTGGACGATCGAGTTGGGCGCCACGTACATGTACTCGGAGTACGAGCCCCAGAGGCCCGGCTCTTCGGAGAGCGGGATGTAGGAGTAGATCCTTCGCGACCGGCACAGGTGGTAGCGGCCCGCCAGGCACGGCGGACAGAAACGGCACGACAGCATGGTCTCCACAGCGACCCGATCGCCCGTGTCCACGCCCCAGCGCCTTGCCGCCCGGTCGCCGATCTTCGCGATGGTGCCCAGCGGTTCGTGGCCGGGGATCACCGGCATGGGTGTGCGCAGGCTGCCCTCGAACTGCTCGTAGTCGCTTCCGCAGATGCCGCAGGCGTCGATTCGCAGCAGGGCGTCGTCGTCGCCGATCTCGGGAATCGGCAGGTCCCGCGCCTCGAGCTTTCGGGGTGCGGTCAGGACCATGGCCAGGGTCTTGCTGGGGAGGTTCGACATCGGTGGTTTGCGTATTGTATAAGTACGCCGATCTCGAGCCAAGACACATGTCCGAGTCCCCGCTCACCGACGCCAATCGCAGCTTCTACGACGAGAACGGCTATCTGGTCGTGCGGAAGCTCTTCGACACCTCGGACCTGGAGGCCTGGTCCCGGCGTTTTCTCGCCATCGTCAGGGGCGAAGTCGAGCCCGCCCGGGACATGTTGGTGATGCGCGACGTGATGGTGGCCAAGGGTGTCGTCGAGGCGGCATCGCCCGAGCAGGCCGTGGCCAAGATCCAGGATTTCCACCACGACCCGGTGCTGTTCGAAGGCTACGCCCGGCACCCGGCGCTGCTGGCGTGGGTGGAAGCCTTCGTCGGGCCCGACATCAAGTCGATCCACAGCATGCTGATCAACAAGCCCCCGGGTGTGGACGGTCGCCACCCGCTGCACCAGGACCTGCTCTACTTCCCGTTCCGGCCGGCCGACGGCATCGTGGCCACCTGGACGGCGCTCGACCCCTGCACGCGCGAGAACGGCTGCCTGGTGGCGGTGCCCGGCTCCCACAAGGGGGAATTGCGCAAGCACGAAAATCCCGACTGGGAGTACGTGAATTTCCTGTATGTGGGCGCCAACGGTGTGGGCGAGCAGACCGAGCGCGTGCATCTGGAGATGGAGCCCGGCGATACGGTGTTCTTCCATCCCCTGCTGCTGCACGGTTCGGGTCGCAACCGCACCCAGGGCTGCAGGCGCGCCATCTCTGCTCACTACGCCAGCGCCACCTGTCGCTTCATCAAGGGACTCGAACCCATCGGAACCGGTCGCCCCTATACCCTGGTGCAGGGCCGGGAGCACGAGGGCGGCATCTAGTCCGGCTGGACGCAGGATCGAGCAGGGCAATTTCCTCCATTCCGGACGACCCGCGTGGCAGAATGTGCGGCGGTGGTTCGCAGCCTGCATCCGATTCCACAGGAGAGACCCCCATGGCCAAGGTCAACGGCGTTCTCGGGCCCATCGATACACAGGACCTCGGCTTCACGCTGATGCACGAGCACATCATGGTGGCGAACAACGCCATGCTCGTGAACTTCTCCGATTGGTACGATCGCGACAAGCACGTGCCCTTTGCGGTTGCCGAGGTGCTCGCGGCCAAGGCGCGCGGCGTGAACACGATCGTGGATCTCACGCCGGTCAACCTGGGTCGCGATATCTCGGTGATCCACGAAGTGGCCGAGAAGGCCGAGATGCAGGTGATTGCGGCCACCGGCTTCTACTGGACCGAGGAGCCGTCGCTGCTCAACTGGCCCGAGGATCGCCTGGTGGAGCTCCTGCTGCGCGACGTGGAGAAGGGCATCCAGGGCACGGGCATCAAGGCCGGCATCATCAAGTGCGCCACCGACCACTTCGGGGTGACCCCCTTCAACGAGAAGCTCTTGCGGGTGACCTCGCGCCTGCACCGCGCCACGGGCCTGCCCATCTCGACCCACACGTCGGTGCAGCACGAGGTGGGTCCGCGCCAGCAGGACATCTTCGAGGAGGAAGGAGTCGACCTCTCCCGGGTGGTGATCGGCCACTGCGGCGATACCGAAGACGTGGACCACCTGGAGAAGATCCTGGCGCGTGGCAGCACCATCGGCATGGACCGCTTCGGCGTGGACGTCTACCTGCCCATGGAGAAGCGCGTCAGCACCGTGGCCGAGCTGTGCCGCCGGGGCCGGGTGGGCCAGATGGTGCTTTCCCACGATGCCTGCTGTCACTTCGACTTCTACCCCGCCGACATGATCGCGGGAATGACGCCGCGCTGGAACTTCCGCCACATTTCCGAGGACGTGATCCCCGCACTGCGTGAAGAAGGTGTCGACGAGGAACAGATCCGCATTCTCACCGTCGACAACCCGAGGCGTGTATTCGAGGGCCAGGGCGCCTACTAGGTGTCCGAGGGCGGGTCCCCCGAAGCGCGTCTGCCGCTCTCGACCGTCCTGATCTTCGGTCTGCCGTCGGCCGGCCTGGGCTTCACCTGGTTCCTTGCGACGCTCTACCTCCCCAAGTACACGACCGACGTACTCCTGATGTCTCCCGTGGCCATGGGGCTGATCTTCGGGGCGTCGCGTTTCTGGGACGCCGTGTCGGACCCGCTGGTGGGCTACGCCTCGGACCGCACCCGCTCGCGACACGGCCGCCGCCGCACCTGGATGCTGGCCTCGGCGATCCCGATGGGCGTGACCTACGTGTGGATGTGGAGCACACCGCTAACCCTCGACGGGATGGCTCTGGTGGCCTGGGTCGCCTCGGGCCTCTTTCTCTACTTCACCGCCACCACCATGCTCTCGGTGCCTCACGAGTCGTTGGCCGCCGAGCTCAGCCTCGACCATCACGAGAGAACCCGGATCTTCGGCTACAAGCACGCCCTGCAGGGCATGGGGTCGTTGCTGGCCATCGGGGTGATGGCGCTGCTGATCCCCAGGGGCAGCCTGGGGCGTCCCCTGGCGATCACCCAGGCGGTCGCCGTTGGGCTGGTGATCCCCGTGCTGATCGCGTGGGCGGTGTCGCGGGTGCAGGAGCGTTCCGACCATCAGACGCGCGGGGGTACGTCCTTGCGGCGATCGTTCGGCGACGTGCTGCGCAATCGACACGCCCGTCTGCTTCTCACGGTATTCCTGATCGAAAATTTCGGCACTGCGATCATCAGTGTGCTGATCACCTACGTGATGCAATACATCGTGGGCGCCCCGAACCTCACTCCGGTATTCATCCTGCTCTACATCGTACCCACCATACTGCTTGCGCCGCTCTGGATCCGCGTGTCGCAGCGCATCGGCAAGAAGACCCTGTGGGTCTTTTCCATGTCGGCCATGACCGTTGCCTTCGGATCCATGTTCTTCGTCCGGGAGGGCGACGTGGTCTTCGTGAGCGCCATGGGTCTGGTGGCGGGCATTGGCGGCGGATGCGGTCAGGTGGTGGGCCCCTCGATCCAGGCCGATGTGATCGACTACGACGAATACATGACGGGAGAGCGCAAGGAGGGCATGTACTTCGCCGTCTGGAACTTCGTGCGCAAGAGCGCGGGCGGCATCGCCGCCATGCTCACGGGGATCATGCTCGGCGTCGTGGGCTACGAGCCCAACGTGGCGCAATCGGAGGCCACACAAACGGGCATGCGGGTGCTCTTCGGTCTGGTGCCCGGAGGCTGCTACCTGGCGGGCACCCTGATGTTCCTGCGCTTCGGACTCACACAGGCCGAGCACACCCGCATCCGCCGCCTCCTCGACGATCGCCCCCGCCCGAGCGGGGACCCTGGGCGGGGACGGGGTTGACTATTGACTTTTTTCCCGATCCGGGATTTCGGGCAGCACGATTCCGAGGTCCCGAGCGATGGCTTCCCCGCGCCGGATCGCGCGGCTGATGGCCCCGCTCGTCACCCCGGTAAAGCGGCTGATTTCGAACACCGTGCAACCCAGCTCTTGTATCGCCAGGAGCCCGATCACCGCCCTCGCCTGACTCTCGAGCCGGGTTCGATCGCCCCGCCGGACGCTTGCTCTATCGGCCCCCAGAGTCGCGCACACCCAGGCCGCGAGGTGCTCGATCGTCCATCCCTGCGTTCGTCGTAGGTTCGCCCGGATGTCTACCGGGCGGACATCCGGGGCGGCGCCGGGAGACGCCGCAACCGCGAGGCGAGGCGCCTGCACGCATCCGGGCTCTTTCCGGGTTGACAGCGCGAGTGCGGTGTCGTCGCCGGGTCCGCGCAGACCCTGCGCCATCCACCCGCATAGCTCGCGTCGCGCCGTCTCGGCGTTCGGAGAGAACCAGTTGAGCACTTCAGATACCGCCTGGAAGCCTGGCGGCTCCGCGCCCATCAATCGGGCGTGTCCCGCCCACGGATAGCGCTCCAGGTCGTCGAGAGACCGCACCAGCCCAGCGCGAAGGGGATTCAGATGAACGTAGCCGAGGAGCACTCTCAGGTAGGCCTCGTCGTCCACCAGGATCGAGCCGAAGCGATCCTGGAAGAGATAGCCGTTGCGCTGCCAGCGCAGGTTGAAGGCCCGCGCGTATCCCGTGTTGAGGCGACGCATGGAGCTGCTGAGCGGCCTGCAGCCGGTCCGCAGCATCAGATGCGCGTGGTTCGGCAGCAGCGCCCACGCGAAACAGGCGAACCCACCATCGGTTACCTGTTTCTCGAGCCGGACGAGGAAATCCGTGCGGTCGGTGTCGTCGAGGAAAATGGGCCGCCGCTCGATCCCGCGCAGCATCACATGATGGACGGCACCGGGCGCGTCTCGTCGAGCCTGCCGAGGCATCGACTCACTCCGACGGGACCGGAGGGGGTGGTCTCAAGTTACCCGCTCAGCCCCGCCGATTCCAGCGCGCGAGGAAAGTCAATAGTCAACCCCGTCCCCACCTCCAGAAGCTGTGGGCTCTTCCTCGACTTCGAGCTGCAGGTCGCGGTAGTAACTGCAGTTCTCGCGGATGATTCTCACCTGCTCGCGCAGCAGCTCGTTTTCCACCTGGATGCGCGTGATTTCCTGGGTCGTCATCGCACATCCGGCGGTGGCCACGAGACAAGCGCAGAGCGCAATCCACTTCCTCACGCCGTTCCTCCCCGTGCCCGGGCGCTCAACGAAGCGCCCAGCCCCTCTCACTCATGCAGTTCGTGGTTCCATCGCGAAGCGCGTGCCACAGAATCTCATCCCGGGCGCCGCGGCGGCCATAGGCCAGCATCGCGCTCTCATGGGCCCGGTCGAGACACGCCAGGAGGTCGCGATTCAGTTCCTCGGGAGCCCACGAGCTGCCTTCGCGCACGTACTCGGGCGGGGGCCCCAGCGGCTCGGAGCCATGGGCGCAGGCTGCCGCCCCGGCCAGCAGGAGATACACCGGCGCACGCCAGAGATTCCGCCTCAGGGCTCTACCCAGATGCCGATCACGATGGGCGTCTCCCGCTCGGATTCGGACCGGGGTTTCAGGAACTCCTGGGTCACCAGCTCGACCCGCGCCTGCTTGCCCAGCTTGTAGGACTCGACCCTGCCGTCCAGGGCCCAGGTGGAGCGCTCGCCGCCCGAATCGAGCTCGAACTCGGGCCAGCCGGCCTGCTTCGAGATCTGGACGATGGTGCCCTCCACGCGCCGGATGGGCAGGGCTCCCCGGTGGACGGCGTCCCACCACGCAGCCGAGCCGAACAAGCCGTGGCCGTCCGCGAGCGCGAACTCGCTCTTCTCCACACAGGCCTTCTGGACGCGCTCCACGTACTCGCGGTCGCGCTTGAGGTCGTAGACCTGGAGGAACTCGTCGGCCACGGCTAGCGGGGCGAGAGGATCAGGACCGGGATGTTGCGGTCGGTGCGTGCCTGGTAGTCGTCGTAGTCGCGGTACATGGTGACGAGTCTGGGCCAGATTTCAGTCTTCTCCTGGTCCGTGGCGCGGCGTGCCCGCATCAGCGTCTTCTGGCTCCCGATTTCGATCGTCACGTCGGGATTCGCCTCGAGATTCAGGTACCAGACCGGGTGGTGGGACATTCCCCCCACGGAGGCCACTACCACGAGGTTCTCGCCGTCCCGCAGGTAGAGCAGCGGCGACGTGCGGGGCTTGCCCGACTTGCGCCCGGTAGTCGTGAGGAGCAGCACTGGAGCGCCGCGCAGGAAGCGACCGCCCAGCTTGCCGCCCGTGAGGCGGTAGATCCAGGTGTTGGCCGCGCCCATGGCGCGCACCGCGTGGTGGCCGATCCGCTCCTGGGTGGACGTGAAGGGTTTGGTTTCCATCGCGACGGTATCTCCCCTGGGCCGATCTAGGCCGCCGGGACAGTGTAGCCATCCTTGACCGGCTCGAGCTTCTCGAAATGGGGACCGAGCGCCCGGTGCAGGTTGTCCACGTTCCAGGGCTCCTCGCTGTCGAAGCTGTGGCCCGGCGCGGGGCGGTCGACGATCCGCACCTGCTTGCCCCACACCACGAACACGTAGCCCGAGATGCGCTCGGCCCGAGGCGTGGCCAGGTAGCTGAACAGCGGCGAGGAGTTCTCGGGCGCGAAGTTGTCGAATCCCTCCTCGGGCTTCTGGAAGATCGCGGCCGTGGGACCCGTGAGCGTCATGCGCGTGCGCGCCCGGGGCAGCACCACGTTGGAGGTCACACCGTACTTCTGCATCAGGGAGGCGCAGCCGATCATCAGCGAGACGATGCCGGCCTTCGCGGCCGAGTAGTTGGGCTGCCCGGGCGGGGCGAACATGAACGATTCCGAGGCCGTACCTAGCAGGCGCCCGTAGACGGGTCCGCCGGCGCTCTTCGACTTCCCGCGCCAGTAGTCGCACGCGAACTTGGTGGGGCAGAAATGTCCCTTCAGGTGCACCCGGATCACCGAGTCGAACTGATCCTCTGTCATGTTGAAAATCGTGCCGTCGCGGGTGAAACCCGCGTTGTTGATCAGGATGTTCAGGTCGCCGAAGCTGTCGATGGCGGTCTGGATCATGGCCTGGGACGAATTCCAGTCGGCCACGTCGCCGAAGTGGGCCACGGCTTCGCCGCCGGCGCTCTTGATCTCGTCCACCACCTTGCGGGCGGGCTCCTCGTCGCGGCCGCTGCCGTCGGCGGCGGTGCCCAGATCGTTCACCACCAGGCGTGCGCCCATGGCGGCGAGATTCAGCGCGTGGATGCGCCCCAGCCCGTGGGCCGCACCGGTGACGACAGCCACCTTCCCCTCGAGTTCGTTGCTCATGGTGATCCTCGTCCTTCCTACAGGCGTTCGATGATGGTGCCGGTGCCGACGGCCGATCCGCAGCACATGGTGATGAGCGCCGTGCTGGCGTCGCGCCGCTCGAGCTCGTGCAGGGCCGTCACGATCAGGCGTGCGCCGGTGGCGCCGACCGGGTGTCCCAACGCGATGGCGCCGCCGTTCACGTTCACCTTGTCCATGTCGGCGTCCATCACCTGGGCCCACGACAGCACGACCGCTGCGAAGGCCTCGTTGATCTCGACGAGATCGATGTCCGAGAGCTTCATCCCGGACTTGCGCAAGAGCTCCTTGGTGGCATCGATGGGGCCGTCCAGCAGGTAGTAGGGGTCGGTGCCCACCAGCACGTCCTGGATCACGCGGGCGCGGGGTTTGAGTCCGTATTCCCTGGCCTTCTCCGCGGTGGTCCACAGCACGGCAGCGGCGCCGTCCGAGATCTGCGACGAGTTCCCCGCCGTGTGGATGCCGCCCTCAGCGACGGTCCTGAGCTGCGCCAGCCCCTCGAGGGTGCTCTCGCGGATACCTTCGTCCTGATCCAGCACGCGCGTGCCGCCGGTGGGGGCGCCGTCGTTGCCCAGCTCGGGCACTTCGATGGGCAGGATCTCCCTCTTGAAGCGCCCCTCGGCCCGGGCCGCCGCGGCCTTGCGCTGCGAGTCCAGACCGAAGCGGTCCACGTCCTCGCGGGTGAGGCCCCGGTTCGCGGCGATGCGCTCGGCCGCGTCGAATTGGCTCGGGCACTGGTCCCAGGGGTAGCCCTCGGGGATGAAGAAGCCCGGTCCGTTGATCACGTTGGCGCCGAGCCCCACGTGGCTCATCACCTCGACGCCGCAGGCGATGCCGGTATCGATGCTGCCGGCCGCCACCAGGGCCCGGATCAGGTGGTTGGCCTGCTGGCTCGAGCCGCACTGGGCGTCGACGGTGCTTCCACCCGTGTGCCAGCCGTCGCCGCGCGAGAGCCAGGCGTGGCGCGCGATGTTGCCCGCCTGTTCGCCCGCCTGGGTGACGCAGCCTCCGATCACCTGCTCCACGTCCGCTGCCGGAATGCCCGCCCTCTCCACCACCGCCTGCTGCAGGATTCCCAGCAGCACGGCCGGGTGCAGACCCGACAGGCCTCCCTTGCCCATCTTGCCCTTGCCAATGGGGCTCCGCAGAGCCTCGACGATCACCGCCTCGCGCATGTGGGGTCTCCTAGGCCTGGCCGAGAATCATGGCGCTGGTGGGCACGCCGACTCCGGCGGTCACCAGCACACAACCATTCTTCTCGGGCTGATTGCACGACGTGCCGCGGATCAGCCGCACGCCTTCGTTGACTCCGTTGATGCCGTGAATGTAGGCCTCGGAAAGCTGCCCGCCGTGGGTGTTGGTGGGCAGGCGTCCGCCCACTTCGAGGGCCCCATTGGAGATGAAGTCCTTGGCCTCGCCGGGCTTGCAGAGTCCGAAGCTCTCCAGCTGCCACAGCACGATGGAGCTGAAGGCGTCGTAGATCACGGCCGCTTCGAGATCATCGGGCGAAAGCCCCGACATCTCGTAGACCTGCTTGGCCACGAGATCCATCTCGGGAAGGCACCCGATGTTGGGCCGGTAGAAGCTCGTCATGCTCTCCTGGTCGTCGGCCGAGGCCTGGGCCACGCCGCGAATCACGGCGGGCGGGTGGGGGAGATCGCGGGCGCGCTCGGGTGTGGTGATCACGAAGGCGCAGCCGCCGTCGGTCTCCTGGCAGCAGTCGTACAGGCGCAGCGGCGACGCAATGATCCTCGAGCCCTGATGGTCTTCCATCGTGAGCGGTCGCTCGTAGAAGAACGCGTTGGGGTTGTTGACGGCGTGCTTGCGCGTCGAGAGCGCCACCTGGGCGAGATCCGTGCTCTTGCAGCCCGAATCGTACATGTAGCGCTGGGTGAACATGGCCACCCAGCTGGCCGGAGTGAGCAGGCCGAAGGGCATGTAGTAGCCCCAGTGGATCAGGTCCGAGGTCACGATGTCGCCGGCGACGCCCTGGCTGTAGCGCTGGCCCGAGCGGCCGTTGAGCGCCCGATAGCCCACCACATACTTGGCTGCGCCCGTGGCCACGGCCATGGCCGCGTGGTGGACGATGCCCACGGCGGCGCCACCGCCGTGGGGAACGCAGCTGTAGAAGGTGAGATCGCCGCAGCCCACGGCGCGCGCCACCTCGATCTCGTCGCTGGTATCGAGGGTGAAGCTGGTCATGCCGTCGATGTCGCTGGGCGCAAGACCCGCATCGGCGATGGCGGCCTTCACGCATTCCGCGGCCAGCTGCAGCTCGCTGCGGCCCGAGTTCTTGCTGAAGTCGGTCTGCCCGATCCCGACGATGGCGGCTTCGTTGTGGAGTGTGGTCGGCATGCTGGGCTCCGCTACCGGGGCGCCGCGGCCACGAGGACACGGCCCGTCACGTGATTGCCCCAGGAATTCACGCCCACGACCTCCACCTGCACCTCATCGCCCTCGCGCGACGTGATCGTGCCGCGCAAGGTCATGCTGTCGCCGGGAAGATTCGGCGTACCGAGCTTGATTGCAATGTTGCGGATGGCGGCGTCGGGGCCGGTCCAGTCGCTGACGTAGCGGCCCACGAGCCCGTTGGTGGTGAGGATGTTCATGAACACATCCGGCATGCCGGCGGCGTTGGCCGCGGCCCGGTCGTGGTGCACCGGTGTGAAATCGCGGGAGGCGAGTGCGCCACCCACCACCAGGCTCGCCGTGATGGGAATCGTCAGCTCGGGCAGGGTCTCCCCCACCCGGGCCTCGGAGATGGGCTTCTTGTCGTTCATGCGGGCTCCTCTGGCGGCCCGGTTCGGGCCATGTCGCGTCCGAGTTTCACGAGCTGGGGCGTCGCCGATCCCAGGGCGAGTTCCAGCGCCTTGGTCCACAGGAAGTAGCGGTGGATCGGGTAGTCTAGATCGACGCCGATTCCACCGTGCAGATGCTGGGTGGCGGTCGCGATGCGCGAACCGGCGTCGGCGGCCCAGAACTTGGCCACCGCCGCATCGCGCGCGGCGGGCCGGCCCTCGGCCAGCTTCCAGGCCGCGTTCCAGGTGACCCAGCGCATGGATTCGAGGTCGATGTAGCAATCGGCGCAGCGGTGTTGCACGGCGGGCAGGGCTCCCAGGGGCGCCCCGAACTGTTCGCGCTGCTTCACGTATCCGGTGGTGATCTCGAGGGCGCGCTCGGACACGCCGATCTGCTGGGCCGCGTACGCCACGGCGGCGCGCTCGCGGATCCAGTCGCCGATGGCGGGGCCTTCGAGCACGTCGCCACGGGCCACCTGCACGCCGTCGAACACCAGGTCGAACAGGGGATGCTTGCGCGAGGTCTGGCGCCGTACGCGGGACACGCCGGCGGCCTCGGGATCCACCAGGAAAATGGCCTCGCCCGCAGACGTCTGCGCCGGCACCAGTACGCACTGCGCGAGATGCACGGCAGATACAAAGCGGCATTCGCCGTCGAGCAGCCACCCGCTGCCCTCGGCGCGGGCCTGCACCGGGGCGCCTTCGTGGAAGGCGCCCGTCAGCACCGCCTCGCCGTGAGCCAGGGGCGAGAGCCAGCGCTCCTGCTGGGCTTCGCTCCCGAACTGCGCCAGGGGAAGGCCGCCAAGCACGAGCGACGGAATCACCGGCACGGATGCCACCGCGCGGCCCGTTTCCTGGAGCAGCACGCACAGCTCCATCAGGCCCATGCCCATGCCGCCGTGGGCCTCGGGCACCGCCAGTCCCAGCAGGTTCGCCTCGGCCAGTCGCGCCCAGGTCTCGCGATCGAAGCCGTCGCCTGCGGCTTCCACGTCCTTGATGCGCTCGGGGGTCACCTCGTTGCCGAGGATCTCGCGCGCCAGCTCGCGCAGGCTCTCCTGCTCTTCGGTGAAGCGGAAATCCATCGGGTCAGCCCACCGGGTAGAAGAAGGGGAGTTTCATGGTTTCGTCCGCGTCTTCAATGCGGCACTCGACCTTCATCCCGATCTTGATGTCTTCCGGGTCGCACCCCACGATGTTGGCCACGATGCGCGTGCCTTCCGCCAGATCGATCAGTCCGACCGGGCACGGGAAGTCGTAACCCGGGATCGGCGGATGGTGGAGCACCGTGAAGCTGTAGACGGTGCCCTCCCCCGACGAGGGTACGCCCTCCCAGCTCGTGGACTGACACTTCCCGCACATGGGGCGCGGCGGATGGCGAAGCGCGCCGCACTCGCTGCACTTCTGGATCAGCAGGTGGCCCTGATCCACGGCTTCCCACCACCAGCCGTTGTCGTGGCCGCGGGGGCTCTTGATGCGGGTGGGCAGCGACGGGGCGGCCGCGTCGGGCTGCACCTGGGGCTGCTGCTGCGGCTTGAACTTGAGCACCCGGAACGTCATCCAGCCCAGCTCGTCGCCGTTCTGGTCGCTGAAGATCGTGCGGGTGATGATGAAGTACCCGATGCCGAGCGCCGTGGCCTTCTCTTCCGAAATCGACTCGAGGGTGGTGTCGGCGATGACCCGGTCGCCGGGGCGCAGGTAGCGCGTGTACTCCTGCTCGGTGTCCGTGGCCACCACACCGGTGTAGCCGTGCGCGTCGAACAGGGCGTGGAGTTCGCGCTGCTTGTTCGAGGGCAGGGTCGCGGGATCGTGCATGGGATAGCCGGGCAGGCTCCAGGCCTGGAGCATGGTGGGCGGCGCCACCAGGCCCCCGTGGGCCGAGCGCGCGGCGTCGTCTGGATCGAGATACGCCGGGTTCTGGTCGCCGAGCACTTCGCACCAGTGGCGGATCATGGGTTCGTTCACGGCATCCGGCCCGTGCATGGGCGGGCCCTCTTTCACACCCACGTAGGCCCGGATCTTCGCTTCGAATTCCTGCTTGGCTTTCCCGGTCTGCGACATCGAGGTCTCCGTCTTCGCGAATGGTGGGCTAGCGCCGGGCGCGAGGCAGGCCCAGTCCGGCCATGGCGATGATGTCTCGCTGCACTTCGTTCACGCCGCCGCCGAAGGTCAGCGTGGTGGCGCCCCGGTACGCGTCTTCCAGGCGGCCGCCGAAGAGGACACCCGGCTCCCCCTCGAGCACGATACCGGCGGCGCTCACGACCTCCAGCAGCAGATCGTAGGCCTCCACGAAGAACTCGGTGCCCATCACCTTGAGGGCCGAGGCCTCTGCCATGTCGGGGATGCCCTCGGTGAGCTTCCAGGCCGCCCGCCAGTTGAGCACCTGCAGCGCCTGCAACTTGGCGTACACGCGCGCGAGATGGATCTGCACCCACTGCTGGTCGAGCATCGTGCCCTCGGCGGGAGCGGGCGCCGGCGTCTCGCCGGCCCAGCGCCACACGTCGTCCAGCAGCGACTCAGCGAAGCCCGGCGTGGCCAGCGCGATGCGCTCGTGGTTGAGCTGGGAGACGATCAGGCCCCATCCGCCGTTCTCGGGGCCCACGAGATTCGACACGGGCACACGCACGTTTTCGTAGTAGGTGGCGTTGGTGCGCTCGCGGCCCAGCGTATAGATGGGAGTCACCGAGAAGCCCGGCGAGTCCGTGGGCACCAGGATCATCGAGATCCCCTTGTGCTTGGGAGCGTCCGGATCCGTGCGCGCGGCCAGCCAGATGTAATGGGCGTCGTGGGCGTGGGTGGTGAAGATCTTCTGGCCGTTGATGACGTACTCGTCGCCCTCGCGGACGGCGCGCGTCTGCAGCGCCGCCAGATCCGTGCCCGCGCCGGGTTCGGTGTAGCCCACGCCGAAGAAGAGCTCGCCCTTGAGGATCCTGGGCAGGATCTCGGCCTTCTGCTCCGGTGACCCGTGTTGCATGATCGTGGGGCCGATGGTGTTGACCGGAATGATCGGGAGTGGCGCCCGGGCCCGGTAGGTCTCGTCCCAGAAGATGAACTGCTCGATGGGGGTGCGGCCCTGGCCGCCATACTCGACGGGCCAGCCGATCCCCAGCCAGCCGTCGCTGCCCATGCGGCCCACGATCTCGCGGAAGACCGGCCCGCCCATCTCCTCGCGCTCGGCATCGAACGCCGCACGCAGGTCGGGCGTGAACAAGTCCTTGTAATAGCGTCGGATTTGTCGCCTGAGGGTCTGCTGCTCAGGCGTGAAGTCGAGGTGCATCTGGGGGGCCCCGGGGCTCGAACTAGAACATGTTACACCATCCCCCCGCGATCGCTGCGCTCCCGGGTCGAAATCCTTCTCTCAGGGGGCCGCGTTGCCACGGACGGGTGCTCCCCCCATGATGCCCGAGTGGAATCTCCGGCGGAAAAGCTCCACCTGGGCCTCACGCCCTGGCGCGAGGAGGGCAACGGATCGTCCGAGTCGCTCGGCGAGCAGGCGGTGCTGGCCGAATCGCTGGGGATCGAGTCGTTCTGGCTGCCCGAGAGCCACTTCAACGGGCGCAGCTCGAACCCGGCGCCGCTTCTGCGATTGGCGGCCGTGGCGGCCGTGACCACGAGCCTGCGGGTGGGAACCACGTCGTTCCTGTTGCCCGTGCGCCACCCCATCCATGTGGCCGAAGAGGTGGCGGTGCTCGACCGTCTCTCGAACGGGCGCGTGATCCTGGGGGTGGGGCGGGGCTTTCGCAGCGCGCTGTTCGCGGCCTTCGACGTACCCCGGGCCGAGAAGCGCGATCGTTTCGAGGCGGCGCTGGCGCTGATCCTGGACGCCTGGCGCGGCGTGCCCGTGGCCTGGGATTCGAACGGGGAGGGCGAGTCGACACCCGTGCATCTGGCGCCCACGCCGGTTCAGGATCCGCACCCGCCCGTGTGGGTCGCTGCGTTCGGACCGAAGGCGTTGGCCCAGGCCGGGCGTCTGGGGCTTCCGTATCTGGCGTCGCCCATCGAGCCGCTGTCGCGTCTGACGGAGAACTATGCGTACCACCGTCAGGTGTTGGCCGAGTCGGAAGCCGGCGAGGGCATCGCCGTTCCGGTGATGCGGACCGTCTTCGTGAGCGAGAACGCGCAGCACGTGCGCGAGGCCCGGGAGGCCCTGGCTCGCCAGGCCGCGGCGCTGGCCCGCGCACCCCTGGGTGCTCTCCACCGGGTGGTGTCCGACGACGTGGACGCCTGGGCGCTGGTGGGATCGCCCGACGAGGTGCGCGAGCGCATTGCGCACCATCGAGAGTGCCTGGGGATGACGCACCTGATCGCGCGGGGACACATTCCGGATGTTGACCCCGCGCGCCTGGAAGATTCCCTGCGCCTGTTCGCGACGCTGCGATCCTGAGCCCGTTTCGAGATCTTCGCCGCGGCCCCGCAGGGCTCCTACACCGTTGTGATCAAGTCGACGTCGTCAGCATTTCCCCACCGGGAGAACGCTTTCGCTTCCGGGAAAAGATTTCTCTCAAAACAGCAAGCCTGTTCCCTGGGCGGCGCAATCGCCACCTCTCGCGCCCTCCCGAGCAGTTTCAGGCCGGTATGAAACGTGCATGTGCTGAACATCGGAGTTGGCCGGGAAGCGGAACGATCTTTCCCTTTCCCTGAGAACGAATCCAGCCGTGCAAGGGAGAGGTCGATGATTCGATCTTGTCGTGCCCGATCTTTCTTCCTGGCTACGACGCTCGTGGCGCTGTGCGGCGCCCCCACCGTCGCGACGGCCGTCGTCTTATCGAAAATCAGCTACGACATCACAGGCGGGACCTTCGGGGGGGGTATATCCGGTCCCATCACGGGAGGAATCGTTTCGCTTGCCAGCACGTCCCCCTTCGGCGTGCATACACCAGTGCTCTTCAATGGCACGCCGGTCCTCAAGCTCACCGCCTTGAGCCTCACCGGGCCCGGCGGAATGGTCCATTTCACGAATGCTGGCGGTCTGGTGCTCTCGACGGGAGCGGTCACACCCAACGCCTTGAACGGCACCGGAGCGGGCCTGGTCTCCGGCTCGATCTCGGGCAGCCTCCTGCCGGGTCTGATCAGCTTCGCGAATCTTTCCGCGAGTCTATTTCTGGCGATCAACTCCGGAGTCGGATCCGGGAACCTGACTGTCCATGCGAGCCTGCTTGGTCCTACCACCTTCATCTATCCGCTTACTCTCGGAAATGAGATCCGTACGTTCGTCCCCGAGCCAGGCAGCGCGCCTCTCGCAGGACTCGGTCTGATCGCGCTCGGCGGATACGCAGCACACCGTAGACACCGCAGAACCACGGGCACTAAACGATCACCGACTCGCTGAGGGGGCCGCCGTCCGGGTCCCGATCGAGCGGGCTGCGCACGCCGAGCCTGCCGCGATTGAGTACGTGGGTGTAGATCATCGTCGTCGCAACGCTGCTGTGGCCCAGCAGCTCCTGCACCGTGCGGATGTCCTGTCCCCGCTCGAGCAGGTGCGTCGCGAAGCTGTGTCGCAGGGAATGACAGCTCGCGCGCTTGTGGATCCCCGCCGCAACCACCGCCTGCTTGACGGCGCGCTGCACCGTCGAGGCGGACATGTGCCAGCGAAGCGCCCTGCCGGTGCTCGCATCTCCCACCCGCCGCGCCGAGGGGAACAGGAACTGCCACACGAACTCCTTCTGCGCGTTGGGATACTTGCGCGCGAGCGCGCCAGGCAGCGGCGCCTCGCCGAACCCCGCCCTCAGCTCCGACGCGTGGAGCCCCCGCACCCTGCGCAGCTGGCGCTCGAGCGGCCCGCGAAGCGAGGTTGGAAGCATCGTCACCCGACGCTTCTTCCCCTTGCCCTCCCAGACCGCCAGCTCGTTGCGCTCGAAGTCGAGATCCTTGACCCGAAGCTGAACGCACTCGAGCAGCCGCAGGCCCGAGCCGTAGAGCAGCGAAGCCGCGAGGGCGGGCGAGCCGGACATCTGCGCCAGCAGGCGCTGAACCTCGGACTCCGACAGCACGACGGGAAGATTCCGTGGCTTGCGAGCGCGCACCACCCCGTCGAGCTCGGGAAGCGGCATCCGCAGCACCGCGCGGTACAGGAACACCAGCGCCCCGAGCGCCTGGTTCTGCGTCGAGGCCGCGACCTGCCGCTGCGTCGCGAGATGCGTCAGGAAGGCCGACACCTCCTCGCCCCCCATCTCGCGAGGATGCCGCTTGTCATAAAAGAGAATGAAGCGCCGAATCCACTCGACGTATGCCTGCCCGGTACGAACCGAGTAATGGCGAAGCCGAATCTCCGCCCGCACACGATCCAGCAATCGAGGTTCCCGTCGCACCATGGCGACCCCCTCGGGACCGATCCAGGGCACCCGAGACCCTACGCTTCACGCATCCAACCCGCAAAGCACCCTCGCCCGACGAATTCGATCAATCGAGCATACGCGGAAGAATCCCCCGAGAAATCGGCACCTTGCCCCGCTCGCATTGAGCGCATACGCAACACCGCGGTATGCTTCCGAAAATCCCGGACCGCAACGGTGCGGGTCCAATAATTAGTTGGGCAGCGGGACGCTTGGAGTGCGCGACGTTGATGCGTGGAAGCGCCATGGTGCTTCTGATCCTCTTGGGCTGCAGTCTCGTCGAGCTGGAGCCTCCCCCGGCCGCTAGCCAACCATCCGCCTCTGACCCGACGCCGCGATTCGGTACGACCGTACTTCACTCTGAGCATGTTGATCTGACACGCACGGGCGCTTCCTGGTACTTGAACTGGACTCCTGAACCTTCACCCGGCGTTTCTCTAGAATTCGTTCCGATGGTTTGTGCGTTCACGGGTGCTCACACGATGAAACCCGCGGCGCTGGCTGAGCTGAGCACACGAGCTGAGCGATATCCCGACGACACGCTCTTCGTCATCGGAAACGAGATTGGGCACCCGCCGCAGAATGACCGGCGCACACCGGAGCAGTACGCCCGTGACTTCGCAGCGTGTCGCGACGCACTGAGCGCAGTGAACCGCACCTTCCGGTTTTCCGTCGGCGCACTGATCCTGTCGGATGCGCCACCTGGAACGGACTACGTTGGTGCCACGGACGGTTATGACTACCTGAACCGCGTGCTCGGAGCCTGGCAGCGCGACTACGGAGATCTCCTCCCGGCGGACTTCTTCGCCGCAACTTCTCATGTCCTGGAAGGTGATGGCACCAGCGTCGAAGTCCTCGGTCGGCAGATAGTACGATTCCGCCGCTTCCTCTACGACCGTGGTCTGTCAGATCGAGGGGTGATCATCACGGAGTACGGCGTAGCGATCGGTGACTCGGATTCCGAAGCGCGTGAGTCCTTCTTGGTCGATGCAACCCACTTGCTCTCAACCGCACGGGACTCCACGATCGGTTGTCCCGCTGACGGGGAGCTTCTCGTGCAGCGTTTTGCCTGGTTCAACGCCGACTCAGTAGGAACCTTCGAGAAGCTCTCGTTGCTCGGCCTCGGGGCCTTCTTCGTCAACCTGTCGCAGACGGCGCTCTTTACACGCGCCGGTGAGCTCACCGCTCTGGGGGCGGCCTATGCGCGGGTGGCTGCTGACTCCCGCACCCACCAGGACTAGGCGTCTGGGAGAGAAGACCCGAGCGGCCGCGTCGAATCTTCCGGGCCGCCGCCCAACAAGGGCTTGCAGCTGACAACAGACAGCTGGGCGTTCCCGACTTCTGTACCATTCTGGCGCCGGGACTCTGTGGCATGGCGTTGACGGTCGGCGCTGTCTGTTGCAGCTGAAGCCCGATCCGTTGGGCGGCCGAACCTTCGCCGCGACGCACCCTCGAGGGCGGCACCATGGGCGAGCTGATCGTCTGGTTCATCGTCGCAATCGTCGCTGTTATCGGCATCGTCCTGGTGTTCGCCGCGATCGGCGTCATCGTCTGGCTCGTCGCCATGCTCGTCTCGTTCGTAGTCGCTGCCGCCGCGACTGGGGCAGTCGCTCTTGGCGCCGCCGGGTACTTCTTCCTTCGCTACGTGGCACCGGTACTCCTGGTTATCGGCTTGGTCTTTTGGCTGCTGTCCATCGCTACCCATCGCAGCGATCCACGGCCTGTAGCCGCGCCTCCACCCGTGGCGGCCAAGCCTGAGTCCGCGCATGCCCGCCCCGCGCCCGATTCTCCCCCGCGCAGCTACGAGGAGGTGCTTGAGGACCTTCGCGCGAGCGCCGGCGAACTCAACGAGCCGGCTCACGAGCCTGCGAAGTAACACGAGCCTCCTACGAGGGGGTCGCCGCCCAACAAGCCGCTGAAGCTGTCGGCCGCGGGCTTCAGCTATGCGGTCGGCCTACGCCCAGTCGAGTCATGGTAGGATCACGCGCGGCCGCAGCTTAGCGGCCATCCGTTGGGCCGCAACGCGGGGGTCAAGCCTTCTTCGTGGTCTTTCTGCGGGCAGCCTTCTTCCTTCGCACAGGGCGCTTCCGGGCGCGCGTTTCCGGCAAGACCTCAAGTAGCACGCGGCGCAGCGTTTCCGCGAGCGGCTCGCGCTGCGTCTCCACATACTCCCGCAGCGCCTGGTTGAGCATCGTCTGGTAGTTTCCGCCGCCTGCCTCGTGTGCACGCTTCCGGAACCACTCCAACACATCGTCGTCGATCCGGATTGTAATGCGCGTTTTTCCGGGGGGTGTCGGCAGTACTGCCCCGCGCTTCGCCTTGCTGAAGTCGTAACTCTTCTTCATCGTTTACCTTCGTATTGGCGCCGCTCGGAGCGGTTCGCCTTCCTCGCAGAAATGATCCGCACGGTGTCCCCTCGCCAGGTGTAAGCCACCACGACAATCCGTCCCACGGAATCCATCCCGAGCGTCACCTGCCGTTCCTCACTTCGGTGCGCATCGCGGATCGTAAGCGCCATCTCATCGCTGAGCACCGTCGTCGCATCGGCGAAGTCGATGCCATGCTTCTCGAGGTTATCCGCAGCCTTGTCGGGGTCCCATTCGACCACGGTCTAGTATATGCACATTCGTACATACTTCGCCAGCGTGTGGGTTGCGGTCCAACAAGGCAATGAAGCTGACCGGCCGTAGCTTCGGGCAACTCTGGTAGCATTCTGGCGGCGGTGTTGGTTGCCTGGTCGCTACCGGTCAGCGGCCGGCAGCTTATCGCCGATCCGTTGGGCGGCGAGAGTGAGAGGCGCAATCGTAGTCGCGTGCAGCTTGTTCCTCTGGGCAGCATTGCCAGCTGCGGCTGCTTGCCCTGACGCGGAGTACGAGACGCACCTCAAGGCACTCCGCGGACTGGTTCCAGCCGTCGTCGTCGACCAGCCATCCAAGGCCGCGCTCGCCGACTTCTTTCAAGCACTGCCACCCGATTTTGCGTGCTTCAACCGACTTTTCGGGTATGGCGACGGTCCGGCGCCTCTCTACTCGGAACCACAGCTCTACTTCCTCTTTCCGAAGACGGCGTCCGTCGTGCCGAAAAAGGACTACGCCCAAAAGCTGGTCGCGCTCTCGGTCAACGCGAGATGGGAAGCCGATCAGACGGGTGCTCTCCAGGACGCCGCGCGTTCCGTCCTTGATTCCGATGCAGAGTTCTTCGTCGAGCTTCTCGCAAAGCTCAACGCGGCCTCGGAGCGCAGCGTGTGGGCGTTTCTCTTTGGGGCGCCCCACCCGAGCAACGAACCACTCTCTCCCGACGTGCAAGCCCGAGTGTGCAAAGCCAGTGCACGGAGCTGCAAGCTGTCGAAGGACGTCTATGCCAAGGCTGTATCGGAAGAGCACACGCACTGAGCCCTTGGCGCGCGCTCGCCGCCCAACAAGGGCTTGCAGCTGACACCAGCCAGCTGGGCGTTTCTGGGTCTGGTAGCCTTCCGGCATTCAACTCTTGTGGCTTCGGCGAGGCCGGTCAGCGCTGGCTGGTGCAGCTGAAGCCCGATCCGTTAGACAGCCGCGCGAAGGGGGATACGCATCACGCGCCAGATCAAATTGGTGATGCTGTGGCTCGGCACAGCGCTCGTCTTGGTGCCCGTCCTCTACGGTCTGCTCCCAGGCGTCTTCAACCTTCTGCTCGGAAGCGATCCACTAGACGAGCGTGTCGCCGTTCTTTGGGCTGGTGGCATTTACCTCGGCATCTTCGGCGCCTTCTTTGCCCTGCTCGGCGCACTTCCCTACGCGGTCGCGCTCTTTGCATGGTCGCAGCTGTCGCGCCACACAGCCGTTCTTGAGAAGAACCGGATTCACGTGCTTCTCTGTACCGCTCTTCTGGCTCTTCCCACAGCAATCATTGCGTCCATCGGGGCCGCCTCGTCCGCGGGCACTCTCAGTTGGAGCGAGGCGGCTCGCATCTTTCCAATAGCGCTTCTGGTTCCTTGGGGCGCATTGCTCATTCCTCGTCTGGCAATTCGCCCCCTCCGGCCTGGCGCCTTTCTCTCACTACCTCCGAGGGCGGCTGCCTAACAAGGGCTTGCAGCTGACAACAGACAGCTGGGCGTTCCTGAATTCGGTAGCATTCTGGCGTCGGGACTTCTGTGGCATGGCGTTGACGGTCAGCGCTGCCTGTTGCAGCTGAAGCCCGATCCGTTAGGCAGCACAGCGATGCATCGAGTCGGAACGACAGCATTCTCGCTCTCGCTCCTGTCCGCCTTCTTCCCGCTCGGCATCGCAGCTCTGGCCCTCGCGTCCCGCCTTGGCCCGGAGGGATCGGAGCCGTCCGTCGAGCTCTTCCTTGCCTTCGCTGGGGGTTGGCTTCTCTGCGGCCTCGCGCGCGGTGCTCTCACTAGCCGCCTTTCCGAACTCGAGCAGGCTGTCGTCACCTTCTGGAGCCGCTCGCTGCTCTTCACTCTCCTGATTGCGGCCGCTCTCGGGGCACTTCCACTTCTGCTACTGCCGGCACTAGGCACGTCGCTCGGCTGGTCATTCCTGAGTAGCGCCCTCTACCTTCGCGTCGCGGCCACACTCGTACTCCTTTTCTCCGTTCTCGCTGTCTGGGGCTTGTGGCGCAGGCACTGGGCGTCGCTCCAACAGCAGGGCGGTGCTGCCTAACAAGCCCTTGCAGCGGGCCGGGGAGTAGGACGCGCCAATCGGTTTCTGGCATGCTTGGGTAGTCGCCCGAGCCGGTCAGGGTGCGGTGCCCAGGCCGCTGAAGGGCAAGTCGTTAGGCGGCGGGATCGGCTTCACGTGCGAGCAGCACATCATCGAGCGTCACCCGTGCGGAAGTACTGCGGGTTCCTAGTCGTCTCTGTCGCGGTCGTCGTTCCGCTAGCACTCCCCGGCATCACCCTCGGCCAGCGGCTCCTGGCACCTCTGCTCGCTGCTGGGAGCTTCCTCGCTGGCTTCGCTCTCACCTGGCTCGTACTCCAGGCCCAAGTGGTGAACCCTCTCTGCTCGACCGCAGGCCTGCGGTTCTTGGCAGTCTTCGCGTTCTACTTCTTCGGCCTCACTGCACTGGTCTTCGTCGCCAGTCTTCCGCTCTATCTCTTCATTCCGAGCTTCCTCGCAGCGTTCCGTGAGGTACAGCCATTCGAGTTGGCAGTTGGGATCTCATCGCTAGCCCTCCCCCTCGGTGCAGCAGTGGGGGCATACCGCGTCTACTCGACTGCTGGGCCCGCCGCCTAACAAGGCACTGCAGCTGACCGGGCCACAGCGCGTTCCAATCGACCTTTGGTAGTGTTTGGCATCGAAACTTGGGCGCTTCGGGCCACCATGGCGGCGGGCCCGGCAGCTGAGCGCCATATCCGTTAGGCGGCGTCGACTATATCGAGTCAGATTCGCATGACCGGCCACCGCGCGGCAGGGGCGATTTACCTGCTCTCGGCAGTGCTAACGCTCGTGCTCGACGGCGGTATCGCATTCGTGCAGATCGCACTTGGCCTCGCACTTCTCCTGATCGAAGAGCAAGCGAAATCCGACCTGCTCCGGTTGGTCGTATTCGTCTGGGTCCTCTTCTCGCTAGTTATGGCCGTCATCGCCGCCGTAATGCAGGCGCTGTGGCTTCTGATCTTTCCGGTCATTCTCTTCGGCGGTGGCATTGCTGCTCTCATGCTCGAACGGCTCAGCCAGAAAGAGATCCTGCTGTTCTCTGGGATTGCTCTCACAGGCCTACTTCTGTCCGCATCTATCTAGGAACCCTGTACGCCGACTAGTTGCAGATTTGAATTGAAAAACTCGGCGCCTCTCTCATCGCGGCTGCCGCCTAACAAGCCGCTGCAGCTGACCGGGCCACAGCGCGTTCCAATCGACCTTTGGTAGTGTTTGGCTTTGAACCTCGGCGCTTCGAGCGGGCTCGGTGGCGGGCCCGGCAGCTGAGCGCCATTTCCGTTAGACGGCTGCGGCTCATCGCTTCGTGGGACTCGAAGTGACCGTCTTCTGTGCAGTCCTCTCCGAGACTTTCGCGGGCCACTCTCGTTCCAGGGCGCGGGCCTCTCGTGTTCACGGCTTGGGCCTCCCCGGGCAGAGCAGGGCTTTTTGTCCTGGGTCGGTGTTTGGCCCAGCGCCCCACGACTCGGGCCAGGGCGTGTTCCACTCGTGCAGCCGCCTAACAAGCCGCTGCAGCTGACCGGGCCACAGCGCGTTCCA
>JAQBHB010000016.1:0-18975 GCA_032128115.1 Deltaproteobacteria bacterium | reverse complement strand
TGCTTTCGCCCCGACGCCCCCGAAGTCGGTGCGCGTCAACACCGAGACCCTCGATCGATTTCTCAGCACCGTCGGCGAGGTGATCCTCACCTCGAGCCAGCTGCGCAACTCGGCGGAGAACGCCCGCAAGGCTCCCAAGGCGGGTTTCTCCGTCGGTCTCGATCGCATGGACCGGGTGGTGGGCGAGCTGCAGCGCCGCGCCCTGGAGCTTCGCACCACACCGATCCTGCGCATTGTGGAGCCCCTGCGGCGGGTGGCGCGCGAAGTGGCCCAGCTCGCGGGAAAACGCGTCGAGGTGGAGATCCAGGGCGCCGAGCTCGATCTGGACCGCTCGATCCTCGACCGCCTCAGCGACCCCCTGGTGCACCTGGTTCGCAACGCCGTGGATCACGGGATCGAGATGCCGGACGTACGCGCGGCCGCCGGCAAGAGCCGGACCGGGGTGGTGACCATCGATGCGCGCCGGGTGAAGGATCAGGTCCGCATTGCCGTGTGCGACGACGGTGGCGGACTGGACCTGGAGGCGATTCGGGCCCGCGCCATCGAACGCGGTCTGTTGGTGCCGGACCTGGCCGAGGACCTCACACCCCAGGACGTGGCCGGCTTCGTCTTCCACCCGGGCCTGTCCACGGCCGAGCGAATTTCGCAGATCTCCGGACGGGGCGTGGGCATGGACGCGGTGCGCGCCACCATCGAATCGCTGGGCGGAAGCGTGGAGCTGCAGACCGAACCGGGCGAGGGAACGACCACGACCCTGGTGGTTCCCATCACCGCGGCGGTGCAGCGGGTGCTGTTGGTGGCGACCCGCGGCGAAACGCTGGCCATCCCCGTGCGCCTGGTGGAGCGGATCCTCGAGGTCGAGGCCGGCGAGATCGAACACAGCGGTGGCGAGTCGTTCGCGCTGATCGACGGCGAGCCGGTGCTCGTGCTCGACCTGGCCGACCAGATCGGACTTGCGCCCGACCCGGATGCCGCCAGCGGCACCCTGGTGTTGACCGAGGTGCGCAATGAGCGGGTCGGGCTGCGCGTGGGTCGCGTGGTGGGTCACCAGCAGATCTACGTGAAGCCGCTGCCCGCGCTCCTGGCGGAGCTTCGCATGCTGGCGGGCCTCACGATCCTGGGAGACGGTCGACCGGTGTTCCTGCTCGACCTGAACCAGCTGACGTGAGCGCCTTGTCCCTCTCCGACTCCGAAGTGGATCGCCTGCGCGGCCTCGCCCACGTGGGCGCCGCGGGCGCCGCCGCCGTGTTGTCGCACCTGATGGATCGTCCGCTGCTGGCCGACCCTCCGAAGCTCAAGCGGCGCGGTCAGACGGCGGCAACCGGGCCCGACGGTGCGGCGATCCTGTTCGAGGCGATGGGCCCCGTTTCGGGGAAGATCGGTCTGTTCCTGGCACCCGCGGCCCGAGACCACGTGTTGAACTGCCTGCTTGGCAACCGGGTCGCCGAGAATCGCAGCGCCCAGGTCACTGCCTCGGCGCTGTGCGAACTGGGAAACATCGTGGTCTCCCAGACCGTGTCCGCCATCGCGAACGTGTTGGGCGAGCGCATCCTTCTTTCGGTGCCCAGGCTCGTGCTGGATGATCTGGATGCCGCCCTGGTTGTGCTGGCCCGCACCCGATCGGGCGGCACCGGGCTGTGGCTTGCCAGCGAGATCGTCGATCGCGAGAAGACCTTCCTGGCCCGCCTGGTCTTCGCAATCGACCGGACTTAGACCCCGCAGGCGTGGGTCTGATACCGTGCAGACATGAACCGCGAGCGTTTGCGCGAGCTTCTGGAGTCCGTCCAGCGCAATCAGGTGGACGTGGAGCAGGCCCTCGACGACCTGGCACGCCTGCCCTTCGTGGACGTACCCGGCGCCCGGGTCGACACCCACCGGGCCCTGCGCCAGGGCTTGCCCGAGGTGATCTACGGGCCCGGCAAGACCTCGGAAGAGATCGCCGCGGTGGTTCGGGTCCTGCTGGACGCCGGCCAGCACGCGTTGGTGACCCGGGTCGAGGCCGACGTGGCCGCAAGCGTGCAGGCCGGGTTCGCGGAGGGCGACTACGATCCGGTGAGTCGGCTGTTGTGGTTCGGGCCGGGAGAGGTGGCCACCGTGGGCAAGGGCACCATCGCGGTGGTGTCTGCCGGCACCGCCGACGGCCGTGTGGCCAGCGAGGCGGCCCAGGTAGCCCGGCGCTTCGGCAACAAGGTGGAGACCCTGGTGGATGTGGGGGTCGCGGGTATCCACCGCCTGCTGGCCGCGAGCGATCTGCTGCGCAACGCGCGGGTGCTGATCGTGGTGGCGGGCATGGAGGGCGCGCTGCCCTCGGTGGTGGGCGGCATGGTGGACAAGCCGGTGATCGCGGTGCCGACCAGTGCCGGTTACGGTGCGGCCTTCGGAGGCGTGACGGCGTTGCTGGGCATGCTCACGAGCTGCTCGTCAAATGTTACCGTCGTCAACATCGACAACGGTTTCGGAGCCGC
Source organism: Deltaproteobacteria bacterium (assembly GCA_032128115.1). GTDB lineage: Bacteria > Myxococcota_A > UBA9160 > UBA9160 > SMWR01 > JAQBHB01. The sequence continues at coordinate 16,510 of JAQBHB010000016.1, read as the reverse complement.
CTATGTCGCGACGCTCATCAACCGGCTCTAGCAAACCGCACTCCAGCAAGCCGCGGCGAGCGGCGCGCAGCGAGGCGAAGCCGAGCGCAGTCCAGAAACAAGCGGCGCGCAGCGAGGCGAAGCCGAGCGCACACCTGCTTCACCTGGACTGTTTCTCGGGCATCGCAGGGAACATGTTTCTCGCTGCATTGATCGACGTGGGCCTGAAGCGCAAGGAACTCGAGGCCGACCTGGCTGGGCTCGGGCTCGATCACTCCCTGCGGATCTCGCGGGTGCGCCGCGGCGCCCTGGCTGCCCGCTACCTGGAAGTGCGCGTGCCGAAGCCCAAGGGCCACGGAAAGGGCCACTCCCACGGACGAACCTACGCGGAGATCCGGCGCCTGCTGCGCGCCGCCCGCCTGGATCCATCGGTGCGCACCATGGCTCTGGAGATCTTCGAAGCCCTTGGGCGCGCCGAGGCGCGGGTCCATGACCTGCCGCTCGAGCGCGTGCATTTTCACGAGGTGGGCGCCGTGGACGCCATCGTCGACATCACCGGCGCCGCCATCGGCGTGGCGCGCCTGGGCATCACGGAGGTGACTGCGTCGCCGGTGGCCCTGGGACACGGCAGTGTCGAGACCCAGCACGGACGCTTGCCTCTTCCGGCGCCCGCCACCCTCGAACTCCTCGTGGGAATCCCCAGCGTCCCGGCCCACGTGGCGTGGGAAACCGTCACCCCGACGGGTGCCGCCATCCTGCGCACGCTGGTGAAGTCGTTCCGCCCGTTGCCTGCCATGATCGTGGAGGCCGTGGGCCACGGAGCCGGCGACGACCGCGACGGGCCCATGCCCAACGTGCTGCGCGCGGTGTTGGGCCGCGGCGCCGCCATCGGGTCGGACCGGGTCGTGAGTCTCGAGACCAACCTGGACGATCTGGTGCCTGAGCACTTCGACTACCTGATGGAGCGCCTCTTCGAAGTGGGCGCCCTGGACGTCTCGCTGCAGCCCCTGCAGATGAAGAAGAACCGGCCCGGCATCCTGGTTCGCGTGTTGGGACGGCCCGCCGACCGGATGGCACTGGCCGGTATCCTGTTCGCCGAGTCCACAGCCCTGGGCGTGCGCGTCCAGGAGACGGACCGTCTCATCCTGGAGCGGACCTCCCGCGTGGTGGCAACGGCCTTCGGGCGCATCGGTGTGAAGCTCGTGCGGGACGGCAACGGGCGGGCATCGGTGAGCGCCGAGTACGACGACTGCAAACGCGCGGCGCGAAAGCACCAGGCGCCCCTGCGCGAGGTGGTGCGGGCGGCCGAGGAAGCGGGCCGTGAGCTCCTCTGAGACGGGGGAGCGCGCCGACCCGGCCGCCTTCGACCTGGCGGGTGGGTCGGCCAACGGGGCCGCCGCTCTGTGCCTGCACGGCCTGACGGGCACGCCCTACGAAGTGCGCCCGCTCGGCGAGGCGCTGGCCGCCCGCGGGCTGCGTGCCCTGGGGCCGGCCTTGCCGGGCCACAACCAGACCCCGGAAGATCTGGCCCGCTCGACCCAGAACCAATGGGTCGAGGCGGCGCGCGCGCACCTTGCGGCGCTCCGCGCCGATCACACCCGGGTCTTTGCCGTGGGGCTCTCCATGGGGGGGCTGCTGTCGCTGATGATGGCCGCCGAGGGGCGCGTGGATGCGGTGGTGGTGGTGGGCACCCCTCTCTCCCTGCCGCGTCCGGTTCGCTGGCTGGTGCCGTTGGCGAAGCACTTCCATCCGTTCCTCGTGAAGCGAGAGGGCTCGGATGTGCGCGACCGTGCGGCTCGCGCGCGCCACCCGAGCTACGACGTGATGCCGCTGCACAGCGTGCACGAGCTGGTGCGGCTCCAGCGTCGGGTCCGCGCTCGTCTGGGTCGGGTGCGGTGCCCGATCCTGGTGGCCCACGGGGCCCTGGATCGGACGGCCAACCCCCGGGATGCCCACGAGATTCGCGATCGGGTGGGCTCCGAGAAACGCGAGCTACTCGTCCTGGATGCGTCTGGGCACGTGGTTCCCGTGGATTACGATGGGGAGGCCCTGGCCCGGGCCACGGCGGAGTTCCTGGGTCAGTACCTGTAGAGGTTTCCCCATTCCCCGTCGACCCCGCCGGTTACCCCGCGGGATTCCAGATTCCCCAAGGGAAGACACCTGACTCCCGAAGGGAAGGCACCTGACGCGTTGACAGGGCATCCTGAGCGCTCCTAGCATCGCATCTCCGGACTCGCGGTGATCCGGAATTGATGGAGGGTGGATATGTCAGATCTTCCGAATGCGGTGGTGAAGCGTCTTCTGACCAAGCACGGCGGCGGGCTGCGGGTGTCTGGGTCGGCGCTGACCCAGGCGGTGGCGGCTACCGAGGACTACATCGCGCGGCTGGCCCGCGAGGCGCAGGCTTCGGCCGAGCAGAATAAACGCAAGACGGTGATGGACAGCGATATCGAGGCGGCGCGCAGCCGTCTGTCCAGCTAGGAGCCCGAGCAGCCCGACCGGGCTCCCCGATGACGAAAGGCCCCGGGGCAGATGCCCGGGGCCTTCGCATTTCCGGAATTCTGGTGGCTGGGCCCTACATGCCCATCCCGCCCATGCCCCCCATGCCACCGGGCATGCCGCCGCCGCCGCCGCCGCTGTCCTTGTCATCCGGCCGCTCGGCCACCATCGCTTCGGTGGTGAGCAGCAGGCTGGCCACGCTGGCCGCGTTCTGGAGGGCGGTGCGCACCACCTTGGTGGGGTCGATCACACCGGCCTTCATCAGGTCTTCGTAGACCTCCGTCTGGGCGTTGAAGCCGAAGTTGCCCTTGCCGTTCTTCACCTTGTCCACGACGATGGAGCCGTCGATCCCAGCGTTCTCCGAGATGCGACGCAGGGGCTCCTCGATGGCGCGAATCACGATGTTGATTCCGGCGCGCTGCTCCGGGTTTTCGACCTTCAAATCGTCGAGAGCCCGCTGGGCGCGCAGCAGCGCCACGCCGCCTCCCGGAACGATGCCCTCTTCGACGGCCGCCCGGGTGGCGTGGAGGGCGTCCTCGACCCGCGCCTTCTTCTCCTTCATCTCGGTCTCGGTTGCCGCACCGACCTTCACCACGGCCACACCGCCCACGAGCTTCGCGAGCCGTTCCTGGAGCTTCTCCCGGTCGTAGTCCGAGGTCGTCTCCTCTACCTGCTTGCGGATCTCGTTGCAGCGTCCCTCGATGTCCTTCCTGGCGCCGGCACCGTCGATGATCGTCGTGTTGTCCTTGTCGATCACGATGCGCTTGGCCTTGCCCAGGTCCTTGGTGGTGACGTTCTCGAGCTTGAGGCCCAGCTCCTCGGCGATCACTTGACCGCCGGTGAGGATGGCCATGTCCTGCATCATCGCCTTGCGACGATCCCCGAACCCGGGCGCTTTGACGGCCGCCACGTTCAGGGTGCCGCGCAGCTTGTTCACCACGAGAGTGGCCAGCGCCTCGCCCTCGATGTCCTCGGCAACGATCACCAGCGGCTTGCCCTGGCGGGCCACCTGCTCCAGCAGGGGCAGCAGGTCCTTCATGTTGCTGATCTTCTTTTCGTGCAGGAGGATCAGGGGCTCTTCGATCACCGCTTCCATCCGCTCCGGATCGGTGACGAAGTAGGGCGACAGGTAGCCGCGGTCGAACTGCATGCCCTCGACCACCTCGAGCACCGTGTCCATCGACTTGGCCTCTTCCACGGTGATCACGCCTTCGCGGCCGACCTTCTCCATGGCTTCGGAGATGATCTGGCCGATGGTCGTGTCGTTGTTGGCCGAGATGGTTCCCACCTGCGCGATCTCCTGGGAGTCGCGCGTGGGCTTGGACATCTTGGCCAGTTCGGCGGTGATGCTCTCGACGGCCTTCTCGATGCCGCGCTTGAGCTCCATCGGATTCATGCCGGCCACCACCAGCTTGCTCCCCTCTCGGAAGATCGCCTGAGCCAGCACGGTGGCGGTCGTGGTGCCGTCGCCCGCGTTGTCGGAGGTCTTGCTGGCGACCTCCTTCACCATCTGAGCACCCATGTTCTCGAACCGGTCCTCGATCTCGATCTCCTTGGCGACGGTGACGCCGTCCTTGGTGACCGTGGGCGAACCGAAGCTCTTCTCCAGAACGACGTTGCGCCCCTTCGGGCCGAGGGTTACGCGAACGGCGTTCGCCAGCGTGTTGACGCCGGCGAGGAGCTTGCTCCGTGCATCCTGGTCGAATCGAATTTCCTTCGCAGCCATGGTGTTGATTCTCCCTACTCGCAAATGCCGAGGACGTCGTCCTCGCGGATGATCAGGTGTTCGTTACCTTCGAGATTGATTTCGGTGCCCGCATACTTGCTGAACAGGATGCGATCACCCTTCTTCACATCGAGAGGCCGAACCTCTCCGTTCTCGGCCACCTTTCCCTTGCCGACCGCGATCACCTTGCCCTCCTGGGGCTTCTCCTTGGCGGTATCGGGAATGATGATGCCGCCCTTGGTGGTCTCCTCCTCGTCGATTCGCTTGACGATGAGTCGGTCCTGAAGCGGACGGATCTTCATGAGATGCCTCCGAAACGCCGCGCCGTGCGGCGCGGGTAGGTCCTGGTTTCTGAATTCGGCGGGGTGCCGTCCAGCAGGCCTTCACGGCCCACTTCCCGGCTCCGTCGGTGTTTTGGCAGTCGGAACACCCGAGTGCCAATCACCGGCGCAATGTATGCACCCACCCGACCCAGGTCAAGCGGGTATGGCCTGGGCCGCGCTGGCGGGGCCCCCGCCCTTGACTTTCGCCTCGATTTCGTCATTTTGGGCGAATAAAGGGCGAATTCGCGCCCCGCGAGCCTTCACGAAGGTTCACGACCTTCCACAACCTTCCACAAAGGAGAGATCGGCCATGGCTCTCACGAGACGGCAGCGCGAGGTCTACGACTTCATCCGGGAGTTCGTGGCTGAGAAGGGCTACTCGCCGAGCCTGGAGGAGATCGGGGTCCATTTCCAGCTCTCCTCGGTGGCCACGGTCCACAAGCACGTGCAGCACCTGGTGGAGAAGCGCTTCCTGCGCAAATCCTGGAATCGATCGCGATCCGTGGAGCCCCTGGAGCCCCCCAGCTCGAGCCTGGCCTCGCTGCCCCTGTTGGGCGTGGTGGCCGCCGGCGTCCCCATCGAGTCCCTGGAGGTGGCCGAGACCATCGACGTGCCCCGCAGCCTGGTCCCGAACCGGGGCCAGAGCTTCGTCCTCCAGGTCCGGGGCGACTCCATGATCGAGGACCAGATCTGCGATGGCGACTTCGTGGTGGTGGAGAGCCGCCCCGAGGCCCGGGACGGCGAGACCGTGGTGGCCCTGGTGCGAGGCAGCGAAACCACGCTCAAGAAGTTCTATCGCCGGGGAAAGACGGTGCGCCTCGAGCCCGCGAATTCCAGCATGAGTCCGATCGACGTGCCCGCCGGCGACGTGGCGATTCAGGGCGTGGTCCGGGGTCTGCTCCGGCGCTACTAGCCTCCGCCGCCGCCGCCAGCTACCCTGGCGCCTAGTTTACGTTCAATTTCAGGGAGTTGTGGCGTTGGTCCGAATCACCCGGGCGATCGAGTTCTCTGCATCGTTGCGCTACTGCCAGCCCGACCTGTCGGAAGACGAAAACCGGGCCCTGTTCGGTGCCCGAGCCCGTCAGCACGGCCACAACTACCGGCTGGAAGTGACCCTGCGTGGCGAGCCGGATCCGGTCACCGGGATGCTCCTGGATCTGAAGGACCTCCAGACGATCCTGGACCGGGAGATCATGGCCCGCTTCGACCACCGGGATCTCAATGCGGACACCCCGTACTTCGAGAAGAGGCCGCCGACGCCGGAGAACCTGGCCCGTTGCATCCACCGGCTGTTGGTGCACGCGCTCCCCGCAGGCCTGTTGGATCGAGTGCGCCTGCGCCAGGACGCCGACCTCTGGGTCGACGTGGTGGGATCCAGTCCGGAGATCTCGTGATCGCCGTGACCCGACGCTTCGGATTTCCGGCCGCCCATGTGCTGGCGCACCCGGACTTCACCCGGGAGGAGAACGAGCGCATCTACGGAAAGTGCGCCAATCCAGCAGGACACGGTCACAACTACGGCGTCGAGGTGACCGTGTCGGGTCCCCAGGACGAGCGCACCGGTCAGATCATCGCGCCCGAGTTGCTTGACGAGATCTTCGATGCCAGCGTGCGCCAGCGCTTTTCGCACCAGTTGATCAACCGGGATCCCATCTTCGAGCGGCAGATCCCGACCGCGGAGAACCTGGCCCGTGTGGTCTACGCTGTGCTCGAAGAGGCAGTCGCCGAGCGCAGCGCAGCGCGGGTGCTGGGCGTCCGCATCATCGAAACGCACCGAAACAGCTTCAGCACCGGCGAATGGGAAGACATGGGAGAGGCACAATGACCCGCATTCACGACCTGGAATACGGCGACGTGGACGACGCGACCGGACTCGACGATCCGATCCAACCGCTCGTCACGGCAATGCTGAAGGAGCTGGGCGAGGACCCAGGGCGCGACGGTCTCCAGAAGACCCCCGCACGCGTGGCCCAAGCCCTGCGTTACTTCTGTCAGGGCTACGCCCAGGACCCGGTCACCATCCTCAACGACGCCATGTTCGAGGTGAGCTACGACGAGATGGTGATCGTGAAGGACATCGAGTTCTACAGCCTGTGTGAGCACCACATGCTGCCGTTCTTCGGCCGCGCCCACGTGGCCTACGTGCCCAGCGGCAAGGTGGTGGGTCTATCGAAGATTTCGCGCCTGGTGGAGATGTTTGCCCGTCGGCTCCAGGTGCAGGAGAGGCTCACCAAGCAGGTGGCCGACACGCTTCAGAGCGTGCTGCAGCCCAAGGGTGTGGCGGTGGTGGTGGAGGCGGTCCACCTGTGCATGAAGATGCGCGGCGTGGCCCAACAGAATTCGTCGGCGATTACCAGCTCGATCCACGGCGAGTTCAAGACCGACCCCAAGACCCGGGCCGAATTCATGGAACTCATCCGCCACAGCCGGCCTGCATTCGCATAGCGACCGATCTGGTTTCAGCGGACGAGTTCCAGGTTCACGTAGAGCTGGCCGGATCCGTCGAGCTTTGCGCGCCGGGTGTCCATCCAGGCCTCGGTCTGGGCGTTTCGCTTCTGGTCGACCAGCTGCTCCCGCTCCGTGGGCACCATGGGGTCCACGTCCTCGGGCTCGGGCCGCTTCGTCTCCAGCACCTGCACCATGGCCAGTCGGTCGCCCACGGGGAAGATCCGGTCCGAGCTCTGCCCGGCCTCCAGACTGAAGGCGGTGGCCAGCAGATCCGGGGCTGCGCCCAGCCCGGGCACGAAACCGTCCGGGCGGCGGCGGATCCAATCGGTGCGCCCGAGAGTCATCCCGGCCGCGCGCGCCGACTCCTCCAGGCTGTGCCCCCCGCGCACCGCTGTCGCCAGCCGCTCGGCCAGCTCCTGGTTCGCCGCCTGGTTCGATTCCGTCACCAGCAGCTCGCGGGCCAGCTCCTCTCGAACCGACTCGTAGCTCTGCTGCTGGGCCTGCCTGTGCTCCTCGACGAGAATCACGTGGTACCCGAAATCGCTTCGCACCGGATTGCCGACGGTTCCGGGCTCCAGGCTGAAGGCGGCGCTCTCGAAGGCCGGCAGCATGCGTCCGCGCTCGAAGACGCCCAGGTCGCCGCCGTTCTCGCGCGAGCCCGGATCGTCGCTCACCTCGGCTGCCAGCTCGGCGAAGTCGGCGCCCTCCCGCAGGCTCTTCACCAGGTCTTCCGCACGGGCGCGCGTGGTCTCCACGAGTTCGTCATCAGCGTTCGCATCCAGGCGCAGCAGGATGTGCCGGGCCCGCACCTGCTCGGGAACGTCGTAGCGATCCGAGCGCTCGGTGTACAGGGCCCGCACCTCGGTCTCGCGCTCAGCCAGCAGGCTGGCGACGGCCTCGGCCTCGATCTCGCCCCCAGCGCGGTCGCCGGGCACAACGGTCACGAAGGCGATCTTCACCTCCTCGAGGCGGCGCTCCACGGCCTGGCGGGCTTCCCCGTCGGATACCCGGGCGTTCGTGAACAGCAGGCGGGCCATCTTGGTGGCCATCAGGCGCATGCGCTGGTCGACGACGAAGTTGCGCTGGGTGCCATACTCGTACTGGGCCCAGTTCTCGAAGGTCTCCGGGTCGAAGCGACCTTCGGAGTTGCGAAACGCGCCCCAGTTCAACACCGAGCGCTCCACCTCCTGCTGGGAGACGCTGATCCCGAGCCTCTCGGCCTCCAGAGCCAGCAGGGCCCGGTCCACCAGGGCGCGAACCGTGGTCTCGTCCAGGGTTTTCTGCAGCGCGTCGGCATCGAATCCGTCGCCCAGGGCGTTGCGGTACAGCTGCTCGCGCTGGATCCGCTCGCGATTGAACTCCACGGAGCCGAACTGGTGGGGCCCCACCCGCACGATGGTGTCGCTGTTTCCCCCCTGCAGGGGCCCTCCCAGCCCGATGAAGAAGACCATGGCACCGCCGATTCCGACCACGAACAGTCCGGTGACCCAGCGCTGGCCGCGTCTGATGACATCGAGCATGAACGAGCCTCCTTGGGCGTTTCCGAGGTCACCTTCGGCGGGTCGATGAAGGCGTCGAGACCGGCCGAGACTACGGCCACGAGTTCGTACCAGCAAGTCGTAGCGGGGGTTGGCTTGATGCCGGGAGGGTCCGTTGTTACGATCCGCTCACGGGGGGGACCGGCCCGGACGCCCTTCCAGATCGGTATCTTACACGGGTTTCCTGCCTCCGGCTGGGCCGCTGGGGTGGGGCCCGGCGGGAGATCGCTTTGATCCTCGACCCGATCCTCGGTTGGTTCTCCAACGATCTCGCGATCGATCTCGGCACCGCCAATACCCTGGTCTATGCCAAGGGCAAGGGCATCGTGGTGTCCGAGCCCAGTGTCGTGGCCGTGGTTCGGGATGCCTCAGGCGTCAATCGCGTGCGCGCCGTGGGCATGGAAGCCAAGAAGATGCTCGGTCGCACACCCGGCAACATCGTCGCCATCCGTCCCATGAAGGAAGGCGTCATCGCCGATTTCGAGATCACCGAGGCGATGCTCCGCTACTTCATCGCGCGCGTTCACGATCGCAAGCGCATGGTGCGGCCGCGGATCGTGATCGCGGTGCCGTCTGGAATCACCGAGGTCGAGAAGCGCGCCGTACGCGAGTCGGCCATGTCGGCGGGAGCCCGCGAGGTCTACCTGATCGACGAGCCCATGGCCGCCGCCATCGGAGCGGGCCTGCCCGTTACCGAGCCGTCGGGGAACATGATCGTCGACATCGGCGGTGGCACCACAGAGGTTGCCGTCATCTCGCTTTCGGGAATCGTCTATGCGAACTCGACGCGCGTGGGCGGCGACAAGATGGACGAAGCGATCATCAATTACGTCAAGCGCAAGTACAACCTGCTGATCGGGGAGCGCACGGCCGAGTTCGTGAAGGTGAACGTGGGCACGGCCTACCCGGTCGATACAGCGGAGTCCGTAGAGATCAAGGGACGGGATCTGGTGGCAGGCGTGCCGAAGATCCTGGAGATCAAGTCCGAAGAAGTGCGCGAGGCATTGTCGGAGCCGGTGAACGCGGTGGTGGAGAGCGTCAAGATCGCTCTGGAGCGGACCCCGCCCGAGCTGGCGGCAGACATCGTCGACAAGGGGATCGTCCTGGTGGGCGGCGGGTCGATGCTCCGGAACCTGGACGTGCTCCTGCGAGAGACGACGGGGCTTCCGGTGATGTTGGCCGAGGAGCCCCTGACGGCCGTGGTCCTCGGAACCGGCCGTACCCTGGACGACCTCTCGCTCCTGAAGGACATCGCGATCCGGAACTAGCGTCTTCGGGCCGATACGGCCCCCGAGGGTTGGCGGGCTCGCTCAGACCGTCGCAGGCGCGGATCCGAGGTTGCCCCCCGGAGCCAGGTCGCATCCGTATGAAGGCAAAATCATGAACCCCCTGGGGCGCAGCGCGCGGATGGCCCTGGGGGTCGCGGGGCTGCTGCTGATCGCCCTGATCAGCATGGTCTCGAATCGCCGGGCCCTGATCAGCGGCGCAAGCTCACTGCCCTGGGGAGCCGGGGCGGTCATGGACGTTGCGGTTCCCGTTCAGAAGACCATGGCCGTGCCCGTGGATGTGGTGCGGGACGCCTGGCGCGACTATGTCGATCTGCTGGACGTGCGCCAGGAGAACGCGAGCCTGCGCGAGCAGGTCTGGCATCTGGAAGAGGACAACCTCCAGCTGCGCGAGGCCCTGGTGGCCAGCGGGCGACTGGAGCGCATCGCCGACATGCGCGATGACTTCGAGATTCCCATGCTTCCGGCGGAGTTGGTGGGCGGCGGCGTGTCGCCCTGGTTCCGCTCCGTGATGTTCGATCGGGGTCACGGCGACGGCGTGCGCGCGGGGATGCCGGTGATCTCCGAGCAGGGCCTGGTGGGACTGGTGACGGCGGCTTCCCGTCGAGCCTCCCAGACCATGCTGCTCCTGGACCGGCAGAGCGCGGTGGACGGCACCATCCAGCGCAGCCGCGCCCGGGGTATGGTGCGCGGCCGCGGCGGCGACGAGCTGGCGTTCGAGTTCGTGGCGCGCGGCGGCGACGTCCAGGTGGGAGACGTGGTGATCACTTCGGGGCTGGGCGGTGTCTATCCCAAGGGGCTGCGCGTGGGAGAGATCACCCGGGTGTCGGATCCGGGCTCGCGCCTGCTTCAGACCGCCACGCTGGCCCCGGCCGTTGACTTCGGTCGCCTGGAACAGGTGTTCGTGATGCTCCGGCGGGGCCCCACCATGGAACTGCTCTACAGCGGTGCCGGCCCGGACGCTGAGCCGACGAACACCGAATCGGGTTTGGCGGCGACGCGGGGCGCGGCAGCAGCAGAGCCCACGCCGTGAAGCCCGCCGTCGCCCTGCTCGGGGTGGGAATGTTCGCAATCCTGCTGCAGGGCGTCCTGGCCTCGCTGATCCCGGCCGCGCTGACACCCGATCTGAGCTTCCTGCTGGTGGTGGCTCTGGGCACGCGCCTGCGCAGCACCGGCACCGGACTGTTGCTGGCTTCGGGGCTCGGCTACCTGGCCGACCTCTTCTCGGGCTCGCTGCTGGGCCTCCACGCCCTGCTGCGGGTGCTGGCCTTCGGTGCGGCGCGCCTGTGCAGCCGCCAGCTGAACCTGCGCGGGGCGCTGCCCCAGGCCGTCTTCGTGGGCTTCCTGACGCTGGTCAACGCCCTGGGCGTGGCGGCCCTCACGGCCTTCTTCTCGCCGGAGGCGGGCTTCGGGGTTCCGCCGCTGGGCACCCTGCTGCTGCATGCGTTCGTCAACGCGATCTTTGGTCCCCTGGTGGCGGGCGGCTGCGAAGTCATCCTGGCCTTTGCGGGCGAGGACGATCGCGGTCGCCACCTGCTGCGACTCGAGGCCCGGAGCTACCGCTCGTGATGCGCGACGACGGTGGGCGCAACCGGCGGCTCGGCCAGGGACAGGACGCGGGTGTCGAGCGCCGCCTGCCCCTGTTGGGGGCGTGCATGTTGCTCGTCTTCCTCGTGTTCGCCGTGCGTCTGTTCCAACTCCAGGTTCTCATGGCTGACGAGCTGCGCGATCGTTCCCTGCGCAATTCCGTTCGCACGGTTCGGCTGGAAGCGCCGCGCGGAAACGTCTACGACCGCGAGGGTCGTGTGCTCGCCACCACGCGGCCGGCCTTCGGGCTCCAGGTGATCCCCCACGATCTGCGCAGCCCGGACATCACGTACGCGGCCCTGGGCATGCTGCTGGACCAGGACGCGGATTTGCTTCGAACGCGAGTCGGCGCGCCCACGGGGCGCAGGCGATTTACCCCCGTGGATCTCGGGCGCGATCTCCCGTACGACCGCTGGGCCAGCGCCGAGTCGCACCTGTACGCCCTGCCAGGCGTGGTCACCCAGGTGCAGCCACGGCGTCACTACGTGGAAGGAGATCTGGCCGCTCACCTGATGGGCTACCTGGGCGAGATCGACGGGGAGGCGCTGCGCAAGCCCCGCTTTGCCGGTTACGGCGTGGGCGACGTGATCGGACAGGCGGGAATCGAGAGCCTGTACCAGGCCCGGCTTCGGGGGCGCGCCGGCGGGCGCAACCAGGTGGTCGATGTCTCGGGCCGGGTGCGCGAGGTGCTGGACGAGGTGGAGCCGGTTCCCGGCGGCGACGTGATCCTGACGCTGGATCTGGACCTGCAGCGCGTGGCCGAGGCGGGTTTCGCTCCGCCCGCGCCGGACGAACCCGCGAAGCGGGGCGCCCTGGTGGCGCTCGATCCCCGCAACGGCGACGTGCTGGCCCTGGTGTCGCGGCCCGCCTTCGACCCCAACGATTTCGCCGGGGGAATCGACGCGCAGACGTGGCGGAAACTCACCTCCGACGACTGGCAGCCCCTCCAGAACCGGGCCATCTCGGGCCAGTACCCGCCGGGCTCCACGTACAAGGTGGTCACCGCCGCCGCTGCGCTGGAGGAGGGGGTGATCGACTCCGAGAAGAAGGTCTTCTGCCCCGGTTACTTCCACCTGGGACGCCGGACCTATCGATGCTGGAAGCGCGGGGGCCATGGGGCCGTGGACCTGCACCGGGCCCTGGTGGAGTCGTGCGACACCTACTTCTATCAGGCGGGGCTCGAACTGGGAGTCGACCGTCTGGCCCGCTACGCCCAGGGTTTCCACCTGGGCCGGCGCACCGGCATCGCGCTGGGCCAGGAGCGGGAGGGACTCGTGCCCACCAGCGCCTGGAAGCTGCAACGCGTCAAGGAGCCCTGGCAGCGCGGCGAGACCGTGTCGCTGTCGATCGGTCAGGGTTTCAACCTGGCGACTCCCCTCCAGATCGCTGTGGCGTACGCGGCGATCGCCAACGGCGGTCAGATCGTGCGCCCTCGCATCCTTCTGGAAGGCGCGCCGACGGACGAAAAGCCAGCCGTCGAGGGTCGGTTGCCCGTCTCGCCCGAGAACCTGACCCTGATCCGCGACGGCCTGGAGGGTGCCGTTTCGGAGCGCCACGGAACCGGTGGCCAGTCGCGGCTGCCTGGGGTGCGTGTGGCGGGGAAGACGGGGACAGCCCAGGTGGTGCACATCCGGGTCACCGAGGGTATCGAAGACGATGACATTCCCATGCGTCACCGCGACCACGCCTGGTTCGTCGCTTACGCGCCCGCGGAGGCGCCGGAGATCGTGGTGGTAGCCCTGGTGGAGCACGGCGGCCATGGAGGCTCTGCGGCCGCTCCCATCGTGCAACGCGTGTTGGCCCGCTATTTCGAGAAGCGCGAAATGCGCGACGCGGCCGACGCGGTGGTGGCGTCGGTCCTCCCGGCCCGGACTCCGGAAGAGGTTCCCGTTGCTGGGCATTGACCGCCGCAGCTTCCAGAACTTCGATTGGATGCTCCTGGGGCTGGTGTCGCTGCTGGTCGCCATCGGCCTGGTGAACCTGATGTCGGCCACCCACGCGGGAACTGGAGCCGAGGGTCTCTCGGACGAGTTGCGCCGACAGTTGATGTCCCTGGGAGTCGGCGGCGTCGCGATGCTGGTGGTGGTGGGCATCGACTACCGCCGCTACGAACGTCTGGCGGTGCCTTTGTTCGTGGCGTCGCTGCTGCTGCTGGCGCTCACGCTGGTGGTGGCGCCGGTCACGCGCGGAAGCCAGAGCTGGTTGTTCGGCGGTCGGGTGCAGCCGGCCGAGATCGCCCGCATTCCCCTGATCCTGGTGCTTGCCCGCCATTTCCAGCGCAATCCCCCCAGTGAGATCCGGCGTCTGCGTGACCTCGTGCGTCCCGCCCTGATCGTCCTCATGCCGGTGGGCCTGATTGTGGCCGCTCGCGACATGGGGGTCGCGCTCCTCACGCTGTTGGTGGCGTCCACGTACCTCGTCTTCGTGCGGATTCCGTGGCGTGCGTGGCTCGGCGTGGCAGCCCTGGCCCTGGCGGGCCTGGCCACCCTCTGGATGTTCGGGCTGCAGTCGTACCAGCGGGATCGCATCCTCGACGTGGTCGACCCGGGCCGGGATCCCCTGGCCTCGGGCTACCAGGGCGAGCAGTCGCGCATTGCCGTGGGCTCGGGGGGCCTGCTGGGAGCGGGCTTTCGCGAGGGCAGCCAGACCCAGATGCGATTCCTGCCCACCGCGCGCACCGACTTCGCCTTCTCGGTCCTCGCCGAGGAATGGGGCTTTGTGGGAAGCACGGCGGTCCTGACCCTGTATATGACCCTGCTGCTGTGGGGCCTGGTCGTCGCGCGCAACAGCAAGGACAGCTTCGGGGCGCTGGTCGCCGTTGGGGTGGTGGGGGCGCTCTTCTGGCCAGCGGCCCTGAACATCGCGATGGTGCTGGGGCTCGCGCCGGTGATCGGCGTTCCCCTGCCGCTCTTCTCCTATGGCGGGTCCGCCCTGGTTTCGACGCTGATCGCCCTGGGACTGCTGCTCAACGTCTCCATGCGCCGCTACGTCTTCTGAGCGTTACTCTGCCCCCATGGCAGTATCCGCGATCACCCGGCACGAGCCCCGAGTCGGCGCCTTTTTCGACATGGACAAGACGCTGATCGCCGAGAACTCGGCAAGCCTGTACATGCGCTACCGCTACCAGCGCGGCGAGATCAGCGGCGTGGACCTGCTCAAGGGATTCGGCGCCTACCTGCAGTACAAGCTTGGGATGCTCGACCTCCGCAACTGGACCAAGAACATGATGCTGCAGTTCCGAGGGCAGAGTGAAGCCGAGCTGGAAGCGCAGGCGAACGAGTGGTTCGAGGAGACGGTGGTCCAGACCATCTACCCGGAGGCCGAGAAGCTGGTGCGGGAGCACGAGTCGGCGGGCCACGTGGTGGCCATCGTCTCCGGCGCCACCAAGTTCGTGGTGCGGCCACTGGCTCGGCGTCTCGGGATCGGCCACTTCCTCTACACGAGACTCGAGGTGGAGGAGGGGCGCTTCACGGGTCGTGTGGTGGAACCGATCTGCTTCGAAGAGGGAAAGATCTACTGGCTCCAGCAGTTCATCGAAGAGCACGCGATCGATCTGTCCCGCAGCTACTTCTACACCGACTCGATCACCGACCTGCCGCTTCTCGACATCGTCGGTCACCCGATCGCGGCGAATCCCGACCCGCTGCTGTACCGCGAAGCGGTGAAGCGCCGCTGGCCCGTTCGCTTTTTCGAACCCCCGGTCCCTAGCTGAGCAGGTTCTTCACCATCTCTTCGAAATCGGCCTTGGGGCGGGCGCCCTGGAGCTGCTGGGCGACCTGGCCGTTCTTGAAGGCGAGCACCGTGGGAATTGCGCGCACGCCGTACTGCCCGGGGGTACCCGGATTGGAGTCGATGTCCATCTTGACGATCTTCACCTGGTCACCGTACTGCGCCGCCAGTTCCTGGATGATCGGCGCGATGGCGCGGCACGGGGCGCACCACTCGGCCCAGAAATCGATGATGGCGGGCTTGTCCGACTGCAGGACCTCCGCCTCGAAGGTCTGATCGCTGACCTCGACAACCTCGGACATGTCATCATTCTCCTGGCGGCCCACGCGGACCGCGGCTGGCTTCGGGCGTGTCCGACTGAGATGCCGGACGCCGCTCAGGGTATCATCGCTGCGGGTCCGGCGTGCGCCCCAGCAGCTTCGGATCTGCCGCCTCTTTCTGGATCCAGTTGTTTTGACTGGGTTTTTTCGGGATGAGCCCCCTGGCGCCAAGGGGGGCCGAACCAGGAGTCGAGCCTTGTGAGCCCCGGACCTCCCCGGATCGACCGCACGAAGGTGCGCACGCGGAGCGCCCAGGAGCGGCCAAGCAAGATGCGCCTCGACGACGAGGCCCGCCCGCTGCCTTCTGGATCGTCGTTTGCCCAGTTCCTGGCGAGCCTGCCCTCGCTGCTGGGAGCCGCGGAGCTTCGGGTTGCCATCCAGGCGACGGCGGACGCCCATGCCGGAAAGCGCACGATTCTCTGGGGCCTGGGTGCCCACGTGATCAAGGTGGGCCTGGCGCCGGTGGTGGTGGACCTGATGGAGCGCGGTCTGGTGAGCGGGCTCATGATGAACGGCGCCGGCTGTGTCCACGATCTCGAGCTCGCCCACATGGGGCGCACCAGCGAGGACGTGGAGACGTCGCTGGACGACGGCACGTTCGGCATGGCGGGCGAGACCGGCGAGCGCCTCAACCGGGCCATCGGGAAGGGAGCGACGCGCGACCAGGGCATGGGCGAGGCCGTGGGTCGCGAGATCCTGGAGGGCGCCTACCCCCACGCGGGTCGTTCGATCCTGGCCACCGCGGTGCGCCTGCAGGTGCCCGTCACCGTGCACGTTGCCATCGGCACAGACATCCACCACATGCACCCGGAGGCCGACGGCGCGGCCCTGGGTGCCACCAGCTTTCGCGACTTCGAGACGCTGGCGGGGCTGGTGGCCACCCTGGAGGGCGGCGTGATCTTCAACGTGGGGTCGGCCGTGATCCTGCCCGAGGTCTTCCTCAAGGCACTTTCACTCGCGCGCAATCTCGGCGCCCGCGTACGCCGTTTCACGACGGTCGACATGGACTTCATCCGCCAGTACCGGCCGCGGGTAAACGTCGTCGAGCGGCCGACGCGACTTGGCGGGCGTGGCC
>JAQBHB010000015.1:0-50073 GCA_032128115.1 Deltaproteobacteria bacterium | reverse complement strand
ATCACCTCGTCGCCGGGGCCCAGGCGGTTGGCCAGCATGGCCAGGTGGAGGGCCGCCGTGCAGGAGCCCACGGCCACCGCGTGCCGGGCGCCCGTGTAGCGCTCGATCTCGGCCTCGAACTCCTGAACCCGGGGCCCCGTGCCGATCCAGCACGACCGAAGGGTCTCCTCCACGGCGCGGACCTCGTCGTCGCCGATGCAGGGACTCCCGAATACGATGTAGGGCTCGTCGGCCACCCGCCTCCTCGATGCGCGCCTCGGCGCCACGGGGCGAAGCCGGAGGGCGCGGAGCGAGCTAGCATACGACAACCGCGGGCCCGGTGGCTGTCCGATCCGACCCGCCCCACGCGCCCCCCCCTCACTTCGAAACCCGAATTTCCGAGACCCCAACCCTGATGAAGGCCGTTCTCGCCGGTGCCGTGATCTTCTGTGTGTCGTTCGCGGTGTACGCGATCAACCTGGACGATTATTTCCTGGGCGACGACTTCGATCTGATCGTGTCCTTCGAGGGGCAGCCCCCGGGCTATTTCCTGGCGCTGCTCTACAGCAACGAGAGCGGCGATGTCTGGAAGGACGCGGGCGTCGACCCGGAGCGGGGGCGCGGGTACCTGCGGCCGGTCAAGATCTGGCTCCTGAAGCTCGACCGGCTGCTCTGGGGGATCGATTCCCGGGGCTTCCACTGGACCTCGACCCTGTTCTTTGCCGGTAATGTGTGGCTCGTGTTCCTCCTGCTGAACCTGCTGCTGCCCGGGCGCGAGCACTGGGCAGCCCTGGGCGCCTTCTGCGTGGCCGTGCATCCCGTCTACGCGGACGTAGTGCCCTTCCTGACGGCGCGCGAGGAGCTGGTGGCTGTCTTCTTCGGCCTCTGGGCCGAGATCGTGTTCCTCCGACACCGGCGCGACGCGGGCCGGAGCTGGCCGTTCCATCCCCTGTTCGCCTTGTCGGTGATGACCAAGGAGGCGAGCCTCGCGTTCCTGGCGATTGCGCTGGGGTACGACGCCGTCGAAGCTGTGATCCGGCGCGAGCGCTCCCGGGCGTGGCTGGCCCGGGCGCGCTTCTACGCACCGGTAGTCGCGCTATTGGGGGTGTACATGGGGCTGCGCTGGATTGCGTTCGGGAATTTCGTGGGCGGGGGCGGCGATCCCACGTCGTTCGACTCACCCAGCGCCTTCTTCGCCTTTCACGCACGGCTCTTCGAGTCGCTCTACCGGGAGTTGATGTTCAAGGAGTGGGGCGTCGGGTGGCTGCTCGCCGGCGTGTGCGGGCTGGCGGTCGCGGGCAGCGTTTTCACGTTTCGACATCGCCGGCGGCTGACGCGGGATGACGCCGTGGCCCTGTTGTTCACCGGGCCCGTGTGGTACCTGGCTTCGACGCTGCTGGTCTACGGTGTCTACTTCTCCAGTCGCCACCACGTCGTCGCGTTGATCGGACTCGTGTTGTTCGCGATCTCGCTCCTGGATGTCATGTCGCGAACTGCGCGCGTCCCGCGCGGGTGGCAGCGGGGTGGCGCGCTGGCGCTTGCGGCCGTGGCGGCGGTGGCGTTCCTGCCGGCGACGATCGCCCGGGCCCGACTCTACGACCGGGCCAGCGGCGTGGTCGAAGAGGTGCGGCATCGCATCGAGCGGGAGACTGCCGACCTGCCCTCGGGCAGCGTGCTGCGCATCGACAACGTCCGCCAACTCACCCAGCCGCCGTTCTACTTCGGCTGGGGTCTGCTTTCGGCCTTGAAGAAGCCCTTCACCGCCAGCGACCTGGCCAACCGCTCGCTGGTGATCAACCGCCGCAACCTGACTCTCACGGGTTCGAAGCAGCGCATCCCCCGGCGCTACGATCTGACCTTGGATCTGGATCCCTTCGCCAGCCCCGGAACGTCCGAGCCCTGATGCGGTCGCGGTTCGACAACGGCGTGGGCGTGCGCGTCGCCGTCACGGGGCTCTTCTTCGTATCGGGCTTCGCAGCGCTTCTGTACCAGGTGGTGTGGCAGCGCCTTCTCGCCCTGTTCTCGGGCGTGGACGTGTTCTCGGTAACGCTGATCGTGTCGGCCTTCATGGCGGGACTGGGCCTGGGCAACCTGGCGGGGGGACAGATCGCGGATCGCGTCGCGCCGGCGCGGCGCCTGCTCCTTTTCGGCGCTGCGGAGGCTGCGGTGGCCGGCTTCGCCCTGGTGAGCAAGTGGCTGTATTACGACGTGCTGTACGGCCGACTCCCGGCCCTGGGCGAGTCGCCCGTGTCGCTGGCGCTGGTGCTTTTCGCGGCGCTGTTCTGGCCCACGTTCTTCATGGGGCTGTCGCTCCCGCTGCTGGCCGCGGCCGTTACCCACGACGTGGAGACGGCGTCGACGCGGGTGGGGGTGCTCTACGGGTGGAACACGCTGGGCGCCGCGTTTGGCGCATTCTTCACGGCCTGGTTCGCGGTGCGGCACCTGGGCTTCGACGGGAGCTTGCGGCTGGGAGCGCTCCTGAACGCCGTGTGCGCGTTGGGGGCGTTCGCGATGGCGCCGGCCCTGGGGCGCCTGGAGGGCGGCGCGGCACCTGGCCCCGCGAAGGCTTCCGGCGCCCGGCCGCCATCGCTGCTGCCGTTCCCGGCCTGGCTCGGGGTCTACGCCGTGTCCGGGTTCGTGGCGCTTTCCCTCGAGATCGTGTGGTTCCGCCTGCTCGGGGTGATGATCAAGGCGACGGCCTTCACGTTCGGAACCCTTTTGGCGATCTACCTGGCGGGCCTGGCCCTGGGCAGCTTGTGGGGTGTGGCGCTCGCGCGCCGAGCCGCGCACCCCGCTCGCAGCTTCTTCGCCTTCCAGGCGGGCATCGGGATCTACGCGGGAGCTTCGATCGCCGGACTGGTGGTGGCTCTCGGCATGGACGGCGTGCTGGAGAGCCTGGGCGCCCACCTGTCGCAGTACGATCCGATCGACCTGGAGCCGCTGTTCGCCGGTGGGTCCGCGCCGCCGGAGATGGCCCTGCTCTACGGGTGGCTGCCCCTGTTCCTGGTGGGGCCGCCCACCTTCCTGATGGGTCTCTGCTTCCCCTACCTGCAGAGGGTGGTGCAGACCGACGCGGCCTTCCTGGGCCGCCGCGTGGGCTGGCTCCAGACCGCCAACATCGCCGGCTCCATGCTGGGCGCCATTGGCGTCGGTTGGCTGCTGCTGGATCAGCTGGGAACCCCCGCCACCCTGCAGATCCTGGTGGGGCTGGGGGGGGCCTTCGGGCTGGGCTTCGCAACCCTGGCGACCCGGAGTTCCGGGCTCAAAGTGCGGGTCGCCGCTGCGGTCGCCGTGGCGGTTCCGGTGTTGGCGCTCATCGTGGCGTTGCCCGGACGCGATCGCCTGTGGGCGGCGCTTCACGGCAAGCCGGTCGAGGACATCCTGGTGGCGGAGGACGGCTCTGGCGTGTCGTTGCTGTGGGCCGACCGGGGCGGATTCGCCCGGGCCTCGTTGTTCGCCAACGGACGTGGCCAGGGCCAGGTGCCCTACGGCGGCATCCACACCAACCTGGGGAGCCTTCCCGTCTTTCTGCATCCGAACCCCCGCGATGTGGCGCTGATCGGGCTCGGCTCCGGTGACACGCTATTCGCCATCGCCGGACGCGAGGAAACGGAGTCGATCGTGTGCTTCGAAATCATCGAGCCGCAGCTCGAGACCCTGGAGCGGCTCAACGAGCGTTCGCGCTACGGCGGACTCACCTCGATTCTCGAAGACGAACGCATCGACTACCGCTTCACGGACGGGCGCGCGGGGCTTTTGCGCAGCGATCGCAAGTTCGACGTGATCGAGGCCGACGCCCTGCGCCCCACCAGTGCCTACGCCGGCTACCTGTACTCGGAGGAGTTCTTCCAACTGGTCCGCGACCGCCTCAAGCCCGGGGGCATCGCGGTGACGTGGGTTCCCACCGAGCGGACGGGCGCCACCTTCATGAAGGTGTTCCCCCATGTGTGGGTGGCCGGGAGCCTGGCCGTGGGGAGCAACGAGCCCATCGAATTCGATCGAAAGGCGGTGCGGGCACGCGCCAGCAGTGACGCTGCGCGCCGCTATTACGGTAGAGCCGGAATCGAGTCGGTGCGCCTGCTGGCCGGCCTCATGCGCCGTTCCTGGCGGTACCTTCCCCCGGACGCCGACCGCGGCCACATCAGCGACGTCAATACGGACCTCTACCCCAAGGATGAGTATCTGGTTCCCTGAGCGGGTCCGTGAGCACGGCTCTCTACGGTGGGATCAGGCCCTGGGCTTTGAGGTATCGGGCGATCTTGCGGGCGTAGCGCTCGGTGGCGACGGCGCTGGGGTGTCCGTCCCAGGCGATCGAGAGGCCGCGCTCGTGCAGGTCCAGGGAGATGTCGACGGCGGCCACGTGGCTTTCCTCGCTGTGCCGAAGCATGGCGCGCGTGCCGGCCTCTCGAGAGATGCCGGCCAATACGAAGGCGACGTCGTGTTCCGCGGCGGTGCGCGAAAACTCGTCCACCAGGATCTCCGAGACCCGGTGGCTCTCGTAGAGGCGATCCTCCAGACCGCTCCATGCCTCGTCCAGCAACGTCATGAACGCCGAGTGCCGGAGCAGGGCCATGTCGCGGTAGCTTCCGTCGTCGAATCCGTACCTCAACTCGCCGTCCCTCCGCAGCCGGGCGAACGGCTGGGCCGTGGTGCCAAAGCGGTTATAGGCGAACGTGGCCTTGCGCCAGCGCCTCAGGCGCGTGTTGCGCTCGTCGTGGAAACCCGCGTAGGCCAGCACCGCCACGGCGGGTCGCGGTCGCCTGGCCAGGGCCTCGCGGAATTGCAGCAGCGACTGCAGTGTGCCGTAGCCGCCCACGCCGAAGTTGCGAACCCGCAGCCTCGGGAGCCGCTCTTGCAGCTGCCACGGAAAGGTGTCCTCGTCATCGAGCCCCCAGCCGTGCACGAACGAGCAGCCGAAGATCCAGATCTCGGGTGGGTCGCCCGCATCCGCCGCCTCCGGTGGGCGCGTGATGCGCAGCGTGTCGGGCCGGTGGGTCGCTGTCCAGGAGACCCCGTTCCCGAACGTGATGCGGTGGGCGCCCGGTAGGTGCCGGTAGCCCAGGACTGGATCCCCCGACTGGTAGACGCCGTCCGGCTCGACCCGGATCCGAACGTCCGGCGTGCGATAGGGCTCGAAGCCGGCGACCCGGGCCACCGCCTCCGCCAGCCCAAGCGAGAGCGCGAGGCCTGCCGCCACAGTGAGGGCGAGTAGTCCCGCGCGTCGACCGACCGAGGCCGTCACGGGGCGGGCTTCCTTCCGATGGCGAAGACCGAGCTGCCGAATGGGAGCGACACTCCCCGGGCGAGGACCCGGTTCTCGGCGGCCAGCACGCCCGCGAGAAGACGGTTCAGGAACGGGCCCGGAATCTGGTGCAGGTCCGAACGAGCCCGGCTCGCATCCGGAGTGGTGCGCAACTTCTGGGGCAGGCGTGCCAGCAGCACGGCCGGAAACAGGGCGCAGACCCGGTAGCTGAGTCGCGCCACCGAAAGCTCCAGCCCCTCCAGCAGCTCGCGCACGCCCGCCGTCGTGAAACGCTCCTGGGTGTGCACGGCCACGTCGTGCTCGCTGTAGAGCCAGTCGAAGGCGGGAAGGTTCAGGACGAACAATCCGCCCGGGCGCAGGCACGACACCAGGTGGCGCAGACCCTCTCGGGCGCGTGCCGCCCCGGGGATGTAGATCACGTCCAGGCTCACCACCAGGTCGAGCTCGTCCACGTGCACGATCGGGTCGCATACGTCGCTCGCGTAGACATCGGCGCCGGACCCCTTGCGGCGGGCGTGTTCGAGCGCGTCCGGCGACAGGTCGAAGCCGCCCAGGTAGGACGGCTGCAGCAGATCGTGGAGGAAGCTCAGGTTGCCCCCGGTGCCGCAGCCGGCGTCCAGGATCCGGGGTTCGGCGGGAAGCGCCAGGTCCGGGTGGCGCAGACAACGGGCCAGCAGGTCGCGCAGGCCGCAATACCACCAGTGGTGCGCCTCGACCCGCGCCATGACCTCGTACTCACCGCGATTCATGTCGGCACGAGCCTCGCGAATCAGGCCGCGGAGCGCAGCACCTCGATCACCCGATCCACGTCTTCGGCCGCGAGGCCCGGGTACAGGGGGAGCGACAGCACCCGACTCGCGCTGGCCTCGCTCACGGGCAGGTCGCCCTCGCCGTAGCCCAGGAAGCCGTAGGCCTCCATCTGGTGCACCGGCTCCGGGTAGTGGATGGCGAATCCGATGCCGGCTCGTTTCAGGGCATCGGTCACCCGTGTCCGCTCCGGCGCCTCGATGACGAACACGTGGTAGGCATGGGTCGTGCCCTCGATCTCGTGGGGCAGGGCATAACCGCAGCCGACCAGGCCCTCCCGGTATTGGCGGGCCAGGGCGCGGCGGGCCGCCAGCGACTCGTCCAGGTGGCGCAGCCCCACCCGCAGCACGGCCGCCTGCAGCTCATCGAGGCGGCTCATCAAGCCCTCGCAGTGGGCGTGGCGATCGCCGCGATAGCCGTACATCCGCAACATCCCCAGCTGTTCCGCCCGGGCTGCGTCTCCGGTCACGGCCATGCCCCCGTCGCCCAGGGCCCCCAGGTTCTTGGTGGGGTAGAACGAGAAGCAGCCGAAGCTGCCCGTGCCCCCCACGTGCGCACCCCGGTAGAGGGCCCCGTGGGCCTGGGCGCAGTCCTCCAGCAGGTGCAGGCCGCCATCCGAGGCGCAGCGTGAGATTGCATCCAGGTCGGCCGGCTGTCCATACAGGTGGACGGGCAGGATCGCGCGCGTGCGCCCCGTGATCGCCGCGCCCAGCAGGTCAGGGTCCATGACACGGCTGTCGGCCCGCACGTCCACGAAGCGCGGTATGGCACCGGTGGCGCGGATGGCGGCCACCGGCGGCACGCCGGCGTTGGCCACGGTGATCACCTCGTCGCCGGGGCCGATCCCGAGGGCGCGCAGGGCCAGCACCAGGGCATCGGTGCCCGAGCCCACGCCCACCGCGTGGGGGGAGCCCACGTACTCGGCGAACTCGCGTTCGAAGGCCGCCCCTTCCGGGCCCAGCACCAGCTGGCCGGAATCCAGAACGCGGGCGATCGCCCGGTCGATCTCGTCCCGGTGGCGGAGCAGGCCGGGGCGGTAGTCGAAGTAGTCCACCACGCCGGCTACTCCGCCTCGTCGCCCAGCTTCCGGTAATGGTCCAGGGTCTGCTCCAGGCCGGCGCGCAGATCGACCCGGGGCGACCAGCCGGTGGCCTCGCGAAATTTCGAGAAGTCGCCGTAGTAGTCGCCAATGTCGATGGCCTTTGCCTCGGCCGGGAACGGCACGTTCTCCACCTCGAAATCGGCGAACTCCCGCAGGGTCTCCACGAACGCCAGCAGGCTGCGGGGCTCGGGGTGGCCCAGGTTGAAGACATCCCCGTGGACGGCTTCGTTCTCGCCGGCGATCAGCAGGGCCTCCACCACGTCGTCTACGTGATTGAAGTCGCGTCGTTGCTCGCCAGTGCCGTACAAGCGGATGGTTTCGCCGGCCAGTGCCTTGCGGATGAAGATCCCCGCGAATCCCTTCTTGTCGTTGGCCAGCTCCATGCGCGGGCCGTAGGTGTTGGTGAGGCGCAGGCTCACCGAGGCCATGCCGTACACGTCGTGGTAGAGCGTGTAGTACATCTCGGCAGCCAGGTTGTTGATGCCGTTCACGTCCACGGGTGTCAGTGGGTGCTTCTCGTCCACCGGCAGGTATTGGGGGCGGCCGTAGATCTGTCGCGTGCTGGCGAACACGATCCTGGCGTCCGGGTTGCCGTGTCGGCAGCACTCCAGCAGCGAGAGCTGGCTGTGGCAGTTGATCTCGAGATCGGTCATGGGATCGCGCATGCTCTCGCTGTGGCTGATCTGACCGGCGAGGCTGAAGATCAGGTCCTGGTCCCGGACGATATAGCGGAGGCTGTGCTGGTCCCGGACGTCGGAAAAGTTCACGTGGACGCGATCCCGGATGGGTTCGATGTTGCGGAGCGTGGCGCCGTAGGCGGGCAGCATCGAGTCCACCAGCGTGACGTGGGAACCCAGCTCGACCAACCGCAGGGCGATGTTGCTGCCGATGAAGCCCAGACCCCCGGTGACCAGAACGCGCTTGCCGGCGTAGAAGCCGCTCACGGTCGCTTCATCGGCTTCATGACGTAACGCACCACGAACTGGGGTGTCTTCGAGTGATCCAGGAACAGGCGCCCCAGGTACTCGCCAATGGCGCCCAGGATCACGAGCTGGACACCGGCGAACAGGGTCACGATCACCAGGACCGTGGCCAGACCCACGGTCACGTCGGGATTGATGAAGAGCTTGTCGATCACGATGGCCCCCAGCAGCAGCAGCGACATCCCGGAGGTCACCAGACCCAGCAGGGCCGACACCCGCAGGGGCACGATCGAGAAATTCAGGAACATGTTCAGCCACAGCACGAACAATTTGGTGAGCGTGTAGTTCGACTTCGCGCCCTCGCGATCCCGGTGCTCCACCTCGGTCTGGCCCAGGTTGCGGGTGGTGCGCAGGATCAGGCCGTCGATGTAGGGGAATGCGCCACGGTACTGGGTGATCTCGTCTACCACGAAGCGGTTCATGACCTTGAAGCTCGAGAGGTACAGCTCCGGCGGCTTGCGCAGCAGCCAGTTGGCGATCCGGTCGTTGAAGGCGCTGCCCCAGTTGCGGAAGCGGCTGTGGTGCTTGGCCCGGTAGCGCCCGTAGACCACGTCGTAGTTTTTCGCCCGGGCCTCGTCGTACAGGCGCAGGACTTCCTCGGGCGGGTTCTGGCCATCGTCGTCGAGAACGGCCACGTAGCGGCCGACGGCGTGGTTCAGGCCCGCAAGCACCGCGTTGTGCTCCCCGAAGTTCCGGGCCAGGTGCACGAAGGTCAGCGTCTCCGGGTGGGCCTCGGCCAGGCCCCGGCAGATCTGTTCCGAGTCGTCCTTTGAGCCGTCGTTGACCAGTACCACCTCGAAGTCGAAGTCGCTGAAGAAGGAGTGGATCTTCTCCACGACGCCGACCAGTGCGGAGCCGCCGTTGTAGACGGGGATGACGAAGGAAAGCTCCAGCCCCGATTCCAGAGATGTCCCGGAAGTATCCACCGCCATTGGGATTACAGGACGCGCCGCCTCCATTACAACGACAACTCGAAGGGTTTGTCCCCGCGGGGTACAGGATAGCTCACAGGCGGGTGCCCGAGGGTCCCCGTCCTTCGTCGGCCGATCTCCGATACACCACGACCGGCTCCGAGAGGCCGTTGCTTTCCACCATCACGCGTTCGTCGCTCTCCCTCGGCTGGAGGCTCGGCTGCCAGGTGGCCTCGAAGAGGTTGGGACTGAAGACGTAGAGAGTCTCCGGGGGCAGGGGTCGCTCGGGCCGGTAGGGGTTGGCCCTGGCAATCAGGGGGACCCGGCCCATCACCACCACGTCCTCCAGGGGCTCGCCCACGTAGCCGAACTCGGGCCGGCGCAGCATCTGGGTGAACGGGTACTTGGTGACGATCGGCACGTGGGCAAACTCGGATTCGAGTCTCGCGCAGATGGCCTGGTTGCTGCGCAGGTCCTTCAGGAACTCCCGGCTGCGCTCCAGATAATGACCCGAGCGCGAGGCGTAGAAGGGGACGCGGCCGAGTAGTGCGCCCTGCTGGTTGGCCGCGCCGAACACCGCCAGACCGGCCGCGAGGCCCAGCGAGATGGGCCGGTCCCGCGCCAGCATCAGACCCACGCCCACCAGGAGCGGGATCAGGATGAAGGTGGTGTAGCGGACCAGCGGGTGGAAATAGGAGACCATGGCCGCCCAGAAACCCCCGGTCAGGATGGCCAGCAGCAGCAGCAGCGGAAGATCCGGGTCGTTGCGCCAGTCGAGCCGACCGCTCACCCAGGCGAACACCCGCGCGGCGAACAGCAGCCCCGCGACTGCAGTCACCGCCATCAGATC
Source organism: Deltaproteobacteria bacterium (assembly GCA_032128115.1). Lineage (GTDB taxonomy): Bacteria > Myxococcota_A > UBA9160 > UBA9160 > SMWR01 > JAQBHB01. The sequence goes on along the minus strand of JAQBHB010000015.1, from coordinate 40,178 downwards.
GGGAAACAGGATCTTTCCCTTCCCGAACAGATCCGCCATCTGGGCGGGGAAATCCCACGACGCCTCCAGATAGGTGGCGCTCACCGCGCTGAGCCCCAGCAACACAACCAGCGGCGAGGCCAGCACGATCAGGTCGCGTGGCGCGATGGCGTGGGCCGCGCCGCGGTTCAATCGCTGCAACCCGGCGGCGACCACGGCGAACGTCGCGTAGGCGGCGGCCAGGATCAGGATCGCGTCCTTTACGAAATAGCCGACGATGCAGGCCAGTGCGGCGGCGCGGTAGCGGCCCCTCGAAAACCACCACAAGGACACGCACACGGCGGCGGCCACCGGGACCTCCAGGTAGATGGCCGCGGTCTGTCCGCTCCACACCGGATTGCAGGCGGCCGCCAGCACCCACATCCCGGCCAGCGCGAAGGGCAGGCGGCGGCGCAGGAGCGCGAAGCCGAAGGTGAGGGCCAGGGCCGACAGCCCCACGTTCAGCAGGTGCAGCACGAGGAACACGCCCTTGGGTGGCAGCGCGAGTCCCAGGGCCGCGAAGAGCGGCGCGTGCAGCAGCAGCACGTTGTAGTTGGGGCCCCCGTGGACGTAGTCGGGCTCCCGCGCCAACCGCGTGAAGTCGAAGCCGTTCTGCTGCAGCCACGCGCCCTGGGTGTAGACGCCGGTGACGGCATCCCAGTAGGGCGGGTCGCTGAGGTGGGGATGGTTGAAGGCGACGAGAGCCGCAGCGATCAGGGCGAAGACTGCCGGGAGTCGCAGCGCGGGATCGCTCACCACCCGGGCAGGGTAGCGGTCGCTACGAACCCCGGGGCGTGTCAGCTCGGGAGGGGCAGGCTGTGGCGCCAGTTCCCGCGCCGGAACGACCACGCCAGCCAGAGGGTTCGCGCCAGGTGGTCGAACAGGATGGCTGCCCAGACCCAGATCACGGGCCAGCCCAGGCCGATGCCGAACAGAATCGCGAGGGGCACGCGCAGGATCCAGTTGCCCACGGCGGCTGCCACCAGCGGGGTCCAGGTGTCGCCGGCGCCCCGGTGGGCGCCGCCCAGCGTGAAGTGGGTCTGGAGAAAGGGCTGCGCCAGGGCCAGCACCAACAGGAAGGGACCCAGCTCGGCCACCAGGGCGGCGTCGTTGGTGAACAAGCGGGCCAGGGGCTCGCGCGCGAGGCCGCAGACGGCGCCCAGGGTGACTGCCACCGCCAGGGCCAGACGCGTGGCCCGCCAGCCGGCGCGAGCGGCCCCGCGCTCGTCGCGGGCGCCCAGGGCCTGGCCCACCAGCGTGGCGGTGGCGGTTCCGAAGCTCGCACCGGGAATCCACGAGAACGACAGCAGGCGGATTCCCACCGTGTAGGCGGCGACGGCCACGGCGCCGTATTCGGACAGCACGCGGAAATACGCCAGGATCGCCAGGTTCATCACCAGTCGTTCGGCGACGCCGGGCAGCGCGATGCGCGCCACCTCGCGCCGGAGTCCCCGGGCGCTGGCGAAGTCGTCCCAACGCAGGGCCAGGGACGAGTTGCGGGACAGGCGCGCGATGGCCACGCCGAACAGCACGACGCCCACGATCTGGGAGATGGCGGTGGCGATGCCGGCACCCACCAGGCCTAGCTGCGGGAAACCCAGGGAGCCGAAGATCAGCACGAAGTTGAGTGCGATCTTCACGAGGGTCACCACTACCGCGATTCGCATGGGCGTGCGCGTGTCCTTGTCGGCGCGCATCCCGGCTTCCAGGGTCATGGAGAGAGAGAGCAGCAACGACGAGCCCAGCAGGAAGTTCAGGTAGGGAACCGTGAGCGCGATGATCGCGTCTTGCGCCCCCAGTGCGCGCAGCAGGGCATCCGGGGCGACGAGCACGGCGGCGGTGACGACGAGCGCGGTGACACCGGCGGCCTCGAGCGACGCGGCCAGGGCGCGCCGCGCCCGCAGGGGGTCGCCGGCGCCGATGGCTCGCGCCATCAGCGCAACGCAGGCGGCGCCCACGGCGAACAGGGCCGATTGGGCCAGCCAGAAGAACTGGATGGCGTAGCCGGCCGCCGCCACCGAATCCGAGCCCAGGCGCCCCACCATCGCGATGTCGATCAGGCTCACGCCGTTGGCCAGGACCTGAGCCAGCATCACCGGCCACGACAGCGACCAGATCGCTCGGTACGAATCGTGGACCCGGGCCGGTGCCGCAACGGCGAGGCTCGCTGCACCCCGGGCCAGGGTGGCGGCCGGAAGCGCCGGCGCCGCCTCCGGGTCGGTGATCTCGTCGATCCCCTCGGTGGTGGCGGTGTCTCGTCGCTCGTGGTCGCGGTCGTCTGCGGACGGGGGCATGGGGCGCGCAGCGTAGCAGCGCCCCGACCGGGGCCCCGACCGGGGCTACGACCAGCGCCCCGACCGGGGCTACGAACGCGGGCTACGAACGCAGGGCCACGGGAAGCTGGAACGTCACGCCTTCGTCCACCGGCGGCGGAGCCAACATCTCGACGTCGCCGTCAGCGAGCTCGCGAAGTCGGTCCACCACCCGGGTTACCAGGATCTCCGGGGCCGATGCGCCCGCCGTCACCCCGACGCACGACACCCCGTCGAGCCAGTCGGGATCGATGTCCGAGGCCTGCTGCACCAGGTAGCCGCGGGCGCCGGTCTTCGTGGCCAGCTCCACCAGGCGGTTGCTGTTGGACGACTCGGGAGCACCCACCACGATCACCACCTGGGCATCGCGAGTCAGTTCCCTCACGGCGGTCTGACGGTTCTGGGTGGCGTAGCAGATGTCGTCCTTGCGGGGCTTCACCATCCGCGGGAAGCGTGCTTCCAGAGCCGCCATGATTTCCCGGGTGTCGTCCAGGGACAGGGTCGTCTGGGTGACGCAGCCCAGCCGGGTGGGGTCGCGCACTTGTAGCGTTGCGACGTCGGCCACGGACTGCACCAGGTGGATGCGATCGGGCGCGTGGCCCATGGTGCCTTCCACCTCGACGTGTCCCTCGTGCCCGATCAGCACGATGTCGCAGTCCTGCTTCGCCATGCGCAGGGCCTCCACGTGCACCTTGGTCACCAGGGGGCAGGTGGCGTCGATCACGCGCAGCCCGCGCGCTTCCGACTCCTCCCAGACCGAGGGCGACACGCCGTGGGCGCTGAAGATCAGCAGCGAACCGGGCGGAACTTCACCGGGCGATTCCACGAACACCGCACCCTTGGCGCGCAGGCCCTCCACGACGTGGCGGTTGTGGACGATCTCGTGGCGCACGTAGATGGGGGGGCCAAACCGCTCGAGGGCCAGCTCGACGATCTCGATGGCCCGATCGACTCCCGCGCAGAAGCCGCGCGGCGTAGCGAGTCGGATCTGCATGGGGCCAGTGTAGCCGAGGCCGCAACCCGCCTTCGCGCGCCCGTCTGCGGGGCCGAGGCCGCAACCCGCCTTCCGCGCCCGTTCGCGGGGGGCTAGCATCACGACCCGGCGGCCACCCGTCGCGTCCGATCGCAGACCCGCGGACCCGTGCGGCATCCCTGGGCCCTGCGACATCCCTGGGAGGAGACCCCCCATGGCCGATCTCGAGAGCTTCCGCGCCGAGGCCCACGCCTGGCTGGACGCCAACGCACCCCGGGCGGTTCGCGGCATCCAGGTCACCGCCGAAAGTGGCGGCAACTGGGGGGGGCGCCGCGCCGTGTTCGACCCCCCGGAGATGAAGATCTGGCTCGAGGTCGCCGCGGCGCGCGGCTGGACGGCGCCCACCTGGCCCCGCGATTACGGCGGGGGAGGGCTCGAGCCGGCCGCCGCCCGCGTGCTCTCCCAGGAAATGGCGAAGCTTCGGCTGCCGCCGCCGCTCACCGGCTTCGGCCTCACCATGATCGGGCCCACCCTGCTCCGATTCGGGAACGAAGAACAGAAGCGCGAGCACCTTCCGCGCATCTGTCGGGGAGAGATCCGCTGGTGTCAGGGTTACTCGGAGCCCGACGCAGGCTCCGACCTGGCGTCGCTGGCCACCCGCGCCGTGCGCGATGGGGATCACTTCGTGGTGAACGGCACCAAGGTGTGGACGTCGTACGCCGACCTCTCCGATTGGATCTTCGCGCTGGTGCGCAGCGACCCGGACGCCGTGAAGCAGGAGGGCATCACGTTCCTGCTGATCGACATGGACGACCCGGGCGTGAGCGTGAGCCCCATCGGCCTGATCAGCGGCAAGTCTCCCTTCTGCGAGACGCGCTTCGAAGACGTGCGCGTGCCCGTGGCCAACGTGATCGGAGAGATTCACGGGGGCTGGACGGTGGCCAAGGCGTTGTTGGGGCACGAGCGCACCATGATCGCCGACGTCTTCGGGAGCTTCGGTGGCGGCAACAAGAAGTCGAACGGGAGCAGCGCCCTGGGCGAGCTGGCCCGCGACTACGTGGGGGGCGATCCGGCCCTGGCCGATCCGGTGCTGCGCGACGAGATCGCCCGTTGCGAGCTGGACGAGAGGGCGTTTCTGCTCACCGTGCAACGCGCGCGCGACGCGGCCAAGGCGGGGCACCAGCCCGGACCCGAGAGCTCGCTTTTCAAGATCTACGCCACCGAGCTCAACAAGCGGCGCACGGATCTGGCGGTCCGGATCGCCGGCCCCGGCGGTCTGGGTTGGGAGGGCCCGGGCTTCGACGAAGACGAGCTGACGCGCACGCGCCAATGGTTGCGCGCGCGCGGAAACTCGATCGAAGGCGGAACCTCGGAGATCCAGCTCAACATCATTGCCAAGCGCGTTCTCGGGCTACCCGACTAGCCCGCGCTGGAGAATCCACGTGCAGCTCGTCCTCAGCGAAGACCAGGAACTCCTGGCCAAGACCGCCGCCGACTTCGTGGCGGACCACTCCCCCGTGAGCCGCGTTCGCGCGCTGCGCGACTCGGCCGACCCGGAGGGCTTCTCACGTTCCCTTTGGAAGCAGATGGCCGAGCTGGGCTGGTTGGGCATCCCGATCCCCGAGAACTACGGGGGCGCGGGCATGGGACTTTCCGAGCTGGCCGTGGTGCTCGAGGCGCTGGGCCGGACCCTGGCGCCGGAACCCTTCCTTTCCAGTGTGCTGCTTGGCGGCCAGGCCCTGCTGCTCGGCGGAAGCGAGGCGGCGAAAAGGGCGTGGTTGCCGAGGCTGACCGCCGGAGACGCGAACCTGACGCTGGCCTACCAGGAGGCGCGCAGCCGCTACGACCTGCGGCGGGTGGCCACCCGCGCCGAGTCCGGCGGGTCCGGCTGGAGCTTGACCGGCGAGAAGATCCAGGTGCTTGACGGGGCCACGGCCGATTGCCTGCTGGTGTCGGCGCGAAGCGTTGGGGACGAGCGCGATGCCCACGGCATCAGCGTGTTTGCCGTGCCGCGGGGCGCGGCGGGCCTGACCATCGAGCCCCAGCAGCGCGTGGACGGCCGGGCAGCGGCGCGGGTGCGGCTTGCCGGTGTTTCGGTGGGCGAGGGCGACGTGGTGGGGACACTGGGCGAGGGCGGCGACCTGCTGGAGCGCGTGGTCGACCGGGCCTGTGTGGGTCTTTGCGCCGAGATGCTCGGCTCCATGTCCGAGGCGTTCGACCGCACGCTCACGTACTTGAGGCAACGGGAGCAGTTCGGCGCACCCATCGGGAGCTTCCAGGCCCTCAAGCACCGGGCCGCCCACCAGTTCATCGAGATCGAGCTGTGTCGCTCGGTCACCATGGCCGCCGCGCGCGCCGTGGACGCGGAACTCGACGAGACCCCCCGACTGGTTTCGCTGGCCAAGGCCCGCTGTTCGGACACCGCCATGCTGGTGGCCAACGAGTCGGTCCAGATGCACGGCGGAATCGGAATGACCGACGAGCACGACATCGGTTTCTACCTGAAGCGCGCACGGGCCGCCGAGGTGACGTTCGGCGACGCCGCCTACCATCGAGATCGCTGGGCGCGACTCAACGGCTACTGATGACCGGGCCCGACTCCCTCGACCCCACGGCGCGCCTGCTGCGCTCGTGCCGGGGCGAGCCGGTCGACCGGCCGCCCGTCTGGCTCATGCGTCAGGCCGGCCGCTATCTGCCCGAGTACCGGCGCATCCGCGAGCAGTTGGGTTTCATGGACCTGTGCCGAAACGTGGAGCGTGCGGTCGAGGTGTCGCTGCTTCCGACGCGCCTGGTGGGGGCCGAGGCGGTGATCCTGTTCTCGGACATCTTCGTGCCGGTCCTGGGTATGGGCGTGGACCTGGAATTCCAGCCCGGCCCGATCGTGGCCGATCCGATCCGATCCCTGCACCAGGTGGAGGCACTTCGCGTGCCGGACCCGCGAGAGTCGGTGCCCTACGTGTTCGAGATCCTGCGCTGCCTGCGAGCCGAGCTGGCGCCGGCCTCGATTCCGCTGTTGGGATTCTCGGGAGCGCCCTTCACCCTGGCGGCGTATCTGGTCGAGGGGCGGGGCGGGGGCGAGTTCGCGACTCTCAAGCGCATGATCCACCAGGCGCCGGAGGTGCTGCGCGCCCTGCTGGCGCGGTTGACCGAGCTGGTGGTGGGGTACCTCGAGGCCCAGGTGGAGGCCGGCGCCCAGGTGGTGCAGCTCTTCGACACCTGGGCGGGGCTGCTTTCGCCGGCCGACTACCGGGAGTGGGTGCTCCCGACCCACAAGGAGATCGCTGCCAAGCTTCAGGGCGCCGACGCGCCACTGGTGCTCTATGTGAAGGGCGGCGCACATGTTCTCGATGCCATGATCGAATCGGGCGCCGACGTACTGTCGCTCGACTGGCGCGTGGATCTTGCCGAGGCCGCCCGTCGCGTGGGAACGCGAGCGAGCCTGCAGGGCAACCTGGATCCGTCGGCCCTGGCGGCGCCCCGGGAGCGGATCTTCCAGTGGGTGCGCGAAATCGCGGACGCCGCAGCGCCGGCTCGTGGGCACATCCTCAACCTCGGGCACGGCTGCCTTCCGGACACCCCGGTAGCGGGGGTGCGCGCCTTCACCGATGCCGCTCGCGCTCTGGCTCCCCGATGAGTGGCGCCCCGTTCGACCTGGACCTGGACCGGATCGAGGCGATCCTGCCGCGCTATGCCATCGAGGGGCCGCGCTACACCAGCTACCCCACGGCACCGGTCTGGAAGGAAGACTACGGATCCGCCCAGTTTCGCGAGGATCTCGCCCCGGGGAGCCGGGGCGACGCGGCGACCGAGGGCCTGTCGCTCTACGTCCACGTGCCCTTCTGCGAGAGCCTCTGCCACTTCTGCGCCTGCAACAAGGTGATCACGCGCAAGCCGGAGCTTCCGGCGCGCTACCTGGACGTGATCGAGCGCGAGGTGGCCGCTGTGCACGAAGCCGTGGGGGAATCGCGCAGCGCATCGCAGCAGCACTGGGGAGGCGGGACGCCCACGCATCTTTCGCCCGACCAGATCCGCCGTCTGTATCGGACGCTGAGCGACGCCTTTCCCATGCGCGAGGGCGCCGAAGTTTCGATCGAGGTGGACCCGCGGGTCACCCGCCCAGAGCATGTGGACGCCCTGCGCGAGTGCGGCTTCAATCGCATCTCCATGGGGGTGCAGGACGTGGAGCCGCGCGTGCAGGAGGCCATCCACCGCATCCAGCCGCCGGAGCAGACGGCGGCACTGGTGGAGAGGTCGCGGGCGTCCGGATTCGAAAGCGTGAACTTCGATCTGATCTACGGGCTCCCATACCAGACCGAGAAAAGCTTCGCGCGCAGCCTGGACCGGGTGCTCGACATGGGGCCCGATCGCATTGCCCTGTATTCATACGCCCACGTCACGTGGCTGGCCAAGCAGCAGCGGGGGTTCGAACGCAAAGACCTGCCGGACGCGGCTACCAAGGTGCGGATCATGCTGAGCGCCATCCGGCGCTTCCTCGACGAAGGCTATCGCTTCATCGGCCTCGACCACTTCGCTCGACCCGACGATGAACTCTCGCTCGCCCTGGACGACCGCAGCCTTCGCCGCAATTTCATGGGACACACCACCCAGGCGGGGGTCGATCTGATCGGCTTCGGGCCCAGCGCCATCAGTGAGCTGCGCGGGAGCTATGCCCAGTCGCACCGGGATCTGGCCGCCTGGGAAGAGGCCGTGGACCGAAGTGGCGTCGCCACCATGCGGGGCTTCCGGCTTTCGGACGACGACCAGGAGCGCCGCTGGATCATCGAGCGCATCCTGTGCCACGGCCAGGTGCGCGCCGACGAGTTCGAGGCCCGCTTCGGGCGCGGCTTCGGAGCCGCCTATGCCCGAGAGCTCGGGTGCCTGGCGCAGCACGCGGCCGATGGGCTGCTGGAGATCGGGGAGGGGGGGGGGCTTTCCCTGACGCCGCTGGGGAGGCTGCTCGTGCGCAACGTGGCCATGGTGTTCGACGCCTACCTGGGCGAGCAGCAGCGGCAGGGGCGCCCGCTGTTCAGCAAGACGGTCTGAGGTGACGGCTCCCGAAATCGGCGCATTCGTGGTGGGAGCCGGGATCGCCGGGTTGGCAGCCGCCCTGGAACTCCAGAGCACGACCCGCGAGATCCTCGTGATCGATGCCTCGGATCGACCGGGCGGCATGCTGCGCACCGACCACGTGAGTGGTTACGTGGTAGAGCGCGGTCCCAACACCGTGCAGGTGAAGGCGCCCATGTTGGCACTGATGCGGCGCCTGGAGCTGGACAAGCGCCTGATCCCCGCCGAGCCCGAGAGTCGTACCCGCCATCTGTACCAGGACGGCCGCCTCCAGCGCGTGCCCTTGTCGCCGCTGGCTCTCGCCGGATCCGGCCTGCTTTCGGGTCGCGGCAAGCTGCGCCTGTTGGCCGAGCCCTTTCTGCGGCGTGGCGACGCTTCCAACGAATCGGTGGCCGAGTTCGTGGGGCGGCGCCTGGGCCCCGAAGTGGTGACGCGACTGGTGGGCCCCTTCCTCACGGGTCTGTACGCCGGCAACGAACAGCAGCTGGGGGCCGATGCGGTCTTTCCGGGCCTCACCGACCTGGAGCGTCGTCACCGTTCGCTCGTGATCGGCGGGCTGTTGTCCGCGACGCGTCGCAGGCCGCGCGGACTGCGCGGCACGTATTCGACGGCCGACGGCCTGGGGCCCTTTGCGCGACACCTGTCGGGGTTGCTGGTGGAACCGCCGGCCCTGGGCACTCGCGTCACGGGCGTTCGCCTGGAGGGACAACACTGGCAGGTGTCGGTGGCCGGCGCCACCGGCGCCCAGCGCTTCCGCACGCGGCGCGTGGTGATTGCCACGCCCGCCTACGACGCTGCGGAGATCCTGAGCGGCGTGGGCAGTCAGATCTCGGACACGCTGGCCTCCGTCGAGTACGCGCCGATCGTGAGCGTTCCCCTGGGCGTCGATCCGGAGCAGGTGCGGGAGCGAATTTCCGGCTTCGGCTTCCTGATACCGCGCGAGGCGGGGCTGTCCCTGCTGGGGTGTTTGTTCATGAGCCGCCTGTTCCCCAACCGCGCGCCAAAGGGCAGCGAACTGTTGCAGTGCATGCTTGGCGGCGTGCGCTGGCGCGAGGCCGTGGAACTTCCCGACGAGGTGGTGATCCAGCAGGCCATCGGCGACCTGGAGACCACCCTGGGGTTGCGCGCGGAGCCCAAAAGACTCGGCGTCGCGCGCTGGCGCCGCGCCATCCCCCAGCCGGGACGTGCGCACGCGCGCCAGATCGCGGCCGTTCGGGAAGCGCTTGGCAAGCTCCCGGGTATCGCCCTGGCCGGCTCGTACCTGGACGGCGTGGGCGTTTCCGACACGCTCGCCTCCGGCGTGCGCGCCGCCCGCGAGGTCAACGAATCCGTCGCCTAGTTCACCGAACTAGGCGGCGTTGCGGATGCTCTCGGCGACGACGGAGATCCAGGCGGGGTCGGCGTTGAGGGAGGGGACCAGGAGCAGGTCGTCGCCGCCCAGCTCGTACCACTGCTTGCGGCCGCGCATTCCGATCTCCTCCAGGGTCTCCAGACAGTCGGCCACGAACGCGGGGCACATCACCGCGAGTCGCTTCACACCCCGCTTGGCGAGTTCCGGCAGCACCTGGTCCGTGTAGGGTCGGATCCACGGCGTGCGCCCCAGGCGCGACTGGAACGCGACCGCGTGCGACTCGGGATCGAGATCCAGCGCCGCCGCCAGGGCCCGGGTGGTGGCGAAGCAGTGGGCCCGGTAGCAGCGGCGGTTGACGTCGCTCACCGTATCGCAGCAGCTGGCACGGGAGAGGCAGTGGCCTCCCAGGACGTCGCTGCGCCGGATCTGGCGCTCGGGAAGGCCGTGGTAGCTGAACAACACGAACTCGGGTCGGAAGGCGTCCAGTCGCGAGCGCGCCACGCTGGCGAACGCCGAGATGAAGCCGGGGGCGTCGTAGAAGGGACCCAGGGTCTCCACCGGCGGAATGCTCGCCAGCTGCCGCACGGCCTGCATCACCCGGGCCACTGCGGATCCGGTGGCGGCCTCCGAGTACTGGGGAAACAGGGGCAGCACCACGATGCGCGCCACGTCCGCGGCGGCCAGCCGCGCAAGGGCCCCGGCGATCGACGGGCTTCCATAGCGCATACCCAGTTCCACCACGTAGCCGCCGCCCAGCGCCCTGGCCACGCCGGCCCGAAGCGCGCGCCCGTTCACCAGCAGCGGCGATCCTTCGGCGGTCCAGATCTTGCGGTAGGCGCGGGCCGAAACCCGCGGCCGGAACGGCAGGATCGCGAAATTCAGCAGCATGAAGCGCGAGAGCGCGGGCAGGTCGATCACGCGCGGGTCACTCAGGAATTCCCGCAGGTAGCGGCGCACGTCGCCCGCCGAGGGCGACGCGGGCGTGCCCAGGTTGACCAGCAGTACGCCGACGCGCAGATCGGACATGGATCGAGGGTATCGCCTCAGGCGCCCGGACGGTGCAGGCCGCCGAGTCGGAAGGAGAGGGCGAAGTAGTAGATGGGGAAGAACAGGGAGAGCTCCGCGAGCCAGTAGCGGGAGGCATTCTCCGGGTTGAGCACCGCATAGGTGAGCAGCACCAGCCACGCACTGGCCAGGCCCACGGTGGTGCTCCGCAGCACCGTGAGCCTGCTGGGATAGATGTACTTGAAAGGTACGAAGACCAGCGCTGCGAAGACTGCCACCACGAAGTTCACGAGCGTCGGCGTGACGCCAAGCAGCCACGCATAGATCGCGATCACGTTCCAGTAGGAGGGAAAGCCCAGGAAGAAGCCGTCTTTGGTCTTGGCGGCGGTCTGGGAGAAGCCGTAAGCGCTGGCCAGGATCGGGAGCGAAGCCCAGAACCAGTGGCTCACGGCGCCGGTGGCCACCAGGAAGACGGCCGGCACCAGCACGTAGTTGAAGTAGTCGACGATGTCGTCCAGGCGGCGCCCGTCCAGGCGCGGAAGCACCCGCTCGACCTCCACCCGGCGCGCCAGGCTGCCGTCCACCGCATCGATGCTCAGGGCCACCAGCATCAGCAGGACGGCGCTTCGGAACTCGCCGCTCACCACCGCAAGCAGGGCGACGGTGCCCACCACCGCGCCGCTGGCCGTGAAGGCGTGGACCCCCCACGCCAGGAACACGTGACCGGGGGTCGGCTCGCGCTCGCTCGGGGAGGTCACCGCGAGAAGCCCGGAAGCGGGAAGGAGGTGCCTCGCGCCGTCCGCCTCATGCCGGCGGCCAGCATATCAGAGCCGCTATAGTCGGGGCGCTCCCCGGAGGAAGTCATGAGCGATTCGACGCAGCCCGAAACCCTTCTCGAGGCCCACTCTCGCCGAGCGGTCGAATTCCTGCGCCAGGGCGGCGACTCCTTCATGACCACCAAGGCGGATGCGGTCATCAACTGGGGTCGCAAGTACTCGATGTTCCTGTACCCCTTCGTAACCGCCTGTTGCGGCATGGAGTTCATGTCCGTGGCGGGCCCCCGCTACGACATCGATCGTTTCGGCTGCGCGTTGCCCCGCTTCTCGCCGCGCCAATCGGACCTGCTCATGGTGGTGGGCACGATTTCCCACCGGCAGGCTCCCATCCTGAAGAAGGTCTACGACCAGATGGCCGAGCCCAAGTGGGTGGTGGCCTTCGGCGCCTGTACCTGCTCCGGAGGGCCCTACGACAACTACGCCACGGTCCAGGGCATCGACACCATCATCCCCGTGGACATCTACATCCCCGGCTGCCCGCCCCGCCCCGAGGCCGTGCTGGACGGCCTGATGAAGCTCCAGGCCCGCGTCCAGCTGGAAAAGGTGCCGTCCGACGGGCGTCACCGGGAAACCGCCGACCTTCTGCTCCCGCTGGTGGAGAAGCCGGTCGCCTGAGGCCGCTGGCGCGTCAAGATTGGGGCGCCTCCGGCCGATCGAATCAGCGAGGCGCACCCGAGCCTGCCCGCCATGCCGCGGCGCCAGGGGGGGCTGCGGGACGGACGAGAGGGGGTTCCAGGTCCGATGTCCATCGAAGTGGCGCTGCCAGAGCTCGGAGAGTCGGTGGTCGAGGGCACCGTCTCCCGCTGGCTGGTAGCGGAAGGCGACCGGGTCGAGGCTGACCAGCCCCTGGTCGAGGTGACCACCGACAAGGTGGATGCCGAGATCCCAGCACCCGCGGCCGGCGTGATCGAGAAGATCCTGGTGCAGGAGGGACAGACCCTGGCGGTGGGCGAGGCCCTGGCCATGATGGCGCCGGAAGGCGACGCGACTGGGCCGTCCCCACGGGTTTCAACGCCTTCGCTCGAGCGGCCGCGGGCGACGCCGGTAGCCCGGCGTCTGGCGGAGGAGTCCCGCATCGATCTGCGCGCGGTCGAGGGCACCGGCCCGTCCGGGCGTGTCACCAAGGGCGACCTGACGCGCCACGCCGACGAGCGTGCGCCGACGCGGCCCCGGCCGGCGGCGGTCTCCGCCGAGCCGGCCGAGCGTCCCGCCTACCTGAATTACACGCTGCAGCCCGGCGACCGGGTGGTCCCCATGACACCGCTGCGTCGCCTCGTGGCGGAGCACATGGTGATGTCCAAGCGGGTGAGCCCGCACGTGGGCACCGTGGCCGAGATCGACATGGGCGGCGTGGCGCGGGTGCGGGACGCCCACAAGGTCGCCTTCCGCGAGGCCCACGGCTTCAGCCTGTCGTTCCTGCCCTTCATCGTGCACGCCGCAGTGCGCGCGCTTCGCGAATTCCCGCGTCTCAACGCCTCGGTACTCGAGGATGCGATCGTCGAGAAGAATGACATCCACGTGGGGGTGGCGGTGGAGACCGAGAAGGGGCTCGTGGTCCCCGTCGCGCGTCACGCGGATCGTCTGTCGCTAGCGGGTCTGGCCCAGGCGGTGGAAGACCTGGCCAGCCGTGCCCGCAGCAAGCGACTGTCGGCGGACGAACTCAAGGGCGGCACCTTCACGGTGTCCAACCCCGGACGCCACGGAAACCTTCATGGCTTCGCGATCATCAATCAACCCCAGGTGGGCATCCTGCGCATGGGCGAGATCGTGAAGCGGCCGGTGGTCCGCACCCTGAACGGAGAGGACACCCTGGCCATCCGGCCGATCATGCACCTGGCGCTCTCGTACGACCATCGAGCCGTGGATGGCGCGCCGGCCAACAGCTTCCTGTTCCGGGTTCGCGAGTTGTTGGAGGAGGCGGAGTTCGATCTCTAACATGATCACAGCCACCGCCAAGCTCCGGATGTACCGGCAGATGTTGCTGATCCGTCGCCTCGAGGAGCGGGTGGCCGAGATGTATGGCGAGCAGGCCATCGGCGGCTTCACCCACCTCTACATCGGCCAGGAGGCGGTGGCCACGGGCGCCATCAGTGCGCTGAACCACGACGACTACGTGATTGGCACCTACCGGGATCACGGGCACTTCCTCGCCCGCGAAGGGGATCCCAAGAAATTCATGGCCGAGCTGTTCGGTCGCGAAACGGGAATCTGCCACGGCAAGGGCGGCTCCATGCACCTGGCCGACATGGAGAACTACTTCTTCGGGGGCACCGGCATCGTGGGAGGTTCGATGCCCATCGCCGCCGGCCTGGGCCTGGCGTGTAGCTACCGCGAAGACGACCGCATCGTCATGAGCTTCTTCGGGGATGGCGCCACCAACCAGGGCGTCTGGCACGAGGCCCTCAACTTCGCAAAGATCTGGAACCTTCCCGTCATCTTCGTGTGCGAGAACAACTTCTACGGGATCGGCACCGATGTGCGCCTGTCGTCGTCGCTGACCGAGGTCTACAAGAAGGCCTCGGGCTACGGCATGCCCGGCTACCGGGTGAACGGCATGGATGTGCTCGAGGTGCGCAAGCTGTGCGACGACGTGGTGAAGCACGTCCGCGCCGGCAGTGGCCCCGCGCTGATCGAGGCCCGCTGCTACCGCTACCAGGGGCACTCCATGACCGACCCGGGCCGCTACCGGGCCCGGGCCGAAGAGGACCTGTGGCGCAAACGCGACCCGATCCCGCGCCTGGCCCGGACGCTGCTGGAGGAGGGCATCGCCAGCGAGGAGCGGCTGCAGGAGCTGGACGCGGAGATCGAGGAGATCTGCGACGCAGCCGTGGAGTTCGCGCAGGAGAGCCCGATGCCGTCTCCGTCGGCGCTGTATGACCACGTGTTTTCCGAGCGCTATCCGAGCGATCCGCATGCGTGAGATCCGCTACTACGAAGCCCTGATCGAAGCCATGGCCGAAGAGATGCGTCTGGACGACGACGTCTTCCTGATGGGCGAAGACATCGGCCTGTTTGGCGGCACCTTCCGGGCCACCGAGGGTCTGATGGCCGAGTTCGGCTCGCGGCGGGTGCGCGACACGCCGATCGCCGAGGCGGGAATCGTGGGGCTGGCCATGGGGGCGGCGCTGGCGGGTCTGCGGCCGGTTCCCGAGCTCATGACCATGAATTTCGCGATCGTGGCGATGGACCAGATCATCAATCATGTCGCGAAGATGCATTACATGTTCGGAGGTCAGTTCCAGGTCCCGCTGACGATCCGCGCTCCCGGGGGCGGAGGCACCCAGAAGGGCGCCCAACACTCCCACTCCATCGAATCCTGGTTCGTGAACGCGCCCGGGATCCGGGTCGTGATTCCCAGCACCCCCTACGATGCCAAGGGCCTGCTCAAGACCTCGATTCGCTGCAACGATCCGGTGCTGTTCATCGAGCACGAGATGCTCTACTCCAGCGTCGGACCCGTGCCCGAAGGCGAGTACCTGATCCCCCTGGGCGAAGCCGATGTGAAGCGTCCGGGTTCGGATGTCACGATCGTGGCCTGGTCGAAGATGGTGCTCGAGGCACTCCGGGCCGCGGAGATCCTGGCCGGTGAGGGCATCGAGGCCGAGGTTCTCGATCCCCGCACGCTGGACCCGCTCGATTGGAACGCCATCATGACGTCGGTGGCGCGTACGCGCCGCTGCGTGGTGGCCGAAGAGGGGTGGCGCAACGTGGGTGTGGGAGCCGAGATCGCCGCGCGGCTCCAGGAGCAGCTTTTTCACGAACTCGATGCCCCGGTGCTGCGCGTGGGCGCCGCCAACGTGCCGCTTCCGTACTCGAAGGACCTGGAGCAGGCGGCACTGCCCCACGCCGAAGACATCGTCCAGGCCGTACTCAAGATCACGACCTGATCGGGTCCCGGTCGACCCGGGAGGGATGCATGCCGCGCGAAATCAAGATGCCGAAGCTCTCCGACACCATGGAGGAGGGGACCCTCAATGTGTGGCGGAAGTCCGAGGGCGACCCCATCGCCAAGGGCGACATCCTGGTCGAGATCGAGACCGACAAGGCCGACATGGAGTTCGAGGCCTACGTGGCGGGCCACCTGGCCAAGATCCTGGTGCAGGCCGGCGAAACCGTATCCATCGGAACGCCCATCGCCGTGGTGCGGTTGCGCAAGGATACCGACGAGGATCTGGCGCGCTTCCTGGAGAGCCGCGGAGCGACCCCGGCGGTTGCGCCGGCGGCGTCCCCGGCCGCGGCGCCGGAGGTGCGGGAGGCCCCGGCTCCGGTGCCCGCAGCACCAGCACCCGCGCCGGTCCCGGCAGCCACCGGATCCGCAGCGCTTCCGATGCGGATGTCCGAGCTTCCGTACTTCGTGGCGGATCCCGACCGGGTGCGCTCCACGCCCCGGGCCCGGGCGATCGCGCGCGACCACAACGTGGATCTGTCGGAGATCGCAGGCTCGGGTCCCGACGGTGCCGTGCTCGTCGCTGACGTTGCGGCCTACCTGGAGGCCCTGGAGGCCAGCACCGAGACGCTCCAGGAAGGCGACGTGCTGGCCACGCCGGTGGCGGCCCGCATCGCCGACGAACGCGGCCTGGACCTGAGTCAGGTGAAGTCCAGCGGTCCCGGCGGTCGCGTGACCAAGCGCGACATCCAGCGCTACCTGGAGCAGCAGGCCAAGGGGGTGCCCGCCCGCGAGGCCCGGCTCTACAGCGGCGAGATCGCGCTCTCCCAGAAGCGGAAGTTCCTGATCCGCAACATGGTGGAGAGCAAGCAGTCGGCGCCCCACTTCTACATTTCGCGCGAGATGGATGCCGAGCCCCTGAGCGCCTTCCGGACCCAGATGAAGCAGCGCGGGGTGAGGGTCACGTACACGCACATGATCCTGAAGGCCGCGGCCCTGGCGCTTTCGCGGCATCCCCAGGTGAACGCCACCTTCCAGGACGGGCGCATCCTGGTGTACCAGCCCATCAACATCGCGCTGGCAGTCGACGTGGACGATGAACTGTTGGCGCCGGTGGTGAAGGACTGCGCGGGCCGCAGCCTGGAGAACCTGGCCGCGGCCAGCGACGAGCTGATCCAGAAGGCGCGAGACAAGAAGCTTGCGCCAGGGGACTACGCGGACGGCACGTTCACCATCTCGAACCTGGGCATGCTGGGCGTGGATCGCTTCTACGCGATCCTGACGCCGCCCCAGAGCATGGTGCTGTCGGTGGGCGGCATGCGGACGCTTCCCGTGGTGGACGCCAAGGGCGAGATCCGCGCCGGCCGCCGCATGGACTTCGGCCTGGCCTGCGATCACCGGGTGGTGGACGGGGCCCGGGCGGCCCGTTTCCTGGCCGAGCTGATCCGCGTGCTCGAGGAGCCGGAACAGCTGGTGGCCGGCGATGACGCGAATGAAGACTGACCTGTCCATCGAGTGGCGCGGGACGCTTCCCTACGACGAGGCTCTCGAACTCCAGATGAAGTGCGTCGAGGCGCGCCGATCCGGCGCCGGGCCGGACCGTCTGCTGCTGCTGGAGCACCCGGCGGTCATCACCCTGGGCCGCAGCGCGAAGCCCGGCAACCTGCGCGTGAGCCGCGAGGTGCTGCGTTCCCGGGGCATCGCGGTATTCGAAGTGTCCCGGGGCGGCGACGTCACCTACCACGCCCCCGGCCAGCTGGTGGGCTACCCGATCCTGGATCTTGCGGCACTCGGCGAGGCCGACGTGCACCGCTACCTGCGCCGGATCGAGGCCTGCCTGGTGGAGGCGCTGGCGCACCTGGGAGTGGCTGCGCGGACGCGCGAGGGCTTCACGGGCGTCTTCGCGTCACCCTGGGACGGGGAATCGGCGGCGCGGCCCCGCAAGCTCGCGTCGATCGGCGTGGGCGTGCGGGGCTGGGTCACCTACCACGGCTTCGCCCTCAACGTGGATCTGGATCTGGCGGGCTTCGAGACCATCGTGCCCTGCGGACTCCACGATGTGGAAATGACCTCGCTGGCCCGTGAGCTGGGCGCGGCAGCGCCGCCCGACCTGGCCGTCCGCGCGCGGATGGCCGTGGCCGACGCGTTCCGCAGGGAGTGGGCGTGAGCGCCCCCGCCGCCGCTTCGGGGCGCGGGGCCCGGCCCCCGTGGTTGCGGGTCCGCCTGCGCCTGAGCCCGGAGTTCGAGCGGGTGCGCGAGATCGTGACGCGCCAGCAGCTGCATACCGTGTGCTCGTCGGCCGCCTGCCCCAATCTGGGCGAGTGCTGGTCGCGGGGCACCGCCACCTTCATGATCGGCGGCAACCTGTGCACCCGCCGCTGCGGCTTCTGCGACGTGGTCACCGGGAGGCCGCAGCCTCTCGATCCCGACGAGCCCGGTCGCGTGGCCGAGGCCGTGGCGAGCCTGGGACTGCGTTTTACGGTGGTGACCTGCGTGGCCCGCGACGATCTGCCGGACGGGGGCGCCGGGCAGATGGCGCGCACGGTCCGGGCCATCCGCGAGCGCTGTCCCGGCACGGGCATCGAGGTGCTGATCTCCGACTACAAGGGCGTCGAGGCGGACCTGGTCAGCGTGCTCGACGCGGGGCCGGACGTTCTCAACCACAACCTGGAAACGGTGGAGCGCCTGACGCGTCGAGTGCGGGTGGCGGCGCGCTACGACCGATCGCTCGGCGTGCTTCGCCGCGCGGGCGAGTTGCGGCCGGAAATCCCCACCAAGAGCGGGCTGATGCTGGGCCTGGGCGAGACTCCCCTCGAAGTGGAGACGGCGCTGTCGGACCTGCGGACCGCCGGAGTGACCCTGTTGACCCTGGGCCAGTACCTGCAGCCCTCGCCGGTCCATCTTCCGGTGGACCGCTGGGTGACGCCCGAGGAGTTCGACGCCTGGGGCACACGGGCACGCGGGCTCGGCTTCCGGGAGGTGGCCTCGGGCCCGCTGGTGCGCAGCTCGTATCGAGCGGAGCAGTTGGCGGGGCACGGCGAGGAGACGGCCGCGTCCCGATCGTAGGGCCGCCGAAGCCAGCCGGTGCCAGCGGAAACCCCCCGGCACTTCGCCTATATTGCCGCCCGTGCCGGGCAAAGTCATCGTGGTCGACCGTCGTGAACGACTCGGTTGGGTCGAGCGCCTCTATCTTCCCATGATCTACCAGGGGCTCCGGGTCACGAGCCGTCATTTCTTCCGCAATCTGCGGGGCTTCATCACCGGGAAGAACCGCACGGATTTCGTGGTGCAGTATCCCGAGGAGCGGGTGGACTACCCGGACGCCTTCCGGGGCATGCCGGTGCTGGTAGCCCTCGAGAACGGCCAGCCCCGCTGCGTGGCCTGCGGCCTGTGCGAATTCGCGTGCCCCACCGACTGCATCAGCATCGTGCCGGGCGAGATCGAGGGAGCCCGCATCGAGCGCTACCCCGTGGCCTTCGACATCGACATGTCGCGCTGCATGTTCTGCGGCCTGTGCGAAGAGGCCTGTCCCGAGGAGGCCATCGTGATGAGCCGCGAGGTGGAGATCGCGAGCTACGACCGGGGTTCCATGCTCTACCACAAGGAGCAGCTGCTGGTTCCCGAGAATCTGCTCGAACGTCGCCTCGACTTCCTGCGCGCCGAGTACGGCCGCCAACACGCCAAGAAGGACTAGAAACGCGATGGACGACTGCGGCTCTCCGGTGCTCCGCCGCCTGCTGGCGCTGCTACCCGATGCGGTGGAGGAGACTCACGCCCGCCTGGGCGATGCCACCGCCCGGATCGCGGCCTCGAGCCTGCTCGACGTCCTGCGCCTGCTTCGCGACGACCCGGCGCTCGAGTTCGAGATGCTCACGGATTTGACCGCCGTGGACTACCTGGGGGAGACCCCGCGCTTCGAGGTGGTCTACCACTTCTACTCGGTGGCCAAGAATCACCGGCTGCGGATCAAGGTGCGGGTTTCCGAGCAGGCGCCGGAGGTCGACAGTGCCACCTCCTTGTGGCCCTCCGCGAACTGGATGGAGCGCGAGGTGTGGGACATGTACGGGATCCGCTTCGCCGGCCATCCGGACCTGCGTCGGCTGCTGCTGTACGAGGAGTTCGAGGGACACCCGTTGCGAAAGGACTACCCCAAGGAGCGGCGCCAACCCCTGGTAGGCCCGAGGAACTAGGCCATGGCGAGTCGGCTGCACCTGCCCGGGCGCGACGCGGAGACGATCGAGGACGACTCGGAGCGCGATCTCCACACGGAGCACCAGATCCTCAACATGGGCCCGTCGCATCCGGCGACCCACGGCACCGTGAAATTCCTGATCGAGCTGGACGGGGAGTCCATCGTCGACATGGACGTGCAGGTGGGATACCTGCACCGCGGCTTCGAGAAGGAATGCGAGAGCGGCACCTGGTATCAGGCGATCCCCTACACCGACCGCCTCAACTACAACTCGGCGATCCTGGCCAACGTGGGTTACTGCCTGGCGGTCGAGAAGCTGCTGCAACTCGAGACCCCGGAGCGCTGCCAGTGGCTGCGGACGCTGGCGTCGGAGCTCTCGCGGCTGGCGGATCACCTGACCCGTTGCGGCGCCGGCTGTCTGGAGCTGCAGGCCATGACGCCATTTCTGTACGGCATCGAGGCCCGCGAACTCACCTGGGACCTGATGGAGTCGCTGTGCGGCGCCCGCGTGACCTCCAACTACATCCGGATCGGTGGCGTGAAGCACGACATGCCGGCCGGTTTTCCCGAGCAGTGCCGCGATTCCATCGGGAAGATCCGGGCGCTGCTGCGGGACTTCGATGACATCATCACCAGCAACCGCATCTTCGTGGATCGCCTCAAGGGCACCGGCGTGATCTCGCGCGAGGAGTGCCTGCGCTACGCGGTCACCGGGCCGATCCTGCGCTCCGCGGGCGAACCGCTGGACGTGCGCAAGGCCGAGCCCTACCTGGTCTACGACCAGATCGAGTTCGACGTTCCCATCGGTGAGGTCGGCGACAACTACGACCGCTATCTGGTCTGCGTGGAGGAGATGCACCAGAGCCTGCGCATCGTGGAGCAGTGCCTGGAGGCGCTGGAGCGCCTGGGCCCGGGCCCCGTCGACGTGCACGACCCGCGTGTGCGCTGGCCCGCCAAGGGGCGGGTCTTCAACCGCATGGAGGAGCTGATCCAGCAGTTCAAGTCGGTGACGGAAGGACCGCGGGTTCCCGCCGGAGAGGGCTACTTCGCCATCGAATCGGCCAACGGCGAGCTGGGCTTCTACCTGGTTTCCGATGGCTCGGCGGTGCCCTGGAAGGTGCGCTGTCGCCCCCCCAGCCTGATCAACGTGGCGCCCATGCGGAACATGCTGAAGGGCGCGCTGCTTGCCGATCTGATTCCGACGTTCGACTTCATCAACATGATCGGCGGCGAGTGCGATCGATGAACCCCGATCGCGGCGAGGTCTGGAAGCGACTGGGGCCGCCCGCCGACCAGGTGGGCAGCGTCAACGACCCGCGCACCCACGAAGAGCACGCTGTGAAGTGGAACGAGAAGTGGATCTACCTGGCCGACGACGGGCGCAGCGTGTCCCGCGTGGTGTTCTGGAACCGCTACGACCTGGTGGGCATCTTCGCCATCGCGCCCGATGGGTCGGCCACGCCCGAGTCGCTTTCCGGGTAAGCGGTCTTTCCGGGTAAACCGTAAATGGCCGGCGCCGACGGGGGAGGGGAGCGGCCGGGGCCGCCGCCGCTTCGTCCTTTCGGCCTGGTGCTGCACCACGACGGTTCCTGGACCCACGAGGGCGAGCCGGTCCTGCACACCCGATTGCGCCAAGCCTTCGACCGGGGCGTGCGCTACCTGCCCGAGGAGCGGGTCTACGTGGTCCAACTCGGAAGCTTCCGCGGCCAGATCGAAATCGAGGAGGCGGCCTTCTTCGTGCGCGTCTTCGATGCACACGACGGCTATTTGACGCTCTCGGACGGCTCCCGGGAGGCCCTGGACCCGGGATCCCTGCGAACCTCCGCCCATGACGACGGACTGCTCTGCAGCGTCAAGGCCTCGCTGCTGACCGGGGGCCTGCCGGCCCGTTTCGGCCACGGGGCCCAGGCCGACCTGCTGGCGGCCGTGGAGGAGGAACGCGACGGGCACGTCCTGTGCCTGGCCGGACGCCGGGTGACCCTGCCACGGTTGTAACGCCCGGTCGTGGTGATTGACTCGGTGCGAGGGTCGCGTTACCCACCCACGGCCGGACCCCTCCGGGTCGGCGGGCGGCGTAGCCAAGTGGTAAGGCACGGGACTGCAAATCCCTGATCCCCGGTTCGAATCCGGGCGCCGCCTCCATAACGACCTGAAACGACCCGGCCCCTGCCTGCGACTCGGTCAGGTCCGCCGGGCTCCGGGCAGGCCGAACTCCCGTCGGGTTCCGGTAGCCTGTCGGCTTCGCCCGACACGCAGGGGGGGCCTAGCTCGTGAGGCTTCGCCCGACACGCAGGGGGGGCCCAGCTCGTGACCGAACCGTCTGCACTCCGGACCGGGCTCGTACTGGCTGGAATCGCGCTTCTCGGGGGCGGGCTCCGGCTGGCGGTGACCGAGGCGGTGATGCCGCCGGGTCTGGTGGGCGACGAACTCTACTACCTCGGAACGGCGACCCAGCTGGCGGCCGAGGGCGAGCACTACTACCCGCCGTACGGGACCCGCGCGGCCTGGCCTCCTGCGTATCCGTGGCTGCTCTCCTGGTCGCTGACACCCCAGGGAAGCGGGCGCGACGTCCAGGTGGAACTCGAGCCCGCGCTGCAGCTGCAGGTGGCGATCGGGACGCTGCTGATCCTCGCGACCGCTGCCCTGGCCCTTGCGCTCTTCGGTCGATCCGAGGCCCTGGTCGCCGCCGCCCTGGCCGCCGTCTACCCCACCTTCGTGGCCTACAGCCACTTCCTGTGGTCCGAAGCCTTCTTTGCGGCGCTGCTGACGGGGGCCCTGGCGGGCGTGGTGTGGGGACAGCGACGTGAGAGCGCCTGGGGAGCTGTCGCGACAGGGCTCGTGTTCGGGATCTCGGCGCTCACTCGCGAGGTGGGATTGGTGCTGGCCAGCGTGTGTGCCGTCTGGTGGGTGCTCACGGCCGCTCCCGCCGCGCGTCGGGGAGCCGCCGTGCGCGGGGCCCTGATGCTGGCGGTGGCATGCCTGGTGATCCTGCCGTGGACACTTCGAAATTACTCGGTACTCGAGCGCTTCGTTCCGGTCTCCACTGCAGGCTGGCTGAACGCGCGCTCCGGAAACACACTCTCCGGCGGCTCCTGGCTGCGCGCCGACCTGCCCACGATCCGGGTGTTCCGGAACACCTTCTGGGACATTCCCGGCGAGATGGAGCGCTCCGATTTCGCCCGCGACCAGACCCTGGCCCTGATCCGTTCCGAGCAGCCCCTGTGGATCCTCAAGAAGCTCGTGCGCACGACGGCCCTGCTGTTCGCCCCCGATTCGTTCGTCTTCAAGAAGATCAGCCGCGGGGCCTACGGCGACGTCCCGCCACGAATCGTGCACTGGGTCGTGACCCTGACGGTCGCTGCTTATCTGTTGGTGGTGCTGGCCGGGGTTCCCGGCGTTGCCGCCGCCCCCGGCCCCGGTCGGCGCACGCTGCCGTGCCTGCTGGTCGGCGCGACCCTGGCCCTGCACGTGGGCCTGAACGCGTCGTCGCGCTATCGGCTGCCGCTGATGCCGCTGCTGATGGCGTACGCGGCCTGGGCATTGCTGCACCGGCAGCGCCTGCTCGAATCCATGTCGCGACGCAGCCGCCTTGCCGCGATTGGCGTGCTGGCCATTTTTCTGGGCTTCTGCCTGCCGTACTTCGTTCCCGACGCGATCTCCCTCTGGACCCGCGGCACCTACGTGGATCCCGACCGTCCATGAGGGCCTGGATCGCGATGCTCGCGGGCCCACTGTGGCTGGCCTGCGCAGCCGAGCCGGGCCCGCCCAACGTGCTGCTGTACGTGGTGGACACCCTGCGGGCCGATTCCCTGGGGTGTTACGGCAATCCGGTGGTAGAGACGCCGGGGGTGGATCGCCTGGCGCGGGAGGGCACGCTCTTCGAGGACGTGTGGGCCCAGAGTTCGTGGACGCGCACGTCGGTGGCCTCGCTCCTGACGTCGCTCTACCCGGCCGCGCACGGCGCGCGCGAACGCTTCGACGTGCTCTCCCCGGGCGCGCTTCTGCTGTCGGAGATCCTGCAGGGGGCCGGTTATCGCACGGGCTTCGTCACCAGCAACCCCAACCTGGGGTCGGCCTTCGGGTTCGACCAGGGCTTCGGCGACTTCGTCGAACTCTACGGCCGGCGAGAGCCGGGCTTCGTGAAGGTGGCCGAACTGGCGACGCGCGCCGACGAAGTCACGCGGCGTGCCGCCGCGTGGATCGACGCCAGCGATGAGCCCTTCTTCCTGGCCGTGGTGACGATCGACCCCCATAGCCCCTACACGCCTCCTGCGCGCTTCGACCGCTACGCCGACGGATCGAAGAGCGCCGCCACGGGCAGCGGCGAATGGCTGCGGCGTCGCGACCTGGGGCCGGAAGACCGCGACCGCATCCGCTCCCTGTACGACGCGGAAGTCGCCGCCAACGACGAGGCCTTCGCAGACCTGATCGATCACCTGAGACGGACGGGCCGACTCGACCGGACGATCGTGGTCTTTACCTCCGACCACGGCGAGGAGTTCTGGGAGCACGGCGAGCGCGGTCACGGCTTGGCCCTGTACGAGGAGTCGATCCGCGTACCCCTGGTGCTGCGCTACCCACCCGCGGTGGCGGCCGGGATGCGGGTCGCGCGCCCGGTGCAGTCCGTGGACGTGGCGCCGACGATTCTCGAGCTGGTGGGGCTTCCCGCACCCGCGGTCCTGGACGGACGAACGCTGTTCGCCCCGCGGGAAGCCGACGCGTTCGCGAGCCTGCGCCTGCGGGGGCACAACCACCTGGCGCTGCGCGAGGGTCCCTGGAAGCTGATCTGGGATCTGACTTCCGATAAGCAGCAGCTGTTCGACCTCTCCCGCTCGCCCGATGAGCGGCACGATGTGGCTTCCGAGCAGCCCGAGCGCACCCGCGAACTGGCCGCGCGCGCCGCCGACCGGGTGGTGCAGGGCGAGCGGTCCTTCCGGGCCCTCTCCGGCGGAGGTACCGCGCCCCGTATTTCGCCCGAGGAACTCTCCGAAGAGGAGCGCACCCTGCTGGATGCCCTGGGATATGGGGACGATGGCCGCCCCTGATTCGGCTCCCGGCTCCGTTCCCCGGACGTGGCTCGCGATCCTGGGTCTTTGCCTCGTCTCGATCCCGATCGTCTTCTACGGGCTGGGCAGCTACAGCGTGGTGAACGGCGACGAGGCCTTCTACCACGCCGTGGCCCGCAACATGCTCGAGAGCGGCAACTGGCTGCGCCTGGAGTTCACGGGCGAGCACCGGGTCTACGACACGTTCATGAATGCGCCGCTCCAGTACTGGGCGCGCGCGGCCCTGATCGCGGGCTTTGGCGACAACGCCTGGACCCTGCGCTTCCTGTCGGCGGCCTTCGCCCTGGCCTCGGTGTTGATGACGTTTCGCCTGACGGCGATCCTCTCCGACGCGCGCACCGGCTTCCTGGCTGGGCTCATCCAGCTCACCACCTACCAGTTCGTCTATATCCACTCCGCGCGCACCGGCGAGCTCGAGCCGATGCTCTGCTTCGCCCTGACGCTCACCGCCTACTTGTTCCTGCGCGCCCTCGAGACCGGCCGGAGCTTCGTGTGGCACCACCTCTCGATCGTGCTGCTGCTGAACCTGAAGGCGCCGCTGGCTCTGGTGCCGGTGATGGCGGAGCTCGCGTTCTTCGTGCTTTCGAGCCACCGGCGCCCGAGGCTCCGCGCCTGGCTGGCGGCCGCCTGGGTGCTGCCGCTGGGGCTCGCCTGGCACCTGGGGCAGCTCCTGAGCCTTGATCGCGATGCGTGGGCGGTGCTTGCGCGCATGCTGACCCAGGCCTCGGGCTCGGGGCTCGAGCGGGAGACCGGCGTCGGGCGCAACGTGATCTACTACGGCGCGACCCTCCTCTACGGGGCCTTCCCGTACTCGCTGATCTACCCGCTGGCGATCGTCGGCGTGTTGGCGACACCCGCGAGCGAGACCCAGCGACAGGGGGTGCGGCTGGTGCTGGCGTTCGCGGTCGCGCTGCTGGGCTTCTTCGCGGTCGTGGCGAAGGCGCTGCCCTGGTACATCGATCCCCTCTCCCCGTTCCTGTCGCTGGTGCTTGCGCTGTGGCTTTCGCGCCTGCGCGCGGGGCCGATTCCGGCTTGGGTCCTGGTGGGGGTGGCAGCGCTTCTCGCGGTGGCCGCGGGGGTGCAGGTCATGAGCCTGAACCCATTCGCCCTGCGCGGGCTCACGCCACTCGAGGGCCAGGTGGTGTGGCGCGATTGCGCGCCGTGGCTGGTGCCGGGGCTCGCTCTCTCGCTGGCCCTGATCCTCGCCTGGGTCCGCCGCCGGGGAGGCGAGCGCTCGGGGGCGTGGCTGTCGTCTGCGCTCGCGGTGGTTCTCCTGGCTGCGGCCGCGACCCGGGTCGCGGCGCCGCTTCGCCACGTGGATCACGAGTCGGCTTTGGATCGCCTGCACGCCGAACTCTCGGCCCGGCGCGCGGCGGGAGAAGCCATCGCGTTTCCGGTGCCGGTCACCGAGCCCGGCAAGCTGCGCGTCCGCTACTACTTCGGCGACGACTACGAGATCGTGCGTGTTGCCCAACCGGCCCGCGACGGCGCCTTCTTCTCCCTGGTGGCGGAGGGCCAGACCCCCTACGACCCGCCGCTGCCGGCAGATGCTTCGCGCTGATCCCGGCGCGGGGAGATCTCGATGAATATCGGATTGCTGAAGGCGATCGGGGTCGCGTCCGGGGCCACGACCGCGTAGTCGCCGTCCGGCGCTGGGTCGCCCGGGCGCGCGCCCGCCTCCACCACCACCCATCCCCCCTGCGGCAGCCGCAGCGGGATCGCGCGGTCGAAGCGTGTCACCGGGCGCGTTGCGGCCCCGTCCGCATCCAGCGCGACGGTTTCGATCGGCTCGCCGTTGGCGAACACGCGCAGCTCCGACACCGGAATCCACGGCGCGGCTTCCACCTTGACGTGCAACTCGAAGCGGCCGTCATCGGAGAACAGGCGGTCGCCGAGTCCCGCCTCGGCGCCGCCGCGCGTTCGGGCGCGCACGCGAAGCATCGGGCCGGTCGTGGCGTAGCTCCGGCCCGCCGCCAACGCACCGTTCAGGTCGGCAATCCGGGTCGAGGCGGGCGCCTCGGCGGTCCCCACCATGTTGCGCGGCAGGCCCGGGCGCACCAGCACCAACGTATGGGTGTCGCTGTTGCCCACGGCCGTGCGCCGGATGCCCTGGTCGAGCCACGAGAACCAGATGTCGCGCATGCGCAGGTACAGGCCGTGGTCGTTGCGGTTGTAGACCTCCAGCAGGTCGAAGCCCAGGTTGTCGTGCAGCGGGGCGTCGTCGCCGTGCGGTGAGGCCCGCAGGCGGAGGGTGTCGTTGGGCACGCGCCGCGATGGGTCGAAGGCGGTCGGAACCGGGGCGGCCTCGTCGTAGTCGATGTTCGCCAGGTAGCCCACGTTCTCGTTCAGCACGGGGTCTTCGCCGTACCTCTGGCGCGCGGCGCGCGTGGGAAGGTTGGAAACTCCCAGCGGGTGGTTCAGGGAAACCAGGGTCTGCGCCTCGGCCTGGGCCCGCAGGCGCGAGACCGTGTCGAACAGGCGCGCCGGCCGCTCGTTTTCGCGCTCCCCGTCGCGGGCCTCGAGTACCCGGTCGAGACCGTTCTGGGCCAGGGGCCACACGTTCCAGTGGCCCAGACGCGGAAACGAGGCCTCGGTTCCGGCGATCACCCGCAAACGGTCGGAGGCGCCGGGCATCGACGCGAGGGTCGTGTCGTAGTCGGTGCGCCAGTTGTGGTCGCTGGCCACGATCACGTCCACGTCCGTGGCCAGGAAACTAGCCACACGCATACGCAAGGGAATGGAGCTGTCGCCGCTGGCGATGGAGTGCACGTGGAGGTCGGCCGCCACCTGGCCGGGGGTGTCCACCACACGCGAGAGTTCGAGAGTCACCGGGCCGGCCTCGGGGCCCACGCGGGCCTCGGCCACGTCGTAGCGAAGCCCCCGCGACGCCAGCAGGCGGTAATGGCCCAATGGCAGGTACAGGGTGCCGTGCCCGGCCGAATTCACGAACGAGCGCACGATATCCCGGGGCTCGAAAAGGTCCGATTGCCCGGGGCCGAAGTCGGGAGACGGCGTTCCCTCCACGCCGATCACGTGCAGTCGGGCCGGAAGCTCTACCGGGGCGCCTCCACCGACGTGCTCGACGATGCGATAGGCGATGGAAAGCGGCGCGGGCCTGACGCGGAAGCGCTGGCTGCGTCGGCTCAGCACCCGACCGTCGGCTCCGCGCAGCTGTGCGATCCACTCGTTGTCGCCGCCGCGGATTCCATCGTCCCGGTCGAACTCCGCGTAGGCCTCCTGGGCCGGCATCACGGGACGCAGCGGCACCCCGTGACGGGGCCCCGAGGGCGCGAAGCGCTCGCTCACGTCGCGGCCGTTGATTTCCACGTCCAGACGGGCGCCGGCCTCCGCCGGATCGAAGTGCACGCCCACCAGAACGGGAAGAAATCGGATCTCTTGATCGGGCAGGGGGATCACGGCGTGGAAGGCCTGGTCACCCGGGTCGCTGCTGCCGCACGCGAAGCCCGCGAGCCACGCTGCGGCGAGCGTCCCCCCGGCGCGCAGACCGGTCTGCAATCGGCGTGAGGGGTCCATGGGTTCAGTGTCGGTTCGGCCCGGTGCTATAATCGCACCCGATCCACGCACATACCGGCGAGGCCCCGATTCCGATGCGCGAGCCCGCGACGGCTCTCCTGCTCCTGTTCATGACCATCCTCTGCGCCGCCTGCCACGGACCATCGGGAGAGGGGCTATCGGGCCGCTACCCGCGTCACAACATCGTCCTGGTCACCGTCGACACCCTGCGAGCGGATCACCTGGGGGCCTACGGATACCCGCGGCGCACCAGCCCCACACTCGATGCCATCGCGAAGGAGGGCATCCTGTTCGAGCAGGCATTCTCCCCCACCGGCCGCACCTGGCCGTCGCTCACGGCGATGCTCACCTCATTGTATCCGCGAACCACCAACGTGCGGAAGAACGGAGATCTTCTGGCCGAGGGGGTTCCCACTCTGCTGACCGTGCTCCAGGAATCGGGGTACACCACGGCGGCCTTCCTGGCCAACGCCTGCAGTGCCTTCGGTCCAGGCATCGATCTCAAACGCTGCGACGAAGACGCTGAAGTCACGCGCAAGGCGATCGAGTGGCTGCGTGAATCTCCACCCGAGCCGTTCCTGATCTGGATCCACTACATGGCGCCGCACAGCGACTACGCACCGCCTCGCACCTTCGACGTCTTCCGCCGGGAAGACTACGCGGGCTCCCAGGATGGCACTCGAGAGAAGCTCGACGCCGTGACCCTGGGTCAGTCCCAGGTGTCCGCGGAGGAGCGCGAGCACGTGGTGGCTCTCTACGACGGCGAGATCCTCTATGCGGATACGATGTTGGGAATTCTCTGGAGCGAACTCAGGTCGAGGGGCCTGCTCGACCGCAGCGTGGCCGCGATCACCGCGGACCACGGCGAGGACCTGGGTCAGCACCACGACTACTTCTATCACGCCTGTTCGGTGCACGATTCCACCCTGCACATTCCGTTGGTGATCCGGCTTCCCGATGGCGCGAAAGCGGGCGATCGATTCGCGGACCCCGTGGGCAACATGGACATCGCTCCGACCCTGCTGGACCTGGTGGGCCTCGATCCGCCGGCAGGAATCGTTGGCGAGAGCCTGGTGCCCCGGGTCGAGCAGCGCGCCGGTCCCAGCGAGCGGGTCGCCGTCTCCGAATTCTACGACCGGAAAGAGGGCGAGATCGTGAGCCTGCGCAGCAACGACTGGCGCTTTGTCTACAACCCGAAGGCGATTCGACCTCGCTGCGAACCGGAAGGCGACTACTACCGGGTGGCACCCGAGGCCCTCTACGACCTGGCGAGTGATCCGAACGAGGCGCGGAACGTGCTCGACCAGCACCCGGACATCGCCAGGCGGATGCGTGAACTCGCCGTGGAGACCTACAGCCCGGAGATCAGTCCGGATCCGATCCGGGTGGACCGGGCGGAGATCCAGCGCCTGCGCGCCCTGGGCTATCTGGAGCGCTAGGCGAGGGCGTCTGCGCGTCGTGCAGGTAACCGAGGGCGCGCAGCTCCTCGATTTCTTCGGGCGAGAGTTCGCGGCTGTCTGGCGCGGTCGTCGGAGCCGCCTGAAATCTCTGCAGCTCTCTCTCCAGGGCTTCGGCCTGCGCCGGGTGGGAGGCCGCCAGGTTGGTCCGTTCGGCCGGGTCGGCCTGGAGATCGAAGAGCTCGCTGCGACCGGTGGCGCGGTTGTGGATCAGCTTGAAGCGTCCCCGGCGCACCGACGCCAACAGGTCTTCGCTGTTGCCGCGGTGATCCGAGTCGCTGAAGATCAGGCGCTCCGCCGCTCCCGGTTGGGCGCCTGCGCGAAGCTGACGGCTGAGATCGATGCCGTCCAGGCCTGGAACCGGGGGGACGGCCAGCAGGCCCAGGATCGTGGGCATGATGTCCACCAGCGACGCAGGCTCGGCGATTCGCAATCCCGGCGCGATCCCGGGGCCGCGCAGGATCCACGGCACGCGCAGCAACTCGTCGTACTGGGTGAGGCCGTGCAACACGCCGCCGTGCTCCAGGAACTCCTCACCGTGGTCGGAGGTCACCACCACCAGCGTCCGCGGGAGCAGGCCGCGGCGCGCGAGTTCCTCGATCAGGCGCGCCACCTCTTCGTCCACCTGGCGGATGCCCGCGGCGTAGAGCTCGATCAGGTGGGCCACGTCGCGATCGTCGAGCTGCATCTCGCCGCTGCGAACCCGCAACAGCTGTTCTCCGTTTCCGTCCACCGGACCCGTGTATGGCCCCACCAGGCCGTCGCGGAAGCGGGCGATCGCCCGATACGGACTGTGGGCCTGGTAGTGGTGGATGAACAGGAAGAAGGGCTCGTGCGCCGGCTCGGCCAGCCAATGCACGGCCCGGTCGATCACCCGATGGGGCGCGTCGCCGCGGGCACGCTCGGGGACGACCTCGAACGAGTCGAAACCCCGGTGGAAACCGTGGCGGCTGCCCACCAGCTGGGAGTTGACGATCCCTGCCGTCGAGAAGCCCTGGCGCGACAGGCTCTCGGCCAGGGTGGTCAGCGACGCCGGCAGCTGTTTCGACATGGACTTGAGTCCGTGTTGCGGCGCGTACAGGCCCGTGAGCAGGGAGCCGTGAGAGGGCAGGGTCCACGGCGACGTGGCCAGGGTGGTCTCGAAGATGGCGCCTTCGGCGGCCAGGGCGTCCAGCGCCGGCGAGGAGGGCCCGGGATAGCCGTTGTGGCCCAGCATGTCCGGGCGCACCGTGTCGAGAGAGATCAGGACGACATTGTCGGGGCGGGGTGTTTCGGGGGGAGCGCAGCCGCCGTGCGCCACGGCCAACGCCACGACCAACGTCGGAGACAACGTCAGGGTCAACGTCGGAGACAACGTCAGGGCGGCGGCCCGGAGCCAGCAAACACCGCTCGCAGCGCGCACGCGGCGATGATAGGCGGCGGCCCCGGCAGCGGCATGGCCGCCACGGGTAATAGCGCCGCAACTCGGCTATCTCGATGGCGATGAGCCGGGGTTTCGGGTGGATTCTGCTGGCATCCGGTCTGTTGAAGATCGGCCTGGCGCTGGCGTTCGCGGATCTGGATCACCAGTACGACGGGCGTCAGTTTCTCGAGAACGCGCGCGCCGTCTATGAGGGACTCGCGCCTCCCCTGGCTTTCCGCGCCCCGGGTTACCAGGGTTTCCTGGTGGCCAGCCTGCACCTGAGCGGCGGCCACACGGTGGGGATCTACGCGCTCCAGGCCCTGATCTCGACGTTCGCGTGCTTCCTGGTGTACCGGATCGGACGCCGCTGGAGCGAGCGCGCAGGATTCTGGGCCGGGGCGTTCGTGGCCTTCCATCCCACCCAGGTGGCCTTCGCCCACTGGCCCTGGGCCGAGACCCTGTACGGCGCTCTGGTGCTTCTGGCGTTGGATCGCCTGTGGGTCGCCGACGCCCGCGAGTCGCGCGGCGCCGCGCTCGTGGCAGGGGTGGCCCTGGGGCTGGCCTCGCTCACCCGCTCGATCGGGCTGGTGTTGCTGGCCGCTTCGGCGCTGTGGTTGTGGCTTCCGCGTCGCCACGCCCGCGGCCTGATGCTTTCGGCCGCGCTGGTGCTGCCGGCGCTGGCAGTGATCGCGCCGTGGTCGCTCACGGTTTCCCAGCGCGCGGGCTGCCTGGTGCTGGTGGACACCAATGGCGGTTACAACCTGTGGAGCGGGAACAACGCCTACATTCCGGACGACCTCCAGGGAATCTGGGCGCTGGGCATCCCTCTCCACAACGATCTGGATGCGCGCCTGGCCCGACCGCGCCCGGACGACGGCTGGCGCAAAGAAGTCCTGCTCCAGATGGGGCGAGACGGTCTGGGGGTGGCAGACCGGCTCGGCTGTCGCGGCTCGGCCTGGTATCGGAACCAGGCCGTGGACGAGATCCGACGCGATCCCGGCGCTGCCCTGGCGCGGGTTCCCCTCAAGCTCGCTGCCCTGTGGGCACCCGACTTCTTCCTGGCGCGCCATCTGCTGCGCGATTGGTACGGCCCCACACCGCCCGCGCTGGCGGCGCTGTTGGTGGGGCTCACCTGGGCGTGGGCGGCGGTAGCGCTGCTGGCCGGGCCGCTCGCCCTGGCCGCGCTCGCGCCCCAGCGTTTTCGCTCGCTGGCCCTGGGGTGGGTCGCCGTGTACATCGCCGCCCACGCGGTCTTCTTCGGGGCGTCGCGCATGCACTTCCCACTGGTGCCGGTGCTGGCGCTGGCGCTGGCGGGCTTCCTGTTCGATCCGGACCACCCGCCGGATCCTCGACGCGCGCTGCGCCGCGGCGGGGCCTGGGCCGGGCTTGCGCTGTTCGCGTGGTTGCTGGGGAGTGCCAGCATGGCCGGGCTCTACGTGTCGCCCGGCCCGCGTCATCTGGGCATGGCGCGCGTGTTGGGCGCGGCGCGGCACCTGCCGGTGCCGGCGGCCCGGCGCGCCGCCTGGATGCTGGCCGAGCTGGAGGCGTCCAACGGGCACGCGGAGCGCGCCGACGCCATCCTGGCCGAGCCGCGCGTTGCCGACGATCCATGGAGCCTGTATCTGCGCGGGCGCATCGAGCGCGATCCGGAGCTTGCGCAGCGGTGGTTCGACCGGGCGCTCGAAACCGACCCGCTTCTTTTCGCCGCCTGGGCTGCTTCCGGCGAACTCTGCCTCGACCGCGGCGACTTCGCGGCGGCGGCGGCGGCGTTTGCGCGAGCCGCGTCGCTCCGGCCCTGGGACGCGGAGGTTCGCTCCGATCTCGAGAGGGTGCGCGGCCTGGAACGCAGATCGGACCGGATCCGGAACGGGTCCCGCTGACGCATCAATCGCCCGGGCTTCGAGATCCTTCTTCGTCCCCCGCATAGCCCAGCTGCTCGAGCTCGCGTCGGGTCTTCTCGTCGACGGGCGCGGTGCGCCCGGCCTGCAGCTCGAGGGCGCGCGCCCGGTGCGTCGCCACGAGGGCGCTGAGCTCTTCGCGTAGCTTCTGGGTGACCTCCGGCCGCCGTGCATCGACCGACTGGAGTTCATGGGGGTCGTCGCGCCGGTCGAACAGCGATTCGACGCCCGCGTCGGCGCGAAGGTACTTCCAGCGCTCCGTCGTGAGTGCGGAGAGCGGCGTGTATCCCAGCCGATCTTGCCGCAGTGACGTGCGACTGAAAGCCGGCCGCGGAACCGCCCCGGAATCCGCGGCGTTGCGGCCACTGGTCTGGGTCAGCCAGCGATCCTTACCCGGCAGATCCAGAAAGGCCAGAGCGGTGGGCCAGATGTCCACACTCGAAGTCACGGCTTCGATGCGTTGCGCCGGCTCGCCGGGCAGACGCATCATCAGGGGCGCGCGCAGCTGTTCGCCCCAGACCCTCCCATGTCCCATCTCGCCGTGCTGGCCGAGGCTCTCGCCGTGATCTCCGGCCACCACCACGACCGTGCGCGCCCACCCCGGGCGCGCGCGCAGGGCTCCCAACAGGCGTCCGATCTCGGCGTCCATGTAGCGGATCTCGCCGTCGTAGAGGTTGATGGCCGCGAGGGGGTCGAGACTGCGCCCGCCGCGCGCCCGGTCTGCCTCTTCGGGCAACCGACGTACCACGGCCAGCGACTCCAGGGCGGCGTCGGTCTGGAACATCGTGTCGTAGGGCGCGGGCGGCGAGAACGGGCCGTGGGGGTCGAAATAGTGGACCCACAGGAAGAAGGGGGCTTCCGGGTCGGCGGCGCCAAGCCACGCGAGCGCCCGATCGGTGGTCTCGCCGGCGCGCCGCTCCGACGCTTCGGGTTCGTCGAAGCTGGCGAAGCCCTGCTCGATTCCGGTGCCGCTCTTGAGGGGTGTGGCGCTCACGAAGGCCGCCGTCCGGTACCCGATCGAAGCGCTGTACTGAGCGAAAGAGGTCAGCCCGGGCGAGGGCACGAAGCGTTCGCCCGCGTGCTTCACGTTCGCGAGAATTCCATGCTCGCTGGGGTAGGTTCCGGTGAGGATGGACGTGTGGGTGGGCAGGGTCGTCGCCATGGGGACCACATGCTGATCGAAGACCAGGGATTCGCTCGCGAGGCCGTCCAGATGGGGAGAGGTGTCCCGGAAGTATCCGTAGTGGCCCAGGTGATCGGCGCGCGTGGTGTCGAGCGTCACCAGCACCAGGTCCGGCAGCGGCGGAGAACAGCCCAGGCCGGCGCCGGTACAAAAGACCAGGAGGAGCGCCAGGGCACCCGCCGGTGTCGCGGAGCGGGATCGGGTCACGGGCATGGGGTGTCTCGTGGCGCCGTCCGTCTCGTGGCGCCGTCCGTGTGGGAGGGTCGGTTGTTCGAAGGTAACAAAGCCATGCCGTGCGTCTCGCGACCGGCGGCCGCAGCGGCATGGGTCGCGCTCGCGCTGGTGTTCGGTTGCGGCGGGCCGGCCGGAGACCGCGGTCCGGCGCCAAGCGTTTTCGTGATCTCCCTGGACGCCGCGTCGGCGGCGTTCTTCGGCATCTACGGGGCGGGTGACGACGCCTCTCCGTTCATCGATCGCTTCGCCGCCGACTCGGTGGTCTTCGCCAACGCCTACAGCCAGGCCGCCTCGACGCCGCCCTCCACCGCCAGCCTGCTCGCCGGCGTGCGCCCCACGACCCACCGGGTCACCGGGGAGACCCGGCTCTCCGCGGGCCTGCCCACCCTCCCGGAGCTGCTCTCCAAGGCGGGATTCCTGAATTTCGGCGTGATCGGGAACCCGTTCGCCGGCGCGCCCCGCATGGGATTCGCCCGGGGCTACGACGAGATCGTCCAGGTCTACGCGCTCCCCGAGCTCCAGGGCCTGCGCAGGATCGAAGAGAGCAACCGTTTCAGCGTGCCCCTGCCGGGGGATGTGAACGACCAGGTGGAGAAGCTGCTCCCGCGGATCCGACGCGCACACGAGGGCGGAAGGCCCGTGTTCACCTACGTGCACTACCTGCAGCCCCACAAGCCCTACGATCCGCCCGAGGCGTTCCAGCGCAGCTCCGACCCGGTGGGCGACGCCATGACGTGGGATGCCCTGCACGACCAGTTCACGTTCGCAAACGAAACGGGCAAGGCAACGCCGCAGACCGTGTCACGGATCGAGGCGCGCTATCGGGGCAACGTGGCGTTCGTGGACGCGGGTTTCGGCCACCTGATGGATCGCCTGCGGGAGGAAGGCCTCTACGACGCATCGCTCATCGTACTGCTGGCCGATCACGGTGATGCCTTCTTCAAGCACAAGCGCTTCGGCCACAACGTGACCCTGTACGACGACATGACCCGCGTTCCGCTGGTCTTCAAGTTCCCCGAGCGGGACGGTATCGCTCCCGCGCGTCTGTCGGCACTGACGGAGACGGTGGATGTCAATCGAACCCTGCTCGACTACCTGGGAGCCGAGCAGCCGGAGCACCTGGAGGGCGAGAGTCTGATGCCGCTGATTCGCGGCGAAACGTCGGAGCTGCGCCGTCCCGAGGTGGTGCTCACCACGGGCAAACTCCTGGTGCACGCCATCCGCGTGCTCGACTTCAAGTACGTCTACAACCTGGAGACCGGCGAGGAGCTCTACGATCTGGCGGCCGATCCCGACGAGCAGGACAACCTGGTGACGGAGCAACCCGAGAAGGCCCTGGCGCTGCGCAGCATGCTCGAGTCGATGATCGATCTGCGCGCCGGGCGCTCGCGTGGCGACGAGAACCGGCTGCGCGAGGACCCGCGCATGAACGAGCTGCTGGAGTCGCTGGGCTACCTGGCCGAGGACGCGGAGGAGGCCGAGCCCCCGGATGCCTCGTTGCTCAGGCCGGCCCCGGGACCGTGAGGCTGCCGGGATCCAGGCGCCGGCCGTCCGGATCGAAGATCCGGAACCGGGCGATTCCCTTGCGATAGAGGAACGCCTGGACGGAGACCCCCAGCACGCCAAGGCCGTAGCGCACCGAGCGGCGGAAGTTGATGGACGACGCCTCCTCGAAGTACGCCGCCGGGCAGCTGACCTCGCCGATCTCGAACCCGGCCAACAGGATCTGGGCCAGCATCTGGTTGTCGAAGACGAAGTCGTCGGAGTTCTCCAGCAGGGGCAGCGACTCCAGCACCCGGCGCGAGAAGGCCCGGTAGCCCGTGTGGTATTCGGAGAGCTTGGCGCCGCACAGCAGGTTCTCGAAGGCGGTCAGTCCGCGATTGGCCACGTATTTGTAGAGCGGCATGCCGCCGGCCAGCGCCCGCCCGCCGAGAACCCGTGAGCCGAGTACGGTGTCGAACGGGCCGTCGGTGATGAGCCCGATGACCGCGGGAAGCAACCGCGGGGTGTACTGGTAGTCCGGGTGCAGCATCACGGTCACGTCGGCGCCCAGACGCAGCGCCTCGGCGTAGCAGGTCTTCTGGTTGCCTCCGTAGCCCCGGTTGGTCTCGTGCACCAGTGTGCGCAGTCCGAGGCGCCTGGCGATCTCGACGGTCTCGTCGGAGCTCGCGTCATCCGTGACGACGACTTCGTCGACCAGGTCGAGCGGAATCTCCCGATACGTCTGTTCGATGGTGCGCGCCGCGTTGTACGCGGGCATCACCACCACGATCTTCTTCCCGTGAAACACCGGCTGCCTGCTTCCCTATTTCGATGAGCCGGGGCTACACTCGGGCCGTCGCGGCCCGGGTGGCGGAATCGGTAGACGCGGGCGACTTAAAATCGCCTGGCCCTCGGCCGTGCAGGTTCGAGTCCTGCCCCGGGCACGCGCGCGCCGCCGTCCTTCCGTCCCTTCGGCCCTCCGAGGCGGCCCTCCGAGGCGTCCAGGTGCAGCTCCGCTGCGGCCCTCAATTCTCCAGCGTCGTACGGACGGCCTCCCGAACCTCGTCGGTTTCCAACAGCTCCTCGAGTGCGTCACGATCGAGCAGGGTCGTGCGCTGGTATCCGAGTTCGGGAAGCTCGAGCTCGAGACGAAAGATCTCTCGCGGGCTCTTGAAGATCTGCCGGATCCGCAGCCCGCGACCGCCTCCCTCGGCAATCTCGCTGCGAAGTGAATCGAGGATGCGCCGGGCGCGCCCGTCGCTGTGCGCGATCGGGTCGAGAAGCGGATCGAATGCGCCGCTCCGGTTCGCGATCTTGAAAGCGCCACGTTGCTTCATGGGAGCCGGAGCATACCCGGAAGATCGAGACAGGTTCAAGCGACTTTCGATGCGTGGGCACGTAGTCGCCTCGTCGGGCGCGACACTCAATCCGTGATGGAATCCGGTTCGACGCTGATGTATTCTTCCAGCCCCTGGAAGTGGTTCGCAGCGCCGCCGACGAACTCGACGCCGATCCCACCTTCGTCTTCCTCTTCAGGCTGCCGCGGTGATATCACCGTTTTCGACCACGCCACCCGTCCAATCGCCTCCAGACGCTGCCCGCTGGGCAGGTGGAACTCCACGATGACCCGCCGCCCCGGGGCGATGGGCTCCTGCGTCTTCACGTAGGCGCCCCCGCGCGACAGGTTGACGCAGTGCTCCCAGGTGGCGCGAAAGAACGGCCGGCCAGTCCAGGGGTCGCGCTCGGGCTCGATGGTGGAAACGCGAACCGGAATGGTTGAAGCCACCCGTCGATGGCGTCGTCGATGGCATGGTTGATCGCTGTAGTCGGACATGAATCCCCCTCCCACCCAGGCATCGGCCTCCCGCCGCGTGCAGCTTGAGCGGACCTTCCGCGCGGCTCGGGTCGGGCCCCGGGCCCCTGAGAAGCCGCTGGGCGGGGGACCGGGGGGTGTGGGGGCGGGAATCCCGGTTCCGGGACGCTCAAGGCGATTCCGCTGGAGGTCGAAAAGGGCCCCGGGGGCGCGAGCCCGCAGACATTCGCCCTCGGAGGGGCCCATTGAGCGATTTCAGCGATCCCAAGCTCAACCCCCAACAGCGGGCCTGGTTCGGGCTGGAAGAGCACGAGTCGATCCGGGTGCTCACGTCCGGGGCGCGCACCATCCTGCTCGAGCGGGTGGGGGATGTGTCCGGTGCCGCGCTGCCCTGGGATCGCGAAGTGGTGCTGGTGTCCGACGTCCGCGCCTTCGCCCTGGCGGACCTGCTGCGACTTCTGCACGAGTCTTCCAAGTCGGGTTTCCTGTATTTCGAGGCTGGGGACCACGTCAAGTCGGTATACCTGGATCGCGGCGAGGTCATCTTCGCCACGTCGAACCAGATGGTCGATCGCCTGGGCCAGTGCCTGTTGCGCGCCGGGATCATCACGCCGGATCAGTTCCGCGAGGCCCGGGATGCCTTCAAACCGGGGCGACGATTCGGCGCGTATCTGGTGGAGAAGGGCTACCTGAGTGCACACAAGCTATGGGAGGGCGTGCGCATCCAGGTGGAGGAGATCGTCCGGTCGCTCTTCTCGTACGGCACGGGCAAGATGATGTTCTGGGAAGGGGACGTGCGCCCGGACAACAGCGCTCGCATCTCCCTGGCCACCGAGCCCCTGGTGGCCGAAGGCCTGAAGCGGCGCGACGAGCTGATCAAGTTCCTGGCCAAGCTCGAGGACCCCCGCACTCGCCTGGAAGCCATGCGCCAGCCGAAGCTGACGGGCACGGAGCGCGCGATCTTCGACGAGGTGGACGGCCGGCAGGACTTCCGAACGATCTGCCGCAAGGCCGGCATCGATCCGCTCTCCGGCGCGCGCACCATGCAGCTGCTGCGTCAGCTGGGGGCGGTGAACATTGCGCGGGACGAGGCTCCGCCGTCCGCGGACGCCGAGACGCTGGTGCGCGGGGACGAGGACGCGGTGCGCGACTGCGCGCGGCTCCACGTGAAGGTGATGGCCGAGCTGGCGGCGCCGATCGTGGCACTCGAGGGCGGCGACGGCATCCGCGAGAGGCTTCAGACGGTGCTCAACCACGCCGCCCGTCGCTTCCCCGCGATCCTGGCCGGCGTGCAGGTGGCGCACGCAGGCCTGCTCGACCCCGAGGATATCTGCGACAGGGCCCTGCAGTTTCCCGGCGACCGCGAGCACGAGGTGCGCCTGGCCGTAGGAGAGCTGATCGCCTACCTGAAGTTCGAAATCGCGAACCACCCCCGGATCGACGACCCCGACGACATGCTCGAAGGCCTGGAAGATCTGGGCTAGCGGTCCGCCGAAGGCGCGCTCAGTTCAGTAGGCTGTAAGCGGTGAACGGGCGCGAGCAGCTCTACGGGATCCACCCGGTGCGCGAGGCCCTGCGCGCGGGGCGCCGCAAGGCGCACCGGCTGCGTGTACGCCAGGGCAGCCGCCGCGAGCCGCTTTCGGAGATCGTGGCCATTGCGCGCGAGCTGGGGATCCCGATTGCGGAGGTCGAGCCGGCGGAGCTGACGCGACTCGTACCGCCCGGGGCGCCCAGCCAGGGCGTGGTGCTGGAGGCCGACCCCCTGCCGGAGGTTCCTCTCGAGATCCTGGTCGGGGACTCGGCAGCGTCCGGTGGATTCCGGAGCCTGGTGGCCTTGGATGGGGTCGAGGACCCACAAAACGTGGGCGCCATCGCCCGGGTGGCCGAGGCTGCCGGCGCCCGCGGTCTGATCCTGACCCGGCGCAGGGCACCTCCTCTGGGTCCGGCCGTGGCCCGGGCCAGCTCCGGGGCCATCGAGTGGCTGCCTACAGCGCGCGTGACGAATCTGGTCCGGACTCTCAACTGGCTGAAATCCATGGATTTCTGGATCTTCGGAGCCGATCCGGAGGGCGACCAGGACCTGTTCGAGTTGCCCGCCCGCCTGGCGCAAGGGCACCGGGTGGTCGTTCTGGGCGCGGAGGGCAAGGGGCTTCGCCAGAGCGTCACGCGGGCGCTCGATCACCGTCTGCGGATTCCCACGGCGGGCAGGCTGGGCTCGCTCAACGTTTCGTCAGCGGCTGCGGTGGTGCTTTTCGAGCTCGCCCGGCGCGCCCGCACCTGACTGGCAACTCTCGCCGGACTGGCCTATTTACTGGCCGGAATCCTTCTGCGCCAAGTTGCTGGGGGGTCTGGGCGTACCTATACTCCGCGCACCCTTGTCTCCAGGCTGGCGTAGCTCAACTGGTAGAGCAGCTGATTTGTAATCAGCAGGTTAAGGGTTCGAGTCCCTTCGTCAGCTCACGAAGCCCG
>JAQBHB010000014.1:0-90051 GCA_032128115.1 Deltaproteobacteria bacterium | reverse complement strand
CATCACCCAGCTGGCCTTCACGCTCGCCAACGGCTTCACCCTCTGCGAGTACTACGCAGCGCGGGGCATGGCCATCGATGAATTCGCACCCAACTTCTCGTTCTTCTTCAGCAACGGGCTCGACGCCGAGTACAGCGTGATCGGCCGCGTGGCCCGGCGCATCTGGGCAGTCGCCCTGCGGGAGCGTTATGGCGCGTCGGAGCGCAGCCAGAAGCTCAAGTACCACACCCAGACGTCGGGCCGGTCGCTGCACGCCCAGGAGATGGCCTTCAACGACATCCGCACCACGCTCCAGGCCCTGATGGCTCTCCAGGACCAGTGCAACAGCCTTCACACCAACGCCTACGACGAGGCGGTGACGACGCCCACCGAGGAGTCGGTGCGCCGCGCCCTGGCGATCCAGTTGATCATCAACCGCGAGCTGGGCCTGACCAAGAACGAGAATCCGCTGCAGGGCAGCTACCTGGCCGAGCAGCTCACCGATGCAGTCGAGGAGGCGGTGCTGTGTGAGTTCGAGCGCCTGTCGTCACGGGGCGGGGTGTTGGGCGCCATGGAGACCCGCTACCAGCGCGGCCGCATCCAGGACGAGAGCCTTCATTACGAGTCGCTGAAGGATTCGGGCGAGCTGCCCATCGTGGGCGTAAACACCTTCGAGAATCCCCATCCGGAGTCGGGTCCCGAGCCCTCGGCGCTGATGCGCTCCAGCGAAGCCGAGAAACAGGCGCAGCTGGCGAGCCTGGCGACCTTCCAGAAGCGCCACGCGGAGCGGGCACCCGGGGCCCTGGCGCGACTCCAGGCGGTGGCGCGCTCCGGGGGCAACGTCTTCGAGGAGCTGATGGAGACCGTCAAGGTGGCGAGCCTGGAGCAGATCACCAACGCCCTGTTCGAGGTGGGTGGCCGCTACCGGCGCTCCATGTGATGCCGGCGGGCGGAGCGGTTATGGTTCGGGCTCTTTCGGGAGAATTGCGATGAAGAAGCAGAATCGGGGCGCGGCCGACCTGGCGGCCTGGCGCGAGCTGGCCCGCGCGGACCTGCGCGGCGGCGACCCGGACGATCTGTTCTGGACGTCGCCCGAGGGGCTGCGAGTGAAGCCCCTCTACACGGCGGCGGACCTGGAAGAACTGGAGTTCACCGACTCGCTGCCCGGGATGGCACCCTTCCTGCGCGGGCCCCGCGCCACCATGTACGTCAACCGGCCGTGGACCATCCGCCAGTACGCCGGCTACTCCACCGCCGAGGAGTCCAACGCCTTCTATCGCCGCAACCTGGCAGCCGGCCAGAAGGGACTGTCGGTGGCGTTCGACCTGGCCACGCATCGCGGCTACGACTCCGACCACCCCCGGGTGGTGGGCGACGTGGGCAAGGCGGGGGTCGCGATCGATACGGTCGAGGACATGAAGATCCTGTTCGGCGGCATCCCGCTGGACCAGATGTCGGTCTCCATGACGATGAACGGCGCGGTGCTGCCGGTCCTGGCCTGTTTCGTCGTGGCCGGCGAGGAGCAGGGCTGCCCCCTCGAGAAGCTCACCGGGACCATCCAGAACGACATCCTCAAGGAGTTCATGGTCCGCAATACCTACATCTATCCGCCCGAACCCAGCATGCGGATCGTGGCGGACATCATCGAGTACACCACCCGGCACATGCCGAAGTTCAACTCGATTTCCATCAGCGGCTACCACATGCAGGAGGCTGGGGCGACGCCGACGCTGGAGTTGGCCTTCACCCTGGCCGACGGAGTGGACTATGTGCGTGCGGGCCTCTCGAAGGGCCTGTCCATCGACGACTTCGCACCGCGCCTGTCCTTCTTCTGGGCCATCGGCATGAACTTCTACCTCGAGATCGCAAAGATGCGCGCGGCGCGGTTGCTGTGGTCGGAGCTGATGGCGCCGTTCGAGCCGAAGGATCCCCGCTCGTCCATGCTCCGCACCCACTGCCAGACGTCGGGGGCGAGCCTCACCGAGCAGGATCCCATCAACAACGTGATCCGCACGACCATCGAGGCCATGGCCGCGGTTTTCGGTGGAACCCAATCGCTTCACACCAACGCCTACGACGAGGCCATGGGTCTGCCCACCGACGCCACGGCGCGCGTGGCCCGCAACACCCAGCTGATCCTCCAGGAAGAGACGGGGATCCCGCAGGTGATCGATCCCTGGGGAGGCTCCTATTTCATGGAGTCGCTCACGCACAGCATGGCCCGGGAGGCGCGCCGCATCCTTTCCGAGGTGGAGGAGCTCGGCGGCATGACCAGGGCCATCGTGGCTGGCATGCCAAAGCTTCGCATCGAGGAGTGTGCGGCGCGGCGCCAGGCCCGAGTGGACCGGGGCGACGACGTGATCGTGGGCGTCAACAAGTACCAGATTGCCGACGAGCCCGAGCTCGACCTCCTGGACGTGGACAATGTGGCGGTGCGCGAGTCCCAGGTGGCGCGACTGGAACAGATCCGGAGGCGCCGGGATCCCGCCGCCGTGGAGTCCGCCCTGGCGCACTTGTCGGGGCTCGCCAGGTCCGGGGAGGGCAATCTGCTTGCGGCCGCGGTCGAGGCCGTGCGTGTCCGGGCCAGCGTGGGTGAGATCTCCGAGGCGCTGGAGAAGGTCTACACACGATATAGGGCCAACGTGCAATCCGTGTCCGGTGTGTACGGCGGCGTATACGCGGGCGACGAGGAGTTCGACGCGGTTCGCAACGAGGTCGCGGAGTTCGCCGAGCGCGAGGGCCGGCGCCCGCGCATGCTGGTGGTCAAGCTCGGCCAGGACGGCCACGACCGCGGCATGAAAGTGATCGCCACCGCTTTCGCCGACCTGGGTTTCGACGTGGACGTGGGCCCGCTGTTCCAGACTCCGGAAGAGGCGGCGCGCCAGGCCATCGAGAACGACGTGCATGTCATCGGTGTTTCGAGCCAGGCCGCCGGCCACAAGACGCTGGTGCCGGAGCTGGTGCGAGAACTCGGGCGCCAGGGTGGCAGCGAGGTGGCCGTGGTGGTGGGAGGCATCATCCCGTCCCGGGACTACCCGTTCCTGCGCGAGAGGGGCGTGGCAGCCATCTTCGGCCCCGGCACCCCCGTACCGACGTCCGCGCGCGAGGTGCTCCGGGTGATCGGATCGCAGCGGGCGTGACGAGCCCATGAGCGCTGCGGTCGCGGACCCGGGCCCGGACGAGATCCGGCGGGGCGATCGGCGCGCCATCGCCAAGGCCATCACCCTGCTGGAGAGCACCCGTTCCGATCGGGCCGCTCGGGGCCGTGCCCTGCTCGAGGAGCTGGTGACCCACACCGGGCAGGCGATGCGGGTGGGCATCACCGGGCCGCCCGGAGTGGGCAAGAGCAGTTTCATCGAGGCCCTGGGCCTGCAGCTGGTCGAGGCGGGCCACCGGCTGGCCGTGCTGGCCGTCGACCCCAGCAGCCCGCGCACCGGCGGCAGCATCCTGGGCGACAAGACCCGTATGGAGCGGCTGGCCCAGGACGAGCGCGCCTACATCCGACCGTCGCCTTCCGGGGGTTCCCTGGGCGGGGTCGCCCAGCGCACCCGCGAGGCCATGCTGCTGTGCGAAGCCGCGGGCTTCGACGTGGTGCTGGTGGAGACCGTGGGCATTGGCCAGTCCGAGGTCAGCGTGGCCTCCATGGTGGATTTCTTCCTGGTGCTGCTGCAGCCGGGCGCCGGCGACGCCCTCCAGGGCATCAAGCGGGGGGTTCTGGAGCTGGCGGACATCCTGGTGGTGAACAAGGCCGATGGCGATCAGAAGGCCGCGGCCTTGCGGACCCAGGCGGCGTACCTGCAGGCCGTGGGCCTGCTGCGGTCGCGAGCGGGCGGGGCGCCGCGGGTGCTGGCGGTCAGCGCCGCCACTGGAGACGGGATCCAGGAGGTCTGGGAGGCGGTCCGGGCGCACCGGGCGGCGCAGGAGGCCAGCGGCCAGTTCCAGCTCCGGCGCCGCGAGCAGGCGCGCTCGTGGATGTGGAGTCTGGTGGAGGAGGGCCTGCGCGAGGCCTTCGGCGCGCATCCTGCCGTCGCGGCCCGGATCGAGGCCCTGGAGGCGGATGTGGAGGCGCTGCGCATCACGCCCGCCGCCGCCGCCCGGTCCCTGCTCGAGGCCTTTCGCAAGTAGGCAAGTCGCTTCACTGCGGGCAGCCGTCTGCCGATGACAAGACCACCGGGGTACTCCCGGTGGTCGCAGGGGTCCGCACGGCGATGGTCCAGATCAACATGTCGGAGCGCGAGATCACCGTGAAGGTGGTCTACTACGGACCGGCGCTGTCGGGAAAGACCACCAATCTCAGGCAACTTCACAAGCTGATTCAAGCGGGATCGAAGGGGAAGATGGTCACCCTCGACACCGCGGACGATCGGACCCTGTACTTCGATTTTCTGCCCATCCAGTTCGGCACCGCGAACGGCTTCTCCATCAAGATCAAGCTCTTCACGGTGCCCGGCCAGGTCATGCACAAATCGACCCGCAAGGTGGTGTT
This sequence comes from Deltaproteobacteria bacterium, assembly GCA_032128115.1. Classification (GTDB taxonomy): domain Bacteria; phylum Myxococcota_A; class UBA9160; order UBA9160; family SMWR01; genus JAQBHB01. Next base: position 85,586 of record JAQBHB010000014.1, on the reverse strand, counting down.
GGCCGGAGCCGACGCGGTGGCCTTCATCGCGGACTCCCAGCGCGGTTCGGCCAGTGCCAACGCCTACTCCTGGCGCGACATGGAAGCGAACCTGAAACTGAACGGCATCGACTTCGAGCAGATTCCCAAGGTCATCCAGTTCAACAAGCGCGACCTGCCGGATGTGAAACCTCTCCAGGAGATCAAGGAGGCCTGGGGCGAGCTGCCGGCCTTCCCGGCCACCGCCAGCACGGGTGAGGGCGTTCTCGAAACCTTCCGCGAGTTGCTGTGCCGCCTCTATCGCTCATTGGACGAACGCCACGACCTGCAGGGCAAGTTCGGCGTGTCCCAGGAAGAGTTCCTCAAGGGCGTCTTCTCGAACTTCGAGTAGCCCTTCAAGTCTTTCGGACGGCCGCACCCCTCGGGGGCGCGCAGTTTGACACCCCAGTCAACCGTTGATAGGTTCGATTTGCGCCCCGCGTGGCCAACGCACCCGCCGGAACCGCGCCTCGGCGGTCCGTACGGGAGCGGGAGGTTTCCGATCCCATGACGACTTCCCACTCGAAGCTTCGGCTTCAGAAGGGTGCCCCCGACCCCGCCGCCGCCATCGCCTCCGTCGAAGCAGCCCTTGGCGACATCGCCGCCGGTCGCATGGTGATCCTGGTCGACGACGCCAATCGCGAGAACGAGGGCGATCTGTGCATGGCCGCCGAGAAGGTGACGCCCGAGGCGATCAACTTCATGGCGAAGCACGGCCGGGGCCTGATCTGCCTGTCGCTCACCGAGGAGCGACTGGACCAGTTGAACCTTTCGATGATGGTGCCCGACTACGAGAACACGGCGGGCTTCGGCACCGCCTTCACGGTCTCCATCGAGGCGCGGCACGGGGTCACCACCGGCATCTCCGCCGCGGACCGGGCCACCACCATCCGGGCCGCGATCGCCGAGGGGGCGGGCCCCAACGATCTGGCGCGGCCGGGCCACGTGTTTCCGCTTCGCGCTCGCGAGGGCGGCGTGCTGCGCCGCACCGGCCAGACCGAGGGCTCGGTCGATCTGGCGCGCCTGGCCGGCCTCGAACCGGCCGGCGTCATCTGCGAGATCATGAACGACGACGGCACCATGGCGCGACTTCCCGATCTGGTGGATTTCGCCACGGAGCACGGGCTGAAGATCGTCGCCATCGCCGACCTGATCCAATACCGGCTGCGCAAGGAGACGCTGGTGCGGCGCGCGGCCAGGGCCACCCTGCCCACGGCCGCCGGCGACTTCGAGACCCTGGTCTACGAAAACGACATCGATCACGTGGACCACATGGCCCTGGTCAAGGGCGACCTCAGCCAGGAGGGCGCCATCCTCGTGCGCGTTCACAGCGAGTGCCTCACGGCGATGCCTTCGGATCGCTGCGCTGCGACTGCGGCGAACAGCTGCAGGCGGCGCTGAAGATGATCGAGGAAGAGGGCCGCGGCGTCCTGCTCTACATGCGTCAGGAGGGTCGGGGCATCGGGCTCAAGAACAAGATCAAGGCCTACGGGCTGCAGGACTCGGAGGGCCTGGACACGGTGCAGGCCAACGAACGCCTGGGCTTTCCTCCCGACCTGCGCGACTACGGCGTGGGTGCGCAGATCCTGCGCGACCTGGGCATCCGGAAGATGCGCATCATCACCAACAACCCGGGGAAGCGCGCCGGCATCGAGGGCTACGGGCTCGAGATCGTCGAGCGCGTGCCCCTCGAAATCCAACCCAACGAGAAAAACCTGGAGTACCTTCGCACGAAGCGCGCGAAGCTGGGCCACGTCCTGCACTTGATGAGCTAGCGGCGACGCGTTCGGCCAGCGTTGGGTACCCAAGGGGAGCGGCATGTTCGATTCCGTGGAGAAGGTCGAGAAGTGCCTGGGCGAGCAGGAGTACATCTGCGACCGCAAGATCGCCACGGTGGTCTTCCTGGCGGAGAAGCTCGAGAAGCCCGTCCTGGTGGAGGGCCCCGCCGGCGTGGGCAAGACGGAACTGGCCAAGGTGGTGGCCGCCGCCACGCGCCGCAAGTTGATCCGCCTGCAGTGCTACGAGGGGCTGGATGAGGCCAAGGCTCTATACGAATGGGAGTATTCCAAGCAGCTGCTCTACACCCAGATCCTGAAGGAGCGCTTCACCGAGGTGATGGGCGACGTTCGGACCGTCGCCGAGGCCGCCGAGCGGGTGGGCAAGGAAGACAGTGTCTTCTTCTCCGAACACTTCATCGTGCGCCGCCCGCTTCTCAACGCCATCACCTCCGAGGAGCCGTGTCTCCTGCTGATCGACGAGGTGGACAAGTCCGACCCGGAGTTCGAGGCCTTCCTGCTGGAGGTGCTCTCCGACTTCCAGGTCACGGTGCCCGAGATCGGCACCATCCAGGCGGTGCGCAAGCCCCTGGTGTTCCTCACCTCGAACAGCGCCCGCGAGATGAGCGATGCTCTCAAGCGCCGCTGCCTGCACCTGTACATCGACTATCCCAACGAGGCCCTCGAGCGGCTGATCCTGGAAACCAAGGTGCCGGGCATCGCGGATCGCCTGATCCACGACCTGGTGGAGATGATGCACAAGCTGCGCCAGCTCGACCTGAAGAAGTCTCCGTCCATCAGCGAGACCCTGGACTGGGCCCGTGCTCTTCTGGCCCTGAACGCCACGGAACTGGACAAAGACGTGGTGGAGCAGACGCTCAACGTCATCCTCAAGTACGAGGGCGATGTTCACAAGGCCCGGGGCGAACTCTCGAAGCTGCTGGCGAAGAAGGCCGAGGAAGCGAAGGCCCAGGCGGGGGCGCCCGCGGCGGCCCCGGCGCCGGTCGCCGCCAAGAAGGGCGCGCTCCACTGAGGCCCGCGTCCTCGCCATCGGACCACCGGGGTCGGGCATGCAGAAGAAGATCCTCGAGTTCACCAAGATCCTGCGCAACAGCGGCATCCGGGTTTCCACGGCCGAAGCCCTGGACTCGTTCGCGGCGCTGGATGAGCTGTCGTTGGACGATCGCGAGGTCTTCCGAGACGCCCTGCGCGCCACCATGGTCAAGCGCGGCGAGGAGATCCCGTCTTTCGACGAGCTCTTCGACCTCTACTGGTCCGGCTTCTACGACAACCTGCGAGAGACGTTCGGCGGCGCCATGGAGGGGCTCGAAGCCCTGGGCATCGACCTGGAAGAACTGATGCGGCGCATCGCCGAGCAGCTCCAGAACATGCAGGGCGATGCGGGAGCCCTCTCCGAGTTGGCCCGGGCCATGCTCAGCATGGACCTGGACCAGCTGGAGCAGCTGATCCGGCAGGCCGCCGAACAGGCCGGGATCGACCGCATCGAGAACTTCCTGCAGGTGGGCTTCTTCAGCCGCCGCACCCTGGAGCAGATGGGCGTGGAGGGGGCCAGCCAGGAGCTGCGCGATCTGGCCGACGCACTGGAGCAGGCGGGCATGTCCCCGGACGAGGTGGCGGCCCTGCGGGGCCTGATCGACCGCCTGATGGAGGCCGCCCGCAAGAGCGCCCGCAACTTCACCGAGCGGGAGCTCCAGCAGCGCAACCACGACTACATGGAGAAGTTCCGGCGCGAGACGTTGCTGGAGAAGAGCTTCTACCACCTCACCGAGGACGAGATCCGGAAGATGCGCGAGGTCGTGGAGCGCCTGGCCCAGCGCATCAAGAACATCCTGTCGGTCCGCCGCCGGCGCCTGAAGCGGGGGAAGCTCGATCTGCACCAGACCCTTCGGCGCAACATGTCACACGGCGGGATCCCGTTCGAGCTGATCTTCAAGCAACGCAAGAAGAATCGACCGAAACTTGTGGTTCTGTGTGATGTTTCGTCGTCCGTGGCCAACGTGTCGCGCTTCATGCTCCAGTTCGTCTACTCCCTGCAGGAGGCCTTCACCCGCATCCGCTCGTTCGTGTTCGTGGCCGAGCTGGGCGAGGTGACACAGCTGTTCTACGAACGAGACGTGAGCAAGGCCATCGAGCACGCCCTGGACGGCGGCGATGTGATCAACGTCTATACCCGCTCGAACTTCGGACATGCCTTCCACCACTTCTGGCAGAATTTCCTGTCGTCCATCGACAACAAGACCACGGTCTTGATCCTGGGAGACGCCCGGAACAACTACAACGATCCGCGTGCCTGGTGCCTGCGCGACATCCACAACAAGGCGAAGAACGTGGTTTGGCTGAATCCCGAGAGCCCGAGTGCATGGGGGTTCGGCGACAGTGTGATGGACAAATACCTGCCGTATACGCACGTCGCCGAGGAGTGTCGCAATCTGCGACAGCTCTCCGCGATGATCGACCGTCTGGTGCTGTGACGGGGGCGGACCGCGCCCCGCCGCTCCCATTCATCGGGTCCTGATCGAGAGATCGGGTCCTGACCGAGATCGAGCGTCCCCAACGAGATCGAGCGTCCCCAAAAGGGCGACGCCCCGCCAGGTGATCCGGGCGGGGCGTCTACAAGGGGGAGGGCGGTGGATAGATGATGGGGGGTGAGAGGTTGGCACTTCATGTGAAATGCCCGATCCACCGCCGCTCCTTAACTCGTTTGATTCCTTCTGGGGTCACTCCCGTGTGGCGACGACGGGATTATGGAATGGCTTGGCAGCCGAGTCAAACAGTATTTGTCCAACGATTACAGCTTCTCTTGAAAGTTGCCTCGAGGGGCAAAAAACTGTGCATTTATAGGCTCTTATAGGCTTGAATATTCCGAAACCGTTGAATGCAGGAGGGCTGCGGCCGGCTTTGGCAGGCGTTTCCGGCTTCCGTTAGTGTTCGCGGCGTTCCCCCCCAAGGGCCCAGGGTCGGGTGAGGTCGGGGGTGAGGTCGGGTTTGGACGAGGCGAAGCGATTCCTCGTGCGCACCTCCGGGTGCCAGATGAACGTTCACGACTCCCAGAAGATCGAGAATCTCCTGTGTCACCACGGCTACACCGCGGCCGAGGGGCCGGAGGACGCGGATCTCACCATCCTCAATACCTGTTCGATTCGCGACAAGGCCGAGCACCGGCTCTACAGCGAACTCGGGGCGCTGCGGGAGTGGAAAGCGGAGCGCGTTGGGCGCGTCATCGGGGTTGGGGGCTGCGTGGCCCAGCAACAGGGCGACGCTCTGTTGCGACGCTTCGATCATCTGGACTTCGTTTTCGGGACCCACAACCTGCGCTGGGTCGGGCTCCTGGCCGATGCCGCAGGCCGCGGCGAGCGTACGGCGCGCACCCAGGAGTCGCGCTCGCTCGAGCGTTTCGATCTGCCGGGTCCCCACCCGGATCAGCGAGCCAGCACGCCCGGGCGCGCCTACGTCACGGTGATGGAAGGCTGTGACCTGTTCTGCAGCTTCTGCATCGTGCCGCAGACGCGCGGTCGCGAGGTGAGCCGTCCGGTCGATGAGATCGTGCGCGAGTCCCAGGCGCTGGTGGCCCAGGGCGTTCGCGAGATCACGCTGTTGGGGCAGACCGTCAACGCCTACGGTCGCCACGATGGGCGTCGGGGAGCCCTGGACCGGGCCGACAGCATCCCGTTCGCCGCGCTTCTGCGGCGCCTGGCCGAGATCCCGGGCCTTTCGCGGCTGCGCTACACGAGCCCGCACCCGATTTTCTTCGACGACGCCCTGATCGTGGCCCACAGGGATCTTCCCGCGCTGTGTCCTCACGTCCACCTGCCGGTGCAGAGCGGATCCGACGCCATGCTCAGGCGCATGCGCCGGCGTTACACGGCGGGCGCCTACCGGAGCCTCGTGCAGCGCCTGCGTCGGGTACGTCCCGACATCGCCCTCACCACCGATCTGATCGTGGGGGCGCCCGGGGAGAGCGATGCGGACTTCCGGGCCACGCTGGACCTGGTGCGCGACGTGGGCTTCGTAGACGGGTTCTCGTTCAAGTACTCGCCGCGGCCCGGCACGGCCGCCGCCCTCGATCCGGACACGGTGGGACCCGACGCGGCCCAGGCCCGGCTCGAGGAGCTCCAGTCGCTCCTGCGGGGCCTGACCCTGGCGGCGCATCGGGACCGGGTCGGGCAGGTGACCGAAGTCCTGACCGAGGGCGAGAGCCGGCGCGGGGGCAACCAGCGCACCGGTCGCGATCCCTACCATCGGGTTGTGAATTTTGCAGACACAGCGGATCCGCCCATTGCGGCGGGAAGCCTCTTGCTCCTGGAACTGGTGGAGGCCACGCCCCACTCGCTGATCGGAGAGGCACTCGAGGCCCAGACCTCGGTTCGCGCTGGATCAGCGCTGAAGAGGCGAACTTCGCGGGCCGATGAGCACTGGCGGAACGCCGGGCCCAGCGCATAGGATGCCAGCGGCCGTTCGGCCTTGGTGGTGGGGCGAGCGCCCAGCGGCCGTTCGGCCTTGGTGGGGGGCGAGCGCGGTTGGGCCGGCTTCGGCCCGGTTCGAATCGTCTTCGAGTCGAGGGGGGCATGCCCAAGGCACGCATCCTGGCGGTCGACGATCAGCGATACTTTCGCGAGCTGATCGAGGGTCTGCTGGCAGAAGAGGGCTACGAAGCGCAGACCGCCTCCAGCGGGGAGGAGGCACTGCGCATCCTCGAACAGACGCCGTTCGACGTCGTGCTGACCGACCTGGTGATGCCGGGCATGGACGGCAGCGAGCTGGTCCATCGCATCAAGGATCGCAACCCCGACCAGGACATCGTGGTGGTGACGGGGGTGGTCGACGTGAAGACCGCCGTCGATGCCATGAAGCTCGGGGCCGGTGACTACCTGCTGAAGCCATTCGATGGCGCGGCCCTGGTGACCGCGGTGGACGGGATCCTGCGGCGGCGGCGCCTGCGCGTCGAGCACGCTCAGCTTCTCGAGGAGAACATCAGCTACCTGGGCGAGCGAGGTCTGTTCGAGCGGGCCCTGGGATTGTTCGGGTGCGTGGGCGTCGAGCCGCTGAGCGAACGCATCGTGGAGGCCTTGTGCCAGGAGACCGACGCCCAGGCGGGCGTGCTCTGGGTGGGGCGCGAAGGCGACCCGAGCCTGCTGGAGCTGACTTCGGCCCGTGGACTCTCCCGCCTCGAGCACGAGCCCCGCACGTTCGAGGTCGCAAAGCTGCCGGCGCCGCTGCAGCAGGGGGCGTCGCGAACGGCCATCGAGATCTGGAGCCCGGGGCCCGACAGCATTGCCGCCGAGGAGCCGGCCCTGCTCGTGAGCCTGCGGCACGAGGGCCGGGTGGTGGGGTTCGCCCGCCTCACGGACAAACTCAAGGGCGAGCCTTTCGACCTGGGGGACGCCAGCGTCGGCGAGAAGCTGGCGCGCTTCGGGGAAGCGGCCCTGGCCAACGCACTGCGCATCAGCGAGCTCGAGCGCCGCTCGCTGAAAGATCCCGATTCGGGCGCCTACAGCCTGGAGTACCTGCGCATCGCCGTGCGCACCGAGCTTGGCAGGGCGACCCGCTTCGGGCGCTCCCTGTCGCTCATGAAGGTCGCCTTCGAGCAGCCGCCGGGGGAAGACCTGGACGCTGAGCAGCTGCGACGGGATGCGGTCGGGATACTGCGACGTCTGCTGCGGTCGACCGATCCGATTGCGTCCGATGGGCCCGGCAGCATTGCCGTGCTGCTGGCCGAAGTGGATCCCCTGGGTGCGGCGGTTCTCAAACGGCGTGCGCGCCGTGCGCTGCTGGAGATTCCAGCGTTCAACGGCGTGTCTGCCGACGCGGGGCCCCACGTGGCAGTGGCGTCGTTTCCCGCCGACGGCACCCAGCTCGAGGCACTGGAGCGAGCCCTCGACGAGCGCCTGGAGCAGGCCCGGGCCGGAGCCACACGCCGTCTGGAAGAACGCCCGATTGGCGAATGTCTCGAGATCCTGCTTGGCGATGGGGAGGTCGACTCGCCGGAGCGCACCGAGCAGATCGCCTGCTTCCTGCTGGCCGAAGTGGGCCGCAAGTCCCACGAGCGCGGCCTGTTGTTCCTGAAGCCCGGCGCGGCCCTGGCCGCCGCCACCCTGGAGGGCCTGGCCGCCATCCGCGGCGGCGACCCCGGCGGGATCGAGGTGGTGGTGTTCGCAGAGCCCCCTGCATCGAAGGAGTCGGCCCCGTCCATCTCGTGGGTGGAACCCGAGCGCATTCCCGGCCTGCCCCCGTTCCTGATTCACTTCGGCCCCGGTCCTTCCTACGCCCTAATCCAGGACGAGAAGGCCAGCCAGGAAGGCGTGCGGTTCTTTCACACCAGCGAGCGAGGCGTGGTGGAGCACCTGTCGTTCCAGCTCCAGGCCGAGCTGGCGGCGTCGGCACCGCTGGGTTCGGACAGCGATGACGACACCCTGCGTCTGGCGAGCGAAGACGGAGACGGCTCGTGAGCGATCGCGTGCTCATCGCCGACTCGGACCGCATGCGCAGCAAGGCCATTGCCGAGGCCTGCTCGGAACGCGGCGTGGCGTGCGACGTTGTGGTCCACGGCGCCGAGGCGCTGGAGGCGGCATTGATCGATCGCCCGGGTGCGTTGATCGTGCAGATGGGCCTGCCCCTGATCGACGGCCCGCGCCTGGGCTCGATCCTGCGCTCGAACCCCCACACGGAAGACGTGGCCGTGCTGTACCTGGCGGATCACCCGGCGGACGAGAAGCGCAAGGACCTGGACGGCGAACTGCTGCTTCCCCCCGTGGATCCCGAGAGGGTGGCCCGCCGCGTTCAGGTGCTGCTGATGCAGCGCAGCTCCGATCGCAGCGAAGGCGAACGGGGCCGGAGCGTGGAGCCCGGGGGCGTCGAGGGCCAGATCGCACAACTTCCCCTGTCCGACCTGTTGGAGCTGTTCCACACGAGCCGCCGGACCGGTGTGATCGTGTTGGCGCGCACCGATGCCAGCGGCGAGGGCCAGTCGGGGCGTGTGCTCATGCAAGGCGGAGATGTGATCCATGCGGAGACGGCGGGCGTCGATGGTGCCAAGGCCCTGTATCGGCTGCTCACCTGGGACCGGGGCAATTTCGTGTTCCGGCCCGAGCCGGTGCCGGATGCCGCTCGCATCCAGACTTCGACGCGCGCGCTGCTGCGCGAGGGGTTGCGCCAGATCAAGGAGTGGGAACGCCTGGCCTTCGCGCTTCCTCCCAGCGACGCCCACGCCCGCCTGCGCACCAAGCGCGGCGCCTTGCCCAACGTGATCCACCCGCTCACCCAGGAAGTGCTTTCGGTGCTCGAGCAGCACTCGCGGGTGCGCGACGTGGTGGATGCCTGCACGTTCCCCGACTACCAGGTGCTGCGCACGCTCCACACCCTGATCGAGCGTGGCGTCGTGGAGCTGGGGCGCGGGCCCGTGGATTTCGCAGAACGAGCCGAAGCGGCGCTGTTCACTCCCAACCAGGTGCGCCGCCTGCGCGAGTGGCTCGAAGCCACGCGATCCAACGGCGGCGGCAGCGATGCCAAGCTGCTGGTGGTGGCCTCGGACGACAGGGCCATCGCCGAAATGGCCCGCCTGATGTCGGAGATTCCGGATGTCGAGATCGACGCAAGGCTTGCCGCGGGTGCGCTTTCGGGAGGGGACCTGGCGACCCTGGCCCGGGTGCGGGTCGGCGACGACCTGGGCATCGAGATCGTGAACCTGCCCCCCCACCGGCGCTTCGAGCCGATCTGGTCCGTCGCCGGGTATGGCGCCCTGGGCACCGTCTTCCTGCTGTCCACGCCGGTAGCCGACGCCATCGAAGCCACCCGCGGCCCCGACAGCGCCCTGCGCAGGCTGCCCCGCTCCCGGGTCTTCCACGTGGCCTTCATCGACAAGGACGAGGAGGACGCCATGGAGACCCTGCGCCAGAACGTGGCCCTGCTGGAGGAGGGCTCGCTTTTCCTGATTCCGCTGGGTTCGGACGACAAGGCGCGGGTATTGCTGCGCGATCTGTTCGCTCGCATCCTGCCCTGAGTCGGGTCGGTTGACCGGGAACAGACCAGCGACTAAACTGCGCGCCCATCCGGGGGGCGGCGTCGCGATGCTGATGCCACCGGTTTCCAGCACCTGAGCAGGCCGGACCGCAGCAAGCCGGCCGTCGGAACAAAATGAGAGATGACCTGATGCGCGAAGGATTGACGTTCGACGACGTCCTCCTCGTGCCTGGCGCAAGCGACGTGCTTCCCGCCGACGCCAATCTGTGCACCCATCTCACCCGCGGGATCCGGCTGAACATGCCGCTGATCTCGGCCGCCATGGACACGGTGACCGAGCACGAGACCGCGATCTGCATGGCGCAGAACGGCGGCATCGGTGTAATCCACAAGAACATGCCGGCGGCGGCCCAGGCCGGAGAGGTCGACAAGGTCAAGCGCTCCGAGTCGGGAATGATCGTCGACCCCATCACCATGGAGCCCGAGCAGCGCATCTACGAAGCGCTCGAGGTGATGGCCCGGTACAAGATCTCGGGCGTCCCCGTCACCCGCGACGGCAAGGCGGTGGGCATCCTCACCAATCGAGACCTTCGCTTCGTGCGCGACACCCAACAGGAGATCTCGCGCGTCATGACGCGCGAGAACCTGGTGACGGTCCCGCCCGGCACCACCATGGAGCGCGCCAAGGAGCTGCTCCACGAGCACCGCATCGAGAAACTGCTGGTGGTGGAAGCCGACGGCACCTTGAGCGGGCTGATCACGATCAAGGACATCGAGAAGGGCGAGCGCTACCCGGACGCCTCCAAGGACGACATGGGGCGCCTGCTGTGTGGGGCCGCCGTGGGCGTGGGAGAGTCGTCTCTGGAGCGCGCCCAGGCCCTGATTGGCGCCGGCGCCGACGTGGTCGTGGTCGACACCGCCCACGGTCACTCGAGCGGGGTGATCGACACCGTGGCCGAGCTGCGCCGCTGCTTCCCGGACCTGGAGCTCGTGGGGGGCAACGTGGCGACGCCCGAGGGCGCCGAGGCCCTGATCAAGGCCGGCGTGTCGGCCGTCAAGGTGGGCGTGGGCCCGGGCTCGATCTGCACCACCCGGGTGGTAGCCGGGGTGGGTGTGCCCCAGTTCACCGCCGTGCTCGAAACCTCGCGCATGGCCGCCCGGGCCGGCGTCCCGGTGATCGCGGACGGTGGCATCAAGTTCTCCGGCGACGTGGTCAAGGCCCTGGCCGCGGGAGCCTCGACGGTGATGGTGGGTGCGCTGTTCGCCGGCACCGAGGAGGCGCCGGGAGAGGTCATCTTCTACCAGGGCCGCTCCTACAAGGTCTACCGGGGCATGGGGTCCGTCGCGGCCATGGCCGACGGCAGCGCCGACCGCTACTTCCAGGCCAACGTGGGCGACACCAGCAAGCTGGTGCCCGAGGGGATCGAGGGCCGCATCCCGTATCGAGGCAACCTCACGAGCAACATCCACCAGCTGCTTGGCGGACTCCGGTCGGGCATGGGGTACGTGGGAGCTGCCACGCTGGTGGATCTGCACGGCCGGGCCCGCTTCGTGCGCATCTCGTCAGCCGGCCTGCAGGAGAGCCACGTCCACGACGTGATCATCACCAAGGAAGCCCCGAACTATCGAATCGATTAGGCTCCCGTTGGCCCCCCCCAGGGCAAAGCCGGCCTTCCTCCAGGCCGCCTCGGATCCAGGATCGCGTGCGCTCCCATGACGTCTGCTTCCCAGAGCCGCGGTCCCGAACGGGACCGCATCCTGATTCTCGATTACGGCTCCCAGTTCACCCAGCTGATCGCCCGTCGGATCCGCGAGCAGCAGGTCTACTGCGAGATTCGCCCTGGGAACATCAGCCTGGACGAGGTGCGCGACTGGGCGCCGGCGGGCGTCGTGCTCTCCGGCGGCCCCTCCAGCGTGCTCGACGAGGGATCGCCGGACCTGGATCCGGCGCTGGTCGAACTGGGCATGCCGGTCCTGGGCATCTGCTACGGCCTGCAGCTGCTGGCCCACCGGCTGGGTGGCCTGGTCGAGCGCTCGGACAATCGCGAGTATGGCCGGGCCCTGTTCAAGCTGGAGCGCGAAGATCCGCTGCTGGCGGGCCTGGGGTCCGCGGAACGCGTGGTGTGGATGAGCCACGGCGATCGGGTTCTGCGCCTGCCCCCCGGATTCGAAGTCCTGGGTACCAGCGAGAGTTCGCCCTTCGCCGCCGTGCGCCACCGCGAGAAGCCCATCTGGGGCCTTCAATTCCATCCGGAGGTGGTTCACACCGATGGGGGCACGCAGATCCTGGCGAACTTCGTTCGCGGTATCTGCGGCTGCGGCAACTCCTGGACCATGCAGGCTTTCATCGATCGGGCGGTTGCGGCCATCCGCCAGCAGGTGGGCGGTGGGCGTGCCGTGTGCGGGCTCTCGGGCGGCGTGGATTCGTCTGTGGCCGCCGCGCTCGTGCACCGCGCCATCGGCGATCGCCTGCAGTGCATCTTCGTGGACAACGGCCTGCTGCGGCAGGGCGAACGCGAGGAGGTGGAGCGCTCCTTCGGCGAGATGCTGGGCATCCCGCTGGTGACGGTGCGCGCCGAGGACCGCTTCCTGTCGGCCCTGGAAGGTGTCGACGACCCGGAGCGCAAGCGCCGCATCATCGGCCACCTGTTCATCGAAGCCTTCGAGGAGCAGGCCCGCGCCCTGGACGGCGCCGATTTCCTGGTGCAGGGGACGCTCTACCCGGATGTGATCGAAAGCGTCTCGGTCAAGGGCCCCTCGGCCACCATCAAGAGCCATCACAACGTGGGAGGGCTGCCCGAGCGCATGCAGCTGCAGCTGGTGGAGCCGCTGCGGGAGCTATTCAAGGATGAGGTGCGCGAGGTGGGCCGGCGCCTGGGCCTGCCCGAGCCCGCGATCCGGCGGCATCCGTTCCCGGGGCCCGGCCTCGCGATTCGCATCGTGGGCAAGGTCACCCGCGAGCGGCTTTCGCGGCTGCGCCGGGCCGACGCCATCATCCTGGAGGAGATCCGCAGCGCGGGGCTCTACGACGAGCTGTGGCAGGCGTTCGGCGTCTACCTGCCGGTGAAGAGTGTGGGAGTGATGGGCGATGAGCGCACCTACGAGAACGCCATCGCCGTGCGCTGCGTGAACTCGGTGGACGCCATGACGGCCGATTGGGCGCCGCTGCCGGATGGCGTCCTGCGCACGATCGCCAATCGCATCATCAACGAGGTCAAGGGCATCAACCGCGTCGTATACGATATTTCCTCGAAGCCTCCCGCCACCATCGAGTGGGAGTAGGCGGCGTGGCCCACACTCCGTTCGTTCACCTGCACCTCCACAGCCAGTATTCGCTGCTCGATGGCGCCATCAAGATCGATCCGCTCTTCCAGCGGGCACGCGAGCTGGGCATGCCCGCCGTGGGGCTCACCGATCACGGCAACCTGTTCGGCGCGGTGGAGTTCTACGAAGCCGCCCGGCGCAACCACGTGAAGCCCATCATCGGTTGCGAAGTCTACGTGGCCTCCGGCTCGCGCTTCGACAAGGAGGCCCGCGACCGCGACTCCAACGGTTTCGACGCCATCAACCACCTGGTTCTCCTGGCCATGAACGAGACCGGGTATCGCAACCTGGTGATCCTGGTCTCCAAGGGATATCTGGAGGGCTTCTACTACAAGCCCCGCATCGATCTCGACCTGCTGCGCAAGCACAGCGAGGGCCTGATCGCCACCTCCGGCTGTCTCTCTTCCATGGTGAGCCGCGCCATCCTGAACCACCAGAACGACACCGCCTGGCGGCTGGTGGAGGACTTCTCGCGGATGTTCCCGGGCCGCTACTACCTGGAACTGCAGCGACACGGACTGGGCATGCAGGACCAGGTGAACGCCGAGCTGATCAAGATGTCGAGCGACCTGAATCTCCCGCTGCTGGCCACCAACGACGCCCACTATCTCGAGCACGGCGACCATCCCCATCACGATGCGCTGCTCTGCATCGGCACCGGCACCAACCTGGACGATCCCAACCGCTTTCGCTTCGACGGCGACGGCTTCTATGTGAAGTCGGGCGAAGAGATGGCAGAGGTCTTCCGGGATCACCCCTCGGCGCTGACGAACACCTTGGAGGTGGCCGAGCGCTGCAACCTGGAGTTGGGCCTCGACACCGGCGTGTACCACCTGCCCGAGTTCCAGGTTCCGGCCGGACAGACTCGCGAGGGGGTGCTGCAGGACCAGGCCTGGCAGGGGCTTCGGCGACGCCTGGGGCTCGACTCGGAGGGCCCGGTTCCGAAGGGCTACACCGAATACGAAGCGCGCATGGCCCACGAGCTTTCCGTCATCAACAGCATGGGTTTCGCCGGCTACTTCCTGATCGTGGCCGACTTCATCGACTTTGCGCGCCGCAACTCGATTCCGGTGGGCCCCGGTCGCGGCTCCTCGGCGGGCAGTCTCGTGGCCTACGGACTTGGGATTACCGGAGTAGATCCAATCGAGTACGACATCATATTCGAGCGGTTCTTGAACCCAGAGCGCGTCTCCATGCCCGACATCGACGTGGACTTCTGCATGCGCGGGCGCGACCAGGTGATCCGCTATGTGGCCGACAAGTACGACGGCGAGGGGTACGAAGGCAAGCGCGTCGCCCAGATCATCACCTTCGGAAAGCTGCAGGCAAAGGCCGCGATCCGCGACGTGGGCCGGGTGCTGGGCATGGCCTACGCCGACGTGGATCGCATCGCGAAGCTGGTGCCCGATACCCTGGGAATCAGCCTCGAAGAGGCCATCCAGCAGTCGGCGGATCTGCGGGTGCGCATGCAGAACGACGGCCAGGTGGCGCGCCTGATGAAGACCGCCCAGCGGCTCGAGGGGCTCACGCGCCACGCCTCGACCCATGCAGCGGGCGTCGTGATCGGCACCGGACCCCTGATCGAATCCGTGCCCCTCTACAAGGACCCCCGTTCCGGCGACATCGTGACCCAGTTCGACATGCGCTGCATCGAGAAGCTGGGCCTGATCAAATTCGATTTCCTGGGCCTCAAGACGCTCACCACGTTGGCGGATGCCGAGCGGCGCGTGCGCGAGAGCCGCGACCCGGACTTCGGCGTGGAGACGATTCCGCTGGACGACGCCGCCACCTATGAGCTGCTCGCCAGCGGCAACACCGAAGGTGTCTTCCAGGTGGAATCCAGCGGCATGACCGATCTGGTGGTGAAGCTCAAGCCGCGTTCGTTCAAGGAGCTGATCCCCATCGTGGCGCTATATCGGCCGGGGCCCCTGGGTTCCGGGATGGTGGACGACTACATCAACCGGAAGCACGGGCTGACCCCGGTGGAATACCTGCTGCCGGAGTTGGAGGAGCTCACCGCCGAGACCCTGGGGGTGATCGTCTACCAGGACCAGGTGCTCCAGATCGCCAACCGTCTGGCCGGCTACAGCCTGGGTGAAGCCGACCTGCTGCGACGCGCCATGGGCAAGAAGAAGCCCAAGGAGATGGCCAAGCAGCGCGAGCGCTTCGTGTCCGGCTGCGTCGAGCGCAACATCGAGCGGCGCAAGGCGGAAGAGGTTTTCAAGCTGATGGCCGAGTTCGCGGGCTACGGCTTCGCGAAATCCCACTCCACCGCCTACGCCCTGATCACGTACCAGACGGCCTATCTGAAGGCCAACTACCCGCGCGAGTACCTGGCGTCGCTCCTGACCACCGAGTCGGGCAACAACGACAAGCTCGCCCGCTACATCGCCCATACCCGGCAGCTGAACGTGAACGTGTTGCCCCCGTGTGTAAACCAGTCGTCCAGCGCCTTCACCGTGGTGGAGGAGGGCATTCGCTTCGGGCTCTCCGGCGTGAAGAACGTGGGCGCCGGCGCCATCGAGTCGATCCTGGAGGCCCGAGGCGACGAGCCCCGGGGCTTCCGCAGCCTGTTCGACTTCGCCGGCCGCATCGATGGCCGCAAGGTGAACCGGCGGGTGGTGGAGAGCCTCGTGAAATGCGGGGGCTTCGACTCGATGCACGCGAACCGGGCCGCCGTATGGGCCGCCCTCGACCCGGCCCTGGAGTCCGGCGCGGCCGCCCAGCGCGATCGCGCCATCGGCCAGGAGAGTCTGTTCGGTTTCGCGGGCGGCGAGGTGGTGGCCGAGCCCGCGCTGCCCGAGGCGCCCGAGTGGACCGACCGCCAGCGGCTGGCCTCGGAGCGGGAGGTGCTGGGCTTCTACGTCACCGGCCACCCCCTGGCCGCTGCCGAATCCCGCCTGCGTCGCTTTGCCGACATCCGATCCGACGCCGTGGAGGGTCGCGAGGGCAGGGAGGTGCGGGCGGGCGGCCTGCTGACCTCCATGCGCGAGACACGCACCCGCCGTGGCGCCCTGATGGCCTTCGGTACCCTGGAAGATCTGGAGGGGACCTTCGATCTGGTGATCTTTGCCGAGACCTACGCCCAGTTTTCGGGGATGCTCAAGGCGGCCATGGCAGACGCCGAACAGGCGGGGCCGGTGCCGCTGTTGGTCAGTGGGAGCCTCGAGAGCGGGGGCGAGGTTCCCAAGATCCTGGTGCGGGAGGTGATCGAACTCGATCGCGCCGAGGAGCGCCTTTCCACCCAGCTCCGGGTGCGGGTGGTGGCCGGCGAGGTGACCCGCGACCGGCTGATGGCACTGCGCAGCCTGCTGGAGCGCAAACCTGGAGCGTGCAGCGTGGCCGTGCACGTGGTGATTCCGGGCGAGAGCGAGACCGTGCTTGGGCTTCCGCACCTGGCGGGGGTGCGCCCCGACTCGAACCTGTGCCAGGAGGTAGACGAGCTGTTCGGACGCAAGGTGACGGAGCTGGGCGCATGAGGTCGAGACTTGTAGCCGGTGTCGCCGCGGCGGTGGTGCTTGGGCTGGGCCCGCCGACCGGGTCCGCCTGGGCCGCCCCGACCGAGATCCGCGAGATGGAGGCAGTGGGCGCGATCCCGCTGGGTGATGGGCCGGCGGCGCGTCCACCGCGAGATGCCGCGCTCAAGCGGGCGCTATCCGATGCGGTGTTGCGGGTGGCTCTCGATCTGCTGCCCGACTACGACCCGATGGAGGCCAAGGTCTCCCTGTCCGACCTGCTCGGCAACGATCCGCTCGCCTACGCCACGAGCTTCCGGATCCTGGAAGATCGGGGCGAGCGCCCGGCGCTCTTCACCGAGGACCCGGATGTGGCGACCGAGTACGTGGTGGTGGTGATGGTTCACGTGGACGTGAACCGGGTGCGTCGGCGCCTGGAGATGACCGGACTGCTGGAGCCCGCCGGAGAGGCCCGCCGGGTGCGGGTCCATCTGGTGATCGAGGATCTGGCCAGTTACGCCGATTTCGCGGCGCTCCAGCGCCTGCTGGTGGACGATCTGGGGGTGCGCTCGGCACTGCCGGTGGAGATGGAGCCCGGACGCGCGGTGATGGAGGTGGACGGGGATCGCCGTCCCGATGCCCTGCTGGAGGCCATGCTGGCCGCGGCCCCGCCCACCCTGGAGATCACTCCCCTGGCCACCGACCGTCGCACGATCGTGGTGCGGATCCACCAGATCGCGGCTCCGGCCGCGGCGGGCGGAGCTCGCGGCGATTGACACCCCAGATCGAAATCGGTATTGATTTCGCGTCCTTACAAAGGACAGGCACGTAGCTCAGTGGGAGAGCGCCGCCTTGACACGGCGGAGGTCGGCGGTTCAATCCCGCCCGTGCCTACCAGTGTGACGCCCGGCGTGACGATCGGAAGGACCGACAGCAGCATGATTCGCCCGCGTCAATGACCGAGATCCGCGTTCGCCTGCCCGATGGCAAGACGCTTGGGGTGCCCGAAGGCTCGACCCTGCTCGATGTGGCCGGGCAGATCGGCAAGGGCTTGGCTCGCGCTGCGCTCGCGGGCCGCATCGATGGCCAGTTGGTGGATCTGCGCGTTCCCCTGCGACACGACGCGGCCATCGAGATCGTGACGAAAAAGGATCCGGCCGCGGGCGAGGTGATCCGCCACTCGGCCGAACACGTGATGGCCGACGCCGTGAAGCGTCTGTTTCCCGATGCCCAGATCGATGTGGGTCGCAGCGACCACTCCGAGAAGTTCCAGTACGACTTCCTGGTGGAACGCCCCTTCACGCCCGAAGACCTGGAGCGCATCGAGAAGGAGATGGGGACCATCGTGGCGGAGAAGTCGACCTTCTCGCGCGAGGTGGTGAGCCGCGACGAGGCGCGCGCCTGGTTCCAGGGGCAAGGCGAGGAGCTCAAGGTGTCGCGTCTCGAAGACGTGCCCGAGGGCGAGGACATCACACTGTTCCGCCACGGCGACTTCGTCGACCTGTGCCGCGGACCTCACGTTCAGCGTGCCGACCAGATCGGCGCCTGGAAGCTGACGGACGTGGCGGGGTCCTACTGGCGCGGCGATGAGCGCAATCCCATGCTGCAGCGGATCTACGGCACGGCCTTCGCGTCCCGGGCGGAACTGGAAGAACACCTGGAGCGCCTGGAAGAGGCCAGGCGCCGCGATCATCGGCGCGTGGGCACGGATCTCGAGCTGTTCCAGATCGACGCCATCTCGCCGGGTTCCCCGTTCTATCTGCCCAAGGGCGTGCTGCTCTACAACGGCCTGATCGACTTCATCCGATCCCTGTATCCGCGTTACGGCTACCAGGAGGTGATCACGCCCCAGCTGTTCCGGACCGAGTTGTTCAAGATCTCGGGACACTACGAGCTGTTCGGTGATGACATGTTCCTGCTCGAGGGCGACGAGGGCGAAGAGCTGGCGCTCAAGCCCATGAACTGCCCGGGCCACTGCCACCTGTTCCAGAGCCACAAGCACTCGTATCGCGAGCTGCCGGTGCGCATGGCCGAGTTCTCGCGTCTGCACCGCAACGAGCGCAGTGGCACGCTGACGGGCCTGTCGCGGGTGCGATCCATGGCCCAGGACGACGGCCACATCTTCTGCGAGCCGAGCCAGGTGCCCGAGGAGCTCGACGCCTTCTTCGCCATGACCCGCGAGGTCTACGAGGCCCTGGGCCTCACCGGGGTCGAGGTGGGTGTATCCACCCGGGGCGAGGAGTTCGCCGGCGATCCGGCCGACTGGGACGTGGCCGAGCGCACCCTGCAGGAGGCGGTGGAGCGGGCCGGCTTCGACTGCATCCTCAAGCCGGGCGCCGCGGCCTTCTACGCCCCCAAGGTGGAGTTCGACTTCCGGGACGTACTGGGCCGCCCCTGGACCCTGGCCACCCTCCAGATCGACGTGGCCATGCCGGGCCGATTCGGCCTGCAATACGTGGGCTCCGACGGGGACCTCCACCAGCCCGCCATGCTCCACCGGGCCGTCCTGGGGTCGCTCGAGCGCTTCATCGCCCTCTATATCGAGAAGACCGGGGGGGATTTCCCGCTCTGGCTGGCTCCCGAGCAGGCTCGGGTCTTGCCAATCGCCGAGCGGCATCTAGGATACGCCCGCAGCGTGGCGCAGAAGCTGGTGGATGCCGGCGTCCGCGCGGGCGTGGACTCCCGCAACGAGAAGCTCGGATTCAAGATCCGGGAGGCGGAAGTTCGAAAGATTCCCATCATGTTGGTCGTCGGCGATCAGGAGGAAGATCGGGGGACCGTGACTCCCCGTCGCCGACACGGCTCGCAAGGCGCGAGCAACGCCGTGCCGTTGGACGCCCTCGTGGCGGAGCTGGTGCGGGAAATCGAGGCGCGGGGCCAACCGCGCGCCGCATAGGAGGCCGAACGCATCGCCGAGATTAGACGAGTCGCCAAGAAGGAAACTGGGCCCAGGATCAACGAACGCATCCGTGACCCCGAGATCCGGGTGATCGGAAGCGGGGGGGAGCAGCTGGGCGTGATGAGACCCGAAGACGCGCTGCAGAAAGCCGTGGAAGAGGGCCTCGATCTCGTGGAAGTCGCCCCGGGCTCGAAGCCGCCCGTATGTCGGATCATGGACTACGGGCGCTACAAGTACGAGCAGAAGAAGAAAACGGGGAAGGGGAAGGGACACGCGGCTTCGCTCAAGGAAGTGAAGCTCAGGCCCCGCACCGACGACCACGACCTCGAATTCAAGGTGAAGAACGCCTGTCGCTTCCTGATGGATGGCGACAAGGTGAAGGTCACGGTGATGTATCGGGGACGCGAGATGGTGCACCGGCAGATCGGCCGCCAGCAGCTGGAACGGGTCACGCAGATGATCGGGCCGCTGGCCAGCGTGGAGAACCCGCCGCGCATGGAGGGTCGCTTCCTGTCGATGATCCTGGTGCCCAACCGCGAGGTGGTGGCCGAAGCCCAGCGGGAGGTCACCCGGGCCGAGAAGGCGGCGGAGGCGGCCGTGGAGTCGGCGACGTCCGAAGGAGAGTGAGATGCCGAAGATGAAGACGCACCGCGGCGCCGCCAAGCGCTTCAAGAAGACGGGCACGGGGAAGATCGTGCACTCGCGGGCCAACAAGCAGCACATCCTCACCAAGAAGTCGGCCAAGCGGAAGCGCCAGCTGCGCAAGGGCGCGGTGGTGGCAGCCGTGGACCAGAAGCGCCTGAAGCAGATGTTGCCGAGTCTCTAGGAAACCGGACGAAGATCGCGAAAGGGGAACGCCATGCCGCGAGTCAAACGCGGTGTTGCTGCCAGCAAGAGGAAGAAGCGGATCCTGCGCGAAGCGCGGGGTTACTACGGTGCGCGCAGCAAACTGATCAAGACTGCACGCGAAGCCGTGGAGAAGGGCTGGAAGTACGCCTACCGCGACCGCAAGCAGCGAAAGCGTCAGTTCCGTGCGCTGTGGATCGTGCGCATCAACGCCGCGGCCCGTGTGCACGGCCTCTCCTACAGTCGCTTCATGAACGGCCTCCTGAAGGCCGAGGTCGAAGTCGACCGCAAGGTGCTCGCGCAGCTGGCCGTGGAAGACCCGAAAGCCTTCGGGGAGCTGGCGGCGCTGGCGAAATCCAAGGTCGCCTAGGAAGCCCTCGCCCATGACGGCGGGGCTGGAGAACCTGGAGGCGCTGGAGGCGGAAGCCCGCGACGCGATCGTGGCGGCGGAGAACCTTCAAGCCCTCACCCAGGTGCGCGCTCGTTTCCTCGGGCGCAAGGGAAGCGTGTCCCAGCTGCTGCGGGGTATCGGCGCTCTCGGCGCCGAGGAACGCGCGCGGGTGGGCCAGTTGGCCAATACCGTCAAGCAGCGGATCGAGGAGTGGGTCGCGGGCCGCCGCGACGCGCTCGAGCGGGCCGACCGGGCGCAGTCGCTCGAGGGGCGCGAGTTCGACGTGACGCTGCCGGGCGCGGGGCCGCCGCCGGGCCACCTGAATCCCATCACCCAGGTGACCCGCGACATGGTGGGCTTCTTCACGGCCATGGGATTCTCTGTCGAGGAGGGGCCCGAGGTGGAAACCGACTACCACAACTTCGAGGCGCTCAACATCCCGGCGGATCATCCGGCCCGCGACGAGCAGGACACCTTCTACGTGGAGGGCGGCAACCTCCTGCGCACCCACACGTCGAACGTGCAGATCCGGGCCATGACCGGGCGCACGCCCCCGTTTCGCTTCATTGCTCCCGGGCGCGTGTACCGTCACGACCTGAGCCCCAAACACAGCCCCATGTTCCACCAGATCGAGGGCTTCCTGGTGGACGAGCGCGTCAGCTTCGGGGATCTCAAGGGCGTGCTATACGCCTTCGCGCGTCATCTGATGGGAGAGGGCGCAGACCTTCGCTTCCGCGCCAACCACTTCCCCTTCACGGAGCCGTCGGCCGAGATGGACCTGCGCCACGGCGGCGAATGGCTCGAGTGGGGCGGCTGCGGGATGATCCATCCCCAGGTGCTGGAGCGCTGTGGCATCGACTCCGAGCGCTATCAAGGTTTCGCCTTCGGCATGGGCATCGACCGCACCGCCATGCTCCGCTTCGGCTTCCCGCACCTGCGTCTCATGTTCGAGGGAGACGTGCGGGTTCTCGAGCAGATCTGATGAAGCTGTCGCTGGACTGGCTGGAACAGTTCGTGGCGCTTCCGCCCGAGGCGGAGCTCTGCCATCGCCTGGAGATGGGCGGCTTCGAAGATGTGGTGGTGGAGCACCCGGGCCCGGATCTCTCGGCCATCGTGGTGGGCCTGGTAACCGAGTGCGGCCGGCATCCCAATGCCGACCGCCTCTCCCTGTGCCGCGTGACGGTGGGCGAGGACGACCCCCTGGAAATCGTGTGCGGGGCGCCCAACGTGGCCGCTGGCCAGAAGGTCGCGGTGGCGCGGGTGGGCGCGAGCCTGCCGGATGGCGGCACGCTCAAGCGCTCGAAGATCCGCGGTGTGGTCTCCGAGGGCATGATCTGCTCCCTCGCCGAGCTGGCCATGGGCGACGACGCCGACGGCATCCTCGTGCTGGACGCGGACGCGCCCATCGGAACGCCGCTGCCCCAGGTGATCTCCGCCGCTGACCGGCGCATCGAGGTGGGCATCACTCCCAACCGGGGCGACACGGCCTCCGTGCTTGGCCTGGCGCGCGAGGTGCGGGCGCTCTTCGGGGGCGTGGTGCGCCTGCCCGACACCGTGCCGCCCGAGGCGGGCGCAGCGGCCGCCAAAGCGATCTCGGTTTCGATCGAGGCGCCCGCCGACTGTCACCAATACGTGGCGCGGGTGGTGCGCGGTGTCACCGTGGGGCCATCGCCCGACTGGCTGGTGAAGCGACTCGAGGCCTCGGGCATCCGCTCCATCAATGTGATCGTCGATATCACGAATCACGTCCTGCTGGAGCTGGGGCAACCGCTGCACGCCTTCGACCTGTCGCGATTGAGGGGTGCCGAGATCCGCGTGCGTCTCGCTCGCGAGGGTGAGAAACTCGTGACGCTGGACGGTCAGAACCGGGTCCTGGACGCCCGCGATCTGGTGATCGCCGACGCCGAACACGCGGTGGCCCTGGCCGGCGTGATGGGCGGCGCCAACAGCGAGGTCACCGACACGACCGTCGATGTGCTGATCGAGAGTGCCCACTTCCACCCGACCTCGGTTCGCCTGGGCGCGCGGCGGCACGGCATCCACAGCGAGGCTTCGTATCGATTCGAGCGCGGGGTGGATCGGGCGGGCATTGCGCGCGCGGCCGACCGCGCGGCCCGCCTGATGGCGGAGTTGGCGGGAGGGCAGGTGGCGGACGGAGCCGTCGACGCACGCGGAGACTCCCCGCCGCCGCTCGAGAACATCCGTTTCGAGGTGGAGCGCGCGAACCGCCTGCTGGGGATCTCGCTCTCGGCCGACGAGATGGCGGCCCTGCTGGACCGGGTGGGGGTCGAGTGCCAGGAGGACCCGCGCGGCGTTCTGGATTGCCGCATCCCCTCTCACCGCAACGATCTCCACACCCCGCAGGACCTGGCGGAGGAGGTCGCGCGCATCCACGGCTACGAGCGCATCCCCGCCACCCTGCCCACCGTGTCGCTCTCCCCGGTGAGCCTGCCCCCGGGTTGGGTGCGGGCCGACCGCGCCCGGGATGCACTGGCAGCCGAAGGGCTGATGGAGACCGTCTCGTTCCCGTTCCTGGCGCCCGCGGAACTCGAGCAGTTGCGCCTGGCCGACGACGACCCTCGGCGGAGTCCCCTGCGGGTGCTGAACCCCTCCCACGAGGACGAGCCCGCCCTGCGAACCACGCTCGTGCCCTCGCTGCTGCGCCTGGTGCGCCAGAATCGAAGCCGCCAGGTGGATCCCGTGCGGCTGTTCGAGGTGAGCCGGGTTTTCTGGCCCCAGGGGGACGAGGAGCTGCCCCAGGAGCCCCAGTGGGTCGCTGCCGTGCTCACGGCGCCCGAGGAGCCCGGTCTGTGGGCGAGCCAGGCGCCGCTCTTCTTCGAAACCCGGGGGATCGCAGAAAGGTTATTGTTCCAGCTAGGTTATGTGGCATCGTTCCGAAACACCGCGGTTCCCCCGTACCTGCATCCAGGGGCCGCGGCGGTGATCCAGGTGGGCGAGCAGGAGGTTGGCGCATTGGGCGAGCTTCACCCCGAGGTTGCGGCGGCAACTCGGATCGACGTGCCCTGCGCGCTGCTCGAGGTCGACCTGACGGCACTCGGCAGGCTCCCGGAACGGGCTCCCCGCTATCGGGACATCTCGCGCCACCCGAGTGTCCGGCGCGATCTGGCGGTGGTGCTTGCCCGCAGCCAACCCGCAGGCGAAGTGCTCGAGGCGATTCGCAAGGCGGCCGGTGCCGACCTGGTTTCGGCGCAGCTATTCGATCGCTACGAGGGCAAAGGTATTCCGGAGGGCCGCGTGAGCCTGGCCTTCCGACTCGTGTTCCAGAAACCGGACCGTACGCTCACGGATGTGGAGGTGACCAAGGTCACCGATCGCGTCGTGCGGATGCTCGCCAAGCGGTTTGGCGGCGAGCTTCGCTGAGATCCCCACGGGAGGGAACGAAGGACCATGACGAAGGCTGAGATCGTGGAGCAGATCTACGAGCAGGTGGGATTCTCGAAGAAAGAGTCGGCCGAGCTCGTGGAGAAGGTGTTCGAGACGATCAAGGAAACTCTCGCACAAGGAGAGAAGGTCAAGATCTCCGGCTTCGGCAACTTCGTGGTGCGCGGCAAGAACGCGCGCAAGGGGCGCAATCCCCAGACCGGCCAGGAAATCCTGCTCGAGGCGCGAAAGGTCCTTACCTTCAAGCCGAGTCTCGTGCTAAAGACCATCCTCAATGGGGAAGAGGGCGCCAGCGATCACTCCGATCTCCGATGAGTCGCGGCTGGAGTTTCTGCTTCGGCCCATTCTGGGTTAGTGTCTAGCCGATCGATCGAGCCTGCCAGGCGATCTGCGCAACCGGGGGGGGCGCTTCATGGCAACGGCGACGGAACCGTCGCGAGATTCGAACGCCGACGGGGCCGCGGCTCCGGAGAAGCGTTACTACCGGATCGGCGAAGTCAGTCGCATCACCGGGATCAAGCCCTACGTGTTGCGCTACTGGGAGTCGGAGTTCCGGTGGATGGCACCCCAGAAGTCGCGCTCCAAGCAGCGACTGTATCGCCGCCGCGACATCGACATGATCCTGTTGATCAAGAAGCTGCTCTACGAACAGCGCTTCACGATCGCCGGCGCGCGCAAGAAGCTGCGCGAGTTCGGCGCGGGCAACGCGCTCGAATCGGGCAAGCTGAGCGTGGAGACGGACCACCGGGCCCGTTACCAGAGCATCCGCGACGAGCTCCAGTCGATCCGCGCGATGCTCTAGAGTGGCACCGGCGCCGCGGTGAGCCCCCACACGATCAGGTAGAGCAGCACGGCAGCCGTGCCGAACGTGCCGACAGCGCGCAGGGTGGTGAAGTCCAGGGCCTGGCGCAGGGCGATCACCACGGCGACGAATACCCACAAGCGCGCTGCGAAGTCGATGCTGAGCCCCAGGGCCGCCGGCGGGATCCACGCGAAGCCGCGCAGCACGGCCGGCGTGAAGGCGAAGCCCGTGGTCCGCAGTACCTCGGCAAAGTCCGTCTGGGTCTTGGGTCCCCGGAAGAACGACGCGCCCACCATGTAGGACACGGCGGACCCCCCGACCCACAGCACCAGCGGCTCCAACACGGAGATCATCACCTGGAAACCCAGCGGCCCCCTGGGCAGCCCCGCCTGGGCGCCCTGGACGGCGCGCGCGAATCCGATGGCCGTACAAGCCGCGACCACCACCAGCACCGCCTGGGCCAGAGCCGACCGATCCGCTTCCACTTCTTCGTAGGTGTCGGCATGCAGACGCGCGGCGCCCCACATGCGTCGAAGCAATCTGCTCACGAGCTCGGGTCTCCGTTCATGCGCTCGATCAGCCGCTCGAGGGCGCCGCGGATCCCCACGTCGTGGGACGTGGCGTCGAAGCCGCGCAGCACCGACTCGGTGGAATCGCACTCGGCTGGGTTGCCGCGGGCGTCTACACAGCCCACCCGCACCCGGGTACGGCCGTGGAGATCGCTGGCTGCTTCGCGCACCGCGTTGCGGTAGCGCGGGTCGTCGGCGCTGCTCTCGAAGGCGCGGGCCAGCACGCCGTTCCAGCGTTCCAGCCGGGCCACCAGCGCCGGGTCCGCGCCGGGCTCGGCCGCCATGCGCTGGGCCAACACATAGTAGGCGTACGACAGCGACGACAGCGCCAGGTAGGCGCCCTCCGGGTCGGCATCGTCGACCACGTCGGCTTCGACCCGGGCGGCGGTGTGATCGTCTACCAGGCCCTCGGCGAGGGCCGAGAAAAAGTCGCCGTATTCCTGGCGGGCGGGATCGAGGCACTCGGGCTCCTCGCCCGGCTCCGGCAGCCGACAATAGGAGCCGGGAGCGATGCCGTCGCCAGCGGCCGCAGGCCCCAGTGCGACCATCCCCATCCAGGCCACGCTCGCGGCGGCGACGGCTCGGGCCGTCGGGTGGTGCAGGCTCATTCGTCGTGGGATCGGGGAATCTCGAAGCGCAGGCCGGCCACGAGTCCCAGCCAGATGGGACCCTTGCGCACGAAGCCGATCGGTTTCGGACCGCCCCGGGTGTAGATCTCGACCGCGGCCTCGATGATCTCGAGGCGATCGTCCATCTCACCAAAGGCCCGCACGTTCGGGATGGGCTCGTGGCCCTTGCGCAGATACAGCGTCTCGATTTCCTCGGCGTCCAGGATCGGGTTCGTGGGGTCGTTGAATTCGGCGTGGGCCACGTTGGTGGCGGGATCGTCGGGGGCGCCGAGCACGAAGCGATCTTCGGCTCCCCGCCGCAGGCCCTGGCCCTTGGCGGGCATGAGGCGGAACTCGCGACCCGCAGGGCCCCGAAGGCCCAGGAACAGCGGATCGTCGGAGGCGGCCATGAGGCTCTCTCCCACGACGACCCGGATCTCGATGCGAACGATCGGCGAACGGGCTCCCGATGCCGGCACGCAAACCTCCTGACCGGACACGCGGGCGGAGCGTAGCAAAGGCACACGCCGGGCCTCCCGTTTCCCGCAGGCGCTCCCGTAGACAGGAGCCCCCACACCCGCTACCTCTGCCCCCGGTTCGGGCCGTAGCGCAGCCTGGTTAGCGCGCCTGACTGGGGGTCAGGAGGTCGGGAGTTCGAATCTCCCCGGCCCGACCAGCTCTTCCCGACGCCAGTCCGCGAGGGTCTTCTCGATGTGCTGACGCACCTCGTGTAGCAGGGCGGAGGGATCCTCGTCGCTGCGCCGCGCGATGGGCGGGTCGATACGCACGCGGATGCGCGTACCGAAGGGAACCGGCAGCAGGTTGAAGCGCAGCAGCCGCCAGGATTCATCGATCGTGATCGGCACCACGGGGGCTCCCGGTGCTGCCTCGAGCAACGCGAGTGTGCCCGCCGGCCTGAAGCGCCTGAGATCACCCTGGCGTGAGCGCGTACCTTCGGGATAGATCACTGCCGAGATCTTCCGCGTCTGGATCGTGGCGCCGAGTTCGCGGATCGCGCGCATGGCCTGGTCGCGATCGCCGCGGTCGATGATCGCGTTGCCACCGCGGCGCAGATTGTAGGAGATGCTCGGGATCCAGCGCGCGAGCTCGCGCTTCGATACGTACTTCGGGAAGTTCGAGAAGAGCAGGGCCCCAAGGATCGGAATGTCGAACAGGCTCTGGTGGTTGGCGATGAAGATGTACGAGGTGTGCGGGCTCACCAGGGGTGACCGCTCCACCTCGAGCCGGGTTCCAGCCAGCCGGAAGGTTCCGACCAGTACGACCTGAAGCAAACCGGCGACGATTTCCTGGGGCCGCGGGCCGAACAGGCGTGCGACGCGCTGCAATGGATCGAAGACGAGCAGCACCACGGCGAAGGCGATCAGGAACGGAAGCGTGAAGATCCAGTCGACGGCGCGGGGACGCACAGCGCGCAATTCTCGCATAGGCACCGATATGCCGCCCGCCGCGGCGCTACGACCCACCGGATTCAAAGCCAGGATCTCGGGAGTTTGCGTCCCTGGCAGGGTCGCCTGGCAGCAGGAGGCCAGCGCCGCGATCGGCGACCCCAATGACGGCATCCAGACGATGGCACCCAGACGATGGAACCCAGACGATGACATCCAGATCGCAAGCGATGACGAGTTCGGGCACGCGCTCGCCAAGATCGGATAGACTGCAAGCCATGTGGCTGGCCGTCGTTCCGACTCAGCTGCCGCGGAGTTCGCCCTCGTAGTGCCTCCGCCGACACGTCTGCGGCAACTGCCTCTCATTCCGGCGCTGGTCACGCTCATCCTGCTCGCTCAGGCGCTGGGCGTCATCCGGCGACCGTACGAAGTCAACCACGACACCGCGACTCTCTTGCACGTGGCTGAGCTGCTGCTCGAGGGGCGGCTCCCGTATGTGAGCATCTTCGAAACCAACCCGCCGATGAGTTGGTATCTGCATCTCGTGCCGGTTGCCATTGCGCGGTTTCTGGACGCAAACGTCATTGTGGTGACCAAGCTGGGAGTCCTGTTGCTGACGGCGTTGGTGGCGTGGTCGGTGCGACCGCTGACATCTCGTGCCAGGGATCCGCTTCGAACATGGGAGTCCGGGGCACTCAGCCTGGGTGTCGCGGCGAGCCCGTGGGTCATGTCGACGTACATGTTCGGGCAACGCGAGCACTTGTTCGCGCTGGTTCTCGTTCCGTGGTTTCTCGTACGCTGGCTCCGTCACCACGACGGAACCGTCCCCGGTGGCGTCGCGTCACTCGTCGGCGTGTTCGCAGGTATCGCTGGGTGCATGAAACCGCCGCTCTTCCTCCCGCTGCTCTTCATTCCCGATCTCTACTGGTGGAGCGTCGCCCGTCGCGTCCAACATCTGTGTGCCGCCGAGATCATCGCCGCAGCGGCGACGACGCTGCTTTTCGCCCTGCATCTGTTCGCGTTTCCGGGGGACGTCTGGCGGACCTTCTTCTTTCGGTACCTGCCGCTGCTGGCAGGGGGCTACGCCTCCTACAACCTACCGATGTCTGAAGTGTGGAGGGCGGCGGGGCGGCTGCTCACGGCTCCAGTGCTGCTCGCCGTTGTCTTCCTGGCGCTGCCCCTGAGAGGACAGACGCGGCTGCGGTCTTTGGTCCGCCCGCTTGGGTTGCTGATTCTGGGTTCTGCCGCGGTCTTCCTGCTTCAGCACAAGGGGTGGTCCTACCACAGCGTTCCCGCACGCTTGTGGGCCCTGCTGCTCGCCGCACTGGGCTCGGCGATGATCGGTGGCCTGCTACGCGATCGGTTCGGATCCTGGCCGCGCAGGGTTCACCGCTTGCGCCCAGGGGTCGCCGCCGCCGCCTGGGCCACGACGCTGCCGTTGCTGGCGTACGCTGCCGTAGTCGCCGCACGGCCGGAAGGAAGCTTGCCGGCGCCCGCAGACCACCCCTATGCGCAGTTGGTGGTCCGGTTCACGCGGCCGGGCGACTCGGTCATGATCCTGAACAGCTCGGTGTCCCCGGCCTTCCCGATGCTGCTTCAGCTCAAGCGACGGGCCGGAACGCGCTACATCTCGACCGTTCCGCTCCCGCTGCTCTATCACTTCTCGCAGCCCGCCCCGGGCAGCGCGCTTGGCCACCGCCTCGACAGCCGGTGGTTGGACGAGGAGCAGAGGTTTCTCGAGGACCTGCGCGAGGACGTCCGCAGGTACCATCCGAAGCTCATCCTTGTGAACGCCAAGGAGACCTGTGGCCGTTGTCCCGAGGGCCTGGGGATCGCACGCTACCTTCGTGTCAAAGGCTTTCTGCCGCAGGCGCTCGAAAGCGCCTATTCGTCGCTCGGCCTGTTCGGAGAGTTCGAGGCCTATGTGAGACGGAGCGGGACAGGGCCATGACACCACTCGCCACAGGTACTCGCCACGGGACGCGGAAGACTCATCGGACTTCGGGCTTGACGAAGAGCAGGCGGTCGCCGGCGTAGGAGCCGATCACGAGTTGCTCGCCCAGGTCGAGGGCGACGCTGCCGGCGCCCATGGGCGGGCCGGAGTTTTCGTAGAGGATCTCGGCTTCAAGGGTCTCCGGGTCGAGAGCCACGATCGAGAAGGGCTGGGGGCAGGAGCCGGCTTCCATCTGGATGCACTGGATCTGGTCGCCGAGACCACCGCCGTGGCTGGCGACCAACAGGCGGCCGTCGCGAGCCCAGCTCAGGTTGTCGGGGCTGGGGAGTTCGACACTTGCGAGAAGCTCGCCGGTGTCGCGGGAGATGCGGCGCACCTGGCCCGCTCCGTAGAGATTCAGGTAGATCTCGCGGCCGTCGGCCGAGAGTTCGATGCCGTTGGGCAGGTTGCCCGCGGTGCCGGGCACCGGGCGAAATCCCGCGCCCGGCTGCCATTCGTAGACGAAGCCCGTGTCGGCGCCCACGGCCGAACGCAGCGCCGCCCACGTCTGCGACTCCCGGTCCATCATGCGCGTCACGAGGAATCCGCCATCGGGCAGGTTCACCAGATCGTTGAAGAGCGAATCGTCCGGTGCCAGAGCGCAGCCGCGCCAGCGCAGGTCGGTGCGGAGGCCGCGGCCGGTGACCTGGAAGAACTCCACGGCCTCGCGGCCGCCGTGGTTCACCACCAACAGCCGCTGCGCAGCCTCGGGACCGTGCGCCAGGTCGATGCCGTGGGGGCTGAGGTCGGCGCCCGGGGGCCCGGGGCAGCTCGGGTCTCCCCAGGCCGGGTCGGCATCCCGGATTTCGGACGCGGCGGCGGCCAGGTCCAGATCACCCGCGGCGACGTCCAGATCACTCGGGTACGCCGTGCGGGTCGATTCGGACGCGATGTCGAAGACCACCAGGCCGCCCGGCGTGCTGCCGTCCATGGGCGCGCCGCCAAACTGGCTCACGATCAGGGTGGCGCCGTCGTCAAGGGGCGCCAGGTCTTCCGGGTTCTGGAATCCGCACACGGCGTGGGCACCCGGGCCGTCCTGGCACTGGCTGATGATCTCCCCGGAGGAGCAGCCGGCGAGGGCGGCGGCGAGCGACAACACGCAAAGGTGGCGGCGCATGGAGTCCCCCGTTCGGCGTGGCGCGCAGGCTACGGCATAACCGCCTCGGATGTCTAGCTGAGTTCTGCCACCGCCCGGTGAGCCTCGTCGATGGCGCAATCGAGATAGGCAAGGCCCCCGGCGTCGGAGTTGGCGATGCTGATACGGCCGAATCTCTGGCGGGCGCGCACGTGGGTCGGGTTTTCGCGCTCCTCTGGCGAGTTCCAGAGCGGGTTCTCGGTGTCCCAGGCGTAGCCGTGGGCCCAGCGGTTGATCGTGAGGGCCTCGATGTCGAAGGCGGGATCGAATCCACCCCCGGCCAGCATGCCTCCCAGCTGCTCGCGGACGCCGCGTTCCAGGGTTTCGAAGGACAGGGCCAGCATCTCGGCCCGACCGGCCCGGTGTTGCTCGCGGGCCGGCAGCCCCGGCTTCGTCGGCACGGCACTCAGATGCACGAGAATCGGGTCGTCCGGTGTCTTCGCATGGGCGTAGTCGCCCAGGCTCACCGGGAAGTCGAGCATGGCCATCGTGTGGTACGTGCCCGGACACAGGGCCATCGCCAGTCCCAACTGCTGGAAGGCACGCCAGTTGCGCAACAGCGCGGTGGTGTAGACCAGCGGAGCCCGCACCGCTTCGCTCAGCGCCAGCTTCTGGGCCTCCGGGAGCTCCGGGCACAGGTAGGGAATGGCCGCGTTGTAGCAGGCCAGCACGCAATGGCGGGCCCGCACCTGGCCGGTTCGTCCCCCGCGCACGTAGCTGAGCACGACTTCCCCGGCCTTGTCGGAGGCGCCGTCGTGCCTGGCGCGAACGACCGTGCTGTTCAGTCGCAAGCGCACCGGCGCGGCCGGGTCGTCCAGGCGCGCGTAGTCGAACGGAGCCGTCACGATGTCTTCCATGCTGGAGCCGGGCGCCACGTCGGGCATCAGGCTCCGCACCAGCAGGCGCGCCACGCCGGCGTTGCCGTCGGGGAAGTGGAAGATATAGGGCTCCTGGAACAAGCCCACGGCCCAGGCGGCCAGCTCGTTCACGCGGCCCAGGCTCGTGGCCTCGATGCCGGGAAGTCCCATCATGAGTGCGCCGATCGCGGGGATCGCGTCGATCCCCAGGCCCCAGTATCCCGTCGGCAGGTTCTGGAAGATGCCCAACACCTCTTCGTTGTCGATCCCCAGGTAGCGGACCACGAAGTCGCGATAGCTGATCGTCGAGAGCAGTTCGGGCTCCGCGAAGATCGAGTGGTCAGGCAGGTGATCCTTCGTCATGGTGACGAGTCGCAAGAAGTCGGCGCGCGCTTCGGGCGAGATTGGAAGCTGTTCGGCTACGTCCTTCGCGGGAACGTCGACTTTCGCGAGCTGCATGAAGCGCGAGCTCGCGTCCAACAAATCCGAGCGCACGAGTCGGTCGACGCCATAGCTCTTGCGATCGAAGAAGAGCGCCGGAGCCAGGCCGTGTCGCCGGTAGAACCCGCGGTCGTAGGCCTGGTAGAAGCGGTCGGTGTCGACCCCCAGGTCGATCAACAGCTGCTTCGACACGTCACTGTAGGAACCAGGATTCTCGAGCGATTGGCTGCCGCCGTAACCGATCAGCGTGTGACCGTCGATCCGGAATTCGTTGCGCTTGGCGTGGCCGCCGAAATCGTCGTGGTTTTCCAGCAACAGGATGCGGGCATCCGGGTGTTGCTTCCGATAGAACCAGGCGGCGGCCAGACCGCTGATTCCGGCACCCACGACAACCAGGTCGTAGACGTCATGGTCGCGCTCCACCACCTCTCCCCAGTCGCTGACCCCCTGGAAGGCCATTCGGTGTGCGACCTCGTAGGACCCGGGATGGCTGCCGCGCGAGCCCGTGCGAAGCGGGGGATAGAGGGAGGGATCGGCGCCGGTGGGCAGCGGAGTCGCTCCCGCGTGCGCCTGCCCCGCCAGCCAGCCTCCCGCCACCGCTACTCCGGCGCCGTGCAGGAAATCGCGCCGGTTGATGGGGCGATCCATTCCGAGATCGCGGTCGCCCGGCCGGGCCATGCAGCCTCCTTGGCCCCGTTCCCGAGAGCGTGGGAGGGCCCGAGAGCGTGGGAGGGACAGGCCGGAAGTATCGCACGCACCGGGATTCCCAGCGGCCCCCGCCGGCTCCTGAGGGAGGGGCGCCCGGCGCTGGGCCAGGGCTTCACTTCGCCTCCCGATGGCCGATACGTCTCTACAGACGACGAGGTGGGACTCGCGATGTCTTCGGGTATCCGAAACCTGGTAGCTGCGTTCGCGACGACTCGCGCCAGCACGAAGTTCCCGTGCTGCTGGATGCGATGTTCTTGCGGCCCATGGGTCTGCAGATGACCGGCGTGGGGCTCGTGGTGAAGCCGACACGCTTTACCCTCGTCGATCCGCCGGGTCAGCACTGAGTCGCGTCGCTTCGGGCGGCGCTTTGCTCATTCCCATCCGCGCGGGAGCCCGGCGTGCTCGTGCGCAGCGCGCCGCCCGTGCGCTCTCGGGGGGGGGCGAGTGGGGGCGCCTCGCGCCCGAGCTACGCTATTCGAACGTGACGCACCGAACCCGGGTTCGCCGCCTGACGGGCAGGGACGCGGGCGCCTACGTGGAGCTGCGTCGGAGGGCGCTCGAGACCGACTCCCGTGCCTTCGCGTCCTCACCCGAGGACGATCCGGGCCTGTCCATCGATTTCCTGGAGAACTCGCTGAACGGGGAGTTCCCGGGGAGCCCGCTCACCATCCTGGGCGTCTTCCGTCCGCGCCTGACGGGAGTGCTGGGCCTCGCGCGGGAGCTCGAGGTCAAGGCGCGCCACAAGGCGCGCCTGTTCGGTCTGTACGTGGTACCGGAGCAACGCGGTGGCGGCCTCGGCCAGGCCCTGTTGGCGGCGGCCTTCGACCTGACCCGCGAGATGGAGGGCGTCGAGCAGATCCACGTGCGCGTGAGTACCAGCAGCGACGTGGCGATCCGGCTCTATGAGCAGTTCGGCTTCACCGTCTTCGGAGTCGAGCGCAGGGCCCTCAAGATCGACGATGCCTACGAGGACGAGCTTCTCATGGTGCTCGACCTGCCCGACGACGCCGCCTGAAGGGGGGGCCGGATTCCGTGACGACTCCCGACAAAGAGATCGACCGGCTCCTGGCCGCCATCGACCGGGGCGCCGATGAGGCGCTGGCCCTGGTTCGCTGGATGTCGGATCACCCCGAGCTCTCGCTGGCGGAACACGAGACGAGCGCTCGCTACATCGCCTACCTGGAGGCCCGGGGCTTCGACGTCCAGACCGGAGCGGGCGGTCTCGAGACGGCCTTCCTGGCCCGCCACGGCGGCCCGGGCGCCCCCCTGGAGGTGGCGCTGCTGGCGGAGATGGACGCCCTGCCCGAGATCGGGCACGCCTGCGGGCACAACCTGTCGGGCCCCGCCAGCCTGCTGGCGGCGTCGTCGCTGTTGGAGGTGCTCCCGGACGACGCCCTGCGCGTACTGGTGGTGGGCTGCCCCGCCGAGGAGATCGGGGTGGGCAAGCGCCGGCTGGTGGAAGCGGGGGCGTTCGACGACGCCGACGTCGCCATGATGGCCCACGCGGCAGACATGCGTCGCGCGCACCGCCTGTTCCTCGGCAATCGGAAATTCGAGTTTGTATTTCACGGACGCGCCGCACACGCGGCTGCGTACCCGGAGCAGGGAATCAACGCGCTCGATGGGGTGATCGGCCTCTTCGTGGCGCTGGGCCTGCTGCGCCAGCAGCTGCCCAGCAGCGTGCGCGTGCACGGCATCGTGTCCGATGGCGGGCGGGCGCCCAACGTGATCCCCGAACGTGCGGCGGCCCGGATCTGGGTGCGAGCCCTGGACGAGGACGTGCTCGAGGATGCGGCGGCGCGGGTGGTGCGCTGCGCCGAGGGCGCGGCAGCCGCCTCGGGCACCCGTCTCGAGATCGACGAGTCGGAGAGCAGCTCGCCGCCCATGCGCCCGAACCTGGCGCTGGCCGATCTCTATCGCCAACAGCTCACGCGTCTCGAACTCGTGGAAACCGATGACGCGCCGGACGCGGCGATCGGCTCCAGCGACATCACCCACGTTTCACGCGTGGTTCCCACGATCCACCCGAACTTTCCCATCGGGTCCCACCTGAAGCTCCACACCCGCGAGTTCGCGGAGGCCACGACCAGGCCCCAGGGTGAGGCTGGCATGCTGGAGGCGGCCCGGGCGCTGGCGCTCACGGCCCTGGCGCTGGCCCGGTCGCCCGAGGCACGCCAGGCCGTGGCCCGGGCGGCGGGGCGGTGACAGGACCTTCGAGGTCGACCCGCGGGACGTTGCGATTCCGCGGGCTTCGCCCCTAAGCTGCAGTCTCGTGCGGGCTTCCGGCCCCGCGCAGCAGGGCAGGACTCTTCGCTTCCGGGGGGTGGGAGTGTCCGAGCGGCGAGTACCGGGGCTGGCGCAGTACGTGCTGCCCCGCAAACGCATGGCCGAGCGCCTGGTGGCCGAGGGCCCGGGCCGCGAACGGCTATATGACGCGTTCACGCGCGTGCCGCGTCACGTCCTGATTCCGGAGTCCCTGCGTGGATCGGCCTACCGCGAGGCGGCGCTGCCCATCGGGGACGGGCAGACGATCTCGGCACCGCGCGTGGTGGCGGCCATGACGGCGGCCCTGGAACTGACCGGGAGCGAGACGGTACTGGAGGTCGGCACCGGCTCTGGCTACCAGGCCGCGATCCTTTCGCACCTGGCGGCTCGCGTGATCTCGATCGAGCGCGTGCCGCGCCTGGCCGCTCAGGCCCGCCGCTCGCTGGATCGGCTGGGCCTTTGCAACGTGGTGGTGTACCTGGGCGATGGATCCCGCGGGCGCCCGGCGCAAGCGCCTTTCGACGCCATCGTGGTCACCGCGGGTGGCCCGGAAATCCCGGTGCCGCTTCTCGAGCAGCTGGCGCCCGGGGGGCGCCTGGTAGGTCCGTTCGGGACCCGCGACGAACAGAGGCTACTGCGCGTGCGCCGCAGCCGCGACGGGCGCCTGAGCCGCGAGGTGATCGGACGCGCCCGCTTCGTGGATCTCGTGGGCACTTACGGATGGCCGACCTGAGGGCGCGCGGGCGCTGCGCTTCGGGAGTGGCCGCGCTGCTGGTCGCCCTGGCGCTGGTGGCGTGCACCTCTGCGCCTCGGCAGGGCGTGACTCACGTGGTGCGCCCCGGCGAAAACATCTACCGGATTGCCAGTTACTACCAGGTCCCTCAGCGCGACGTGGTGCGCGCCAACCGGATTCGCGATGTCACGCAGGTGGCGATCGGAACCCAGCTGTGGATTCCCGGGGCCCGCCGGCCATCGTCTTCGAAGCTGCTTGCCGCACCGGCCGCAGCGAAGGCGCGCGCGGCATCGAGCCCGCGCACCGGCGACGTCGACTTCGCCTGGCCGGTCCGCGGCCGCGTGAGCTCGGGCTTCGGAACCCGCCGGGGGCACGCGCACGAGGGCATCGACATCCCCGCGCGCCGCGGCACACCGATCCGGGCGGCCGAGGCGGGGCGTGTGATCCACAGCGGCGCCGGGCTGGGCGACTACGGGAAGGTGGTGATCCTCAAGCACGCGGGATCCTACAAGACGGTCTACGCCCACAATCATCGCAATCACGTGCGCACAGGCGAGTTCGTCGAGAAGGGCGACGTGATCGCCGAGGTGGGCGCCAGCGGCAATGCCCGCGGCCCCCACGTGCACTTCGAAGTGCGCAACGGACAAGACCCCTTGAATCCGCTTCTCTTTCTCGAGTGAACCGGAATCAAGTCGGGCTCGGGCTCCTGACCGTGGCCCTGGGCTGTTCGATCCATCATCCGCCTCGCCCCGATCCGGCGGCGCCAGGCCCCGGGCAGGGCGACCGGATCCTCTCGGCGCGCCGGATCCTGGTGGAGATCGACTGGCTGCCAGGGAGCCGGCCTTCGCAAACAAGCGTCGAAGGCGCGCAACGCTTCCTCGAACGTTACGCGCAGCCGGCGGAGGGCGTGCGCGTAGCGCTGCACGAATTGATCCCGCGTCTTCCCGGGGGTCGACCATTCGTCGAGGGTCAGGTGGTTTCGGATGACCAGGTCTTCGCACTGCATCGCGCCCGCCGGAACCTGGTTCCCGAACCCGGGACCGAGCACCTGTATCTGCTGTTCGTGCCGCGGCGCTTCGACGCCGAAGAGGCTCGCTATACGCTGGGTGTCGCGTTTCCGGAGGCGGGTTTTGCGGTGATCGGGCACGAGACCGTTCACGCCCGCTCTTTCCTGGCCATCCGGGGAGCAGAGATCGAACGCTTCGTGGTGCAGCACGAGCTCGGTCACCTGCTGGGTCTCGTGCGGCGGGACGACCACGAGGTGGATGGGCACTGCACCCACAGCGGCTGCCTGATGTACCCACGGGTCGATGCGCGCGTGGTGCTCCGTCACTGGTGGCGCGCGTTCACCGGGAGGCTGCCGGCCGGCTTGGATCGCGATTGCCGGCGCGATCTCGAGCAACGCCGGCGGCATCCAGGGGCGGCGGGAGACCCGGCAGAAGCGGCTCGAAGGTCTCGACCGGATGCGCGTTTTTCGGCACCCGAAACGCCGCGCCACCTCCCACCGGTCCGCGAAAAACCCCGCGGATCCAGGGGTTTCGATGGGTCTCGGGACGTCGCCGGGGCTAGCATTCCCGAGTGCCGAAATGTTTCCGCTTTCGGGCCCGGCGGCCGGGACTCCGAACCGCCCGCCTGGTGCTGATGCTGTGTTGGCTGGGTCTCCCGGCGGCGGCCTCTGGCCAGCCGATCAAGGACCCGGACTGGACGACCAGCGTGGACGGCCTATCGAGCGACGCCGACCAGGCCTTCTCGGTGGCGGTCGACAGCGCCGGCCACGTCATCGTGTCGGGCGTGGTCTTCGAGGTGGGCACGGGCCCCAATTTCTTCGTTGCGAAGCTCGATGGCACCACCGGCGTCGAGATCTGGGGCGAGAGCCTGGGCACAGGCGGTGCACTTGCCGTCACGGTCGATCCATTCGACGACGTAATCGCCGCGGGGGACGAGCCGGGTCTGGCCGTTGACTCGGACTTTCTCGTGATCAAGCTCGACGGAACCGACGGCATGGAACTCTGGCGCACGTCGATCGACGGGGCCGACGGGCTCGACGACGTGGCCTTCGCCGTGACCGTCGAGAACAACGGCAACGTGGTGGCGGCGGGCTTCACCACGAGCCTGGCCACCGGCGCCGACGTGTTCGTGGTGAAGCTCGAAGCCGCGACCGGCAACGTGGTGTGGCAGGGCGTAGTGGATGGAACCGCATCGATGAATGACAGGGCCGTGGCCGTGGCGGTGGACGGCGGCGACGTGGTGGCCGCCGGCCGCCTGAACAACACGGGCACCCAATCGGACCTGGCGGTGCTCAAGTTCGTCCCCGAGCCGGGTCATGCCCTGCAACTCGTGAGCGGCCTGTTGGGACTGGGGGCGTTGCACCGCTGGCGCGAACGGCGGCCGGCGCGAGCCGACGGTCGAAACGACTAGCGCCCGGCGGAGAAACGAGTTCTCACACCGGGCGCCTCGCCGTCCCGCGCCTGCGCCGCGCGTCGCGCGGCGGCCTGCGCAGTGGTTCGCCATCCCTCGAGGGGACGCCTCAGCGTCCGAGCCGAGCTCGCTTGAGCGGCGCGGCAGCCAGACCGTTCGCAGACGGTCTGCGTTCGAGAGTGCGCGCGCGCTTCCGGGCGCAAGCCCCTCCGGGTGACCCGATGCACGCGACGGACCCGACGGCCGATCCGCGATCAAACGGTACGCCCGGCTCGGCAGAGGAGTCAAGCAACAATGTGTATTCGACGCAGAGATTTTGCCGCTTTCCCGACGGGAACGGCGCTGCGGTGGGTCGAGAATCCCCAGCGGGGAACGCGTGGCGCGGGGCGCGCCGAAGAACCCGCTAGAGGGTAGCCACGAACTCCGCGAAGCCGTCCGGGACTTCCAGGATGCGCAGTCCCAGGCCGCGCCCGGTGACCGAGTTCTGGGCGGCGGTGGCGATGGGCTTGCGTGCGATCGCGGCCTTGAGCGACCAGGTGCTGCCTCCCGCCAGGCGAAGGCTCACCTCGACCTCGGTTCCCGGGGGCGGCGAGGCTGCAGTTCGCACGAAGAGGCCCGAGGGCGAGATATCGAGCACCGCGGCCGGATATCGCTTGCCGGCGCACAGGATCTGACAGAAGAGCGTCTTGGGCTTCCGGAACTCGGTCCGGCGTTCATCGGGAGCCTGATCTGCCATGCGGGGCTCTATCGGTTTCTCTGCCAGCGCGCTTGACTGCGGCAGCCCCGGAGGCCTCGAGGCGGGCGCGGCGGGCCTTTCCGCGGCATCCGGCCCGGAGGGCGTAAACCGGCGTTGCTTCGCGGGTTTAGTGCGATTCTGGCCGACCTGTGAGCGATCTTGGTGAGCAGGGGCGAGGCGCTAGAATCCCCGCGATCCGGCCTCCGCGCCCCCGTAGCTCAGAGGATAGAGCGTCGGTTTCCTAAACCGTGCGTCGCAGGTTCGAGTCCTGCCGGGGGCACCAAAGGATTTCAGGTGCTTAGCTCGGAGCGAACGGGCAGCGCGAATCTCGGGTGGCCTCTCCGCACACGAAGTATCTCAGGCTCGAGCGTTCAGAGGAATTCGACGTCTTTGCAGGAAGACGCCACAATGAATATCCGTTCGTTGTTGCTCCCCAGATCGGCCGGAACCAGAAAGAAGCCAGTCCTGTCGGGTGAATAGCTTGTGACGTAGCCGGTGATCTCTTCGCCGTCAGAAAACGTTACCTTCATCCTGCGGCCGCCTCCGGCGATAACGTCATCGTATGAATCCCGACGGCCCTCGACTCCGTCGTGTTCTTTGACAAAGAACACTCCCTTCAGGTCGGCAACGTTGAGCAGAGATACTTCGTTTTCCAGTGTTTCCAGGTGAAACTCAGCCTTGTTGGGGCGGAAGTCATTGACATGCCCCTTGAGTATCGTGCCATCGCTAAAATGAACTACGATTTTGTTTCGTTTCATCTCTCTGCGACCGTCTCGCGAGTCTGTCTTGCCCGGAGACAAGTCCCTCTGATAATTGCCTACTGATCAATGGGGCTTGCGCCGTAGCGACTCGTGCCAACAGCAAGGATCGGCTTGCCTGGCTCCGCACTTGAACACAGGGTGGCCTCCGGGGGTAGGTCGGGCGTATTTCCAGGTTGCCACACTGCCACACGCGTTCGCCTCCGAGTCCCCGGTGCTTCTTCTGCTGCTTCTTCGGGGACCAGCCAGGACACGCTTTGCCCCGCTTTGCCAAGCAGGGCGGGTTCTAGCGCCACTAGGAGCGCCCTCACGGCCCCCGGTGCAGCTTCCTAAACCGTGCGTCGCAGGTTCGAGTCCTGCCGGGGGCACCCCGTTGCGCTTTCGCGGCTGAGGCTTGCGATGCAACGCGTTCTGGCCGCTCGTCGCTTGTGGCTTCCGTGTAGTTTCTCCGCGAGGGTAGGCGGTCAGTCGATGAAGAAGGGACTCGACCACGCGGCGCCGCGGTCCGTCTGGATCACTCGCACGTAGAGGGTCTCGCCAGGGCGAGCGTCGCGGACGCTGCGCTCGAACGATAGCTCCCGCGCACCGTCGCCCATGACCCGCTCCACCACCTCGCCGTCGCGCACCAGATCCGCGTGCTCGATGACGCCGGGGGCGACGATTTCGATTTTCAGCTGGTGCTCTCGAGACGAAGCGACCACCGACCCCATCGGTGCTTCGTCCAGCGTGACCCAGAGTAGGATGCGAGGACCGTTGGTCGCGTAGACGCGGCGCGCGCGCAGCGCCTCGAGGATGGCGTCCCGGGTCAGCTCCTCGGCGAAGATTGCCGCGAGCCCGCAGGACCGGGCCGGGGGCCCCAGCGTGCAGCCGGGATGGCCGTCGTGGCTGTCGCTGCTGCCGACGAATCCCAGCCGGTGGCCGACAGCGAGGGCGTCCTGGACGAACGAGCCCGGGATCGGGTCTGCGATGGGAAACGGCGTGTCCCTCGCCTCGCTACTGCCGTGCGTGGACACGATCTCCGTGACCGGCTCGAGCTCGGGGTCTGGAGCCATCGCCCAGTTGATCGCGATCGGCTGCCCAGCCGGGTGATGAGCAACGGTCAGCGTGTTTCGGCCGCGCAGCGCATCCCAGAGCTTTAGCGGCGTGTCGTAGCGCGCATCGACCGAGCTGTGAAGTTTTCCCTCGTTTCCGAAGTACAGCACGTGGCGATGCCCGTAGAGCCAGCTGGTCCACTCGTAGCCGCGCAGCGCGACGAATCTCCCCGGCCGGTGGAAGCGCCGCACACTGTGATGCAGTTTGGCTCGCGCTGCGGAGGTACGGTCCAGGAAGGCGGGCGCACCCCAGTGGTCGTGATCGGTGAGGGCGGCGACATCGAGGCCAGCCACATCACGGGCGTAGCGGAAGAAGTCGTTGGGGACACCCGTACCATCGGAGAAGTTGCTGTGCCCGTGGAGATCTCCCCAAAGGATGCGTGGGCGCATCGCCGACACGACGAGGGGATTGCTGAAGCCGATGAGGCCCGATGGACCTCGCGCGAAAATCCGATACACGCCCTCGTCGCCCACTCCGAACTCAACGCTCTGGACGCCTTCCTCGTCGCCCCCGAACGACGCGCTCGCCGGGCCCTTCAGCGTGGGCGGCCCCGACAGGGCGACGTCGCCCCGAAAGTCGACACCGGCATTGTGATTGGCATCGAGAACCGCAAGTGAGAGACGCACGCGGTCTCCGGGTCTCGCGGTGCCCGGCCACGCGACGTGCAGGTGCGCAGCCTTGCCGGCCACCACGTCTACGCCGGGGGAATCTGGTAGGAAGAGGGAGCCGCCGTCCCCATCGCCGTCCACGTAGATCCAGAAGCGCGAGCCGCGCTCCGCCGAGGAGTCCGCCCGGGCTCCTGCCGGTCCGGCTCCGTAGACGATCCGTACCGACTCGCCCGCAGCCAGGGCGCGACCTCGCATTCGGATTTGAACGGCCATCGGCCGCACCAAACCCAGTTCGAAGGCGATCCCCGTCGAGAGTGTGGATGCCGTCACGTAGCCCAACGCCCTGGAATCGATCAGCTGCGGCGGCGACCACCCCAGGAAGGGCGGAATCTCGAGCACGATGAAGCCGCCCTCGCGGATTCCGAGAGCGCCGGCTTCGTAAACGATCTCCCATCTCTGACTCGACCCCGCGTGCACGCGCGGTCCGCCGACATCCAGGCGGGCGTGGCCTCCGCCATCGGACGAGTCGTGGTGTCGAGCCATCTGCGCGCGCAGGTTGCGCAGGGTCTGTGGGCGCGCGCTGGGAGAGAGCGGGAGGGCGTCCCCATCGATGGCCGGCGCGTTCGCCCCTTCGAGCGGTGCGTCGGCGTTCGCGGCGACCGCGACCATCAGGATCGAAAGGATTCCCGCTGTGCGCACGATGGTCGACTGCACCAACGTCGAGAATACACGCTTGCGCCCGAACCAGGC
This sequence comes from Deltaproteobacteria bacterium, assembly GCA_032128115.1. Classification (GTDB taxonomy): domain Bacteria; phylum Myxococcota_A; class UBA9160; order UBA9160; family SMWR01; genus JAQBHB01. Next base: position 43,620 of record JAQBHB010000014.1, on the reverse strand, counting down.
GAGATCCGGGCTAGGATCGCTGCGTGCGCGCCGCGACCGCTGTGCTCCTGGCCGGAATTGCAACCCTCGCGCTGGTCGAACTCGGGGCCCGCGTCCTGATCGAGTCCGGTTGGCTCTCGGCACCGCGCCCCAGCGACAAGCGCGAGGGATACTGGCTGGGTGATCATCCCGAGTTCGGCGTGTGGCACGCTCCGGGCCTCAGCTACCGACACCAGACGAGCTGTTATGACGTCGAGTACCGAGCCAACGAGGATGGCGCGCGCGACGTCGAACGCGCGCGGCGGTCGGATCGACCGCGGGTCGTCGTGCTCGGCGATTCGTTCCTCGAGGGCTGGGGCGTCCCAGAGGCCGACCGCCTCTCGAATCGATTGGAGGCGCAGACCGGCGTCGAGCACCTGAACTTCGCGATGGCTCACTTCAGCCCGTATCAGGAGTACCTGGTCTACCGCTCGCTGGCTCGCGACTTCGACCACACGGCAGTGCTGGTGGGCATCCTCCCCGCCAACGATTTCGTCGACCTGGATTTTGAGAGCGTGCGCGTGCACGCCTACGGCCAGTTCCGGTACCGGCCGTATCTGGTGGGTGACCCTCCCGAGTTCCGTCATCTCGACTACCGGGAGCCGCGTCTGCGCCGATGGCTGCGCATGTGGTCGTATGCGGGCAGTGCGGCCGTTGCGGCCGTGGAGGGGCGAGCCCGTGCGCGGGCGGTGGCCGAAGTCGCCGAGTCGGGTGAAGTCGAGTGGTTCTACGATTACGATGAGCGCCGGGTGCGGTTACTGGAGGGAGTGCTCGAGCGGCTCGCCGCGGAGGCACACCCGAGGCGCGTAGCCGTGATTCTGATACCGACCCTCACCGACCTGCGCGCCTACGCGCGCCGGGGAGCGGAGCCCCTGTCCGAGCGGCTCCGGGCTGCGGGTGAGCGCTCCGGCTACCGCGTCGTGAACCTGCTCCCGGCCATGGCGGCCGGCGACGAGCGCTCTCGCCAGTACTTCCTGCGCTGCGATTACCACTGGAGCCCGCTCGGAAACGCGATTGCGACGCGCGCGGTCCAGAAGGCGCTCGGAAGCGCTTTCTGGATCGGCCGGGATGCCGAGGGAGGTCCTGCCGGGGGCACCAAGAGAGACCATCGGGTGCTTCGCTAGGTCCTCCCCGCCGGACTCCTGTTCCCGCCCGGGATGTCCTTGGCGACCACGCGCAATCTCGAGGACCAGCGCGGTTTTGTGGCCCTCGGAATTGGATAGACTCCCTGCGCGTGCGATCCGCGCGAGTTCGCGCGCGCCAAGGCGGAATACGCGAATACGCGAATACGCGAATGGCAACCAGCCGCGAAGAAGCCAACGGCCATCGCACCCCGGGCGACTACGAAGCACTCCAGCGGCGGCTTCGTGCCGCGCCGCTTGGCCTCGACCCCGGCGCGCTCGCCGCTGGCTCGCGCCAGAGAACTCAGAGTACCTGGGTGTCTCACGGATGTTGGCGCGGAGGACTGGCGCTGAAACCCAGAACCTGGATCGCATTCGTAGCCAGCCTGACGGCACTGCTGTGCGGTTGCGGCTCACCCGAGCAAAGGGGCTCGCGTTCGGGGTCGCCCGCCAGCGCTCTTCCAGCGCATATCTCACCGCTTGTTGCAGCCGGCGTCAGGCCGGACTGGTCGGGCGATGGACGACACCTCCTCTTCCTGGACGAGCTGGTGGGGGACGTCTTCGAGATCGACCTCGAGACTCGTGCCGTACGACCCCTCACGACCCACTTCGACCACAGTGGTTTCACCCGAGCCCGCTACCTCGCCAACGGCGATGTCCTCCTATGCGGGCCGCAGAGTCCTGCCGATTCGACACCCGAGCACGGCCGCTGGCATACGGAGCTGTGGTGGCTGGGCAGCGATCTCTCGGGCCCCGCGGTGTCACTCGACGAACCCTGCTTCGAGGGTCCGGCCGTCTCCCGCCGGAGTCTTCGCATCGCGTGGACGCGATCGGACTATCCGGACCGGGTGGTTCTCGGGCGGTCCGAGATCTGGATCGGGGAGATCTCCTTCGAAACCGGTGCTCCCAGGATTGTAGATCGTGCCAAACTTCTCGACCGGAGCGACTTTCACTACCTGGCGTTCCTCGAGACCCAGGACTTCCGGGCACCCGATGAACGCGAGCTCCTCTTCACTGCCTACGCCTACCGAGGCGGCGAAGCGATGGGCGTAGACCTGGAGACTGGCGAGATCCACAACTACTCGCAGAACTGGGGCTACGATGAGGCCGAGGGCGTCTTCCCGGATGGTCGATTCGCCGCGGTCGAACGCGAGCCGGATACCTATACCCTGACGCCACACGGCCACCTTGACATCTGGCGAACCGCGTTGGACGGGACCGGTCGCAGCCAGCGGCTCACGCATTTCAGCGACTTCGCAGGTTTCGGTGCGAACAACCCCGTAGTTGCTCCGGACGGGAGGTGGATGGCGTTCCAACTCCGCGCCGTGGACGGGCCTCATGGCAACGGGCAGGGGATTTTCCTGTTCGACCTACGACAGGCGCCCGACTGGCACGAAATTCCGGCGTCTCGCTGAGCCGCTGCGAAAGGCTGCGCGTTGGCGTTCCTGCGGGTTTTTCTGGATCTGAGCCCGTACGGCACCCGGGCGCTTGTTGGTTCAATCGCTGTTTGGACTAACATCGGCCCGGGTACGACAAACCGGGGCAGGCCGGTCGCAAATGAGAGGTTCGCTCGGTGAACGCAGGCCCTGAAACTCTGGACGCGCTGGGAGTGGCGTGGCGTCTGGGCGCGACGCTCTTTTTCGTCTTCCTGAACGGCTTCTTCGTGGCAGCGGAGTTCGCCCTGGTCAAGGTGCGCGGGGCCCGAATCGAGGCGCTCGTCAGAGAGGGCCGACGCGGTGCCCGCACCGTGCAGCACCTGCACCGCCACCTGGACCGGTACCTCTCTGCCTGTCAGCTCGGGATCACGATCGCGAGCCTGATCCTGGGTGCGCTGGGTGAGCCCGCGGTGTCGGTGCTGCTGATCGCCGGCCTCGCGGCGGCCGGCGTGGCGGTCTCGACGGACGCGACCTGGTTGCCGATTGCCTCGATCGGATTGGCGTTTGTGGTCATCACGACCCTCCACATGACGATCGGTGAGCAGGCCCCGAAGATGTGGGCGATTCGTCGGGCGGAGCGGATGGCGATCGCCACGGCACCCAGCCTGCGGGTCTTCGCGTGGCTGTTCGCGCCGTTCATCGCGGCAATCAACAGCATCTCGAACGGCCTGTTGCGGCTGATCGGATTTTCGAGCGACCCCCACCACGAGGAGGTTCACGACACCGAGGAGATAAGGAGCATCCTCTCGCTTTCGGCAGACGCCGGAAGGATCTCGGAGCGCGAGTACGAGATCACCGAGAACGTGTTCCGGTTGACGCAGCTCGAGGTTCGGCACATCGTGGTCCCGCGCGCAGACATCGAGTTTCTCTCCCTGGAACGTCCGACCGACGAGAACCTGCGCAAGATTCGGGACAGTGGGCACACGCGATTTCCCGTCTGCGAGGTGGGGCTCGACACCATCGTGGGCTTCCTCCACGGCAAGGATCTGCTCGCCAAGGCACTTGACGGTGGGGAGATCGACCTGCGCGGACTCGCCCGCGAGCCCCTCTTCGTTCCTGACACCATGGCTCTATTGGATTTTCTCGCCGAACTCCAGTCACAGCAGGCACAGTGCGCCGCCGTCCTGGACGAGCGGGGCACAGTGATCGGCTTCGCATTTCGCGAGGACGCCCTGGAGGAGGTCGTGGGTCCCCTCGACGACGAGTTCGACGACCCGGAGCGGGAGTTCCAGGAGATCGGAGACGGAGTCTTCGAAGCGCCGGGGCACGTCCCGATGCCCGAGCTCTTCGATCGACTCGACTTCGTGTTGAGCGCGGAGGAGCAAGAGGGCGAGGACACGCTGGGAGGACACGTGACAGCGCGCCTGGGTCGCCTAGCGAAGGTGGGAGACGTGGTGCAGATGGGTCCGTTCCGGGCGGAGGTCGTGGAGGCCTCGTCCCGGCGAATCGAGCGGGTTCGGTTGAGCCGTGCCTCGGCCGGCGAATCCTCGGGAGAGGGCCGCGACGCCGCCTCGACTCCACGAGACATCGAGCTCGACGAGTCGGCGTGAACGACCGAAGGCCGGAGTAGCCTCTCTCGACGCGGCGCCCGGACGGGTTTGCTGACGCCTGCGCCCCACTTTTAGATTAGAATCCGCGCGGCGACCTCGCCCGCGGCGCTGTCACTTGCCCCAGACCCATCGATCGCCCCGGTTACTCCGAGAAGTGGCTCGAAATCGATGGTTCAACAAAACGGGCTCGTTGAGATCTCCGGCGATCTGTGATGTGCTGCGCGGTGTGACGGGCCTTGTGGCGCGATCGACAGTCTGGCTCGCTTTGAGTGCGTTCGCTGCTGCGCTCTCGCTGCAGAAGATCCAGTCACTCGACTACTGGTGGCATCTTCGAGCTGGAGCCTTCATCGCAGCGACGCGTGCGGTTCCCCTCACCGATCCCTTCACGTTCACTGAGCCCGATGCGCCCTGGATCAACATCCACTGGCTCCACCAGCTCTGGCTCTACGCGTTCTACTCCCTTGGAGGCCAAGGCGCAGTCGTCATCTCGAAGCTCGTGCTCGTGCTTGGCCTGCTGGGCCTCCTCGCCCCCCTGGGATACCGACGCGAGCGTCCGATCGTCAGCGTTGCGGCCCTGGCAGTGATGCTCGCGATCGCGTGTCCCCGCTTCATGCCCCGGCCGGAGCTCCCCAGCTTCGTGCTTTTGGCCGCCAGCCTCGTACTGCATGATCGTTTCGAACGCCGGGGCGACGCCTGGGTCTACGGCATCGTCGGAATCCAGATCGTCTGGGTGAATTTCCACGGGCTGTTCGCCCTGGGAATCGCGCTCTGCGCCCTCCACTGGGTGGCGGATGTCGCCCAATCCCTCGCGGGGAGCGGCCGGGGAGGGGGCTCGGGCCGCGTTCGACGCTCGGGGGTGGTGTTTCTTCTGGCAACGCTCGCCGCCCTGGTGAATCCGAACCTGCTGGACGGCGCTGCCTATCCTCTCCACCAGCTCGGTATGGTGAGCCCACCCGCGGACGCCGGCGCCTTTGGCCCCGCCGTTGGCGAGCTCGCGCGTAGCTTCGGTCCGGAGTCTACCGTTGCACCTTTGCGACGGGCGCTCTTCGTGGCGCTCGGGTTGGTCTCGTTCGCGGCGATGGCGCTGAACGCGCGACGGCTACGCGGAAGCGATCCGCTGATCTGGGGCGCATTCCTGTTTCTCGCGCTGGGCGCTCACCGGAACATCGCACTCTTTGCTGTGGTCGCCACGCCGATCCTTGTGCGCAACGCGAACGCTGTCCTCGACCGACACAGCGGCATTGTCGTTGGGCACATCGCTACCACTGCGATTGCATCGCTGGTGCTCATCGTGCTCACCATCGACGTCGCGCGCGATCGCTTTTATCCGCGCATCGGGGTGCAGCGCGAGTCGGGCATCGGCATCGCCGAGGATCTGTACCCCATCGCTGCGGTGGATTGGATCGAGCGTGAGCGCCCGCCCGGGCCCCTCTGCCATCACATGGCGGACGGCGGGTACGTGATCTGGCGGCTCTTTCCCGACTACCTTGCCATGACCGGGGGCTGGCGGCTCGAGGCTACGGAGCGGCGCCGGGTCATGCGCTTCCAGGTGACCACGCCCGAACGCTTCGAACGCCTCGATCGCAGCTATCACTTCGGCGCGGTTCTCGTGCACCACGCGCTCGTGCCCTCAAGCCGCTTGATCACGTCGCTGAACCGGAGCTGGCTCTGGCGACTCGCGTTTGTGGACGACGTGGCGGCGGTTTTCGTGCGCGTCCCCGAGAACGGGTCCCCGTGGGAAGACGCGGTAGACCTGAGTGACCCGGGCGTGTTTCCGGCCCTGGACGAAGCTCCCTCCCCGCGCGATCTCCGGCGCCGCGTGGCCCGCGCCAATTTTTATCGAGCCGCGGGGCGCTACGAGCTTGCCCTCGAGCTGTTGACGGGCGCCGTTGCTCGCTACCCGGATCACGCCCCGGCTCGGCTCGAGCGGGCCCGATTGCTTCGTGTCACGAACCGGATGGACGAGGCGGACGCGCTGCTGCGGGACCTGCTCGAGCAGCAGCCAGACAGCGCGGACGTTCGCGTGGAGCTCGGGGACGTGCGGTTAGTCGCGGGGGATCGGAACGGCGCCCAGAAAGCCTGGGACGCTGCGCTCGCAATGGATCCCAGGAACGCAGCGGCGCTGAAGCGCCAGGTGCGGCTTGCCGGCGCGCAAGGGGAGGTGGAGGGGTCCGGGCGCCTCGCGGAGATCGCGTCCTCCGATCGCCTGCGTGCATTCGTCGAGTCGGGAGGAGCGATCCTGCTCGGGGTCGGGCTATGGGCCGCGTCGCTCAACTCACAGCAGCAGCGGGGGCCCAGAAACGATTCAGGATCGAGTCACTCCTCCAGCTGAAGGCCTCGTGTTTCCGGAACCGTGAGCGTCGGGACGAAGGCCGTCCTGTGGGCTCGTCAGCCGCTCGCTGCCGATGGGGCCGGAAGCCAGGGCGCCGCGGGCCCTTTCGGTGCAGCCGAGAGATGGGCCTGGTGTAGGATCCGCGTGTGAGCCAGCCGTCGGCCCGACCCGAGCTACCTTCCGGAATCGTGGCGTTCGTGAAGCGCGACTGCCCCACGTGCGAGCTCGTGGTTCCCGTGCTGAGACAGCTTCGCTCCCGGGTCGCACTCATTTGTTACACCCAGGATGACGTCGGGTTTCCGGTAGGACTCGATCCCGTGGACGACACCGGTCTCGAGGTGTCGTGGCACCACGAGATCGAGGCGGTGCCGACCCTGGTGTGCGTGGAAAACGGGCGCGAGAGCGCCCGGGCACTGGGCTGGCATCGCGGCGAATGGGAGGCATTGACGGGTGTCGCGGGGCTCGGGCCCGATCTGCCCGAACAACGGCCTGGCTGTGGCTCGCTTTCCGTCGACCCGAATCTCGCGTCGGATCTGCGCGCACGCTTCTCCGGAACGAAGCTCCGCTCGCGGCAGGTGGAGATCAGCCCGTTCGAGGATCCGATCGAGGCCGTGTACGCGCGGGGATGGTCCGACGGCTTGCCCGTCGTGCCGCCCACGCTGTCCCGCACGCTGGCGATGCTCGAGGGAACCTCGCGAGCGCCGGACGAAGTGGTCGCCGTCGTGCCGCCGGATCTCGTCGAGGGCACGGTCGAGAAGGTCGCGATCAACGCGGTAATGGCGGGCTGCCGCCCCGAGCACCTGCCGGTGGTGATCGCGGCGGTGGAGGCGGCCTGCAGCGACGAGTTCAACATCCACGGCGTGCTCGCCACTACCATGGGCGTGGGCCCCATCGTCGTGGTGAACGGACCGATCCGGCGTGCCATCGGCATGAACACCGGAATCAACGTGCTGGGGCAGGGCAATCGGGCCAACAGCACGATCGGCCGCGCGCTCCAGCTGGTGATCCGGAACGTGGGTGGCGGGCGCCCGGGCCAGGTGGATCGAGCCACGTTCGGCAGTCCCGGCAAGCTCGGCTTCTGTTTTGCAGAGGACGAGGAGGCTTCTCCCTGGACGCCGCTCGCCCGCGATCTCGGCGCCCGGGAGGGGGCCAGCACCGTGACGCTGTTCGCGGGTGAAGGCACCCGCAACATCGTCGACCAGATCTCTCGGGAGCCCGAGTCGCTGGCCCGGACGTTCGCCGTGAACCTTCGCAGTCTTCACCACCCGAAGCTCGCGTTGGCGTTCGATTGCCTGCTGCTGGTGGGTCCCGAGCACGCTCGGGTATTCCGCGAGGCCGGATGGTCGAAGGCGGACCTGCTGAAGCGCCTTCACGAACTGCTGATGATCCCCGGTGGGGAACTCGTGCGCGGTGCCGGCGGCATCGCCGAGGGTCTTCCGGAGGGCGTCCGGAACGCCACGATTCCAAAATTCCGGCCCGGGGGCATCATGCTGGCTTACTGCGGTGGCGGAGCCGGCCTCTTCTCCGTCATGATCGGGGGGTGGTTGACGGGCGCGGCGGGCAGCCAGGTCGTCGTCCGGGAGGTTCATCCGTGAGTTCCGCTGCCGAACAGGCTCCCATCGTCCTGCTGGACCCCACTGGGGAACGGAGTTCCCCCACCCGAGCGCGCGCGCCGCGCCTGCGCTCGTTGCGGGGCAGCACGCTGGGTCTTCTGGATATTTCGAAGCCGCGCGGTGACCTGTTCCTCGATCGACTCGAGGAGCGCCTGCGGGAACGGGGCGCCGTGGTCGTGCGCTTCCGCAAGCCCACGTTCGCCAAGCCCGCCCCGGTCGATCTGCGCCACGAGATCGCGACGAAGTGCGATGCCGTGGTCGAAGCCCTGGCCGACTGAGGCAGCTGTACGTCGTGCAGTGTGCACGACATGGTGGACCTGGAGGCCCGTGGCCTGCCCAGTGTCTACGTGGCGACCGTCGAGTTCGAAGACGCTGGCGCTCATCAGGCGCGGGCCCTGGGCGCGGACCCCGCCGCGGTATTCGTCTCGCATCCCATCCAGGACCGCACAGACGACGAGATGCGCGAGATCGCCGATGCCGCGATCGATCGGATCGTGAGCGCCCTGGAGTCGGATTCCAGCTAGCGAAGATGATCTCGGCGCTGCGTGCGTGTCGGGCAGTCGCGCGGTGTTGACGGCCTCCGCGGGCCGGCGGCTCGCCGCGGGAATCCTGCTGTTGCTGCTGGCGGCGCTGGCCTGGCGCAGCATCTTCGATTTCGACTTCGGGACGCACGTGGCCACGGGGCGCTGGGTCGTGGCCCACGGCGCGGTACCCGAGACCGATCCCTTCACCTACACGGTGAGCCACCGCCCGTTCCTGGCCTATGCCTGGCTCTTCGACGTGGGTGTTTTCGAGCTCTACCGCTCGCTGGGCGCCCACGGTCTCACCGCAGTGCGCTGGCTCCTGCTCATGGCCACCGGATTGTTGCTGGTGGACGTGTTGCGCATCCGGCACTGCACAGCGCTCACCGCGTCCGCGCTGGGGCTTGCCACCCTGTTCATGTGCGAGGTGCGCTTCGCGATCCGCCCCGAGCTGGTGAGCGACCTGCTGTCCGCGACGACCCTATGGGTGCTCGAGCGCCGGCGTCAGGGACGCAAGGCGCCGCTGTGGCTCCTGCCGGTGGCGCAGCTGATCTGGATCAACACCCACCTCTACGTATTCGGGTGGGCGATCCTCGCCATCTACACCCTCGACGAGGTGGTGCGGCGACGCAGCTTGCGCACGCCCCTGGCGGCTGCGGCGGCTGTCTGCGTCGCCGTGCTCTTCGTCAATCCCTACGGCTACCGGGCGATTCTCGAGCCGTTCCTGTTGGCCGTGCGGATGGGCGGGGGAAACGTCTACGGCCAGTGGATCCGGGAGCTCAAGTCGCCGCTGGGCTTCAGCGCCGACGCGCGTCTGAGTCTCTACCTGCACGCCATCTGGATCCTGCTGGCGGTGGGCGCCGCATCGTTTGCGATCCATGTGTGGCGCCGGCGTTGGGTCGATGCGGCGCTGGTGCTGGTTTTCGGGGGACTCGCTCTGCTCTCGATCCGCAACGTGGTGCTGTTCGGCGTGACCACGCTGCCGTCTCTGTGTGTCGCTGTCGATGACGCGGTGGGCGCCCTGCGTGGACGCTTCCCGGGAGACCGGGCCTTCAAACGGGCCGGACAGATCGTGCTCGCCGGCGTGCTGGCGGTGGCAGCGATCACGACCCTTCGGGTCGTGACGGGCAGCTACTACGACTCTGGCAGCCGCCCCACGCGCTTCGCGTCGGAGATCGACCGCGTCAGCTTCGGCCTCGATGCCGCCGACTGGCTCGCCGACCACGACCTGAAGGGCAACGGTTTCAACAGCTTCAATCTGGGAGGCACGCTGCTGTGGCGCGACCCGGCCCACAAGGTGTTCATCGACTCGCGCGGTGACGTGGGCGGCGAGGAGCTGATGCGCCTGTATCTGGCGGCCAGCCATCCAGATTTCTGGGATCGCGCCCAGCGCCGCTTCGGGTTCGAGTACGCGATCTTCGGGCACCGGGACGACGGCCTGCCGCTGGTGCGCAAGCTCTGGGCGGACCCGGCCTGGAAGCCGGTGTATCTCGACGGCACAGCGCTCGTGTTCGTGCGCCGCGACGGGCCCAACGGCCAGCTGTCGCCCGTTGTGTTGCCCGACCCGGTGGACGACGCCACCCGCGCACGCAGCCTCGAGGCAATCCATGTGGATCCGGGCCCCTGGGCGCGGCTGGCCCGCTGGCTCGGACCCGGCGCGGCGCCTGTCAACCACAACGGCCTGGTGGGGAGCTTCCTGCTGCGCATGAACTACCCGGCGCGGGCGGAGACCCTGTTGCTGCGTGCTGCTCTGGAAGCTCCGAACACGGTCGTGGTGCAACGGAATCTGAGCGTCGTGTATTACCATGCCGGACGCTGGAAGGAGGCCCTGGTTACCCTGCGCAACCTGAATGCGCTCGCCCCGGACGACTCGGTCGCCGCTTTCCTCGACGAGGTCTCCCGCAAGGCCGCCGGGACGGCAGCCGCGCCGGAAGGCCCGCTCTGATGGCGGCGCGGCGCGGCTCTGGATTCGCGGCCTACCTGCTGCCGCTGGTCTCGTTCCTCCTGATCGTCGAGGCCAAGGCGCGCGCGCCGGAAGCGGCCACCGGCGCCTTCTTCTGCCTCCAGGTGCTGGTGCCCGGGTCCCTGTTCGCGTTCTTCGCACTGCGCGGTGAATATCGGGAGCTTCGGGGCTACCGGATCGATGCCTGGATGCTGGCGGACATCGCGGTGGGAATCGCGGGCGCGGCGATCTGGATGGCGCCCTTCGTGCTGGTCGATTCGATCCGGCCGGAGGATTCGGGCGCCTTCGATCCGGAGCTGCTGGGCACCTCGGCCGTGGGGCTTGCGCTGACGCTGCGCGGGATCGGCTACGGCGTGGTGACGCCCATCGTCGAAGAGATCTTCATGCGAAGCTGGCTGCTCCGCTATGCGGAGGTGGCGCTTCCCACGTCGCTGCGAATCCGGGACCCGGAGTCGGGCAGGCCGAGGCTTGGCGCAATCTGGGGGCGCCGCCGCGACTTCCGCAAGATCCCGATCGCCCACTTCACGGGGTCGAGCTTCGCGGTGGTGATGGTGTTCTTCGTCCTGAGCCACATGCCCTGGGAGTGGCCCGTGATGTGGGTATGGGCCCTGGGGAGCCAGCTCTGGTTCTACTACCGCAAGCACCTGGTGGCGGTGATCGTGCTGCACGCCGCCACCAATCTGGCGATCTTCGCGTTCGTGGTGGCCTTCGACGGCCGTCTTCGCGACGCCCTGGGAGAGACGATCTCCCTGTGGTTCTTCATCTAGAAGGCGCCGCGGTGGCCCATGCGGACGCGCTTGGCGATGGCGGTGAGGTCGATCAGGTGCTTGCGCGCGCCCGGCACGTCGCCTTCCCGGCAGCTGGCCTCCACCGCCGCGGCTCGGCGCGCCAGGGAGTCGAACCCGTTGGCGTCCGCATCGGCCTTCAGGGCGGCCGCGGGTGCGGCCATTCTGTCCAACCGCCCGGCGCACTCGGCGTCCTGGAGGGCGTCGATCCGCTCGGCCAGGCCCACCACGAAGGCATCGATGGCCTCCTCGGCCTTGGGATCCTCGGCGCGGGTGGAGTAGAGCGGGCGTTCCTCGAGATCGGCGACCATCGCCGCGCGTATCGGATCGATAGACGCCCAACTGAACGGGTTTCCCCTGGGGGCAGGCCCTTTCCAACCGGCTGTCGGCCGGGTGCCGTTTGCATTCCGCCCGGGCGTGTCGCAGCCTCGCGGCGTGCGCTGCTTTGCGTGCGATGCGAGCCTGGAGATCGCGCCCGGTAATCGGGTCGGCTTCCGAGACGAGTGCGGGTGCGGCGCCGATCTCCACGTCTGTCGCAACTGCGCTCACCACGACCCCTCCGCCTACAACGAGTGCCGGGAGTCCAACGCCGAGCGCGTCTCCCAACGCGACCGCGCCAACCGCTGCGACTATTTCACGCCGGGGGGCCAGCAGGGCGGGGGGGTGGCCGACGAGCAGAACGAGGCCCGTTCCAAGGTCGACGGGCTGTTCAAAAAGGCCTGACCCGATGCGGATTTCAGTCTCCCGTCTGCCGCTCCGATAGGTTCCAGGTGCCGGATCGCACTTCCAAAGACACCTGGTCCGTCTTCAAGATCATGGGCGAGTTCGTGGAGGGGTTCGAAACCCTGCGGCCCGTCTGGCCCTCGGTTTCGATCTTCGGCAGCGCGCGCTCGCGGAAGTCCTCCGCCTATTACCGGGCCGGGGTCCGAATCGCCGAGGCCCTCTCGAACGCCGGGTTCTCGATCATCACTGGCGGCGGACCGGGCATCATGGAGGCCGCCAACCGTGGCGCGCAAAAGGGTCCCGGCTCCTCGATCGGGCTCAACATCAAGCTGCCCAACGAGCAGGCTCCCAACGATTACGCCGACACGGTGATCCACTTCAACTACTTCTTCGTGCGCAAGGTGATGTTCGTGAAGTACGCGTGCGCCTTCGTGGCTCTTCCGGGCGGTTTCGGGACCCTGGACGAGATCTTCGAGGCCCTGACCCTCAAGCAGACCGGCAAGATCCACGACTTCCCCGTGATCCTGTACGGCAGCGACTACTGGAAGGGCCTGGTGAGTTGGCTCGAGGAGCGTGCGCTTCGCGACAAGATGATCTCGCGCCGCGACATGCAGTTGTTCAAGGTGACCGACGACCTGGAAGAGGTCGTGGAGGTCACCCAGCGCTACTACGAGCGCCGCAAGCGCTCCCGGGGCCCGCGGGCCGGCAACGGCCGCGAAACCCCGTGACTTTGCGGATCGGGGCCGGCGGGGCCACAATCGTCCGCAGGTGGACCCCATGAGCCAATCCCTACGCGTCCTCGTAGCCGGCGGAGCCGGCTTCCTTGGCTCGCATCTGTGCGATCGCCTGATCGCCGCCGGGCACGACGTGATCTGCCTCGACAATTACTTCACGGGTGCGCGTCGCAACGTGGAGCACCTGCTGTCGAACCCGCGTTTCGAGGCGATCCGCCACGACGTCACCGAGCCGATCCTGCTGGAGGTGGACTGGATCTTCAATCTGGCGTGCCCGGCCTCACCCGTGAACTACCAGTACAACCCCATCAAGACCGTCAAGACCAGCGTCATGGGCTCGCTCAACCTGTTGGGTCTCGCCAAGCGCGTGCGCGCACGCATCCTGCAGGCCAGCACCAGCGAGGTGTACGGCGATCCGGAAGTGCACCCGCAACCCGAGAGTTACTGGGGGCGCGTCAATCCCATCGGGATCCGCTCCTGCTACGACGAGGGCAAACGCTGCGCCGAGACGCTCTTTGCCGACTACCACCGGGCCAACGGTGTCGACATCCGCATCGCGCGCATCTTCAACACCTACGGCCCGCGCATGGCCCTGGACGACGGGCGCGTCATCAGCAATTTTGCGGTCCAGGCGTTGAGCGGGGAAGCGCTCAGTGTATATGGCGAGGGCAAGCAGACGCGCTCGTTCTGCTACGTGGGCGACCTGATCGAGGGCCTGCTGCGCCTGATGGCCTACGCGGGCCCCGACTGCGCCGAGCCCTGCAACCTGGGCAACCCGGACGAATACTCGGTGCTCGATCTGGCCAGGGCGGTGCAGGAGATGGCGGGCAGCGATCTGCCGATTCGCCACGAATCGCTGCCCCAGGACGATCCCCGCCAGCGCCAGCCGGACATCGCACGGGCCCGTCGCAACCTCGACTGGGAGCCTCGCGTGTCCCTGCGAGAGGGTCTGGTTCCCACGCTGGCCGACTTCAAGGCTCGCATGCGGGCGGGCGAACCGCGCAGTGGCGGCGGGATTCCCCAGGCCTAGGGCCGACGGGCCTACGCTTCCTTCAGGAACTGGAATCGGGTGTGGCCGATCTGGATCTCGTCGCCGTGGGCGAGCGGCGTGGCGCGGATGCGCTTGCCGTTGACCTTGGTGCTGTTGGTCGACTGCAGATCTTCGATGCTGAAGCCGTCGCTGCCCGCGTCGTACAGGATGATGGCGTGCTCGCGACTGATGCTCTCGTCCAGGAGTGTGACGTCCGTGGTGGGGTTGCGCCCGATGATCGTCTCGTCGGATTTGAGCTCGTAGCGCATGCCTTCGAACTCGCCGTTGGAGATCACGAGAACTCCGCGGGTCTCCCCGGGATTGGCGCTGGACATGCTGGCCTCCTCCGCCCTCCCCGCGGGATGGGCGACCCTCGGATCATCGGCCCCCCGGAACCGGCCCTTGACTCGAAAGCCGGCGGTGGCGCAGGGCCGGCAACCCCTCCCGGATCCGCTCCAGGTCGGCCAGATCGCAGTCTGCCACCACGGCGCAGGGCCGATCGGCCGCCTGCGCCAGGATCAGGCCCCAGGGGTCCACGATCATCGAGCGGCCGTAGCTGGCCCGATCCTCGCTGTGGCGACCGCACTGGGCGGGGGCCAATACGAAGGCCTGGTTCTCGATGGCCCGGGCCCGCAGCAGCACCTCCCAGTGGTCCTTGCCGGTCTCCCGGGCGAAGGCGCTGGGCACGGCGATCCAGCGGGCGCCCCGGTCGGCCATCTGTCGGTAGAGCTCGGGGAATCGCAGGTCGTAGCAGACCGAGAGGCCCAGCGATCCGAAGGGCGTTTCGGTTACCACCACCTCTCTGCCCGGAGAGAAGACCGCCGACTCGGTGAATACGCCGCCGCCGCTGGCGCTCAGGTCCACGTCGAACAGGTGGATCTTGCGATAGACGCCCTGGATCTCCCCATCCGGCGAGACCACGACGCTGGTGTTGTGGATACGCGACGCGCCTTCCACCGCTTCGGGAAAGGTTCCCCCGAGCAGCCACACCCGGTGCTCACGCGCCATCTGACGCACGGCGCCCACGATCTCGCCCTCGAGTCCCTGGGCACACGGGAAGGCGGTTCCCTCGCGGCGAAGGAAGGCGAAATTCTCGGGGAGCGCCACGAACTCCGCGCCCTGGTCGACGGCGTCGGCCAGCAACGTTCGCGCGTTTGCGAGGTTCGCCGTCAGGTCGTCGGTGGAGGTCATCTGGACCACGCCGACGCGCATGGGACCGACTCGAAGCGGCTCAGCGGTAATCGGACGGATCCACGCCGGTGCGTCGGATCACGTCGTAGAAGTCCTTGCGGTCCTTCTTGGCCAGACGCGCTGCGCGACTGATGTTGCCGCCGCAGCGTCGCAGGAGCCCCACCACGTAGCGGGTCTCGAACGCGCGCTTGGCTTCCTTGAACGAGGGGACGTCGTCGCCATCGGACGCCAGCAGCAGGGCCTCGGCCGTGATGGCTCCGGATCCCGCCAGCTTCAGCGCCTGGCGGATCCGCTCGCCCAGCTCGCGGGCATTGGCCGGCCAGCTCTCGGCCATCAGCGCTTCGCGGGCATCGGCCGTGAATCCGATGGGCGTCACGCCGGCCTCGTCGGCGTATAGACGCAGGAAATGGGCCGCCAGGGGGAGAATGTCCTCTGCCCGCTCGTTCAGCGGCCACAGGCGGATCGTGATGTGGGGTAGCTCCCCGAAGGGGGAGGCGTCTGTCGCTGACGGAGCCGAACTCATCACCCGTGCCCGCAGGGCTACGCTGGCACCGTCGCCCTGGCGCTGAAATCGCCCCTCAGCCAAGCATTTGGCCAGGGCCTGGCGCTGGGCCTCGGGCAGGCGATCGATTCCGTCGAGCAGCAGGGTCCCGCCAGCGGCGCCGGCGAGGGCTCCGGGGTGCTCGTCGGGAAGCTCCGGATAGGCCGACGCGGAGCAGCCGAACAACTCACGGCCGAGCAGGCCTTCATTCACGGTCAGGCAAGACACCACCACGAACGGGCCGCCGGCGCGACCACTCCAGGTGTGGATGGCGCGGGCTATGTGTTGTTTTCCGCTACCCGCGGGTCCGATCAAGCGAACCGGCAACGACGCCGCGGCCGCGGCCATCGCCTGGGCAACGACATCCTGGGTGGCGCGTGCGGAACCGACGATGCGGTCGCTGCGCCGACGCCCCGACGGTCGATCGATGGCAGCGGACGGGTTGGACTCCGCATCGGAACGGCGCGCGCTGACGTCACTCATCGCGCAGCTGCGCCGGAAGTGACGGAGCAGTCGCCCCGACGGAAGTCGGGAGCCGTGGTGTTGGCAAGAAACACCCTGATCATGCCGGTGGAACCTCCAAACCCCACACTTGGAGTGCACTTCGCCGCCCGCCGAGGCAAACGCACCCTATGGGGAGTTGCCCATGCTTGTCAATGCATTTGCGGGTGTCAACTCCCCGCAAAATGAAGGCTGTTGACGAAACGCTCGCAGGCGTGGTAATCGCCGCGAGGGGGTACCTGTGACGGTGGCTGGCGAAAAGGGAGGGGCCCGGGCGGGCCCCGTGCGGCTCTTGCCCGACGGGCTGATCGACCAGATCGCCGCGGGCGAGGTGGTGGAGCGTCCGGCCTCCGTGGTGAAGGAGCTGGTGGAGAATGCGCTGGATGCGGGTGCCCGTCGCATTCGTGTGGAGGTCCGCGCGGGAGGGCGCGACTGGATCGCGGTGAGCGACGACGGCAGCGGCATGGCGCCGATCGATGCCCGGCTGGCGCTCCAGCGCCACGCCACCAGCAAGCTTGCGACCGCCGAGGATCTCCAGGGGATCCGAACCTATGGGTTCCGCGGCGAAGCCCTCCCGGCCATCGCGTCGGTCTCGAGGTTGCGCCTGGCGACCCGGCTCGAGGGCGCAGCGGAGGGATTCGGTCTCGAGATCGACCGGGGCCGCCCGGTGAGTGAGGGCCCGGTAGGGGGGGCGGTGGGCACTCGCGTGGAGGTGGCCGACCTGTTCGTCGGGATCCCCGCGCGCCGAAAATTCCTCAAGGCCGTGACCACGGAATGGGGCCACGCAGCCGATTGGCTGGCCCGAGCGGCCCTGGCGCGCCCGGATGTCCACTTCGACGTGCTGCGCGACGATCGCCCGGCTCTGAGCTGGCCCGCCAGCCCCGATCCACTGGACCGGATCGCGGCCGTGGTGAGCGAAGAGGATGCGGCGGCCTTCGTGCCGGTGGCGCGCGACGAGGGCGAGGCTCGGATCCAGGGCTTCGTCTCCCGGCCCGACCGCCATCGGGCGAGCCTGGCCGGGGTCTACTGGTTCGTGAACCGGCGTCCGGTTCGCGATCGCATGCTCCAGCACGCGCTGGTGGAGATCTACCGGGATCTGCTGCCTCGCGGGCGCTTCCCGGCCGCCGTCCTGTTCCTGGACCTCCCGCCGGAGTCCGTCGACGTGAACGTCCACCCGGCCAAGTGGGAGGTACGCTTCGGGGACCCCCAGGCCATACACCGGCTGGTGCGCCACGCGGTGCGCGGGGCAATCGAGGCGCGCCGTTGGGTCGTCTCCGGAAGCGACCCGCCGCGGTCGGAGCGGTCGCAGCGGTCGGAGGGCGGAGCCCCGCATCCGTGGTCGCGACCGGCCCCGAGCGTCGCGGCGGGGCAGGGCGACTGGGTCTTCGCCCGACCCGCTGCGGTTGCCGACGCGGCCGCCGTTCCCGGGGCTGATCCGGTCCCAGGCGCAGGCCCGGTCCGCTTTGGAGACCTGCGTCTCCTGGGACAGCTTCTCTCCACCTACCTGCTGCTCGAGTCGAAGGACGGGCTCCTGCTGCTCGATCAGCACGCGGCCCACGAGCGGGTCCTGTTCGAGCGACTGCGCGCCGAGTGGCGGGATCGGGGGGTCGAGTCCCAGGGACTGTTGGCGCCGGTGACGGTGCGTCTCGACCTGCCCGCCGCGGCCGCCCTGCTTGGCGCCGCGGATGCGTTGTCGAGCCTGGGCTTCGATCTGGAGGACTTCGGGGACGGCACGTTCGCCGTGCGGGCCGTGCCGGCCCTGCTCGGAAATCGCGACCCGGCGTCGCTGGTTCGCAACCTGGCCGATGAGCTGCACGAGGCGGGCGATGCCACCGCCGCCCTGCGAGCCGGCTCCCGGGCCCTGGAAGCGGCCGATCAGGTGTTTGCGTCGCTCGCGTGCCACGCGGCCCGCCGCAAGGGCGACGTGCTCGATCCCCGCGAGCAGCAGGCGCTGGTCGATGCCGTGGATGCGATTCCGTGGGCCCCCAACTGCCCGCACGGGCGCCCCGTGGTCGTTCCCCTCGAGCTCGCCGAGATCGAGCGCCGCTTCGCACGCCGCTGAACGCGGCGGCGTGGAGTAGCTTCCCGCCGTGGCCAATCCGATACCGACATCCCCAGAGCGTCTGACTGTGGTCGTGGTGACGGGGCCCACCGCCTCGGGCAAGACACCGCTCGCCATCGATCTGGCCCGGCGCTTTGGCGGCGAGATCGTGAACGCCGACTCCATGCAGGTCTACCGCTACATGGACATCGGGACGGCCAAGCCCGCGGCCGAGGTGCGCGCCTCCATCCCGCATCACCTGATCGATGTGGTCGACCCGAACGACGCCTACAGCGCCGGCCGCTACGCCGAGGCCGCCCACCGGGCTGCGGCCGAGATCCACGCTCGTGGAAAATTCCCCATTCTCACAGGGGGAACGGGTCTCTACATTCGAGCTTTTCTCGAAGGGATGCTGAGCGGTGTCGAGGCCGACCCGGAGACGCGTAGGCGCCTTTCCCAGGAGCAAGCCGAGGCGGCGGGGGAGGGCGACCCGATGCGACTCCACCGGCGCCTCGAAGCATGCGATCCGGAAACCGCCGCCGAGATCCACCCTCACGATGTGCGCCGCACCCTCCGCGCGCTCGAGATCGCGGCCTGCACCGGGAATCCGGCCTCGGCCCTCCGCCGCGCGCACGGCTTCGGCGATCGGCGCTATCGCAGCCTGCATCTGGCCATCGATCCGGGCCGCGAGACGCTCAACTCCCGCATCGACGCCCGCTGTGGCGAGATGATCGAGACGGGGCTCCTGCGCGAGGTGCGCGGGTTGCTCAATGCTGGGTTCGGTCCGGAGTTGGCCTCCATGCAGGCCATCGGATATCGGCACCTGATCCCGGTAGCCCAGGGCAGCGAGATCCTCGCCAATGCGCGCGTGGCCATGCAGCGCGACACCCGACACTTCGCGCGTCGCCAGCGCACCTGGCTGCGGCGCGTGCCCGACGCCATCTGGCTCGACCCCGACGATCGCGACAGGATCTGTCGAGACGTGGAGGCGTTTCTCGCTGGGTAGCCGGGTGGCGAGAGCGCCGTTCCGGGGATCAGTCTACGTAGTTGATGCCGAACTTGAAGTTGAATGCGCGGGTGTCGACGTCGACCAGCGCATCCTGACGATCCGACAGGGGAAACAGCGGTTCCATGTCGGCCTCGAAGGGGATCAGGAACAGCCCCGGCACGAACTCGAGACCTCCCGCGACGCCGCGCAAGCAGGCGACTCCCGACTGCATCCCGATGTTCCAGCCCAGGCCGGGCAGGAAGTAGACGACGCGCACAGCGGTGGTGTCTTCGATGTCCGTCACGTTCGCGATCACCGACTTCACGCCCACGTACGGCCCGGTGATCAGGTCGAGCGGGAACATCAGCAGGTTGCTGATGGAGCGCTTGAAGGTCTCGTAGGAAGCGGACGCGGGAGTCGCGATCAACAGGGCCAGGCCGAAAACGACAGCAACACGCGAAAGACGGCGGACGAAGCGGGTCACGACAACTCCTTCCAGCACCCGACAACAGGCTGCAGATCCCGCGGGGCCGTGGGCGTCACCCTACGGGCGGAGAGCTGGGATTGTCAAGGAAGGCGCCGCGATCCGGGATGCCGGCGCCCGGTGGGCGCAAGCGATATCCTGGGGGCGCCAACCAGGGCGCGTTTCCCCCGATAGAGCCCGTTTCCCCGGATAGAGCCCGATTCCCCAGATGACCGACTCCGCACTGCCGATCGTCGCGATCGTGGGCCGCCCGAACGTGGGCAAGTCGACGCTGTTCAACCGCTACGCCGGATGGCGACGGGCGCTGGTGGAGGACCGTCCCGGGATCACCCGCGACCGCATCGTCCAGGAGGTGGAGGTCGGCGACCGCCGGGTGCTGGTGGTGGATACGGCCGGGCTCGACTCGGAAGTAGAGCAGGGCCTGGCCGCCGCCATCCAGGCCCAGGCGCGATCGGCGGTCGCGGATGCCGATGCGATCCTGTTCGTCGTCGACGGCAAGGCCGGGCTGCTCCCGGAAGACGAGGTCCTGGCGCGAACGCTTCGCACCGGCTCGCGTCCCATCCTGGTGGCCGTCAACAAGATCGACCGGCCCCAGCACGATGTTCGCGTGGCCGAGTTCCACCGTCTCGGATTCGAGGCCACCCGCGGCGTGTCCGCCGAGCACGGCACCGGGGCCTGGAATGCGCTGGAAGAGCTGGTGGCGAGGCTGCCCGAAGCCGACACGGCCCCGGCGCCGAGCGAAGAGGGGGTGCGGATTGCGCTGGTGGGACCCCCCAACGTGGGCAAGAGCTCGCTGGTCAATCGTCTGGCGGGCAGCGAGCGGGTGGTGGTCTCGGATCTTCCGGGCACCACCCGTGACTCCACCGACACCCGCATCGAGCGCGACGGTGAGGTTTTCACGTTCGTCGACACGGCGGGCCTGCGCCGGGCCGGCCACCGCACTCGCACCGCCGAACGCGCCAGCGCCCTGATGACCGTGCGCTCGCTCGAACGGGCCCAGGTGGCCCTGGTGGTGATGGATGCCGCGGGTGGCTTCACGGATCAGGACGCCCGGGTGGCGAGCCTGGCCCGGGAACGGGGCCGCGCCGCGGCCGTGCTGGCCAACAAGTGGGACCTGGTGAGCGCGGGCGAACGCACGGCCCATGAGCTGCGCGACGATATCCGCCACGGCCTGCGTTTCATGTCCGACGCCCCCGTGGTGTCGATCTCGGCGAAGACGGGTGCCGGCTGCGACCGCATCTTCCCGGTGGTGCGGAGGCTGGTGGAAGCGGGCGAGCGCCGCATCACCACGCCGGAGCTCAACCGTTGGTTGAAGGACGCGGTCGGGCGCCACGAGCCGGCCATGGGGCAGCGGGGCCAGCGCCGCAGGCCCCTGAAGTTCTTCTACGCCACGCAGACGGGGGTGCGGCCGCCCACGTTCGTGCTGTTCTGCACGGATCCGTCCAGCGTGCAGAACTCGTATCGCCGCTTCCTGGAAAACCGCCTGCGCGAGGCGTTCGATTTCGAGGGCACCCCGGTCCGCCTTCGGCTTCGGGCTCGGGGCGAACGGGCCTGATCGCGCCGCGGATTCCGGCTCGGAGGCAGGCGCGGGCCCCAGCGTCCGATACACTCCGGCCCCCGAGCCCGTCGAAATCGCGAGGAGCGCAGGTGGCGCGCAAGCACAGCCCGGACGACGCCCCAGAAACCATGCTGGAAGAGGCCGTGTCGCTCGGCGAGCGCCTGATCGCGTGGGTGGTTGCGAACGCGGTGCTGGTGGGCGCGGTGGTGGTGGGCAGTCTGGTCGCCGTCGCGATCTACGGCGCCTACGACAACTGGCGCACGACCCGCGAGGCCCGGGCTTCAGACGCCCTCGAGCAGGTGCGGGGCGCCTACCTGAAGGCCATGGGGACCAATCCGGGCGCGATCGACGTGCCCGCGTTGGCCAATCCCCAGGCCCAGCGCCAGATCAACGAGGAGTATGCGGTCCGCTTCCGCGAGGTGGCCGCAGACCATGGGGGCACGGTGGCCGGTGCGCTGGCGTCCCTCGAGCTGGGCAATCTGCTGGCCGCGACCGGCGATCTCGAGGGTCCTCTCGACAGCTGGAACGCCGCGCTGCTGGAGTTGCCCCGGAATTCGAGTCTGCGTGGTGTGCTGCTGCAGCGCATGGCCCAGGCCCACGAAGATGCCGGCCGCTGGCGCGAGGCCGCCGCCAGCCACGAGCAGGCCGGCGGCATCGAGGCGTTCCCACTGCGCTACTGGTCGCTGGCGGATGCCGCCCGCTGCTACCTGGCCGCGGGCGAACGCGAGCAGGCCCGGGTGCTGTTCGATCAGGTGGCCCGCGAGGCCCCGGACCTGCACCTCCCGACCCACATGCGGGCCCTGATGCGCGAAGTCCAGATGCGCGACGTCCAGATGCGCGACGTCCAGAGGCGCGACGTCCAGAGGCGCGACGTCCAGAGGGACGACGTCCAGAGGGACAACCCCAGCTAGATCCGGCTCCGGTGCCCCATTCGGGCCTTCTTCCGGTTTTGCGCCCCGCTCTGTTACGTCCGATAAGATGGATTATGTCAAATAGAAGATCGCGGCCGTGAGCCGCCGGCTACCCCTTCCGGGCGCGTCTCCAGGCCGCGCCCAGGGGTCCCGCGGCGTCGCTGGGTTTCGCATGGGGATGTGCGTGTGCTATCAGCGCGCCCGATGACCCGACCCCCAGGAGCGTGCGGTGGGCCAAGCGAGCCACCAGAGCCCGGAATTCGACGAATTGTTGAGCCACTACGAGAGTCACGGCCAGGGCCACGTCTTTCGCTTCTGGGAGCGGCTCGACGCGCCGGCCAGGGATCGCCTGGTGGCGCAAGCCGCGGCTTTCGATCTGCCCGCGATGCTGCGCGCCCAGGCCTCGGCCCGGTCCCGGTTGGACGCCGATGGGCCCGGAGCGGACGTTCCCGAGCCGCCTCGGGTCGAGCGCCTGGCGGGCCATTGCGAGCCGCCTCGGGTCGAGCGCCTGGCGGGCCGCGGCGGCGATCCCCGGGCCATCGACCAGGCCCGTGAGTGCGGTCAGGAACTGCTCGCCCGGGGCCGGGTGGCGGTGCTGGTGGTGGCGGGTGGTCAGGCGACGCGCCTGGGCTTCCATGCCCCCAAGGGCGCCTACCCCCTGGGGCCGGTGTCGGGACGCTCGCTTTTCGAGCTCCTGGCCCAGAAGATCCGCGGCCTCCGGCGGCGCTATGGCCGGCCCCTTCCCTGGTACGTCATGACCAGCGGCGCCACCGATGCCGACACCCGCGCGTTCTTCCAGGAACGCGACTATTTCGGGCTGCCGTGCGAGGACGTGCGCTTCTTCCGCCAGGAAATGGTTCCCAGCTTCGATCTGGAGGGACGCCTGCTGCTCGAGGAACCCGGTCGCATCTTCGAGAATCCAAGCGGCCACGGAGGTGCGTTGACGGCCCTGCTGGCCAGCGGTGCCCTGGACGTTCTGGACGATCGCGGCATCGACACCCTCTTCTACCACCAGGTGGACAATCCCCTCGTGCGAATCGCCGATCCGGTGTATCTAGGCTTTCACGCCGGCGCCGGCGCGGAGATGTCCTGCAAGATCGTCCGCAAGGTCGATCCCGCGGAGAAGGTTGGCTTGGTGGTCCGGATGGGGGGACGTCTGGGCGTGATCGAATACACGGAGCTCGACGAAGCGCTTCGCGAAGCCCGTGATGTGCGCGGCGATCTGGTCTATTGGGCGGGCAACATCGCGGTTCACGTGTTCGCGACGGCGTTCGTGCGCCGGGTGGCGGCCGAGGCCGAGACGCTGCTGCCCTACCACGGCGCCCTCAAGCGGATTCCCGCCCTGGACGCCGAGGGTCGACCCCAGGCGCCCGTGGAGCCCAACGGTCTCAAGCTCGAGCGGTTCGTGTTCGACGCCCTGCCCGTCGCAGAGCGGTCCTGCGTCGTCGAGGCGGACCGAGAGGTCGAATTCTCGCCGGTGAAGAATGCCCATGGGGCGGATTCGCCGGATACAGCCCGGCGCGCCCTGGGCGTGCAATACCGGGCTTGGCTCGAGGCGGCCGGAATCGGGGGGATTCCGGTCGACGGGGATATCGAGGTCGACCACACCTGGATCGATGGCCCCGAAGACGCGCGCGCCCTGGGCATCCGCGAGGTGGCCGAGGCGCGGGACGCAATCCTCACACCCCCTGGAGAGAGCCCATGACTCCCGCCAGGAAGAAGACCAAGGCCAGGGTCAGCGCCCGCAAGGCGGCTTCCAAGAAGACGGCCCGCAAGAAATCGAAGGCCGCTACCAAGGCCAAGAACGCTCCCGCCAAGGGCAAGAACGCTCCCGCCAAGGCCAAGAAGCTGGCGGCCAAGAAGGCGGCGCCCGTGAAGGCCAAGAAGGCTGTGACCAAGAAGGCGGCGCCCGCCGCGGCCGAACCCAAGGCGAAGCCCGAAATCGAGATCAAGACTGCGCCGAAACGACCGGCCACCAGGAAGAGAGCCTCGAAGAAGGCGACCGGCAAGCCCCAGGGTGGGGTGCCCGGCACGGGCGTTCACGCGCACCTGGGAATCAAATACAACTGCTTCGAGTGCGGCGCGAAGTTCTACGACTTGAACCGGCCCGAGCCCCTGTGTCCGAAATGCGGGGCCGACCAGCGCGTGCGCCCGACCCGTGAGGTGAAGCTCAAGGCGCCGGAGGCCAAGCGCCGGCGCAACCGCTCCATGGCTCCCTTGTTGGATGACGACGACGAGGAAGCGACGGTGGAGGCCGCCGAGCCGACGCTCGACATCGGGCTGGGGGTGGTCGACCTGCCGGAACCCATCGAGGACGAGGAAGAGGAAGAGGAAGAAGAAGAGCTCGATCCGAGCTGACGCCCGGCTAGCCGTTGTACATGAAGAGTCGCTTGAGGAATATCAGCACGACCTCTTGTTCCTGCACGCGTTTGGCCTGTTCCTCGTGCAACTCGTCCAGGGCCACGTGGCGCTTGGCGAGTTCGCCGGTCATCTCGCGCGCCTGACGCCCGAGACCCTGCACCCGCTCGAATTCGCGGATGCGCGAATCGGTGTGGACGAAGTTCTGGACGTTCACCTTCTTCCCGGTCACCTTCTCCCACTTCCGGGTGAAGTCCGCGATTTCCTGCTCGTAGGCTGCAACCAGGGTCTCGAGGTCGGAGTCCGAGTAGGAAGCGAACGGCCGCGGCTGCTGACGCTCGGCCTCCACATTGCGGTGAAAGTTCCAGGCGCCGAGGCCGACCATTCCGGCCAGCAGCATCAGCGCGACCATCGGCCTGCCGAATCCATCGCCCATGGCGAGGTCCTCCCGGCCCGGCTCAACCGGGCTCGTGATGGTTCAAGAAGGCCTCGAGCTCGCCGCGAGTCGGCAGGTCTCCCTGAGCTCCCAGGGCCCGGCAGCTCATGGCCGCCGCGGCGTTTGCGGTCCTCAGAACGGACGCGACGTCGAGGCCCTGGAGAACCGCCCACACGAAGGTGCCGCGGAAAACATCCCCGGCTCCCGTCGTGTCGCGCGCCTCGATGCTGTAGGCGGGGCTCTCGATCCAGGCGTCCCCGCACAGCGCCAAAGCGCCGGCTGCCCCCAGCGTCACCACACAGGCCCGGCCTCCATGGCAGGCAAGCCTGGTGAGCGCTGAGCGCAGTGAGCGGCCCTCGCCAAACGATTCGGCAAATCCCTTCGCGACAATAGGAAAATCGACCCGGTCCAGAAGCGCCTCGACCCCGGGTCCCGGGGTGTCGGCGTCCAGGAAGACCGGAACCCCGGCCTGTTGCGCCACCTGGGCCGCCCAGGTGGCGAAATCCGGATCCGAGGTGTCCAGGTGGAGGGCCCGGGCCGACTCGAGGGTCTCGCGGCGCATGTCGCCCTTCTGGAGTGCGAGCGCGGGGTCGCGGTGCCACAGCACGATTCGCTCGCCCGTGGTGCGGTCCACCAGGATGATCCCGCGCTGGGTCCGCGCCCCGGGCACACGCTTGACGGCGGACACATCCACCCCGGCAGACTCGAGGGGCGCCAGCACGGCAAATCCGTCCGCGTCGTCGCCCACCGCGCCGGAATAGGCAGTGCGCAGGCCCAGGCGCGCCGCGGCCAGGGCGGCCGTCGCCACCTGGCCCCCGGTGAGCTCCGCGTATTCGCGCAGGGCCAGCTTGCCGCCGAAGGGCGGCAGTCGGTCGACCACACAAACCCGATCGAGCGCGTTCTGGCCCACGGCCAGCAGGTCGAGGGAACGCCGCCCTTCCCTCTCACGCCACAGGGGGAGGGCGGAGCCGGCGGCGGTCAGTAGAGCACCCGGTAGGCGTGAAGGCTGCGCAACACCCGCTTCACGTAGGAGCGGGTCTGTTCGTATCCGATCTCCTCTACCCATTCGTCGTCTTCCACGGGAGCGCCGCGGAGCCAGCGGGCGACTGCCTCGGGGCCTGCGTTGTAGCTTCCGATGGCAGCCGACGTGCGCCCCGAAAACCGTCCGAGCAGGTCGCCCAGATAGATCGCTCCCAGCTGGATGTTCACGCTGGGCTCGAACAGATCGTCGGAGCTGGGCTTCGTGATCCCGGCGCCCCGCGCCACTCGCTCGGCGGTCTCGGGCATCAGCTGCAGGAGGCCGCGCGCGCCGGAGACCGACACCACCGCCGGTCGGTACCCGCTCTCTTCGCGCATGACGGCGTACACCAGGGCCGGGTCCAGTCGCGACGTCGGGTCGGCCGCCTTGCGCACGTCGTCTTCGAACGCCGCCGGCCAGGCGTGCCACCACAGTTCCAGCTGGCCCGGCGCCGGACCGCGCGCCAGCGACTCGGCGTAGGCGTCGACCATCAGCCGCTGCGGGCGGTGATAGTCGCCCGCGTCGGCGTACAGCTGCGCCAGCGCCAGGCGATCCTCGCGCCCCTGGGCGCGCGCGAACAGTCGGTCGAGCTCGCCCCGGGTCTCAGCCACCAACCCGGCCTCGAGCAGGATGCGCGGGCGCAGCAGCTGGGCGGGCGTCAGGTTCACGGTCCCCCGGCTGATGCCGATGCGCTCGGCCGGGTCGTCGTCGGGTTCGGAGACTTCCGGAGCCACGGCTTCGAGGCTCCGCGAGCGGGCGCGCCAACCGTAATAGGAAAGCGGGAACTCCCGCGCGATGCGGGCGTACTCTTCGACGACGCCCTCCTGGCCCGCCTGTTCGGCCGCGCGCGCTCGCCAATAGCGCGGGCGCAGGGCCTCGAGCTTGTCCTCTTCGCCCTCGCCGAGCCGTTCGAAGTAGGCGATGGCCTCGTCATAGCTCGCATCCCGATACGCCTGCCAGCCGAGATTCCAGATCGCCGCAAGTCCGTAGGAAGAGCGTGGCGCGCGATTGGCGAGCGCGGTGTAGAGCGCGCGTGCTCGCTGGGTCTCGCCCTCCCCGGCCCACAGCATTCCCGCCAGCAGCATGGCGTGCAGCGAATGGTTGCCCGAGGACTGCTGACCCACGTGCTCGAGCTCCCGGGCGGCCGTCTCTACATCGCCGGCGCGCGCTCGCGAACGAGCCGTCCAGATGGCGTTGGCAAAGTCTTCCGGCAGCTGGCTGAAGGCCTCGGTGGCCTCGGTGTAGCGTCGCAGGCGGAACAGCGTTCGCGCCCGCTGCTCGTCGACGCCGTGGCGATCGGCCGCCGCCAGCGGTTCGTGCTTCGAGGCCAGCGCCGTGTCATAGGCCTCGAGTGCCTGCTCGTTGCGGCTCTGCCGGTACAGGGCGTCGCCCCGCTTGCGAAATTGCGGCGCCGTCCGCACGGAAGTCTCGATGCGCCGCTCCAGATCATCCAGGGCGACCCTGGCCCCGTCGGCCTCCGGCCTCAGTGGATAGGCGGTCCAGACCCGCAGGTACGACTCGGCGGCGGCCGCCAGGTCGCCCGAACGGGCGTAGGAATCGGCCACGGCCAGATGGAGGGTGGCCAGGCGATCGGAATCGTCGGTCTCGGCGATCGCGCCAGCCCAGGCCGAGCGCGCTTCCTCGGGCTTCCCCAGCGCGTCATAGGCGTGTCCCAGCTCCATCAGGAAATCGGCATGGAGGGGCGAATTCGCGTGCTTCCACGTGGTGCGCAGCTCCACCACCTCCTGGTAGCGGTGGACCGCCATCAGGATGCCCACACGCAGGAGATCGGCGTGATCGGCGATGATGGGGTGTTCCACGGCCAGGCGGGCCAGGGCCTCTTCGGCCACGCGGCTCTCGCCTCGCTCTCGAGCCTCGATCGCGGCCCGCAGCATGCGTCCCGGAGACTCCGGCGCCAACTCGACTTCCACGGGTTCGTTGGAACTCGATCGGTTGGCAGCCATCGCCGTCGGCACCAGAAGCAGCGCCCCCAGCAGCCCGACAGCGCCCCAATGGCAACGGGATGCCCCGCGCGGGTGTCCCGCGATTCCCGGGCAAACGCCCTTGATCATCCCCATCGTCCCCCAGTGTGCGGGAGCGGATCGGCCTGTCAAACCCGAACCTTGTGCTTGTTCCGACGGCGCAGCCGTTTGTGGCGGCCCGGTGCCTCGGTTAGGTTCACCGCGCCGTCCCATGGCTCGTTTTCCGGTCCCGCAGCTGATCTGTCTCGGCGCCCTTGCCGCACTCGCTTGCGGCGAGGCGGACGACGCTGCGGCCCCGCAGACCGCGCCGCAAGCGGTGGTCGAGGCGCCGCGCGCCAGGGGCCTGTGGGTCCTCTGCCAGGGCAGCCAGCGTGTGCTGGACCATCCGGATCGCATTCCCCACTTGATCGAGACGGCCCGGGCTCTAGGGGCCACGGATCTGTTCGTGCAGGTCTATCGCGGGGGCCGCGCCTGGTTCGACTCGACGGCTGCCGACGCAGCGCCCTACCGGGCGGTTCTCGCGGCCACTGGCAGCGATCCCCTGATCGACCTGATCGCCCAGGCCCACGCCGCCAACCTGCGCGTGCACGGCTGGGTCAACGCCCTGTCGCTCTCCACCAACCGCGACGCTCCGATCGTTCGCGATCTGGGTCGCCAGGCTGTGATCGTGGACCGCTTCGGACGTTCGGTGCTCGACTACCCGAACCTCGATGTGCCGCAACCGGATCGGAAGCTCGCGCGCATGGGCACGCCGGCGGTCTGGCTCGATCCGGCCGCGCCCGGGGTGGCCGAGCGCCTGGCCCTTACCTTTGGCGAGCTGGTGGATCGATACCCGGAGCTCGACGGCGTGCACCTGGACTACATCCGCTATCCCGACGTGCTGCCCTTCGTGCCCGGTTCCCGTTTCGGAGTGGGTCTCGATTTCGGGTACGGCGAAACCACCCGGGCGCGCTTCAAGCTGGAGACGGGCCTGGTGGGTCCGATCGGCGACTCGCTGGGCAACGCGAATCGCTGGGACGATTGGCGTCGCGACCAGCTGACCGCGCTGGTCGAAACGGTGCGATTCGCCGTGCGCAGCGCGAATCCCGACGTGGAGCTCTCGGCCGCGGTCTGGTCCTGGGCCGATCGAGCGTATCTCTCGCTGGGGCAGGACTGGCGGCGCTGGCTGGAAGACGACCTGCTCGATTTCGCCGTGCCCATGGCCTACACGCTCGACGACCGGGTCCTGCGCTACCAGGCGGAGAACTTCGCCAATCTTCCCACGGCAGACCGCATCTGGATCGGACTCGGCACCTGGCTGTTCGCGCGAAATCCCGAGCGCGCGCTCGTGCAGATCGACATTGTCGAGGGCGCCGGCAGCGCCGGCGACTCGCTCTTCTCGTACGACTCGATCGCCGATTCGCCGGCCCTGCTGGCGGCGTTGCGGCTGCGGCCCGACCCGGCCTCCGAGGGCGAGACCGCGCCCGGGGTTTCGAGCCTTGAGTGAGCCGGACCTGGAAGACTACGCCTACGAGCTTCCGTCCCACTGCATCGCCCAGGGACCTGCAGCGGAGCGCGACGGTGCGCGATTGCTGGTGCTCGATCGTTGGAGCGGCGCCCGGGAGCACAGCGAGATCCGCGCCCTGCCCCATTGGCTGCGTGCCGGCGACCTGTTGCTGGTGAACGCCACGCGGGTGCTGCCCGCGCGGCTGCGCGGGCACAAGCTCACCGGCGGTGCCGCCGAGGCGCTGCTGCTGGGTGAGGTGCCAAACGATGCCGGCCGCTACCGGGCGCTGCTGCGCAGCCGTGGCCGGCAGCGCGTGGGCCAGAAGCTCCAGTTCGGGGGCCTCGACGCGGAGATCGCAGCGCTGCGACCGGGAGGCGAGGTGGAGCTCCTCTTCGATCCAAAGCTGTCGCCCTACTGCGTGGGCGAGACACCGCTTCCGCCCTACATCCGGCGCCCCGCCGCGCTCGAGGCCGACGCCGAGCGCTACCAGACCCTCTACGCGCGGGTGCCCGGTTCAGTGGCCGCGCCCACCGCGGGGCTTCACCTGAGTCGGGCCGTGTTGGAGGCGCTGGCCGGGGCGGGCGTGGATCGTGCGGAAGTGATCCTGCACGTGGGGCCCGGCACGTTCCGGCCGCTGGGCGCGCGCGAGCTTTCGAGCGGCAGGCTTGCCGCGGAGCCTTTCGAGCTCGACGCCTCCGTGGCCGAGCGCATCGCCGCAACGCGAGAACGCGGCGGTCGCGTGGTGGCCGTGGGCACGACGACGGCACGCGTGCTGGAGAGCTGTGTGGATGAAGACGGCCGCGTGAGCCCGCGCTGCGGAGAGACGCAGTTGTTCCTGCGCCCCGGCTCGCGTTTCCGCGCCGTGGATGCCCTGCTCACGAACTTTCACCTGCCGCGCTCGTCGCTGCTGCTGTTGGTGGCCGCGTTCGCCGGCCGCGAATCGATCCTGGATGCCTACGCCGAAGCCATCCGGCGCGGGTACCGCTTCTACTCCTACGGCGACGCCATGCTGATTCGCTGACCGTGGCCGACTTCTTCGAGATCACCGCCCGCGACGGTGCGGGGCGGTCCGGTCGCATCCACACGGCGCACGGCGTGGTGGAGACGCCCGCCTTCATGCCCGTGGCCACTTTCGGTGCGGTGCGCGGGGTGGCGCCGGACGAACTCGAGGCCGTGGGCGCCGGGATCCTGCTGGCGAATACATACCACCTGCACGAGCGGCCGGGCGCCGATGTGATCCAGGGCCTGGGAGGGCTGCATGGCTTCACGGGCTGGCGCGGGCCGTGGCTGACCGACAGTGGAGGCTTCCAGATCACCTCCATGGTCGAGCACATGCGGCTGGACGAGAACGGGGTGGCTTTCACGTCGCCTCTCGACGGGCGCCGCCGTCTTCTCACCCCCGAAACGGCCGTCGGCCTGCAAGAGGCGCTGGGCTCGGACATCGCGATGGTGCTCGACGAGTGCCAGCCTCCGGACCCGGCATCCGAGGGTGTGAGCCTGCGCGTGCAGGCCGCCAGCGAGCGCACCCTGCGCTGGGCCGAGCGCTGCCGGGCAGCGCACACGCGGCCATCGCAGGCGCTGTTCGGCATCGTGCAGGGGGGAACTTCGGAAGCGCTGCGGCGCCACAGCGCCAGGCAGACCGTGTCGATCGGCTTCGAAGGCTATGCCCACGGCGGCCTTGGGCTCGGCGAGGACCGGGCGCAGCGCATCGACCTGGTAGCGGCCGCGCATGACGAGCTTCCCGAAGCAGCGCCGCGTTATCTGATGGGAATCGGCCCTCCCCGCGAGCTGGTCGATGCCATCGCCGCCGGGGTGGATCTGTTCGACTGCGTGATTCCCACTCGTCACGCGCGTCACGGGGTGCTCTTCACGTCCCAGGGTGAACTCAAGCTCCGCAACGCGCGCTTTCGCAACGACCCGTTGCCCCCGGACGAGACCTGCGATTGCCCCACCTGCGCGCGTCACTCGCGCGCCTACCTGCACCACCTGCTGCGGGTGAACGAGGTGCTTGGCGCTCGCCTGGCGAGCTTGCACAACCTGCGCTTCACGTTGCGATTGATGGAGGGTGCCCGCGTTGCCATCGCCCAGGGTCGCTTCGAGCGCTTCCGTGCGGATGTCTAGGGATCCTAGGGATCAGCGGGTCCGGCGTTTCAGTCCCTCGTGAGCCGCACACAGGCCGGCGTAGGCCGGAAGGTCCGCGCCCAGTGCGGAGGGCACGATCTCGAGATCGCGGCCCAGCTCCGGCCACACGTGGGCGGCCACCCGCTTGCGCAGCGGCGCGAAGCAGAGCTCCTCGCCGGCCTGGGTCGGGATCGTCCCCAGGATCACGACCTGCGGCGACAACACGTATACGAGTGACGTGATGGCACGGGACAGGTAGTCGTTGTAGCGGTCCATCTCGGCGAGAGCGAAGGCATCGCCGCGGCGAGCGGCCTGCACTACGTGCTCGGGCCGGGCCCGCTCGCGACCGCCCGCGAGCTCCGCCACCAGGCTCTCGGCCGGCGTCTCGCGAGACAGGCGCTGGATCCACGCGGCGCCACCCACGTAGGCCTCGAGGCATCCGCGTTGGCCGCATGCACACGGCAACCCCTCCCACTCCACGGGTGCGTGGCCGACCTCACCGGCGTTTCCGCTGGTGCCCCGATACAGGCGGCCGCCCAGCACGATTCCGGCTCCCATTCCGGTGGACGCGGTCAGGTAGATCACATCGCGATAGCCGCGTCCCGCGCCGTAGCGCCATTCGGCCAGGGCTGCGGCGTTGGCATCGTTCTCCAGCGAGACGCGCGTGCCCAGGCCTTCGGCCAACAGCCTGCGCAGCGGGACGTCCTGCCATCCGGGCAGGTTCGGCGGCCGCATTACGTATTCGCGCGCCGCGTCCAGCGGACCGGGAGCCGACACCCCCACGCACGCCACCTGTTGGGGCGAGAGATTCAGGCGCGCCAGCAGGGCGCGGGCATCGTCCACCACGCGTGCCACGTCATCGGCGGGTCGCCCCGTGGGCTCGGTGCGCCGTTGCGAGCGCTCGAGCACGTTGCCTTGCTCGTCAGCCAGGGCGAGCGCCAGCTTGGTGCCGCCGATGTCGATCCCGAGCAAATAGGAGATCCGAAATCCCCTTCAATCTCGAATGGTTGAACGAGAGGCGTGCGAGCATATCACAGCCTGCTCAGGTGGTTTCCCCAATGCGCCGATAGAAGACCAATCGCCACCGGTGCCTGGAAGGGATTCTGCCGGTTCGCGTGGGGAGGGGTCATGATCCGCGGATTCTGCTGTTTGCTCGCGCTCGCGCTCACCGTCGGTTCGACGGGTTGCATCAATCTCTTTGACCCGCTGGGTCGTGAGAAGTCGCTGGAGTCGGCGCAACGCGAATACACCAAGCTGGTGCGCTGGGGCTTGATCGAGAGGGCCAGCGTCTACGTCGATCCGGCCTTGCGCCAGGAATTCCTCGCCTTCATCGACGACTTCGAATCGATCCGGGTCACCGACTTCGAAATCGGAAACATCCGATTCGAAGACGACGGACAGGCCGTGGTGACCGTGGAGTACCACGCGTTCGCAACGCGCAGGGCCATGGAGGTCCCGATCAAGGAGAAACAGCGCTGGTACCGCGAGAACGTCACCAACACGTGGTTGGTCCGACCCGAACTCGAGGGTTTCGGGGTGTTGGCGACGCCGTAGCTCCCCTGCGCGGCGCTCGCCTACGCGACGGAGGAACCGGGTGGATTCCGAGCACAAGATTCTCTTTGTCGACGATGCCTCGATGTTTCGCGAGCTGGGATCCCTTTTCCTCGCTCGCTCCGGCCGCGTCATCATCGCTTGCGACGGAATCGAAGCCCTGGAAATCATGCGTCGCGAGCGTCCCGACATCCTGGTGAGCGATCTGAACATGCCTGGCATGGACGGCGCCGAGCTGTGTCGTCAGGTGAAGGCGGACCCCGAGCTGCGCGAAACCCCGGTGATCCTGGTCACCAGCGGCACCTCCGCCTCCGAGCGGGCGTCGGCAGTGCACGCGGGGGCCGACGACGTGATCGCGAAGCCCATCGATCGGATCTCGTTCATCCGGGCGGTCAATCGCTTCCTGCGCTCGCCCCACTTCCGCGGGCTGGCCCGGGTGCCCATGGAGACCAGCGTGCGCATCAGCGCGGCGGGCAGCAATGCAGTGGGAAACGCCCGCAACCTCTCGCGCGGCGGCCTGTTCGTGGAGGCCGTATGCGCGGCGCCGATCGAGAGCGAGCTGGAACTGCAGTTCCGATTGCCGGGAGCTCCCGAACCCATCAATTCGACGGCCCGGGTGGTGTGGCGAAGCGAGTCCGTCGATGCAGGACCCACGAGCATGGGGTTGCAATTCCTGGCCCTGGACCGTCGCTGCGTTCGCTCGATCGAGGAGTTCATCTACGAGAACGACAATCGCGCCAACGAGCGCGAAGGTTCGGCATCGGCTCGAGCGTGAGGGTCCTGGATCCGCGCAGATTGCTGGTCGCGTTCGGCCTGGCGCTGGCCGCGTTGCTGCTCGTGAGTTCCCAGTCCGGCGGCAGCGGGGACGAAGGCTTCGGGCGCTTCGAGGCACTCTACGCAGAGAAGATCGCCGCGGTCGCGAAGGCCCAGGCGCGTCAAGTGGCCGCCGACAGCGCGTACCGGAAGATGCGTCACCGCCGAAACGAGCGAGGCGCCAGCAAGGCTGCGATCCTGGCCGAGCGCCAGGCCGCAGCTCTGGAGCTCGAAGAAGCCGAGAAGGGGCTTGTTGACTTCGAAAAGAAGGCGCGGCTCGATGGCATTCCGCCCGGCTGGTTCCGGGAGCGCCCGGCCCCGCGAACGGACGCGCCGCCCGCGTCTCCCTGACGAGTCCCGGAACCGAGTCCCGGAATCGCGCCTCAGGCGCTCAGCGCAGGAGCTGCGACTCGTCCAGGATCTCGGTGGGATCCGTCTCCTTCGAACGGGGAAGCACCACCACCAGCGTCCGGCCGTCCTGGGTCACGATCGTGCTCGTTCGCGTCACCATGCCGCCGGCGGGCCGCGTAAAGCGGTTCTCGATCACTACGGGACCTCCGGTGGTGCCAGACGAAACCTGGATGTTCGGCGTATCGCCTCCGCCCACCTGCAGGGAGATCGCGGTGGGAACGCCGCCGGCAGCCGTTCCGCGCGATGTGTCGCTCGGCTCGGCGTTCAGCTCGCGCAGGTGCGCCAGTCGCTCTTCCAGGGCCTGGGCGTAGCTCTGGTTGGTTCCCTTGACCTGTTCGGTGTGCTTTTCGTAGCCCGACAGACCGTCCACCCGGCGCGTCACGGCCTGGTCGCGATAGCGGGCGGGAATCGCCGCGCGATCATCCGTGAAGGCGTACCCCCCGTCTTCGGTGCGCCACGAGTAGACGTTGCCCGCCGCGGCACTCGAGGCGCTCCAGATCGGAATCGCCACCAGCGCTCCCAGCATCACCTGCCAACCCAGCATTTTCCGCGTCCGCATCGTCCAGCCTCCGCCCCTCGAAATGTCCGCTCTTTGGAATGCCCGTATTTGG
Source organism: Deltaproteobacteria bacterium (assembly GCA_032128115.1). GTDB lineage: Bacteria > Myxococcota_A > UBA9160 > UBA9160 > SMWR01 > JAQBHB01. Next base: position 8,792 of record JAQBHB010000014.1, on the reverse strand, counting down.
CCCCACGAGCCAGAAAATGTCAAATATTCCAATAGCTTGGATATGCAGACGGGGTGCAGCCCGAACGCAGGCGGGGTGGTTTGACAGCCTGCGGAGCAGCGGATATAGATAGGCCCGCTTCACTGCGGGGTAGAGCAGTCTGGTAGCTCGTCGGGCTCATAACCCGGAGGTCGGGGGTTCGAATCCCTCCCCCGCTACCACAAATCAACGCCCCTGGGACCACGCGGTCTCGGGGGCGTTTTGTTTGCGCCGTTCCCTTCCAGGTCGGACGCCGAAACGGCGACGCCCCGCCGGAGCGGGGCGTGTCAGAGCATTGACTGAGAGAGTGCCGTTCAGGCGCGCTGGCGAATCCGCCTCACCCGGCGGCGGGCCGCGTAGCCGCTGAGTGCGAGCAGGCCCAGGCCCGCGAGGGGGGCCGTGGACGGCTCCGGGATCGGGGCGAGCGTCCGTACCTCGTTTCCGATGGTGAAGGGGAAGGTGACTGGCGTCGTGGAGTAAAAAATACCGAGCGTCACAACGACGCTTCCGAACCCGGCCCCGGAAATGGCACTGAAGTACAGGTTGGCTGCCACACTCCCGAAGAAGATCGTTCCGGGCTGAAAAATCTTTCCCGTAATGAGGCCAGAGCCCGTCCCTTTTGCAGCGTTGGCAGTGATCATGCCAGTCTGCAGAAGCACGCCCCCGGGGTTCGTGATCGTAATCGTCCCCGTGTTCGCGAGGAGGCTGAGGTGGGTGAGTTGAAACAACCCAGTTGCGTTGAACGATATCGGTGTGCTGACGCCGGAAGGAGAGATGCTGGCCAGAGAGAGTGTTCCCCCAACGACGGGTCCCGTCAGGAGTGCGGGGAAAGTTCCACCAGTTACATCGTAGGTAATCTTCGAGATCGCGGCGGCACCAGCGCTTGCAGGGGCTCCGCACAGAGCCACGAACGCTGCGGCCACAAAGACAGCCCGAGCCCGGGTACATCGAAGCAATTGCATCTCCCTCGCCTTTGCTTCAGGCATCGCGCGGGCACGCCGCGATCTAGCGCGGCCCCGGGGCGAGCACTCTTTGCGATAGGGGGAGAGCCGTCGCGCTCCCCAGTCAACTCCGGTGGGTGACACGTGCAAGTTTCGTACCCCTGACGGAATTAGGCCGCCTAATTCGGCGGAATCGAACGTTTTCAGGGAGTTGCAGGTGGGGCGCTCGGTGGGGCGAAACGAGACATCGGAACGGGGCTTCCCATTTACAAGAACGGAAGTTCTACCGACAGCGCTGATTCCCCCTCGGGGCCTCGTGCGCGGGGCACGAATCGAGGGGTCTCCGATGGGCCTTACGCAGCCCATCGGAGCGACACCAGAAGGCTCGCGGGCGTGGCTCGCAACGGCCGAATCCCTCCCCCGCTACCACAAATCAACGCCCCTGGGACCTTGCGGTTCCGGGGGCGTTTTCTCTTCGTGCCTCGACTCCGATCATAAGCTTCCACAACCGACGGGCTGGCGTATCAGGCTTCGAACCTGAGGGTCGATCGCGGTCCACCCGGTACCGAGGCTGGTCGCCCCCCGCGCTTATTCGTCGCCCTGGAGACGGTCCAGGAGTCGACGCAGACGTGGCACGGCCACTCGGTCCTTGTCTCGCCCCGCCGCTTCCTTCGATCGAATCACGTCCTCGAGCGACGCGACCAATATGTGGAGACGATCTGCCGCCTCGATGTCGATGGCGTCGCGCTTCAGATCCGAGAAACCCGACGTGCCACTGGGGCAGAACGTGACGTCGAGGTCGCCGGAGACGGTGGTCATATTCACGATCGCATCCGGAGGCAGGTTCCGGAAGAACTGCGCCGAGCAGTCGAACGTGAGCCCGTCGGGCTCGCCCTCGGTCCGGAATCGAGCGCCCAGGCCGCAGAGCGCCTCGGCCAGACGCTCGAGATTCTCGTCCGTCCGCTCGGGGACCACGTCGATGTCCACCGTCACGCCGACATCGCCGTAGAGAACTGCCGCCATGCCACCGATCAGGATGAAACGGACCTCGCCATCTGCCAGTGCCGAGAGCATCCGCTCGGGATCGAAACGGGGGCTAGCCATCGGGAGCCAACGCGATTTCGCGGCGCGCACGCAACACGAAGCGCGCTACCCGGGTCGCGTCTGCGAGGCGCTCGGCTGGGCTTCTGCGAAGCGTTCGCTCGAACATCGAATCTGTACCGGGGTCGGGTTCCGAGAGGGAGGCCGAGACGTCGAACCCCGCGGCTCGAACGAGGCGCTCGACCATCTGGGTCGAGGGCACGCGCGCTCCGGATTCGATGCGCCCGACCGTGGACTTGGGGACCCCTGCCCGCTCGGCCAGCTCCGCCTGCGTCAGGCCGGAGCGTCGGCGGGCTTCCCGGACGATGTTCGCGATCGACACGGCTCAGATGATAGCCAATTGGCTATCAAGACCCATTCTCGCGGATCAACGCCCTTCAGCCGGTGCCACCCACGATCCGCCGAGTTCCAGCGCTTTCCATCCGATTCCAGATACTTACGCCCTGAAATGCATCAGAACGACAAGTCGACGCATGCCCGTATGCAACCGGTCTCATCGACTTCAACGCGCCCAACCGTCGATCACTGTTTCTCCGCGACGATTCTCCAGTTCAGATCTGCAATTTTCGCCTTCTCGGCCACCGTCCAGGCTTGCCCACCCTTCTGAAGAAGATCCAGCGATTCTTCGACCCATGGAGCCAGAACACGAATCATCTCGAGGGCACGGACCACTCTTCGACCCCTATAGATCAGATTGCGCTTCTGCTCGCATAGCGGCCACGCTTCGCTTTTCGAAGGCGCCGAAATGAGAATCTTGAACCCAGCTCTTTCCAAAGCGGCACAGACGTCGGCCGGATACATCGACTGAGTGGCCGCCAGAGTTGGAAGGAAGGTTTTGTGAAGTGCCACATGTTCTTCGTTGTTCCAATCGAAAAAGGGGGTCAGCAAATACTCCGAACAAGCGTATCGAGCTCCGGGTTTCAATACGCGGAACATTTCTCTTGCATGCGCATCGAGCTCCTGCTTCTTGAAGAAGGGCCAGACCGCCTGGAAGGAAAAGCATCCATCGAAGCTGCCTGATTCGTACTCGAGCGGCTTGTGATGATCGCCAACTTTGAAGTGGAGCCGATCGCTCATTGCGCATTCCGCGGCCCAGTCGATAGCGTTTTCGATTTGATTCGGATCGATGTTGTAGCCAGAAACCTGGCCACCGGTCAACGTGGCGATGTAGTGCGCGATGCGTCCTCGCCCGCAACCCATATCCAACAGATGGGACTCTTCGGGGTTCTGTACCCTCAGTTCCTTCAAGACGGCTTGTTCGCATAACAACTGGTTCCCATACAATCCCTCCGATTCGTTCAGCTGGGGAGGAAGGTAGAGTTTCTCCAGATCGAAGACTGACAACATGTTGTTCAAAACCTTGTAATAGTCCGCGACGGCTTTCGTCTCGTCCTCCGTTCTGGTCTCTTCACCTGCTTGCATTCGTTGAAAGAATTTATACGCGTCGACACACGCTTGTTTGTCTTCTACCGACAACGTTGCCAGTCGCTTCACTCCTGTGAGCGAAGTCTTGATTCTGTACCAGTCCACTTTGCGCACCCCTCCCTCTTCGGGCATGTCGAGACCCGGCGGATCAGAAATTCAAATCCGCACCTCGAGTCCAAGGTCGGGTATCCTGTCGACTCAGCGCGGAGACAGCAAGAGCAGGGGCGAATTCGGCTCACGGGTTGCCAGCTTGCCAAGCAGCGCCGGCCCCCGACTCGTCGAGGCAGGCTCGCCGACTCGGGATCGACGGGAGACGTTCTGGCCCGGACTCACAACGCCCACGGGCTCGGATCGTGGCCTCGCGGGAAGTGTTCTAACCCCCGGCCCTCAACTTCGCAGCTTGAATGTGCTCGCAGGGTCGAAGCCAACGGGCAAATGACGAAAGCGGTGGCCCGAACCGAGAAACGCCCGGAAGCCGAAAGCCTCCGGGCGTTTCTCTGTGGTAGCGGGAGCCGGATCAGACCGATTGCATACGGCCTCCAGTGTCCTTTGCGTCAAGCTGAGATTCTGCGACGCGGCACTCAGGCGCCCCCGTGGGACCTGGACCGATGAGCCTTCCTCCTCGTTGAACCGCCCCGGGTTTGCCGGAGACGGAAAAAACTTCAAGACGGGCGAAGATTCTCTGTAACTGCGGAAATTGGGCTAGCGAGCCTCTTTCCCGACGCCCGCGCCTCGGGAGGCTCTTCCCATCACGGTCACCGCGGTGCGACGTGGGAGCAGTCTCTGCATCAACGTCGCGGCAACGCGGTTCACGCGTCCCGGCACCATGCTCGGCGTTCGACCGAGCGCGGCCAGCGCTTCGGCAACGACGTCCGCGGGCTCCATCTCCGGAACGAATCCGGAGCGCGAGTCGCCACCCGACCCGCGCAGGTACTTCGGAGTGCGCGTCGCACCCGCGCGACACGTGAGCACGTCGACACCGTACTCGCTGAGCTCCCCCCACAAACCCTCGGCCATCACGGTGTTCCAAGCCTTCGTCGCGCCGTAGTGCGCGATGTACGGTGAGCCCTGCGTTCCCGCGAGTGAGGACATCAGCAGGATCGCGCCGCGACGGCGCTGCGCCATCGGGCGAGCGAAGAGATGAGCGAGCTCGAGCGGCCTGCGACAGTTGACCTCGAGCTCCGCGCGATACTCCTCGATCGAGTGATCGAGGAAGGAGCCGATCACCGAGACTGCTGCGTTGTAGACCAGCAGGCCGATCTCGCAATCAGCGGTCGCGCGCTCGATCTCGTGCAGAGACTCCGGCTTCGAGAGATCCGACGGCAGTACTCGGACCTCGACGCCGCTCTTGCCGGCGATATCCGTCGCGAGTGCTTCCAGCACTTCGCGACGACGCGCCACCAGGAAGAGGTTCAAGCCGCGCGTCGCGAGCTGGCGTGCGAACTGCTCCCCCATCCCCTCCGACGCACCGGCGACGAGTGCCCAGGATCCATAGCTGCTGACGAATCTCGAGTCCGGCATTCCGACCTCCACGTTCGCGGAGTATGCAGTATCCGCGCTCGTCTTCCGCTTCGTCAGCGAGCCAGATCGACGTCAGCTGGTAGTTCGCTTCAATACGCGGTCCGCTGCGCGCGTCGCCGCGTCCTCGATTCGGAGCACCGGCGGCTCGCTCGTCAGCGCGTCGAAGCACGCGCGCGCGGTGGCGAGCTGGTCGAGGTCGTAGGTGTGGATCCGCCGGATGCGGCCGTCCGGGTCCAACCACCACATCGCGATGAATGGGATCTCGAAGGCCCCTCCGTCTCGACTCCCCAGCCAGCGCCCGACGATCAGCACTCCGCGGTGGTTGATGGCGAGCACGTGATCGACAGGCAGCATGGCGTCGGGCGCCAGATCGACCGTGGCACGCCACAGCTCCCGCGTTTCATCGCGCGAGCGCGTGCCCAAGCCGAGCACGCGATGGTCCTCCCACAGGAAGTCGTCAGTGAACACCGACACCATCCGTTCCCAGTCCCGCGCCGCGATGAGTCGCACGATGCGCTGCGACGCCTCCCACATGCGGGCGTACGGGGCGCCCTCGCCGACGGCGTAGCACGCGTCGAGCTCGGCGTACGCGGCGTCGAGATCCGAGAGGTCGAACGTCACGAGTGCGGCGCGCCGGCCGGCGGCATCCACTTCGACCAGGTTGAGCATCTCGAACTCGGCGGGCCCCGCGTCGCCGGAGACGCTGATCAGCTTGTGACTGTGGAGCGAGAGCCGGTCGCCGCGCGTCGCGACGAGCTGGTCCGATGCCTCCCTCCAGGCACGGAACATCCTCCGGAGGTTCGCGAAGTACGCCTCACCCTCGACGCGTGTCCGCACCAGCGAGCGCCGGTCGTCGAATACGTGCTCCGTCGCGTACAACGCGACGAGCGCGTCCCAGTCGCGTTGTGCGATCGCGCGGGTCGACTGCTCGAACGCCCGCGATGCCGCGTTCGCGAATCGCATCGCCGGCGGCTCGGCGGCCAGCTCGTCGAAGCGCGCGAGCGCCTCGGTGTCGCTGTCGGGGTCGAAGAGCTCCCAGTGCGACACGAGGCCATCGCTGTCGACGGCCCAGTACAGGAGGAACGGTCTCTCGTAGGCGCCGCCGCTGGCGCGGACGGTGCCGAGGTGGGTCCAGCGGGCGAGGAGTGCGCCCGGGCGCAGCGCGAGGATCTCGTCGGCGCGCCTGGTGATGTCGTCGGCGACGTCGAGCCAACTGCGGAGGCTGTGCATGTGCGCCTCCGCGCCCCGCGCGGACCAGGTCCCCAAGATCCGGTGGTCAACGACCTCGATGTCGGGCTTCAACGCGGCCGCGTAACGCTCGAGCGACCCCAGATCGACCGACCCCAGCCACGCAGCCGCGACGCGCGCGTCCCCGGCGGCGCGGGCGCGCGCGGGGCCGTCGGGGAGGAGTTCCGCGTAGCGCTCGTAGAGCCGCGCGATGGCGTCGCCGAGGTGGTCGGCGGCGTACACCTCGGTCCGCGCCCGTCGTCCCAGCACGTCGACCTCGAGCAGATAGAAGTGGTCTCTCTCCCAGGCGCCGACATCGAAATTGTGATCTACCCGTCCACCAGCCGAGATCGACCAACGACACAGCGCTAGCGAGTCGCCGAGCGTCGCCAGCGGCTCGTTCCGGAGGTTCGGGTTCGGGTCATTCAGCAGCGAGCGCCATGTGGCGAGGGCTCCCTCGCGGCCGTGCTCGACGCCGGTGGCATGGTTCACGACGACGATGTCGTCCGCGAGAAGGGCCGTCAGCGCAGCGGCGTCTCGCGCAGCGACCGTAGCCTCCTGGCGCGCTGCGTTCGCGGTCGCGGCGTTCGGTCGTACTCGGCGGCGGACGCGGCGCGCCAGCGGTGCTTCGGCCGTCAGCTCGTCGAAGCGCGCGAGCGCCGCGGCGTCGCGATCGGCGTCGAAGAACTCGAGGCGCGTCAGAAGGCCATCGCTTCCCACGACCCAGAGGTGGATGAACTGCCGCTCGAAAGCGCCGCCGCCCGCGCGGTCGGTGCCAAAGAACGTCCGCCGCCAGAGCAGCCCATCAGACCGCAGGCTCAGGATGTCGTCTTCTCGCACCGCGCCGTCGTCGGTCAGAAGGAGCCAGGAATGGTGGTTCTGGAGTGCCCCTTCCACCCCACGCGAGGACCAGGTCCCCAAGATCCGGTGGTCGACGACCTCGATGGTGGGTGCGAACGCCGCGGCGTAGCGATCCGGGTCCCACGGTTGCATCAGATAGGCCGCGGCCGAGCGCGCCGTCGCCGCCGCGCGGATGCGCGCGGGGCCGTCGGGCAGGATCTCGGCGTAGCGCTCGTAGAGCCGCGCGATGGCGTCGCCCAGGTGGTCGGTGGCGAAGACCTCGTTCCGCCGGCGCCGACCCTGCGCGTCGACCTCGATCAGCTGGATCTTGTCGACCTCGAACGCGCCGACGTCGAACCTGCTGCTGCCGGCCCCGCTCCCCGACCACGAGATGTGGCAGAGCGCGAGGGAGTCGCCGAGGGTCGCCAGGGGTTCCGCCGACTGCGCCAGATCCGGGGTTCGGAGTAGCCTGCGGTAGTGGTCCAGCGTTCCCGGCCGGCCAAAGCTGGCGCCGGTCGTATGGTCGAGGGTTTCCGAGTCCTTGGCGAGCAGCATCGCAAGCGCGTCAGCGTCCCGCGCCGCGACAGCGGCGTCGTGGTTTGCGACCTGAGCTGTTGCGGCGTTCGTTCGCACGCGGCGCCGCGCGGGGCGCGGCGCTCGCCGCTCGACTGCCAGCGCGTCGAAGCGGGCGAGCGCCTCGTCGTCGCGATCGGGGTCGAACCACTCGATGCGCGTCAAGAGACCCTCTGCTCCGAACACGCCGATGCTGAGGAACTGCCTCTCGTAGGCACCGCCGCCGGCGCGGTCGGTGCTGGAGTGGGTCCGGCGCACCAGGGTCGCATCCGAGTGCAGGCTGAGGACATCGTCGACGCGCAAGGCGGCGTCGTCGACGAGTTCGAGGAAGGAGCGGAAGTGCACCAGCAGCGCCTCCGCCCCACGAGCGGACCAGGTCCCCAAGGTCCGGTGGTCGACGCCCTCGATGGCGGGCGCGAACGCCGCGGCGTAGCGATCGAGGTCGAACGGTCCCACGGTCGCCGCGAACGAGCGCGCGGTCGTTGCGGCGTGGATGCGCTCGGGGCCGTCGGGCAGGAGCTCGGCGTAGCGCTCGTACAAGCGGGTGACGGCGTCGCCCAGGTGGTCGGTAGCGAAGGACTCGCGCCACCGACATCGGCCCTGCGCATCAACCTCGAACACGACGACTCTTTCTATCTCGTAGGCGCCGACGTCAAAGTTGCCGTGGGCGGTCCCGCCCGCTCGGTGTGATACGCGGCACAATGCGAGTGTGTCACCGAGGGTGGCCAACGGCTCGTGCCGGCGCGTCAGCTCTTGCGCGCGCAGTGAGGTGAGGTATTCCGGCTGGTCGAGCGTGGTGCCGTTGGGGTGGTCCACGAACTCCAACTCGTCGGTGAAGAGGGTGGCAAGCGCGTCGCCATCTCGGGCAGCGAACGCGGCGTTCTCACGGGCCACGTGCGCAGTCGCGGCGTTCGCTCGCACGCGGCGCGGCGCAGCCGGGATCTCGGCCGTCAGTGCGTCGAAGCGCGCGAGCGCCTCGGTGTCCTGCTCGGCGTCGAACTGCTCCCAGCGCGTCACGAGACCGTCGGCCCCGAAAACCCAGAGCTCGCAGAGGCTCCGCTCGAAGGCGCCGCCGCTGGCGAGGTCCGTGCCCCAGTTCGTCCAGCGCACGAGGAGCGCGTCGGGTCGCAGGGCGATGACGTCGTC
>JAQBHB010000013.1:0-2505 GCA_032128115.1 Deltaproteobacteria bacterium | reverse complement strand
CCCAGCCGTGCGCCGTCAGGATGATGAACTCGCGAACGCCACCCGCTTCCCACGATCCCAGCAGGTCGTTCATGAACCGGTGCAGGGTCTTGCGACGTACGCTCGCGTTGCCAGGGTACTGGACGCGGGCCCCGCGATTGACCCCATATTCCACTGTCGGCGCGCGCAGGACACCGAACTGGGCGGACAGATCATCCGCCAAGCGCTCCACCAGTAAGGTGTCCGCACCGAAGGGCAGATGCGGGCCGTGCTGCTCGGTCGTCCCGACTGGGACGAGGAGACGCGGATCGCGGGCGAGGATGGCGGTTACGTCCATGGGAGGCAGATGCTTGAGCCGGAGCGGTCCCTGAGGTCGGGCATCGTTCGTCATTGGGAAATCCTCGGCCTCGTTGGGGTGGGTGGTCTTGCCGTGTGGCAAGTCGTCCCCGCGCTGGCGCTGGGCCTGCTGGCGGTTGGGGTCGGGGCACTCATCCCCTGGTGGTCGTCCGGGCGCCGGTTGGTGCCCGTCACCCTCGCCGTCATCTGTGTGCTGGGCGGCGCCGAAGCCGCCACGACGGCTTGGCGGGTGCGCCAGATCGAGACGGGCTGGGGATCGGACACCAGCGGAGTGCGGGGCGCGCTGATCGCGCGTGCCTCGGTGCGTCTGGAAGCCGACCTCGCGGCGGCGGTCGCGACGGCGCGCGGACTGGCCGATCTCGCGCTCGCAGAATCCGGTCTGGATCGGCTGGCGGGGGGAAGCACCTTGCGTGAGGCGGTCGAAGGCGCGGGCTTCGAGCGCGGGGTCGTGCTGTTTGCTGCTGGGGAGCCGTGGGTGTGGGCGGGCCGCCATCGCATCGCCGCGACGCCAGACGGTCCCGAGTTGTCCGCTCGCATTACTCCATTCTACGTGGTGCTGGAGGCCCGTCGCCAGCGCGGCGACCGGACGGCGGTCGGTCAGGTGACGCTCGCGGCCGATAGCGCCGTGCCGCAGCGGGCCGGAATTCTCGCCGACCGGTTCGCCGCAGCGACCGGCGTCGCGCTGCAGTTCTTCCCGCCCGGGAGGGGCCCGCAAAACGCCGATGTCTTCGACTACTGCATCCCCGGCTGTCGCGATTCCACGGTGGTGCCCGACACGCTGTTCGGCGTCCGCATGGCCCCACCGGGGCAGGGAACACACAAGCTCACGGTCGAAGCGGCCGGGCGCGGCCGTGTCGCCCTCGCGGCCCTGGTGGGCTTCCTCCTCCTGTTAGTCGGCAGCTGGCCCGTGGCGCGCGGCGTCGCGGCGACCGGTCTGCTGGGCTGGCTGGTCCTCTCGCCCTCTGGCGAACGGCTATGGCCTGGGGGACCGTTCAGCTCGGCCACCTACTTCACCGATGTGATGGGCCCGTTCTCCGCGTCGGCCGGGGCGCTCGCGGTCACCGGAGCGTTCGTGGCGATGCTGGCGGTGGCCCTGTTCGGGCGGCCGGGGCGCGCGCGGGCCGCGCGGGCGCTGCCGGCGGCGACATTGGTGGTGCTGGTGGTCTGGCTCTTGCCGGCGCTCGCACACGGCATCACCGCGCCGCTCGCCGGCCCGAGCATCGGGCTGTGGTACACCTGGACGGCGCCGTGCAGGCTGCGAATGATCCGCGTGGTGCGGACTGAAAAGAATTAGCCACAGAGAACACAGAGCCGGAGTCGTGAACCTTAAGCTTTAATCCTGATTTTCTCTGTGTCTCTGCGGTTCGTTTTTGGTGGTGTTTTCATTGTTCTCTGTGCTCTCTGTGTTCTCTGTGGCTGATCCGGGTTCTGCTGTATTATTAGTCGGCTATGAAAACCACTTTCCTGGATTTTGAGCAGCCCGTCGCTGAGCTCGAGGCCAAGATCGACGAGTTGCGCTACGCACAGGACGATTCCGCGCTCGATATCTCCGAGGATATCGCGCGCCTGCAAAAGAAGAGCCAGGCGCTCACCAAGGAAATTTACGGCAAGCTCACCGCCTGGCAGATCGCGCAGGTAGCGCGCCACCCGCAACGGCCCTACACGCTGGACTATATCGCCGGGCTGTTCACGGGTTTCGAGGAGCTGCATGGCGATCGCAGCTTTGCTGATGACCCGGCGATCGTGGGCGGACTCGCCCGGCTGAACGGCGAGCCGTGCATGGTGATCGGGCAACAGAAAGGGCGCGATACCAAGGATAAGATCTTCCGCAACTTCGGCATGCCAAAGCCCGAAGGCTATCGCAAGGCATTGCGACTGATGAAGCTTGCGGAGCAATTCGGCATCCCGGTGTTCAGCTTCATCGACACGCCGGGCGCCTACCCAGGCGTTGGCGCCGAGGAGCGCGGGCAGTCCGAGGCGATTGGCCGCAATCTCTACGCCATGACCGGGTTGCAGACCCCGATCATCTGCACGGTAATCGGGGAAGGCGGTTCGGGAGGCGCGCTCGCCATCGCGGTGGGGGACACGCTGCTCATGCTGCAGTACGCCACGTATTCGGTCATCTCGCCAGAAGGCTGCGCGTCGATCCTGTGGAAGAGCGCCGATTAC
>JAQBHB010000012.1:0-47003 GCA_032128115.1 Deltaproteobacteria bacterium | reverse complement strand
GGCATCCTGCGCGACAAGACGTTCGTGAAGCTGCCCCCCGAGGACCTCGAGATCGTGATCGACGTCCACCTGAAGGGCGCCTTCTACGTCTCGCAGCCCGCCTTCCGGAACATGAAGGAGAACGGCTACGGCCGTCTGCTCTTCACGGCTTCGGGCGCGGGCGTCTTCGGCAACTTCGGCCAGACCAACTACGGCGCCGCCAAGATGGGCCTCGTCGGCCTGTCGAACGTGCTCGCCGTGGAAGGTGCGAAGTACAACATCAAGAGCAACGTGATCGCTCCCATCGCGAAGACGCGTCTGACCGAGCAGCTGCTGGGGCCCATGGCCGACGCGCTGGAGCCGGGACTCGTGACCCCGCTGGTGTCGTACCTGGTGTCCGAGACCTGCGACTTCACCCACGAGATCTTCGACGTGGGCGGCGGTCGCTACGCGCGCATCTTCATCGGGATGGCGCCGGGCTGGGTCGCGCCCAAGGGCACGGTTCCCAGCGTGGAGGACATCCGCGACCACATCGACCAGATTCGCGAGCCCGCAGGCTATGTCATCCCCGCAAGCATCGCCGACGAGATGAAGGCGATCGCCGAATCCCTCAAGAGCTAGGAGCCAAGCGATGCCCATCGATCCGAAGAAGGCCCTCGGCGCCAGGCTCGGCGAGGGAAGCTACTCGTGGACCAAGGACCAGGTGATTCTCTACCACCTGGGCGTTGGCGCCGGGGTTCCGGCCACCGATCCGGGCGAGCTGGAATACACCTACGAGAAGAACCTCAAGGTGCTGCCCAGCTTCGGGGTGATTCCCGTGTTCGGCGCCCTTGGCGGCCTCGGTTCGGCGCCGGGCCTCGTGTTCAACTTCGCCATGCTGCTCCACGGCGAGCAGGACATCCAGATCCACCAGCCCATCCCGACGGAGGCCACGGTGACCAGCTCCGGCGAGATCGCCGAACTCTGGGACAAGGGCAAGGCGGCGCTGGTGGTGCTCGAGGTGAAAACCCGGGACGAGGCCAACAAGCCCCTGTTCACCAACCGCTTCTCGCTGTTCCTGCGCGGCGAGGGGGGCTTCGGGGGCGAGTCGGGCCCCAAGGCCGGCAACCTGCCGCCGGAGCGCACGCCCGACGGCGTCCTCGAGTCGAAGACCCTGCCCCAGCAGGCGTTGATCTACCGGCTCTCTGGCGACAAGAACCCGCTCCACGCGGATCCCGAGTTCGCGAAGATGGGCGGCTTCGACACGCCCATCATCCACGGACTCTGCTCCTACGGTGTGGTGTGCAAGGCCGTGGTGGACGGGGTGCTCGGCGGCGACGTGACGAAGGTGGCGCGCTACCAGGTGCGCTTTGCGGGGGTTGGCTATCCCGGTGAGACGTACCTGACCTCGTACTGGAAGGAAGGCGACAAGATCCTGATCCAGTCGAAGTCCAAGGAGCGAGACGCGGTGATCATCTCGAACGCCGCGATCACGATTCGCAATTAGTCTGCGGATCCGGGCTCAGTCGGGCAGCAGGGCTTCGAGATCGGGCCAGTCGATGGAGTCCTGGGCGGCGAAGGCGCGCAGCAGGAGCACGCGGTCGTCCGGATTCTTTCCGCCCAGGAACTTGCGGGTGGCCGCCTCCAGGGCTTTGCGCGTGGGGGCGGCGGGCTCGTCTTCGGTCAGCACGCCGTCCTCGTGCTCGATGCCCAGCAGGTCGAGCCACTCCACCAGGAGTTCCTTCCGACACTCGAGGAAGTAGATCGCGAGGATCTCCTCGGCCACGCCGTTCGAGGTGGCCCGGGCCAGGGCCCGGCGGATCGAGATCGCCTGTTTCTCGAAGGGCTGGCGCCGCAGGTAGACGGGGCGCGCGCGCATGGCGGTGGCCGCCAGGTGAAGCGCCGAGGCGTACATGCCCGGAGCCTTCTCGGATAGCACGGTCAGCAGGGCGGTTGCCTGCTCGGGCGACATGGCGCCGAAGACTTCGTTGGAACGCATGGCACGGGGTTTCTAGCACTCGCCGGGGGGATCTGTCGCATGGGGGGCGAGCCAGGCCTCGCGGGTCGACAGTGCGAGGCCCATGACCAGGCCCGCGGCCAGCGCCGAGTGCAGGCCGGTGATTTCGACGGGGATGCCCAGCCACACATTGGCCACGCCCACGAGCCCCTGGGCCCCCGAAAGGAGTGCCACCCCGAGGGCCCAGGGCCGCAACCGGGGAGTGCGTCGACACGCGATCGCCGCTCCGATCAGGACCGTGATCAGGGCGTAGGCGTTGATGCGGTGCAGCAGGTGCAGGCCGACGTTGCCTGCGAAGGACGGGAACCACTCGCCACCATTGCAGGTGGGCCACTCGGGACAGGACAGGCCCGCGAAGCGCGATGACACCAGACCGCCCAGCACCATCTGGAGCGCCAACAGCCCGACGGCGACCCCGATCCAGCTGCGGGCGGCGGAGGACACCGGTGGGCGATGGATCGGGGCGCCGGCGCGTTCGCGCAGGGTCGCTGCGGTGAGGAGCAGCACCAGTGCGAAGCTGTTGCCGGTGATCAGGTGGGCGGTGACGGTCCAGGCGGCCAGCAGCTTCCAGACCGTGAGGGCGCCCAACAGGATCTGGACGCCAAGCAACAGCGCCGCCAGCGCCAGCATGGGACCGATGGCCGCGCGGGTCGGCGCGTGTCGCAGGGCCGCAATCGAGAGTCCGGCGAATCCGAGCGCGACGCTTCCGGCGAACACCCGATGCGACCACTCGAACGCCACCTTCAGGTTCATCTCCGGAACGATGAGCCCGAAGCAGAGCGGCCAGTCGGGGCACGCGAGCCCGGCTTCGTGCGTGCGCACGAGCGCGCCAAGCACGATCAGCCCGGTGGTCGCCAGGACCAGTGCGAGGAATCCCCGAGACAGGCGCCGGGCGAGGAGCCGGTCCTGGGCGGAGACGTCGCGGGGCTGCTCGGTGTTTCCTAGCATACGGGCCGCCCCGACGGCGGGGCGCGGGCCAACGTAGGTAACGGAACCGGGAGCGACAATGGACGAACCCGCCATCCAGGTGCGAGGACTGTTCAAGCATTTTGGCGATGTGCACGCCATTGACGGAATCGATCTGACCGTTCCCCAGGGCGCCTTCTTCGGGCTCCTGGGGCCCAACGGTGCCGGCAAGACCACCACGGTGAGCATCCTCTCCACCCTGATTCCTCCCGGGCGCGGCGAGGCTCGGGTGCTGGGCTGTGACGTGGTGACGCAGCGACGCGCCGTGCGCGCCCAGGTGGGACTGGTGTTCCAGGAATCCACCCTGGATCTCGAGCTCACTGCGCGCGAGCACCTGGATCTCTTCGCGCGCCTCTACCACCTGCCCGACCGACCCCGGCGAGTGGCGGAGGTGCTCGAGCTGCTGGGTCTTTCGCGCGACGCCGATCGGCCCACGCGTGGCTTCTCGGGCGGCATGAAGCGGCGCCTGGAAATTGGACGGGGACTGCTCCACCGGCCGCGCGTCCTGTTCCTGGACGAGCCCACCCTGGGACTCGATGTGGCGGCGCGAGCGGCGATCTGGGAGCACCTGCGTTCGGTGCACGCCGCCGGCCAGACCACCTTCTTCCTGACGACCCACTCCATGGAGGAGGCCGATCGTCTCTGCCAGGACCTGGCGATCCTGGATCGCGGCCGGGTGGTGGTATCCGGGAGCCCGGACGCTCTCAAGTCGGAGATCGGGGGCGATGTGGTCTCCCTGGTACTCGAGCGGGGTGACGGCGCCGCGGAATCCCTGGAGAAGTTGGAAGGGGTGAGCGCGGTGGTGCGGGATTCGGACGGCACGGGCGTGCGCTTTCGCGTTTCGGTGTTGGACGGGCCGCGTCGGCTGGCCCGGCTGATCGAGGCGGTGAGCGACTGCGGCGTGGTCGAGGTCAACATGGGGCGGCCCACGCTGGAACACGTGTTCCTGCACCACACGGGGCACGGGTTGGAGGCGCCTGCGATCGCCGAGGAGTCGACGTGAACGGAAAAGCAGGCGTGATCGTAGAGGATACCCTCACCCTGTTCCGGCGCGAGGCGCTCCGCTACCGCCGGGACCGGGCCTACTGGATCGGGCAGACCGTGTTTCCCGTCGCCGTGGTGTGCTTCATCGGCTTCGGACTCAACGATGTGGTGCGCCTGCCCACCGCCACCGACTACGTGGGCCACCTGGCGTCGGGGATCCTGATGCTCGTGGTGGGGGCGGGCGCCGTGGGGGGCGGCTTCACCCTGATCGAGGATCGGGAGAGCGGCTTTCTGCGCGCCCTGCTGATCGCTCCCGTGTCGCGCACCAGCATCGTCCTGGGCAAGCTCGTCGCGCGGATGCTGGCGTCGGTGCTGCTGGTGGCGATCCTGGTGGCGGTGCTCGCGACCTTCACGCCCCTGCAGGTGCCGGGATTCGGCGCGTCGCTCGTCGCGCTGTTCGCGATCGGCTCGGTGACGGCCATCTTCGTAGCGCTGGGAATCGCAATCGCGTCCCGCCTGCGCCGACTGGAGTCGTTTCGCCTGCTGGCCGCGTTGGTGACCGTTCCCCTGTATCTCTTCTCGGGGATCTTCTACCCGATCTCGACGCTGCCCCTGCCCATGCGCATCCTGGCGCACGTGAATCCCCTTACCTACGGAACCGATCTGCTGCGCTACGCGCTGTTGGGCGTCTCCGAGGTGCCGTTGGCCCTGAGCCTGCTGGTCCTGGCCCTGCTCACCGTCGCCGCCACGGGCCTGGCCATCACTGCCTTCGAATGGCGCCCGGTTCACTAGCATCCGAAGGCTTCAGGTTTGGGCGGAAACCGTCGATAACGGGTCTGGGAGGCGTGGCATGACGATCGGCCAGCCGCGAAATGACGACCCGCGCAGACTGCGCGACCTGCTGCTGAAGGTTTCCGGGCTTGCCCGGGAGCACTTGCTGCAGTCCGTGGTGGTGGGAATGGCCGGCATCGAAGGCGACCGACTCTACCCCGAGGTGATCGACTACGTGGAGAGCACGCTGCGCATCGACGACTCCATCGTGCGCCTTACCCGGGAACGCTCGGTCCTGTTCCTGACGGACGTGGATCGCAGCAGCGCCGAAGACATCATGGAGCGCGTGCTCGTCGAGTTCCACAACGAGTACCCGTCCATGTCGGCTCCCTCGATCTCCCTGGGCTACTTCGAGATCGGCCCCGAGAGCGGCGAAAAGACCCTGAAGGAAGTGCTGCCGACCCTTTTCATGGAGTCGACCCCCAGTCACTGATCCGGCGCGAGTTCGCTTCGCAGGGCCGCCGAGAGCGAGGCGTGCTCGAAGCGGAAGCCCAGCGCATCCGCTCGCCGCGGAACCACCCGGCGGCTTCCCAGCAACTCACCTGCAAGCTCGCCCAGCAGAAGGCGCACCGCGGCGGCGGGCACGGGGATCGCGGCCGGCCGGCGCAGGACGCGCGCGAGCTCGCGGGTGAGATCCGCGTTGCGAACCGGCTCCGGGGCCACGGCGTTCACCGGCCCCTGGTAGCGGTCGTCGTCCAGCGCTGCCCGGATCAGACGCACCAGATCGTCGGCGTGGATCCACGCCACCCATTGGCGTCCGCTCCCCAGTCGCCCGCCGGCACCGAACCGGAAGGGCAGGGACATCAGCGGGAGCGCGCCGCCTTCGCGGGCCAGCACGATGCCGATGCGCAGCATCACCGTGCGCACCCCACACGACATGGCCGCCCCGGCGGCCGCTTCCCAGTCGCGGCACACGTCGGCCAGGAAACCCGAGCCGGCACCCGCGTCCTCGTCCAGGGGTTCGTCCCCGCGCGATCCGTAGAAGCCGATGGCCGATGCGCACACGAGTACCCGGGGGCGGCGATCGGCGGGCAGGTCGCAAAGCGCCCCCACCAGGGCGTTGCTGGAGTCGATGCGGCTGTTGCGGATTCGTCGTTTTCGGGCGGCGCTGGGAACGCCGCCGAATACCGGCTCACCCGCCAGGTGCACCACGGCGCGAAGGCCGTCGAGGGCCGCGGGGGGCGGGTGGACTCCGTCCCAGGTGACGGTTTCGATGGCCGGGTGGAGGCTCGTGCTGGCCCCACCGGGGCCGCGCGTGAGCGCGCGCACCGCGCACCCGTCGCGCACCAAGGCGGCGCAGAGGCGCCGCCCCAGAAGACCGGTGGCGCCGGTGACCAGGACGCCCCCTGTGGTGATGCGACCCGGGGGCACGACTAGCGCGGCTGCATGCGGATGGCGCCGTCGAGACGCAGGGTCTCCCCGTTCAGCATGGCGTTTTCGACGATCTGGCAGGCCAGCTGGCCGTACTCGGAGGGCCTCCCCAGGCGCGAGGGGAAGGGCACGCTGGCGCCCAGCGCATCTCGCATCTCCTGGGGCATGCCCTTGAGCAGGGGCGTATCGAACAGGCCCGGCGCGATGGTGCAGCAACGCACTCCGTGGCGAGCCAGGTCCCGCGCGATGGGGAGCGTCATCCCGACGATGCCGCCCTTGGACGCCGAGTAGGCCGCCTGGCCGATCTGTCCCTCGAACGCCGCTACGGAGGCGGTGTTCACGATGACCCCGCGCTCGCCGTCGTCGTTCGGCTCGTTGCCGATCATGCGCGACGCGGCCAGACGGATGCTGTTGAAGGTGCCGACCAGGTTGACCTCCAGCGTGCGCTTGAACACGGCCAGGTCAAAGGGCGTTCCGTCCTTGCGAACGGTGCGCGATGCCGATCCAATGCCCGCGCAATTCACCAGGACGTGGAGCGCACCGAAGCTCTCTACCGCACGGTCCATGGCGGCGGCGATCTGTTCCTCGCTGGTGACGTCGCCCTCCAGGAAGATGGCGCCGGCGCCGATCTCCGCGGCGGTCTCGGTTCCCTTGGAGTGCGGCAGGTCGAGGATGCCCACCAGGGCTCCGCGCTGGGCGAGCTGCTGTGCCGTGGCCCGGCCCAGCCCCGATGCGCCGCCAGTGACGATCGCGCCGATGCCTTCGATGTTCATGGGGGCTCCTTGCGATGGGGCGGCTCAGCGTAGCATCGGGTCCGGGCTCCTAGTCGCGCTCGAGGGCGTCGGCGAGCTTCTGGGACCAGGGGCCGGGGACCCCGTCGGCGACGGCCACGCCGTCCAGGCGCACGATGGGACGGGCTCCGCGCACGGCGTTGACCGCAATGATCTCGCGAGCCCGGACGATCTCCGCGCGCGACACGTCGTCCTCGCCGGCGTCGTTCACCCGCTCCATCACCAGGGTCCGGGCGATGCCGGCGACGGCACCGCGGCCCGTCGGTGGCGTAACGAGCACGCCGTCGCCGGTCACCACGAAGAGGTTGGTGTGGGCGCCTTCCACGAGTCGCTCCCTGGGGTCGAACAGCAGCGCCTCTTCCACGCCAGCGTCTCGTGCCACGTCCAGGGCCAGGGCGTGCAGCAGGCGGCTCGAGACCTTGCGGCCTCCGTAGGGCGTGAAGCCTTCGTGGCTGAAGGGGGCTGTCACCGCCGACCAGTGGGCCGTGTCCCGACCCAGCTCGCGGGGTACGCCCACCAGGTGGAGACCGCCCTGTCCGTCGCGGCTGGCCTGGAAACGCAGCACCCCCTCCCCATCGGGGAAGGCCGCCTTCGCCAGGGAATCGAAGCCGCGCAGCAGCAGGTCCAGGTCGATCTCGCCGATGCGGAGGGCGGCGGCGTTGCGCTGCAGGCGTTGGGCGTGGCGCTCGGCGAAGCGAGGCCGACCGACGGCGACCCGTAGCGAGGTGTAGCAGCCGCGGCCCTCGGAAAAGGCGCTGTCATCGCCGCGCACCACGGGCTCGTCCAGGCCGGCCAGACGACCGTCGACCCAGCAGATCCGCTTCATCGGGGCCAGGGCCTTCCGGTGGCACCGGATCGCTCCGGCTCAGCGCTTCTCGATGGGAACGTAGGAGGTGCGCTCGGGTCCGCAGTAGATCTGGCGGGGGCGGCCGATCTTGAAGCTCGGGTCGTGGTGCATCTCCATCCACTGGGCCAGCCAGCCCGGCAGGCGACCCACGGCGAAGAAGGCGGTGAACATGTTCGCCGGAGTTCCGATCGCGTTGTAGATCACGCCCGAGTAGTAGTCCACGTTGGGATAGAGCTTGCGTTCCACGAAGTAGTCGTCCTTGAGGGCGATCTCCTCCAGCTCGACGGCGATCTCCAGCAGCCTCGAATGGACTCCCAGCTTCTCGAGCACGTCGAAGCAGGTCTTCTTGATGATCTTCATGCGCGGATCGAAGTTGCGATAGACCGGGTGGCCGAAGCCCATGAGGCGCGCGGTCGGATCTCCCCGCTTGGCCCGTTCCACGAACTGCTGTGCGGTCATGCCCTCGTCTCGGATGCTGGCGAGCATCTCGATGACTTCCTGGTTGGCGCCACCGTGCAGAGGACCCCAGAGGGCGTTGATCCCCGCCGAGATCGCGGAGAACAGATTCACCATGGAGGAGCCCACCATGCGCACGGTGCTGGTGGAGCAGTTCTGCTCGTGGTCGGCGTGGAGGATCAGAAGCAGGTCGATGGCGTGCTCGATCACCGGATCGACTTCGTACTCCTCGCAGGGCGTTCCGAACAGCATGTAGAGGAAGTTGCCCACGTAGCTGCGAGAGTTGGCCGGGAACATGAACGGCTGGCCCACCGAGTGCTTGTAGGCGTAGGCCGCCATCGTGATCATCTTGGCCAGGAGCCGGTGCACCGAGATTTCGACCTGCCGCGGATCGCGGGGGTCGAGGGAGTCCGGATAGAAGGTCGAGAGCGCGCCCACCGCCGCGGAACAGGCCGCCATGGGATGGGCGTCCTTGGGGAGTGCACCGAAGAATCGCTTGAAATCCTCATGGATCATCGTGTGATGCATGATGGAATCGTGGAAGTTCAGGAACTGCTGCTTGTTGGGCAGATTGCCGTAGATCAACAGGTAGGCCACTTCCAGGAAGGAGCTGTGCGCGGCCAGCTCCTCGATGGGGATGCCCCGATAGCGAAGGACGCCCTTGTCGCCGTCGATGAAGGTGATCTTACTCTGACACGAGCCCGTGTTCGCGTAGCCCGGATCCAGGGTGATCACGCCGGCCTCGTTCCGCAGTTTCCGGATATCGATCGCGCGTTCGCCCTCGGTGCCCTCGACGATGGGGAGGACGTAGACCTTGTCTCCGATCCGGAGTTCCGCATGATCAGCCATGATGGGCTCCTCGTCGTGCAGGGCTGGGCGCAGGGTCGGCGAAGGGTGCGTACGCAGTTATCGGCCGTCGAGGGCGCAAGTTTAGCGGAGGGTGGTCGACGGCGCGATTGTGGAGCCGGCGCGCGGTGATATGCCCCCGACGGTCGTGCGGGAGTCACACAAGCCGGGCGGAGATTGGATTCCGGCGGATCGGAGGTACCCTCGGGGCCGCAGGAGGGAGCTCATGAGCAGCACGGACGGCCCCGTCGCCGAGTTCAAGGCGCGACTGGCGGAGACCGCGGTTTCGCCGGACAGCCTGGCCCGCTTTCTCGATGATCTGTCACCGGAGTCGCGCCTCCAGGCTATCCGCTCGTTGGGGCGTTCGGAACAGCGCAGGCTCTACGAGCGGGTGGACGGGTTCAGGCCCCTGAGCCTCGCCGATCTGGTGCCGCCCGACGCGGTCGACTTCGCGCCGGTGCGACACTACGGGAAGAACACGCTCCCGGCCTTCAGCCACTTCGAAAAACGGTTCTGTCGGCCGCCCGGGGCCGATCACCACAAGCCGAACGAGCTCTATGGCTACAACTTCCAATCCATGCAGCCGTTGACCGGCCCTGGCTACTTCATCGCGAGGCCGGCGCCCGACCGGCCCGAAATCTGGGTCGACTACAACCGGGTTCCCGACACGCATCCGGAGGGCTGGCCCGAGATCCGCAGCAACGAGCGTGGGCTGTCGCGCTTCGTGTACGGATTCATGATCGATACCCTGCGCCGCGTCTCGGAGCACGTCACCATCGGCTCGGCGGCGCGCAAGGGCGTGGACCTGGGGAGCTGGTTCGTCCTGTGTCGCGAGGCCTGATTCCCCTCCGTGCGGGTCCAAGCCCTCTTCGATCTCACCGGTAAGACCGCACTGGTGACCGGCGGCGGTCGCGGGTTGGGTCGCCACATCGCCCTGGGGCTGGCCGAAGCCGGCGCCGACGTGATGGTGGCGTCGCGCAAGCTCGCCAACTGCGAGGAGACCGTTCGGGCCATCGAGACGCTCGGTCGGCGCGGGGTGGCGCTGCGGGCGGACCTGGGTGTTGACGAAGACGTGGAGGCCCTGGCGGATCGGGTTCTCGCCCAGACTGCCCGGCTCGACATCCTCGTGAACAATGCGGCCATGATCTGGGGCGCGCCCACGCTCGAGTTCCCGTTGGAGGCCTGGGACAGGGTCTTCCGCGTGAACGTTCGCGGCCTGTGGCGATTGTCCCAGCGGGTTGCGTCCCACATGGCAGAAGCGGGCGGCGGCAGCATCATTCACGTGACGTCCATCTCGGCGTACCGGGGGCGCGAGGAGGAGGCCGAGCCGGCCATCGCGTACAACGCCAGCAAGGGCGCCGTGGCGACCCTGACCGTGGACATGGCGGTCAAGCTGGCCCCGCACGGGATTCGCGTGAACGCAATCGCGCCGGGGCCCTTCTGGACCGACATGATGGATCACGTGCGCAACGACGAAGAGAAGCTGCGCGAGTTCTACCAGCAGGTGCCCATGCGCCGTGCCGGCCTGGAGGACGACATCAAGGGCGTCGCGGTCTTCCTGGCCAGCGAAGCCAGCGCCTTCGTCACGGGGCACACCCTGGTCGTCGACGGCGGCACATTGGCGCGGTAGGGCGTCTTTCGGTTGCGTTGCCGAACTCGGATGGAACTCGGATGGGGACGGGGTTGACTATTGACTTTTTCGAGAGCGGACCGGTGCAGACGGGTACGCGTTAGCCGCCGGAGAGCTTGACGGTGTAGCCGCGGGATTCGAGCTCGGGGACCAGGGTGTCGCGGTGGTCGCCCTGGATCTCGATCACCCTGTCCACGACCGATCCGCCGGAGCCGCACTGACGCTTGAGGTCACCGGCAAGGGTTTTCAAGTCGTCCTGGGGCAGCGGGATGCCCGAGATCGTAGTCACCGTCTTTCCGCGCCGGCCCTTCACCTCCCGCCGCACGTGTACGATCCCGTCGCCGCGCGGCGCACGTGGATTTTTCGTGCAGTCGCAGCGTTCCGTCGGGCGTCCGCAGCCGGGACACATGCGCCCGGACTGGCTCGAGTAGACCAGGCGGTCGTCGCGGCGTCTCGCCACCGGTCAGTCTCCCGCCGGGAACAGGCGGCGGTGCTCCAGCATCAGGCAGCGATCCTGTACCACCGTCACCCCGGCGGACTCGAGTCGCCGGGCCGACTCGTCGTGTCGGATGCCCAGCTGCAGCCACACGCCACGGGGCAGGGGGGACAGGGCCAGGATCTCGTCCGCGTGGGCGGGAATGTGGGGCGCAGCGCGAAACACGTTCACCAGGTCCACCGGGTGGCGAAGCCCCGCCAGGGACGCCACGCAGGGCTCGCCGAGCACGTGGTCGAGCTTCGGACTCACCGGATGGATCCGGTAGCCGCGCGCCTGCATGGCGCGGGGCACCCGGTAGGCGTCGTCGCTCTCCCCCGACTTGATCCCCACCACGGCGATCGTTCGAACCTGTCGGAGTAGTTCGTGAAGTTCGGCATCGCTGGGATTCATGGCTCGACACCTGCCCTGGCGGCCGATACTGTAACGCGCCGTGCGCCCCAGCCGCCGTTCGCGCTTCCCGTTGGCCCTCGTGTTCGCCGTTGCCGCTCTGCTCGCGTGGGGTTCCGGGGCCGCTGCTGACGCGGCCGAGGATCCCGGAGAAAGCTTCGAGGATCCGGCGGCGAGCGCCATCACGACGCGACTTCCCAACGGGCTCGTCGTGCTCACCCTCGAGGACCACGCCACGCCGGTGGTGTCGTTCCAGGTCTGGGTGCAGGTGGGCTCCAAGGACGAGACCTGGTACACCGGGCTCGCCCACCTGTTCGAGCACATGATGTTCAAGGGCTCGAAGAACATCGAGCCCGAGCAACACGCCCGCCTGATCCAGGCCCGCGGCGGTCGCCTCAATGCGTGGACCAGTCAGGACTTCACGGTCTACTTCGAAGATGTGACGTCCGAGACGCTGCCGCTGGTGATCGCGCTCGAAGCGGAACGCATCGCAAACCTGAGAGTCACCCAGGAGATGCTGACCAGCGAGCGCGAGGTAGTGCTGGAAGAGCGCCGGATGCGCACCGAAGACAAGCCCTCGGGGCGCGCCTACGAGACGCTGTTGGCCACCGCCTTCGTGGCCCATCCGTACCGGCGACCGGTGATCGGCTGGCGCAGTGATGTGGAGGTGGTGACCGTCGAGGCGTGTCAGGACTTCTTCGACACCTACTATCGACCCAACAACATCATCGTCTCCATCGTGGGCGACTTCGACACGGACGAGGCCCTGGAGAGGATCCGCGAGACCTTCGGCAAGCTTGCGTCGCGCGGCCCGATCCCGCGCAATCCGACGCTCGAGCCCGCGCAGAAGGGCGAGCGCCGCGCGGATGTGCACTTCGATCTGCGCAGCCCCGTGCTGGCAGCCGCCTGGCACGCACCGCCCTCGGGTCATCCGGACGCGGAGGCCCTGGACGTGGCCAGCGCGATCCTGTCCGGGGGGCGCTCGAGCCGCCTCTACCGGAATCTGGTGTACGAGGCCCAGCAGGCTCTGTACGCCGAGGGCGGCTATATGGAGATGCAGCAGGCGGGGCTGTTCCTCGCCTACGCGGGCGTCCGCCCCGACGGCGGCATCGAGGAGGTGGAGCGGCTGTTCTTCCAGCAGATTGCGCTGATGCGCGAGGAGCCGGTGAGCGCCGCCGAGCTCGAGAAGGCCAAGCGCCAGCTGGAAGTCTCCCTGGTGAGTGGGTTGTCCAAGGCCCACGCAGTGGCGTCGCGGATCGCGCTGGATGTGGCGACCTTCGGGCGCATCCGACCCCTTGCGGAACGGCTGGCCGCGATCCGGGCCGTTTCTGCAGAAGACGTCCAACGCGTCGCCAGGACCTACCTGGTGGACTCCCAACGCAGCGTCGTGCGGGTGGTGCCGTGAGCGGCGCGGTTCGCGCGGTCCGGATGGGGGCCTTGGCTCTGCTGGGACTCTCGCTGGCCTGCGCGAATCCCCTGTGGGAGCAGCCGCCGCCGCAGGTGCGCGAGGCGCCCATCGTGCGCCCGGGCAGCCTCACGCGATCGACGCTTTCCAACGGCCTCCAGGTGCTGGTGCTGGAAGACCGGCGTCTGCCACTGGTGAGCATTGGAGTGGCGGTCCGGCGCGGAGCGGGGGCGGAGCTGCCGGACGGGGCCGGCCTCGCCAGCTTCACCGCCGAGATGATGAACCGCGGTGCCGGCGATCGGGACGCCCGCGCCCTGGCCGAGTTCGTGGACGCCATGGGAGCCGATCTGGACGTGTCCAGTGGCTGGGATTCCACGGCGGTCACGCTCTCGGGTCTCTCGCGTGACCTGGACCCGTTGTTCGAGGTCCTCTCCGACGTGGTGCGGCGGCCGCGCTTCGAGACCGCAGAGGCGGAGCGCGCGCGCGGTGAGCAGCTAGCGGCCCTGGAGCAGGCGAAGGACGACCCGGGCACGCTGGTGGCCTGGCACATGGCCCGGGCGCTCTACCCGGACCATCGCTACGGACTGCCCAGCCCGGGTTCGCCCGAGTCGGTGAAGAAGCTCACCGCAACGTCGGCGCGCGACTTCCACGGCCGCATCTTCGTGCCCAACGACGCAATCCTGTTCGCCACCGGGGACGTCTCGGCCGAGACGGTGATGGCCCAGGCACGTCGCCGATTCGAAGACTGGAAACGTGCCGCGGATCCGGACGCGGGACCGCCGCCCCCGAATCCCGCGCCCGCGGGGGGGCGGCGCGTGGTGGTGGTGGATCGCCCGGACCTGGGCCAGGCCCAGATCGCCATTGCCCACGAGGGCATCGCCCGCAGCTTTCCCGACCGGATCGCCGCCGCGCTCATGAACTCGGTGGTGGGGGGCGGGGGCTTCTCATCGCGCCTGATGGACGTGTTGCGGGCCGAGGCCGGCCTGACCTACGGAGTGTGGTCGGGCTTCTCCATGCGGCGCCAGCCAGGCCCCTTCCAGGTTTCGACCTTCACCCGTGTCGCCGAGACGCGCCGGGCGGTGGACATGGTGCTGGCGGAGCTTTCGCGGGCCCGGCAATCGCCCCCCAGCGAGGAGGAGCTGACCCGGGCGCGGACCCTGGCGGTGGGGAGCTTCTCGCTGTCGCTCGAGACCTCGGACGCGGTGATGGGCGGACTGATCGACCTGGAGATCTACGACCTGCCGGACGACTCGCTCGACACCTACCGGGCGCGGGTGCGGGCAACCACCCAGGCCATGACGGCAGAGATGGCCCGGGATCTGCTGCACCCGGAACGGGCAGCCATCGTGGTAGTGGGCCCCGCCGACCAGCTGGTTCCCCTGCTCGAGGGGCTGGGCCCGATCGAGGTCGTTCAGCCTTAGTTTCTGGACTGCGCGCGCCCATGGCTCGCTGCGCGCGGGACCCCCCCGACCCGATCCACCGCACCGAGGGGGGGCGGCCTGTATTGACGCCCGACCGTTCGGTCGATAGGTTCCCCGTCTCAACCGACCGATCGGTCGGGCAGGGGTGGGGATTCATCGGGCGGGGGTTCATCGGGCGAATGGCCAGCGACGTACCCGGCTCCCGCGAGAAGATCCTCGACGTGGCCGAGGCCCTGTTCGCCCGGCGGGGCTACTCGGGGATCGGAATGCGCGAGGTGGCCCTCGCCGCCGGCCTGGGCAAGTCGAGCCTGTTCCACCACTTCCGGGGCAAGACCCAGCTCTACTGCGAGGTGCTGTCTCGGGTGCTGGAGCGCATTCGCGAGCCCCTGGATGGGGTGCTCGAATCGTCCGACGACCCTGCCCGGAAGCTCGACCGCTGTGTCGATGCGCTCGTAGACTCCCTGGCCGAGCACCCTCCCACGGCGCGGCTGCTGCTCCGGAGCCTGTTCGAGGAGGACGATCTGGAGCCCGAGGCTCCGGAGGTGCTGGCGGTGGAGCAGACGCTGGGCGAGATCCTCGAGCGCCTCCAGCAGCTGCTGAGCCAGGGGGTTGCGGCCGGCGTGTTCCGGCCGGTCTCGGTCCCGCACACGCTCCAGACGCTGATCGGGGCCACCGTCTACCACTTTGCATCGGGCGATCTGGGAGCCAGGCTGCTGGGCCGTCCCCTGTTGTCCGCGGCGGCGGTGCGCCGCCGCAAGCTCGAGCTCAAGAACCTTCTACACCATGGCCTCGCTGCCGCAGCAGATGGCTGATGTCACCAGGAACGGAGGAACGACATGAAGAAGCTGTTCGAGGAACACCGCAAGCGTTTTGGCGAGTTCGAGGTGATCGACTTCGTGGACGAGGCCGAGATCAAGCGCATGCGGGAGCACATCGACGTGGACGTCCCCGTTCAGCTCCACTGGGCCTGGGAATACGGCAGCGAGGTGGCGGAGCTGCGCGCCCTCTATGAGAAGGGCAAGGTCAACCAGTGGAACGCGGAGAAAGACGTGGACTGGTCCATGCCCTGCAGCAACGACGAGTGGCTGCTCACGCCCGAGGCCTCCCTGATGGGCCAGGTGACCAAGCTCATGGGCAAGGACGAAGCGACCCAGAAGGCCGCCATGTTCGACGAGATCAACTACGTGTTGTCCCAGCTGCTTCACGGGGAGCAGGCCGCGCTCGAACTCTGCGGGCAGCTCACCAATGTGTGCGAGAAGATGGACGAGAAGTGGTATGCCGCCAGCCAGGTGGCCGACGAGGCGCGCCACGTCGAGGTCTTCGCAAAGCTCATGCAGCGCAAGATGGGAACCATCTACCCCATCGGTCCCACGCTCAAGACCCTGCTCGAGATCCTGCTCGAGGCCGACACGGTCCAGAAGAAGACCCTGGGCATGCAGACCCTGTTCGAGGGCATGGCGGTGGGCATCATGGATCTGATGCGCCGCGAGTGCCGCAACGAGCTGCTCGGCGACATCATCCGCCGTGTCGAGCAGGACGAGGCGCGTCACGCGGCCTTCGGCGTGCTGATGATGCGGCGCGTGGTGGCCGATGCGGAGCCGGAGCAGAAAGAGGAGATGGAAGACTGGGCCTTCGGGATCCTCGAGGCCCTCAACGCCAATCAGCAGCTGGACATGCTCCACACCTTCGCGCCCAAGTACGGTTTCGACCCGGAGAACGTGGTGAAGATGGTCACGAGTCTGCCGAACTTCGCCGATGTCAACTCACTGGCCTACATGCACACCGTGGTGCCGAACCTGCGCGGCCTGGGTCTGATCACCGAGCGCACCGAGGACCGCTGGCGCCAACTGGGGATGATCTCTTCGAACCCGGACTACGGTGCGGCGGTGGAGCCCCTGGCGTAGCGGCCCTTTGCCTTGTCGCGATAGCGGCGGGTCGCGGCCGAAAGCTCGGCCGCGACCTCGCTTCGCAGGGACTCGGGCTCCAGCACCTCGGCGCCGGAGCCGAAGGACAGGATCCAGCTGCGAAGCTCGGCGGTGCCGCCCACCTGCATCTGCAGCTCCACGCTGCCGTCGGGCCCCGGAGACAGGGACTGACTGCGGTGCCAGGTGCGCTCCTCGACGAAGCCGGCCCAGCGGCGTTCGAAGCGGATGCGGACCCGGATGGCCGGCTCGGCGATGACGCCGAACGAAGATCCGATGTAGGCGTCGAAGTCGAAGCTCTCGAGCACCTGGAAGCGCGCATCCGTGGTGGTGAGCTGGCGGATGCGCTCCACGGCGAAGGTGCGGATCTCGTTGGACTTGTGGTCGAAGCCCACCACGTACAACCCGCCGCTCCGATACCAGACCCGATAGGGATCCAGGTCGCGGGTGGCCACCGATCCGGTGCGACCCGTTCGGTAGCGCATGCGCAGGGTGCGCCGTCCCAGCACCGCGTCGTGCAGCGTCTGGATGGTGTCGCGGAAGCGCGCGTAGTTCTTGTGGGGCCCGGGCAGCACCCGGAAGGTCTCGGCCAGGCGCGCCAGGTACTCGCTGAGTTCGGGGCCCAACCCCGCGCGAATCTTGGCCAGGGCCGACCGGATCGAATCGTGGAAGACCGTCCCCTCGAGGGTCCGCAGCAGATCCTCGCCGAACGCCAGGGCCAGCACCTCGTCGGGTGTGAAGGGAACATCGCTCAGGCGGAAGCTGTCCAGGAACCGGTAATAGACCCGCCCGTCGCGGCGCTCGCTCACCACCGGGAATCCCGCGAACATGAGCGCGTCCAGGTCGCGATACAGCGTGCGCCGCACGCAACCGAGTTCGGCGGCCAGGTCGTCCAGCGGGCAGCCCGCGCGGCTCTTCGCGAGCCGCTGGATCAGTTGCCACTGTCGCGCGAGCTGGTCGCCTCGCATGGCCGTCAGGGCCCGACGCGCGCGTCCGAGAAGAACTCGCAGAGTTCGTCTTCACGCGCTTTCGCATCGGCGTACCCCAGCTCGGTCAGCGGCCCCAAGTACTCGCCGTCGAACATCAGGTACGAGAGCAGGTCGGCCTCGGTGGAGCGGCCGCCGGCGGAGAGGCTGCGCGCTGCCAGCCGCAGCAGGGGCGAGCGCGTCCGATTCTCGGAGAGATTGGCCACGATCTGGCCCGCCAGCAGCCCCAGGTCGGCGGAGGGTCGGATCACCACGTCGTGGATGCGGCGCAGCTGGCGGTCGCCCTCACGGCCGGAGACCTGGTTGAGCCGATCCACGAAATCCGGGCCGTAGGCCTTGACGCCGTCGTCCATGACCTCGTTCAGGAATCGCATGCGGGCCAGGTCCGTGTCCAGGTGGTCCAGCAGCAGCGCGTTCAGGACCTTCCCGAACAGGAACACGGGACTCGCATAGTTCTCTACGCGCTGGTCGGACATGCTCGCCTCGTGGGCCAGGCCCGGATTCTGGCGCAGGGCCACCACCATCACCCGGTCGGCCCCCAGGCGCAGGGCAGGGGCCAGGGGCGTGTTCAGGCGCAGCCCCCCGTCCGCGTAGTAGGTGCTGGCCACCCGCACGGCGGGGAACAGCACGGGAATGGCCGCCGAGGCCAGGGCGTGGGTGGGCATCAGGCGCGTGGCCCGGGGCACGATCATTGGATCCCGTGTCCAGCTCGAAATCAGGCGATCTTTGGTCTCGATGAAGACCACCACCCGTCCCGTGGCGATCTGGGTGGCCGCCACACACACGGCGGACACGCGGCCGTCGCGCACGTTGCTCCGAATCGAGCGCCACGGAATCGCCTGCAGCACCACCCGTTCCAGGGGCGCGGTGTTGAGCAGGCCGTAGAGCCGCTCTGGAGCCTCGCCGCGCCGCATGGCCCGGGCCACGCTTCGCAGGCCCCATAGGCGACGGGGCAGGCGCAGCAGATCGCGGACGGAGACCGGCAGCACCTCGTCCAGACGCATGGACTTCCAGAAGTCCACCAGGCGGCTGCCGCGCTCGGGCCCCTCGTGGGCGGTGGCCGCCATGTAGCAGGCGTGGATGGCGCCCACCGATGTGCCGCACAGGATGTCGAAGCGCACCGGATGGCCCAGGCGCCGCGGAAGTTCCTTCAGGAGGTAGTGGACTACGCCCGCTTCGTAGGCGCCGCGGGCGCCGCCGCCGGAGAAGACCAACGCGCGCCGGGGCGGGCGGTTCTGCGGGCTGGGGGCCACGGACCGCCCGGTCAGCCGACCCGTTCGACGTATTCGCCGCTGCGCGTGTCCACCCGGATCCGCTCGCCTTCCTTGAGGAACAGGGGAACCTGCACCACGGCGCCGGTCTCCAGGGTCGCGGGCTTGGTGGCGCCCGAGGCGGTGTCGCCCTTGAGGCCCGGGTCGCACTGGGTCACCAGGACGTCGACGAAGGACGGCAGCTCGATGTTGATGGGCTGGTCGCGCCAGAACAGGACGTCGACGTCCAGATTCTCGCGCAGGAACTTGCTGGCGTCGCCGACCTGCTCGGCCGAGAAGGGAATCTGGTCGTAGGTTTCCGAATCCATGAAGACCAGCTGGTCACCGTCGTGGTACAGGAACTGCATCTTGCGGTCTTCGATGTCGGCCTTCTCCACCTTCTCGCCGGCCCGGAAGCGCCGATCGAGGACGCGGCCGGACTTCAGGTTCTTGATCTTGGTGCGCACGAAGGCGCCGCCCTTGCCGGGCTTCACGTGCTGGAAATAGACGATGGAGAAGGGCTCGCCGTCGATTTCGATCTTGAGACCGTTCCGGAACTGAGAGGTATCAACGGCCATGGCCGCTCCGCGGGATCTGGTTTCGGGTGGAACTGGACGCGTCAGTCTACCGATTCTGGCCGGCGCTGGCCGCCGCCGCCCTCAGACGGGGGCGGTTTCCAGGCGCAGGGCGC
This sequence comes from Deltaproteobacteria bacterium, assembly GCA_032128115.1. Classification (GTDB taxonomy): domain Bacteria; phylum Myxococcota_A; class UBA9160; order UBA9160; family SMWR01; genus JAQBHB01. The sequence continues at coordinate 27,748 of JAQBHB010000012.1, read as the reverse complement.
CGTCTCCGGCGCGCGCCAGTCCTACCCGGTAGTTGGCGCGGAAGCCCAGCTCGCTCTCGGCGCGGCGCGTGTCCAGGGTGAAGCCGTAGCGCAGGTGGGGCGCCTTCAGGCCCGAGCCGAGCGACTCGAGACCCAGCAGGCGAGCCGCCGCGCCGACCCAGCCGAGCAATGGGGTCGGTACGGAGATGCTGGAACGCCCGGTCCAGTGGGAAAGCAGCGACTGGGGCAGCGCCTCGGCGCCCGCGATGTTGTAGATGCCCGAATGAGGCGCGTGCAGCGAGGCCCGTGCCGCCCGTGCCACGTCCTTGTCGGAGACCAGGGCGCAGATGGGGTCGAAGCCGAGGGCCTGGATGCGCAGCCCCGGTCGTCCGGCCAGAGAGGGGTTCAGGTAGACGTATCCGCCCTCGGCCACCACCGTGGCCACCCGAAGCAGCACCACCCGCAGGCGGTCGTTGTGGACCTCGCCGTGGAAGATCATGTCGCAGTCGATCCAGGAACGGATCTCGGGACTCACGTCCGGGTCCAGATCCAGCTCGCTGTCCTCGTCGAGTCGGTTGGCGTTGCCGGGCGGCAGCCGGTAGACGAAGGCGCTTCCGAGAGCCACCAGGCTGCGCACGGACGTTTCTTCCAGGCAGTGCTGGAGCACCAGGCGGGCCTCGGCCGTGCGCTCCGCCAGCCCCGCCACGATGGGGGCCGCGTCTGCCGCCGGCGCTCCGTGCCGCGGAATGTGAACCACCGCGTCGATCTCGGCACCGCGAAAGCGGCTGGAGTGGAACAGATCGCTCACCGGGCGGTGCTTTGCGAGATCCAGGCGCGCGTAGGCCAACCGGGCGTCGGGGGCTCCCAGGAAGCGGTCGAATGCGCGCGGCGGAGGTCCGTTGCCGATGGCCAGGATCCGCCCCACGTCTTCGTCGTGGAAGAGTGACTTCACCACGCGCCGCCCGATGGGCTCGTCGGCGTGGGTGACCAGCACGTTGGTCACGAGCTGCTCCGATCGATCAGCTGCTGGATCTCGCGCCGGACCTGGTTGGCCAGGTAGCGCACCAGGCGCGCATCGTCGGCGCCCTCGGGACCGAAGCGCTCGTGGAAGCGCAGCGGCTCGCCGTACACGATCCGGTACGACACCGGATACGGAAGCAGGCCAAGCGGGCCCAGCCACGGGAAGGTGGGCGTGATGGGCGCCACGGGCAGTCCCAGCCGGCGCGCCAGGGGCTTCACGTCGTAGAGGATGGGGGTCTGGTCGTCGCTTCCCAGCACGGCGGTCGGGACGATGGGCGCGCCGCGGCGCAGGGCCTGCTCGACGAAGCCCATACGGAATCGCTGGAGACGGTGGCGCTGCGCGTAGGTCTTGCGGATGCCGTCCACGCCCTCCGGAAACACCAACACCAGCTGACCGTCATCCAGGAGGTCGCTGAAGTTCTCACGGGTCCCGACCACCTGTCCCACCCGGGCGTAGAACACATTCACCCACGGCAGGCTACCGGCCCAGCGATCGACGATGGCACGGGCGAGCCGGGGCGGGTCGGTGTTGAGGAGCAGGTCCACCACGCCCATGGCGCCGTCGAAGGGCAGCAGACCGCCGTGGTTTGCGGCCAATACCGCCGGGCCCTCGCTGGGGATGTTCTCGTGGCCCTCGCTCTTCACCCGGAAATAGAGCCGGTAGAGGGCGTAGAAGATGGGGAACACGGTCTTGATCGCGCCGGGGGAGAAGCCGTAGCGGTCGTAGCGCGACTCGCCCTCGACCAGGTGGGTGAGTGCGGCCAGGCGGCGGCGCTCGTTCTCTCCCAGGACCTTGTCGATCCAGCCGTTGGCCTCGGGGAGGTCGATCTCTCCCATCGACGGCGTGGTGGTCCAGCGCCGGCGGTGGATCCGTGCCAGGGCCGGCTCCGCGCGGGGACGCCGATCCGGAGGGGCTGCCCGGCGGACCCCGACCGGCGCTGCACGCACGCTGGGCGAGGGCGCAAGCGCCAGGGCGTCCAGGCGCTCCTCGAAGGGATCTACGTCCACGGCCTCCGCAAACGGGTCCGATCCCAGGGCGCTGGCCTCCGTCAGCGGGATCAGGGCCTTCAGGCGGGACTCGCCGGGGGCGGTGGACTCGGGGGGGTTCATGTGACGGATCCCTGCTCCTGGGGCTGGCCGCGAAGCTCGAGCTCCTCGGCCAGCTGTGCCATCACCTTCGCGCCTCGATCGTGCGGTGCGTACTCGAAGATGGAGAGTCCCCGGGACTGGGCCTCGTCGATCTTCACGTGGTAGCCGACCACCGTGTGCGCGATCTCCTTGGGGAACCGCTTCTTCAGCCGCTCCAGGATCTCGTGGGCCAAGCGCGTGCGGCGGTAGAAGGTGGGCACCACCATGGTGATGGCCAGGTCCGGGTGATCGTAGCGGCGCCGCACGGTATCGACGGTGCGCATCAACTCGGCGCAGCCGTCCATGGCGAGGAAGGTGAGGGGCACGGGCACCACGATCTCGTGGCTTGCGCGCAGCACGTTGAGCGTGAGCGCGCCGAAAGAGGGCGGAGCGTCGAACAGGACGAAGTCGAAGCGGTCGAGCTCCGTCGACGCATCCAGCACGTCCATCAGGCGCCGGGTGGGGTCGCTGCCGCTGCCGCCGTCCCAGGCGGGGAACAGGGCGAGCGACTTGTTGGCGACGATGACGCTCAGGTTCGGGATGTGGGTCCGGGTGATCGGCAGGGCGGACCCCGGGGCCTGGCCGGGAGCCGCGGCGGCCGGCCGATCCAGTCCCGGATCGCCAAGCACCGTGTCGAGCAGGAGTTCGATGGCCGAACGCTTGCTGCGGTGGACATCGAGGCCCAGGACCTTGCCGAGCTGGCCCTGGGGGTCCATATCGATGCACAAGACGCGCCGGCCCCGGTGCAGCGCCAGGTAGGCCGCCAGGTTCACCACCAGCGTGGTCTTTGCGCTACCGCCCTTCTCATTGATGAAGGCGATACGACGCGGACTGAGCACTCGACCCCCCTCGCGGGCGCTCTACGTCAGTACGTCCAACTCTGGAGGATCAGCTACAGCAGTTCGGACTCTGCGGCTGAGGCAACGGACGCTGTTCGCGGACAACGCCCCTGCGTACTCTCAACTGGGGGAGGTGTCAACGCTGACGGAGTGTATCAGGTTGAAAAAAAAAGGCCGGACCCGGCGCAGCTTCGAACAGCGTTTGGAACTTATCGTTTGGCCTCAGCCCTTCGCGGCCCGAACCGCTTCGGTGAGTGCCGGCACCACCTCGAACAAGTCACCCACCACGCCCAGGTCGGCGACCTCGAAGATCGGGGCGTCCGCGTCCTTGTTGATGGCGATGATGAAATTCGAGGTCTTCATGCCCACCAGGTGTTGGATGGCCCCGGAGATGCCGCAGGCGATGTAGAGCTTCGGTTGCACCACCTGACCCGACGATCCCACCTGGTGCGCGTGGGGAAGCCAACCGGCGTCCACCACGGGGCGAGATGCCCCCATGGCGGCACCCAGGGCGTCTACCAGGGGCTGGATCACCTCGGGGAATTTTTCCGGGGCGCCCACGCCCCGGCCTCCCGACACGATGATGTCGGCCCTGGTGAGGTCGACTCCCTTGGTCTCGGCGATCTTGGTTTCCACGTAGCGCGAGCCCAGCTGGTCGGCCGAGAGGGAGACGGGAAGGGCCGTCACGCTGCCGTCCGTAGTTCCCTCGAAGGCGGCGGTCGCCCCGGGCTGTACCGTGGCGACGGCCTTGTCGCTCGAGATGCTCACGCGGGCGTTGAGCTTCCCGTTGAAGACCCGCCGCTGGTAGACGATCTTGCCGTCCTCCACGTCCAGCGAGAAGCAATCGCTCACGAACCCCGCGTCCAGCGCCGCGGCGATCCGGGGCGCCACGTCCCAGCCGGTGGGGGTGTTGGAGAACAGCACCACGTCGGCCCCGGAGGCCTCGATGGCCGCCTTCACCGCCGCCCCCAGAGCGTCAGCGCTGTAGTTCTGCAACAGCTCGTGGTCGGCGGCATAGACGTTGCCGCCGCCCTTCTTGGAGAACTCCTCGGCCAGGGCGGCCACGCCCAGGCCGGCCACCAGGCTCGCCACCTGGTGCCCGCCGGCGCTTGCCAGCTTGTGGGCGAACGAGGCCAGCTCGAAGCTGGCCTCCCGGATGTTTCCGTTCTGGATCTCGGCGACGATGAGGATGTTTCCCATCGGTGAATCTCCCGTGTGGCTTCGGCGCTCCTAGAGGAGGCCGAGCTCCTTGATCTTGCCAACCAGGCCCTTGACGATTTCGTCGGTCGATCCGCTCAGGATCTGGGCTCCCTTGCCCTTCACGGGCGCGCTGATCCGCTCGACCTTCAGCTTGGCGGCGCCGGCGCCCACCTGTCCCACCAGGCCCAGGTCGGCCAGCGTCTTCACCTCGAAGGGCTTCTTCTTGGCCCCCATGATGCCCTTGAGCGAGGCGTAACGAACCTGGTTGATGCCGGTCTGCACGGCCACCACGCTCGGAACCTTGAGCTCCACAACCTCGTGGGCACCGCCCTCGATCTCGCGGTCGACCCGCAGCGTTCCGTTGCTGCGCTCCACCTTCACGGCGGCAGTGGTGTGCGACATGCCCACCAGCTCCGCGAGCATGGGTGGCACCGCGGCGAAGTTGCCGTCGTCGGACATCAGGCCCATGAAGATCAGGTCCGGGCTCTCCGCCTTGACGATCGATGCCAGGATCTTCGCCAGACCCAGCGTGTCCGAGCCGTCGGCCTCCGGGTCCTTGACATGGATCGCTCGGTCGGCGCCCATGCCCAACGCCGTGCGCAGCGCCTGGGTCACGCGATCGGGGCCGATCGACACCGCGATCACCTCGGCCTCGCCCGCGTCCTTGGTGCGGAGTGCCTCCTCCAGTGCGTAGGTGTCGTAGCTGTTGATCTCGAACTTGATGTTCTCTTCCTGGATCCAGGTGCCGTCGCCTGCGATCTCCAGGCGTGCGTCCTGGTGCGGCACCTGTTTGATGCAGACGATGATCTTCATGGGGGTGGGCTCCGGAAGGGAAAGGCCCCGAAGCGGGACGCTCCGGGGGGCCGATGAGGCGCGTGGACCCTACCTGACGCGAATGTCAATTTCAAGCGGACGCGATTTGAAAAGTGACTCTGATTCAGGGGCTTAGGCGTTCGGTCGCGACTTCGAAGCGGGCTTGGCGGCGGCTCCGCTGCCCGGATGCGGAATGCGAGCGTAAGGCCGCGTCGGGTCTGATATAAACACTCCAGGCGCGCCGCCGACTTCCGGTATTTCCAAGGAGCGGTATCCCAAGGAGGTTCGAGACCCCATGCGTTTTCTCACGTCTCTTCGCCGCTCCGTTCTCGTCGTCGCTGCGGCACTCCCGATGCTGGCCGGACTGCCGGCGCCGGGCTCGGCGGCCGACGATCGGCCCACCGAGATCCCGTACGAGACCCCGGGCTTGATCCCGAACCTGAACGCCGATCACATTCGCACCACCGAGCGCGAGGCGGTGGTGATCACCGATCACGCCCTCAACCCGCGTCGCGTGACGCTGGAAGAGGGCGAGATCGTGGCCTGGATCAGCTATTCGGGTCAGCCGTCGGTGGTGGTGTTCGAGCGCGAAGTCGCGCGCTCCATGGTCTGCCACAGCCTGGTCAATTTCTCGCTGAAGGATGACGAGCTGCGCTCGGCCCCGATCCACCTGGGCGAGTTCGCGAGCTTCTGCCAGCTCAAGCCGGGGCGCTATCGCTACAAGGTGGTGCGTCCGGATCCAGGAGCGTCGGCAGGGGCCGCCGCCAAGCGACTCGACGGTGAGATCGTCGTGGGCAACCCCAGCTGACCGGGGCGCTCACGCCCCCATCAGCGCCAGGAATCGCTCGAGGCTCGCGACCCGCAGGAACGGGTTGCTGATCTTCTGCTCGCCCAGGCTGCCGAAGGCCTCCGGCGAGTAGAGGTGACCCGGGTACACGAGGGTCTCATCCGGAAGCGCGCGCAGGGTCTCGTTCAGGCTGCGGTACATGGCCTCCGGGTCGGCGCCGGGGAGATCGACCCGACCACAGCTTCCCAGAAACAGGGTGTCGCCGGAGATCAGACGGGCGGGGTGCCCCTTCTCCTCCACCAGGAAGCACTGGGATCCGGGCGTGTGGCCGGGGGTGTGCAGCAGCCTTATGCGAATGTCTCCTGTGGTCAGGACATCGCCACCGGATTGGCGCACCAGATCCGATTCGGAGGCGCCGGTGACCTTTCGGGTTCCGTCGGCTTCGTTCTCGTTCACGTGAACGGGCACCGGGTGGCGCTCCAGCAGGCGTGCCACGCCTTCGATGTCGAATCCCATGATGTGGCCGCCCACGTGGTCCTGGTGGTAGTGGGTGGCCAGGGCGCCCACCACCTTCATGCCGTCGGCCTCGGCCCGATCGAGCAGGGCGTCCACGCTCCAGGCCGGATCCACCAGATAGGCTTCGCGGCTTTCGAGACTGCCGATCAGGTAGGCCAGGTTCGCCATCTGGCCCACCGGGAGCTGCTGGAAATACAGGTCGCTGGTGTCGCTCACAGTCCCAGCACCTTCTCGATCCAGCCGTCGATCAACTCCATCAGCTCCGAGTGCACGTCTGCCGGCGTGCGCCCGGATTTCTTGAGCACATTGAACTTGTGGTCCGCGTCCTGGCTCACGTGCAGTGTGGTGGGAGCCCCCACCCGCGAAAGTGTTCGCCGCAGCGCGTCCAGGTTGCAGCGGCGGTCCCGGCTGCCCTGGGAGAACAGCACCGGCGAGACCACGCGAAACAGCTCGTCCGCCTGCACCTCTTCCGGCTTGTCCTGGGGGTGCAACGGAAAGCCCATCAGGAAGAGCCCGTCCACCCGCACGCGGGCGCCCGCGACCTCGGCGGCCACCTGGGCTCCCAGGCCGATCCCGCCCAGGAACAGGTGGGCTGGCGCCGCGGTGGGATCGCGGGCGAGCGCGCCGATGGCCGCTCGGAAGGTGCGCCGCAGGACCTGCATGGAGTCGGGCCGGCGCTTCTTGGCTTCGGCAAACGGGAAGTTGAACCGAAGGGTCAGGTACCGGCGCTCGGTCAGCTCCCGGTGGAGATACTCCACCAGCGGGTTCGCGAAGTCGGTTCCGGCGCCATGGGCCAGGGCGATGCTGACGCGGGAGCCGGTGGGCCACCAGCGCGGCACGCCCAGCGCTCCGGAGACCTCCGAGAGGCCGTGCACCGGGTCGGGAAGCGGAATCTTGACATCTTCGAAGCGCGCTGAAGGTTCAACCACGAGACCCCTCTGGGGCGGCTACTTTACACCACGACGCCCGCCGAGTCCGTACCGCACCGGCTCGGGGGCTTTAGCGTAACCCCTCGGAGTTTCAATGGAAAAAGTTCTGATAACGGGCATCTCGGGTGGTCAGGGCCGGCTCCTGACCCGGCGCCTGCTCGAAAACTACGAGGTTTGCGGTGTGGATCGGGTGCCCTGGGAGGGCCACCCGCCCGAGGTCGCGGTCCACGTGGTGGACGTTCGCAAGAAGAAGTTCGAGGACGTGATCCGTACCGAGCTGCCCACGGCGGTGGTCCACATGGGCTTCGTCCGGCACTTCCGGTCCGGCCAGCGGATTCGCCACGACGTCAACGTGCGCGGCACCAAGCAGCTTCTCGACCACTGCGTGAACCACGGCGTGCAGTCCCTGGTGGTGCTCTCGAGCACGTACGTCTACGGCGCGGAACCCGAGAATCCCTACTACATGGACGAGGACTCTCCCCTCTCGGCCAGCCGCAGCTACCCGGAAATTCGCGACATGGTGGAGGTGGATACCCTGGCGTCGGCCTTCCTGTGGCGATACCCGCATCTGCGCACCTGCGTGCTTCGCCCGGTCAACGTGCTCGGCTACTACGTCCACTCCATGATCGGTCAGTACCTGCGGGAGCCCCGGGTGCCCACGGTGATGGGCTTCGATCCCATGATGCAGTTCATCCACGAAGAGGATCTTTCCGAGGCCATCGCCCTGGCGCTCGAGCAAGGTCTCCAGGGCGTCTTCAACGTGACGGGCCCGGGAGAGGTGCCCCTGCACGCGGCCATTCGGGAGACCGGGGGCACCGCGTTCCCGATTCCCGAGTCCATCATCCGGCCGCTATTCGCCCGCCTGTTCCGCTGGGGAATCATTCCGTATCCGCCGGGCGCCCTGGACTATCTGAAGTTTCCCATCACGGTGAACGGCGAGCGCTTCGTGGAGGCGACCAACTTCCGGCCGTTGTTCGGCCTGGAAGAAACCTTCCAGAGTCTCCGGCGCTAGGGTGATGGGGATGGCGGCAGGACCGCGGTCGGGCGCGAAGGGGGCTCTCGCCGATCTGGTGGGGGCCCTGCTTCCGCTTTCGGCTCGCAAGCTGCAGCGCGAGATCCGCGAGCGGTTGCGCAAGCTGCCGAATCATCTGAACGAATTCGGCTACGACCCCTACGGGCTCAATCCGGAGTGGATGGGGCGCATGGCCCTGCCAGTGGTGGCTCTCTACCGCTGGTACTTCCGGGTAAAGACCTTCGACATCGATCGACTGCCCAGCGGGGCGATGCTGTTGGTGGCAAACCACGCGGGCCAGCTTCCCTTCGACGGTGCCATGCTCTCCACCGCGCTCCTGCTCGAGGCCGACCCGCCGCGTATCGCGCGCCCCATGGGCGAGTATTGGATCCCGCGGTTGCCTTGGGTGAGTGTGGCTCTGGCCCGGGGCGGAGCCATGGTGGGAACGCCGGAGAACTGCGTGCACATGCTGCGCAACGGCGAGTGCGTGATGGTGTTTCCCGAGGGTGTGCGGGGCATCAGCAAGCCGTTCATCCAGCGCTACCAGCTGCAGCGATTCGGGCTGGGATTCATGCGCCTGGCCCTGGAGACGGGGGTGCCGGTGGTGCCGGTGGGCATCGTCGGCTCCGAGGAGCAGCAGCCGGGACTTGCCAACCTGAAGGGCCTTGCGAAGCTGCTGGGCATGCCCGCGTTTCCCATCACCCTGGGCTTTCCCTGGCTGGGACCAGCGGGCATCCTGCCGTTGCCAGTGCGGTACCGGATCTACTTCGGGAAGCCCCTGCGATTCTCGGGAGACGGGGATGATGACGATGCCGGGATCGAGGCCCGCGTCGCACGGGTGAAGGCGGCGATCGACGAGCTCCTGGATCGGGGACTGCGCGAGCGCCAGGGGATCTTCAGCTGATGGCCGGGCGACGTCGCAGGCGCGTGTTCATCCGGGGGGCGGCGCGCCCTGGGCGCACACCAGCTGGGCGCCATGAGGCGGCTCGAGGAGGAGCCGGCCTTCCGGCACGAGGTGGCATGAGGGTCGGCCGCGGGGGAATGCTGGCGCTGGGCCTGCTGGCCCTGGCGTGTGCCGGGACGGGGCGCCCGCTGCCCGAAGTCGAGCCGATGGTGCTTCCCGTGCTCGCCCGGGACGGGTCGCTCCCGGCCCCGGTGATCCTGGTGTCCCTGAGTGGTCTCACGTCGCGACGCTATACGGGCGCGCCGGGCAGCGTGGACATGCCGGTTCTGGCCGCCCTGGCGCGACGGGGGGTCTCTGCCGGGGCGGTCCGGTCCGTGGCTCCGGCTGCCGCCTATCCGGCTCATGCCACCCTGCTCAGCGGTCAGTTGCCCGCAGCCCACGGGATCGTCTCGGACCGTCTGCTCGGCGCCAAGGGCGTGCGCGTTACGCCCTACTGGCACGTGAGTCACCTGCGGTCTCCCACCCTGTGGCAGGTGGCGGCCCAGGACGGCCGTCGGGTGCTGGCCCTGGGTTGGCCCTCCACCGTGGGGGCCTCGATTCCCCAGCTGATCCCGGATCTTTCGCCAAGCCGCCGGGGCGAGACCTGGCTGGGCGTGCTCGCCGACGCGGCCACGCCCGATCTTCTGGAGGGTGCTGCGCGAGCGGGCGGGAGCGCTCCCGAGGCAGATCGCCCCGGGCCCGAGCGCGATGCGGTGCTGGTCGCGCTCGCCTGCGACGGGCTCGGGTCTTCCGAACCGCCGGACCTGTTGCTGCTGCACCTGTCCCAGACGCGCGACGCGCTGAGCGGGTTCGGCCCGGACTCTCCGCGGGTGGCCGCCGCCTTTGCGGGTGCAGATGCCCTGGTGGCGCGCCTGGTGTCGTGCCTTCGCGAGGCCCAGCGACTCGAGTCGGCGGCGATCCTGGTGGTGGGGGACCACGGGGTCCTGGACGTGCACACGAACGTGTTTCCCAACGCGATCCTGCGCGAGCAGGGCCTGATCCGGATGGCGGGTTCGAGTCTCGGAGGAACGCTCGGGTCGACACAATCTGGCGTCGCATCCTGGTCGGCAATTGTTCGCTCCAACGGCGGATCCGCCTTCGTCTACGCGGAGAACGAGAGCGACGCCGTCCGCGCGCGACGCGCCCTGGTTGCGGAGGCCGAGACCTCGCGCGCCTTCCGCGTGATCTCCGCCCGCGAGATGCTGGAGATGGGCGCCGATCCCGAGGCCTGGTTCGGGCTGGAGGCCGAGCCCGGCTTCGCGTTTGGCAATTCGGCGAGTCGGCCCGTGCTGCGGCCGGCGGCGACCCGAGGAGCCTGGGGCTACCTTCCGAATCGGGCCGAGATGGACGCTGGCTTCGTCGCGTGGGGGCGCGGGATACGCGTGGGCGTTCGCATACCCCACATGCAACTGGCTGACGTGGCGCCAACGGTGGCGCAGCTTCTGGGCGTGGATCTGGGAGACGTGGAGGGACGCACTCTGGTGGGAGCACTGGAACCCCGGCTGACGGTGTCGTCGGGCACCTCGGAGGAAGATTCCGGTGAGTGACGAGCGCCACGAAGCTCGCCTGGTAACGCTGGTCTTCCTGCGCTGCGGAGATCACGTGCTGCTGTTGCGCCACGCGAATGGCAGCGATCGCTTTCCGGGGCGCTGGAACGGGATCGGCGGGCACGTGAAAGCGGGCGAGGACATCCGAGCGGCGGCGCAACGTGAGCTCCGCGAGGAAACGGGTCTGGACGTTTCGGGCCTGCGGCTGCGCGCCGTGATCCACGAGACGGGTCTCCTGGGTCGGGCGCACGTGCTGTTCGTATTCGCCGGCGAGATGGAGTCCCGCACCTCGCTGGTTCCACCGGCCGGAGTCGAGGTGTCGTGGCAGCGGCTTTCCGACGTGGAAGCGCTGCCGCTGGTGGACGACGTACCCGAACTGCTGCGCCGGCTCTGGAGCGCCCCGGAGACGATCTTTGCAACCCAGCACTTCGACGGCGGCGATCGGCCCCTCGACGTCCGGTTCGACGACGACAACCGGGCCGGGAGGCGACCGGGTGCCTGACGAACCGGTCGTCATCGAACTGAATCCGCGGGAGCGGCGCCTCTACGATCGGATGCGCAGCCAGGTGGTGGAGTCGCCTCCCGGCGGGACCACCGGGGTGCGCGACCTGATCCTGCTGCTTCCGGATCTGGTGGTGTTGTTGACGCGGCTGCTCCGAGACGATCGCGTGCCCCGCCGGGCCAAGCTGCTGGCCGTGCTTGGGGTGGGCTACGTGTTGAGTCCCGTGGACCTGATACCCGGGTTGCTGCTCGGTCCCATCGGCCTGGTGGACGACGTGGTAATCGCAGCGGCAACGCTGTCGGCGATGCTGAACCACGTGCACCCGGACGTGGTGCGGGCGCACTGGTCGGGCAAGGGAGATGCGCTCGAGGCGATCCAGCGGGTAACGAGCTGGTCCGAGTCCCTGTTCACGTCGCGCCTGCCGAACCTGATCCGGTCGATCATCCGGATCTAGAAGCGGTCCTTCAGGGCGCGGATGCGGCCCAGGTCTTCCGCGTCGGTGGCTCTCAGGAAGGGGTTGGTGGCGCGTTCTTCCGCCAGGGTGGAGGGGATGCTCATCTCGTCCGGCGTGGCATCGTGCCAATCGGCCGCGGCGTGGGCCCGAAGCGCACGCACGTGCTCGAGCTTCTTGGCGACGGCCTGGTTGTCCGGCTCCACGTGGGCTGCGAAGACCAGGTTGCTCTGCGTGTACTCATGGCCGCAGAAGACGCGCATGCTGTCCGGCAGGGCACCCAGCTTCTCGTGGAGCGCGCGGAACATCATTTCTGGCGTTCCCTCGAACAGCCGCCCGCAACCGCCGGCGAACAGGGTGTCGCCGCAGAACACCGCCTGCGCCTCGTCGAAGACGTAGGCGATATGGCCGGTGGTGTGGGCCGGGATGAACAGGATCCGGGCCCGCTGCTTCCCCACGTCGACCGTGTCGCCTTCCTCCAGGGGATTCGTCAGGCCCGGCAGTCGCCCGTCATCCGAGACGTGACCGTAGACGGGCGCGTCGTAGTGCTTCGCCAGCACCGGGTTGGCCATGGAATGGTCCGGGTGGTGGTGCGTCGAGAGGATCTTCGTGACCGTCACGCCCATGGATTCCACCCGCTTCATCACCGGCGCAGCCTCGGGCGCATCGACAACGGCGGCATCGCCGGTTTCGTCGCAGGCTATCACGTAGGTGTAGTTGTCGGAGAGAGTGGGAACGCGTTCGATGGTCAAACCCATGGCGCTTCAGACTAGCCCGCGGCGGCCTCCGGCCGCTAGAGCAGGTCGAGCTGCCCAGGCGGCGCAGCGGCGGTTTCCTCGGGCGCGGGGCGGGTTGAGGCGGTCGTGGCCGCGAAGGCCGGACAGATGTCGTTGTACTCGCACCAGTTGCAGAGCGGTCCGGTGCGCGGTTCGAACTCGGTCTCGGCGCGGATCTGGTCGATCACCTCCATGGTATTCGTACGCAGCAGCTCGAGCTGCTCCGGGGTGCGTGTGGAGGTGGCCGTGCGGTTGGGCGCCAGGTAGTGCCACACCAGTCGCACGGGTCGGTCGCTTCCGTAGCGGTTTCCGATCGCGATCTGGTAGAGCGCCAGCTGGCGGTCGCGGTCCAGGTAGATCTGACGCGGCATGCGTTGGGACGTCTTGTAGTCGTGGATCTCGATGGCGCCGTCCCGGGTCCGGACCACGCGGTCGATGAAGCCCTGCATGCGATACGAGCCGCCGTCATCGAGCGCGAAGTGAACGTGCTTCTCCAGGCCCAGGGTCTCGTCGGCGTCGAAGGGATAGAAGCGGCGGTAGTAGTTGTTGAGGCAGCGCTCGCCCTGGGAGCGATAGAAATCCACCGGATTCTCGGGGCGCACGATCCGGATCCGCTCGGCGTCGTAGTGCTCGCTCCACAGCTGCTGATAGCGGTCGAGCACCTTGTCCAGGGAGGGGACGCCGACGCTGTCCACCGCCTTGTAGAGGCGTTCGAGCACCTCGTGCACGCGCTTGCCCACGAAGCCTTCGATGGACTCCGAGTCGCGGGGGATCTTCAGGATGTATCGATACTGGAACTTGCGAGGACAGTCCTCGAAGCTCGACAGGCGCGAGTGACTGTAGATCTCCGCCACGCTTGGCTCCGAGGTGGTGGGGGAGGGACACCGTGGAGGAAACCGGACGAAGCCGGCCGGGCGCAACGCTACCACCGGGGTACACCCGCCGGCAAATCGGCGCAAGACGGGTGGCGCGCTATCCTGCACCGTGTCCGGAGAAGATCCGATGGTTCTCCCCCACGAACGCCCCCTGGGACATCTGAGATTGCGCCGAGCTGGATTCGCGCTCGTCTTTGTGGTCGTCGTCGCGCTCGCGGCGCCGCTCGCCCCGGCGGGGGCGACCGCCGAAGAGCCCACGCCCGCGGGCTGGGCCTACGATCTGTCGCGCGAGGCCATGAGTCCGTTCTGTCCGGGGCGGAGCCTCGCCGATTGCCCGAGTCCCCAGGCCGAGAGCCTCCGGATGTGGATCCTGGTGCAGGAGGCCGCCGGGCGCGAGCGCGCCGACGTGGAAGCCGAGCTCGTGGAGCGCTATGGCGACTCGGTGCGGGGCGCGCCGCGGGCTTCGGGCTTCGGACTGGCGGCCTATGCGATTCCGGTGGTGGCCTTCGCTGCGGGCGGCGGCGTGCTTGTGGTGTTCCTGCGACGCCGCACCCGCGAGGGAACCGAACCCACACCCGCTCGGGCGCCGGCGCTCGACCCGGAGCTGGCGCGGATCGTCGACCGCGAGCTCGAGAGCAGGTCGGGATGAAGATCTACACGCGTCGCGGCGATGCGGGCGAGACGGATCTGTTCGGCGGGCCCCGCGTTTCGAAGCACGAGTCCCGGGTCGAGGCCTATGGAGAGGTGGACGAGCTGAATGCCTTCGTCGGGATGTGCGCGGCAGCCACCGGGCACGACGACCTGCGCGAGGTCCTGTGCCGGATCCAGAGTCGCCTTTTCGACCTGGGAGGAACCCTGGCCACGCCCGATGCGAAGCGCCGCGAGAAGAGCGGGGTGCCCGAAGTCACCGACGAGGACGTGGCCGGACTCGAGCAGCACATCGATGCCCTGGGTGGCGAGCTTGCGCCACTGCAGCGCTTCATCCTGCCGGGCGGGTCACCCGCGGCGGCTAGCTTCCACGTGGCGCGCACCGTGTGTCGGCGCGCGGAACGGCAGCTGGTGGCCCTGCACCGCCAGGAGCCCCAATCGGCCGCCTCGCTCGGCTACATGAACCGCCTCTCGGATCTGCTGTTCGTGATGGCTCGCGTGGAGAACCGGCGCGCGGACATCGCCGATATCGAGTGGGGAGGGCGTGGGCGCTGACCCCCAGTAGCGAACCGGTCGCTCCAGGCGCATCCGCAGCAGGGTCCCGATCAGCATGCCGGCCACCAGGGACAGCGCAAGCGCGATCAGGACGCCTCGCAGCAGCTTCAAGCCCGCAACCCCCCTCGGCCGGCAAGCCTAGCGCGGCCTGGAGCCGCTCGGGTCCCTCTCTATACTCGGATCGGAAGGAGTCAGGGGCATGGGAAGTCTGCGAAATCGACAGACCCGGCGAATTCCGAGGCTGGGCGCCGTTCTCGTCTTTCTCGGCATCGTTGCCGCCGGTGCGTGGGCGGCGGCCCAGGAGCGGCCGCAGGAGGTTCCCTGTGGACCGAAGCCGATTCCGGACCCGGGCTGCAGGATCCGGGGCTGCGCCCAGGGGCTCTGGAAGATGGAGTGTGTCGAGGATCCGGAGATCCGCTGCGGAATCAAGCCGATCCCCGACCGCGATTGCTACATCGGCGAGTGCGTGGGGAGTGACTGGCAGCAGGTCTGTGACGTCACCGCGGACATCCCGTGTGGCGAAAGGCCGGTTCCGGCGATGGGCTGCCGAATCGGTCGCTGCATCGCGGGGCAGTGGGAGGAGGACTGCAACATACCGATACCGATGACGCCCATCGACAACTGAACCGGCGCCTACTCCGGAGGCGCCGGCTTGCGCAGGGTCTCCTCGAGTTCCCGGCCCAGGTCGTCCACCAGGCGAAACGAGGAGCGAGGGTCCTCTCGGACCCGGTCCCGGAGCGCACGCGGGTCGCCCAGCTGCGCAACACCGTAGCTGCCGTAGCGGTGCTCCAGGGTCTCCAACACGTAGGTCACGCGACCCCGCGCGCGCCTTTCCTCGAGGCCGCGGCCTTCCACCAGCTCCCGTCGGTGTTCGTCGAGCGCGTCTACCAGCGCCTCGACGCCGGTTCCATCGCGCGCCGATACCGAGATCACCGGTGGTCGACGGCGGTCGCCCGCGGCGCCGAGGCCGCTCATGAGCTCGCTCGCCGTGCGCGAAGCGGCCGCGCCCAGGTCGGCCTTGTTCACCACGAACAGGTCGGGGAGCTCCAGGATTCCCGCCTTCATGAACTGGAGCGTGTCGCCCGTGTCGGGGTTCAGGACGTACACGAGGCTGTCGGCCAGCGAGGCCACGCCGATCTCCGACTGCCCCACGCCCACGGTTTCCACGAAGACCCGGTCGAATTGGGTGGCCAGGATGGCCACGCCAGCGCGCGTGGCTTCGGCGAGACCCCCCAGCCGGTCGCGCGCGGCCATCGACCGGATGAAAACGCCCGGATCGCCCGCACCGGATCGCACCCGGATGCGGTCGCCCAGCAGGGCGCCGCCGGTCTCGCGACTCGAGGGATCCACGGCCACGATCGCCAGCGTCTCGCCACGGGGTCGCAGGCTGCGCACCAGGACGTCCAGCAGGGTGGACTTGCCCGCTCCGGGGGCGCCGGTGATGCCGATGCGGGCGGCGCCGGGAAACGCGGCCGATCGCTCCAGGGTGTCCAGCAGACTCAGGGCCCGGGCGCGGGGTCCGGGGCGCCGGTCGTCGGTGAGGTTCAGGGCCTCTGCCACGGCGTCGCGATCGCCCGCCCGCAGGCGTTCGGCGAGATCACGCGGCAGGGGCGGACTCCGACACCACGTCGACGATCTCCTGCATGATCCGGGTGAGATCGAAATCCTTGGGGGTGTAGACGCGACGCACGCCCGCGCTGCGCAGCTGGTCGGCGTCCTCCTCGGGAATGATCCCGCCCACCACCACCGGCAGCGATTCCAGCCCGGCCTTTCGGAGCCGATCGAGCACGTCGCGCACCAGCACGCCGTGGGACCCGGAGAGCACCGAGAGTCCGATCACGTGCACGCCCTCGTCGCGCGCCGACTGGACGATCTCCTCCGGGGTGAGGCGGATTCCGTCGTACACCACCTCCATGCCCACGTCGCGTGCGCGAACCGCGATCTGCTCGGCGCCGTTGCTGTGTCCGTCGAGTCCGGGTTTTCCCACCAGGATCTTGAGAGGACGGCCCAGGGTTTCGGACAGGGCGTGGACACGCTCGCGAACCTCGTCGTTGCGGGGATTCGTGCCCATCGGGCGCGCCGCCGCCACCCCGGTGGGCGCGCGGTACTCGCCGAACAGACCGCGCAGGGTGTCCGCCCACTCGCCCGTGGTGACCCCCGCCTGCGCGGCGCGGATCGACGGGGGCATGACGTTGCCGCCGGTGGCCACCACGTCCTTCAGGTTGCGAAGCGCCGCCTCGACGTCGGCTGCGTTCCGGCGGGTGCGAAACGCCTCCAGCCGTTCGATCTGATCCCGCTCCGCCGATTCGTCTACCACCAGGATCTGCTGGCCGTCGGTCAGCGGCGACGGCTCGGTCTCGGTGTAGGCGTTCACGCCGATCACCATCTGCTCGCCGCTCTCGATGGCCTGTGCGCGCGCGGTCTGGGACGCCACCAGCTGCTGCTTCATGTAGGCGTTCTCGACGGCCGCGACCGCGCCCCCCATCTCCAGCACGCGGTCGATCTCCTGGCGCGCAGCCTCCACCAGTTCGCGGGTCCGTGCCTCCACCACGTGGGAGCCATCGAAGAGGTCCTCGTACTCCAGGAGATCGGTCTCGTAGGCCAGGATCTGCTGGATCCGAAGCGACCACTGCTGGTCCCAGGGGCGCGGCAGACCCAGTGCTTCGTTCCAGGCCGGGAGCTGCAGGGCGCGGCAGCGCGCGTTCTTCGAGAGGGTGACGCCGAGGGCCTCCAGGGCGATGCGAATCGAGTTGTTCTCGGGCTGGGCCTCGGTGAGCCCCAGGCTGTTCACCTGCACCCCGTACCGGAAGCGCCGAAGCCCGGGATCCCCGACGCCGTAGCGCTCTCGGGTCAGCTGGTCCCAGAGCTCGGCCATGGCGCGCACCTTGCAGATCTCCTCCACGAACCGGATGCCGGAGTTGAGGAAGAACGAGACGCGGCCCACCACCCGGGGCAGGGCCGCAGCGGGAACGTCACTGCGGTCGCGGACGCTGTCGAGCACCGCCAGAGCCGTGGCGAAGGCATAGGCGATCTCCTGAACCGGAGTCGCCCCGGCTTCCTGCAGGTGGTATGAGCAGATGTTGGTGGGGTTCCAGCGCGGGATCGCATCGACCGTGTAGGCCACCATGTCGGCGATGAGTCGCATGGAGGGTCCGGGCGGGAAGATGTAGGTGCCCCGGGACAGGTACTCCTTGATGATGTCGTTCTGGGTCGTTCCCTGGAGAGCCGAGGCGGCCACGCCGTTGCGTTCCGCGACGGCGCTATAGAGCGCCAGCAGCCAGGCCGCCGTGGCGTTGATGGTCATCGACGTGTTCATGCGGTCCAGGGGAATCTCCTGGAACAGGGTCGCCATGTCGTCGATGTGGCTGATGGGCACGCCCACCTTGCCCACCTCGCCCCGGGCCAGGGGGTGATCGGCGTCGTAGCCGGTCTGGGTGGGCAGGTCGAACGCCACCGAGAGCCCCGTCTGACCCTTGGCCAGATTGCTCCGGTACAACTCGTTGCTGGCCCGAGCCGAGGAGTGGCCCGAATAGGTTCGGAACAACCAGGGCCGTTCGCGTTCGGGTTTTCGAGATTTGTACGCCATGGAAGCACTCCCGCAAGTGCCCGGGAAAACTAACGAATCTGCCACTCTGCGGCAAATGTCGAGATCCCGGTGCGAAGCCCCTGGGAGTCGCACGCGGAGGTCGGGGGCGTTGTATCCTGCGTGGCCCATGTCTGAATTCTTCTTCGAGCTGACGCCCGACCGGGTGCTGCGGGCGGTGGAGGCCGGCGGCTTCGACCCGACGGGCCACTGCACGCCCCTCACGTGTCTGGAGAATCGTGTCTATGACCTGAGGCTTTCCAGTGGCGCCCACGTGGTGGCGAAGTTCTACCGCCCGGGACGCTGGGGGCGCGATGCGATCCTGGACGAGCACCGCTTCCTGAGCGAACTCCGGGAGGCGGAGATTCCCGTGTGCGCGCCGCTGGTGTTTCCCGATGGGAACACCCTGCATCAGGTGGAGGGCATCTACTACGCAGTCTGGCCCCGCACCGGGGGCCGCTCGCCGGACGAACTGCGCGACGACGAGATCCGCATCCTGGGCCGACTGCTGGCCCGCATCCACAACGTGGGGGCGGCGGGGAGCGCCGATCATCGCCTGCGACTCTCCGCGAGCGTCAGTGCGCTCACGCCGCTCGACTTCCTGGAGGACGAGGGTTTCCTCCCCGTGGAGTGGGCGCCGCGCTATCGGGCGGCGGTGGAGAAGGTGGCGCAACTCTACGAGGAGTGGAGCGCAGACGTTCCCGTTCACCGCATCCACGGCGACTGCCATCTGGGCAACCTGTTGCGGGGCGACGAAGGCTGGTTCTTCCTGGACTTCGACGACTTCGTGGTGGGGCCGGCGGTGCAGGACGTCTGGATGCTGCTTCCCGGGCGCGACGGCGAGGGCGCCCGCCAGCGTGACCTGTTGATCGAGTCGTACCGCCAGTTCCGCGATTTCGACGATCGCTGGCTGCGCCTGGTGGAGCCCCTGCGCGCCTTCCGGTTCGTCTTCTACGCGGCCTGGATCGCGCGGCGCTGGGAGGACTCGGCGTTTCCGGCGGCGTTTCCCCACTTCGGCACGGCCGAGTACTGGGAGCGCGAAACCGTCGACCTGGAGGAGCACATCGAGCGATTGCTGAGCGGCGAAGGCGTGCCTCCGGGCCTGCGCTCGTCGGCGGGAGAGATCGAGCCCGAGCTCTCCAACAAGGACTATTTCTGGGATCTCTGATGGAGGCCGTTGCCACGAGAACGCGTCTGGCGCGAGCCGTGCCCTGGCTGCTGCTGGCGGGCCTTGCCACGGCGTTCTCGCTGCAGACGATCCGTTCCTTCGATTACTGGTGGCATCTGCGCACCGGCGCCCTCATCGCCGAGACCGGCTCCGTGCCCCGGTTCGACCCCTACACCTACACGGTTCCCGGCGCCCGTTGGATCGACATCCACTGGCTCCACCAGCTGGGCCTTCACGGCCTGTTCCAGCTGGGGGGCCACGGCGCGGTGGTGTGGGGCAAGGCCGTCCTGATGCTGGGGCTGGTGGCGCTGCTCGCCAGCATCGGAACCCGGCGCGAGCGTCCCTACCTCACGTGCGCGTTCCTGGGCCTGATGCTGTTGATCACCTGCGACCGCATCATGCCGCGCCCGGAGCTTCCCACCTTCTTGTGCCTGGCCGCCATCCTGGCGCTGCTGGATCGCTTTCAGCGGCGCGGCGACGCCTGGGTGTACGGGATCGTCGGGGTGCAGCTGATCTGGGTGAACCTGCACGGGCTCTTCGCCCTGGGGATCGCCGTGTGCGGGATCTACCTGGCGGCGGAGGTGTTGCGGCCGATCCTGTATCCCGACCAGTCCCTGCGCCGGGATCGAATCCAACGCCTGGCCGCCGTGGTGGCCCTCTCCGTGCTGGCCTCGTTCGCCAACCCCAATTTCATCGAGGGCGCCCTGTATCCCCTGCAACAGCTGGGCATGATCGGCCCGGTGGACGAGCGAGGCACGTTCGGGTCGATCGTGGCCGAGTTGATCCCGCCTGTGGGCGGGGAGCAGCCCCTGAACTCGGTGGCCCTGGGCTTCGTGGCCGTGCTGGCGTTGGCGTCGTTCTTGGGCATGGCACTCAACTGGCGCCGCCTCCAGGGCAGCGACGTGCTGATGTGGGTGGCCTTTCTCTACCTGGCACTGGGCGCGAAGCGGAATCTCGCGCTCTTCGCCCTGGTGGCGGCTCCCATCGCCGTGCGCAACTGGAACGAAATCCTGGACCGCCGCCCCTTGCCACCGCGGTTGCGCACGGCGGCGGCAGCGGCGACGGGCCTGTTCCTGTTCGCCACCACGCTCGATGTGGCGCGCGGGGAGTTCTTCAGTCGCATCGGCGCCCACCGCCAGTTCGGATTCGGGGTGATGGAGGTCTTCTTTCCGACCCAACAGGCCGAGTGGATCGCCGAGCAGCGTCCACCGGGACCCATCGCGCACCACATGGCCGACGGGGGCTATCTGATCTGGCGACTGTGGCCCGACTACAAGGTGATGACCGACGGACGCCTGGAGGTCTACGGCTCCGAGAAGTTCATCGAGCTCCAGGGCGGCGTGCCGGAGCGATTCCGGATGCTCGACAAGGAGTACCACTTCGGCGTCGTGCTGGTGCACTACAGCCTGATCGCGTCCGACGCGATCCTGCGATGGCTCTATTTCAACTCCAACTGGGTGCTGGTGCAGGTAGACGAGGTGGCGGCCCTGTTCGTGCGCGCCAACGACGACCGGAACTGGGAGCCCGTGGATGTGGACGCGCCCGACCTGTTTCGGCCGCTCGAGCAGGCGAGCGACGGAGAATTCGTGATCCGCGCCATGGGGCGCGCCAGCTTCTACAACGCCCTGGGCCGGAACAAGGCCGCGCTAGAGAGCTGGGAGGCGGCGATCGAGGCCGATCGGGGACTCGCAGAGGATCCGGTGGTGCACGCAACGCTGCTCTACAAGGCGGGTTTCGCGTCGGCCTCGGAAGCGATCCTGCAGCAGGAGCTGGAGAAACGGGATGACGATCCGCTCCTGCACGTGCAGGTGGGCAACCTGCGGCGCGAATCGGGGGACCGGGACGCCGCACGCGAGCAATTCGAGCGCGCCCTCACGATCGACCCGCGCCACACCCAGGCGCTGCACCAGCGCGCCGTGCTGGCCGAGGAAGAGGGCGACAACGAGATGGCGGGCGAACTCTACCTGCGGGTGCTGGCGGTTGCCCACCCGGCGGACCCCATGGCCATCCACGCGCGGGCGCGCCTGATGGCGTTGGGACAACCGGGCTTCAGGGGGTGATGGGGAAGGTACCGTTGAGGTTGGCGATCACCGTGAAGGCTTCACCTTCATCGGTGGAAAGCCCGCCGTCGATGGTGACGTTGGCGGTGCCGCCATGCCACGCAACGAACCACACCTCGGCAATGCGAGAGTCGCCGGTGAGGCCCGAGCTTCCGTGGCGCAGGTCGGCGAAGCCCAGGGTGCCGGCCGCCTCGTCCAGGTCCGGGCCGTGGAAGAAGACGCCGTCGTCGTCGGACTCGGGCGCCGGGCTCGTGAACAGGTGGTCCAGGATCGCGGTGTTCCAACCGAGATTCAATTCCCAGGCGTGTGCCGGCTGATCCACGGTGGCGTAGACGTTCACCTTCATGTAGTAGCCGCCCGCGAAGTAGATCACCTGGGCGGGCTCAGCGCGAAGCGCAGCGATCGGGCCGCCTTCGCCGCTGCCGCAGGGCGCCCCCAGGAATAGCGGAGTTCCCAGGAAGAGCGCCGCCACCCAGAGGCGATTGACGCGTCGTGCCCGCATCAGAAATGCACCTCCAGCGCGTCTACGGCCGTGACGACCTGTCCATCGTCTCCGATGACGGTCACGTCGTAGAAGCCAGGGAGCACCGTGACGAAGGGGCTGATGACGCCCTCGATGCGCTCGCTGGGCAGGCCGGCGTCCCGCACCACCAGGTTGAACAACTCACCAGGCGTGTCGCCCGGGATGTGGAATTCCACGAAGGGCGGTCCTGGCGCCAAAAAATTCGAACCGTAGATCGCGATCGCTACGGGTGTGCAGCAATCCGGATACACCGCTGGGTTCGGCGACACCGACGTAATGGCGGGCGGATCGAAGAGCCCCGTCACGTCGCCGTCGACCACCACCCGATCGTGCAGATAGGCCCACGCCAGCGGGCGGAAGACGGGCAGGGGAACCCCGCGGCCGGTCATCTCGCCGAACGTGAACGACCCGCCGGAGTTCATCAGGAAGTTCTCGAAGGGGGTGCCTCCCGAGATGTTCACGTTGTGGTCGGCCTTGCCGCCCGACGCCCCCCCATAGAGGCCTCCGGGCGTGGGGCCATGGGCCACCAGCCCGAAGGCGTGGCCGGTCTCGTGCGCGATCGCCGTAGCCAGGATCTGGGCGAACACTTCCACGCCGTTCACGATCTGGGCCACCCGGGTGATCTGGGCGGCCGTTGCCGTGCCCAGGTCGAAACCGGGCGCGAGCACGCTGGCGTCCTCCGGGTGCTCGCCCACGGGCACGCCGCCCTCGTCCGGATCCAGGGGGTGGATGTTCGTCTGGTACTGCGGGTCGGTGCCCCAGAGGTTGTCGATGGCCTGGGGGAAGACGCCGGCCCCGCCGCCACAGTCGTTGGAGTTCTCCTCGGAGTTGTGCACGTCCATGAAGCTCGCTCCCAGCAGTTTCCCGCCGGGTCCGGAATCGCCCCCCACGCACAGGCGCGCTCGCGGCAGGCCCGGGTCGCTGTCGGTGATGGCCACGTTGGCGGCATCGGGCCCGGGAGTGCCGTCTGCGTCGAGACCGTAGTAGGGGCGCACCCGCCGCAAGATCTCGGAGATCAGCATGGCGCGCATCTGCGGCTCCAGGGCCTGGGCTTCTGGCGTGGCATCGGAGGCGAGTCCGTATTCGCGAAGATCCTCGCTGAAGGAGCCCGGCCCCTGGTTGCCGTCGAAATCCAGGTAGACGGTCTGCAGGTTGGCCATGGGCTGTCCGAAGGGGAAGTCGCGAACCGCATAGCCATAGACGTCGCTTGCCGGGTTGCCCGCCAGGTCCTGGATCGACACCGTCAGATAGTGGGTGACGCGATCCAGGTCGCTCCCCGCCGGCACGGTCCAGGTCGCGCGGGTGGGGGTGAGGGTGAACAGGGAGCCCATGTCGGTGCCAGCGGGAAACCCGCCGATGTCGCGGCTGGCGGTGACCGAGAGGGAGGCCGGATCGATCAAGCTGCCACCCAATGCATCCAGGAGAAGTGTGATCTGGAACTCGTCCGGCGGCACCACCAACAAGTCGTTCATGTCGTCCGGAATGTCGTTGAGCGTGACGAACAGACTCGGGGGTGTGGAGTCCGGATCGCCGACGCTTCCGAAGCTCCCACTGAAAAGCCCCAGGTCGAGCACATCGACGCGTCCGTCGCCGTTCAGGTCGGCGCCGGATTCGAAGCCGGGATTGATCGAGACATCGCCGTAGAAGCTCGCCAGGAGGGATTCGTCGGAAGCGGAAACCAACCCATCGCCGTCGAGATCTCCGACGGCCGGCTGCGCCGCAGCCGCCGAGGCGACCCCCATCGCAGCAACGAACCCGCTCAGCGTCGCCCGAAGCGACTTTCTCGCAACCATGTAGACCCGGATTATACGCGGAGTTGACTCGCGAGTCAGTCCGCGGCTGGGCGGAAACCGAATTCAGTCAGGGCCGAATTCAGCCAGGGGAAATCAGCGAAGGCGACGAGTGCGCGCGTGCAGCGCCAGCGCGACGAGCGAGAGGCCGAGCAGTGCGGCCGTGCCCGGTTCGGGCACGATCACCAGGTCGAAGTTGGTGGCACCCACGGGGATGAGCGCCGGAAGGCCCACCGTCCAGTCTTCGTTGAACCAGATGCCCGTGGAAAGCAAATCCGCGGTCTGGATCTTGGTCCCCGTGTTGTCCTTGGGCTTGTTGATGTCCATGCGCAGGATGGCCTTGTTTCCACCCACGTAAGCGATGATGGCGGCGGCCTCGGAGCCGCCCACGACCCGCAGCTTCGACGTGCCGAACAGGTTCGGGTTGACTACCTGGCCGCCCATGGCGAAGTTGCCACCCGAGGCCGGAGACGCCTGCACCACGTCGATGAAGTCGATCTCCAGCATGAGCAGCGGGATCGGGCCGCCCCCGGAGGGCCAGAAGATCAGATCCGCGCCCGCGTTGGCCCCCTTGAAGGAGGCAAACGTCATGCCGCAGGCCGCCGGGTTGCAGACGCTGGTGTCGAAGATGATGTCGAGATCGACCTTGGCGTTCACGAAGCTCAGGAAGTTCGAGTCCGGCGTGTCGACGAAGCCCTTCTGGGGCGTCGCCTCGACGACGGCGTCGAAGAAGGTAAAGACACCTGCATTGGGCTGGGCGTCGGTGTACCCCTCGTAGGACGACTGGGCATCCGTTCCACCGATCAGCACCGTCGTGAACGCATGAGCCGCCCCTGCCAGCAGCAGACCGAGGGCCCCCACCACCGCCGCCACAACCGCTCTCAGTTCGGTTCGCATCAATCCCACTTTCACCCTCCGAAACCTCTCCGGCCGGAGGTCGTTCTTGGCGTCTTCAGTCGGTCCGCTAGTCCGCTAGCCGCGGATCCGGCGTCCCACCGCCAGCAGACCCACGAGCCCGGCGCCGAGCATCAGGGCCGTCCCCGGCTCGGGCACGAAGGGTGCGTTGGCCAGCGGCGTGATCTGTCCCGAGGCCGCGAACGTGAAGTCGCTGTTGAACAGGTTCAGGTCGAGTCCGAGGACGTTCAGGCCGGGCACGAAGTTGAAGATGGCCTGCTTGAGCTCGAGAATGGCGTTGGCGCCTGTGCCGCCCAGGGCAGCCACCAGGTCCGGATTGCCGTTCACGATCGACAGATTGGTGCCCGAGAGCAGGGTGTTCACCGTGAGGGCCCCGGTCCCGATGTTGATCACGCCCGAGATCGTGAGCGGGGCGGCGAACGTCCCGTTCAGGATCACGTTCGCGAGGGTCCCCTGGGTCATGAACCAGTCGATGCCGCCGCCGTTGCTGATGAATGTCGAATTCGCGAAGAACAGCGAGCCGCCAAGCGGGATGAAACTAAACGAACTCAACCTCGCGTCGAGGTGGAACTTCACGTTGAGGTCGGGCACCACCAGGCCCTTGGTGATGCTGCCCGGATTCACCGTCACCGAGGTCACCCGGCCGTCCATGGCCAGATCCTTGGTGGGGAGGTAGGTGTAGGTGCCGCCGTTCGGCGGGCCACCCAAGGGCGGTTCCGTCTGGTAGAAGGCGTCGAACTGCATCGACTGCACCAGGTCGCCGGCCCCCAGATCGAGGGGTGTCGCCAGGGCCGACGGGGCGACCAGAAGCCCCAGACTGAACAAAGCCGCTGTGAACAAAGTCGCTGCGAAAACCCGCGCTGCGTTGAGCATCCTCACCTTCCCCTTCCCACCCGCCCGGCGACCCAACTCCGTGGTCGCGGTGCGGACCGAAACAGAACCAGCTGAGCCTACCTGCCTACCTGGTAGCAGCCGGTGCCAAATATCTCTGGAAGGGGACATGCCAAGGAGCGCACAGACGCCGCAAGGACGCTCTACGCATCCCCTTCCCGGCCGCAAAGGATGCAATCCGCGTGCCGTTGTCGCAAGCCCGCGGGGATAAAAAATACGTGCAAAAACAGCCAAGTACAGGACCGCTCCGCGCGCAGTCTTCAATCCCGAGGGCCCGCGGGAAAAAGTTTTCCTTGGAAGCGGAAAACGCTTTCTTGAGACCCCCCAGGGGGTCACTCGCCGTAGCCGAGCTGGGTCAACGCTTCCTGGGTTTGCCGGTCGATGGGAGCCGCAGTGGCGGCGGGCGCCAGGTGGGCGCGGGCCGTTGCCAGAAGGTCAGCGTCGGCGGGTCCCGACGTGGGAGAGGCGTCCTCGGCCACGATCAGCAGGCGCGTCCCGTCGGTGGCGCCGCTGGCGTGGGAGCGCGCGGCCTCTCGCACCTCCGAGAGCAGGCGCCGGCGTTCGACGGCAACCACGCGCGGCTCGGCGCGGGGCAGGCGCAGGTCGCGGCGGTCGCGGGCGCTGGCCCCCGGGTCCTCGAGTGCCGCAGCCGCAAGAATCGTGGTGTAGAGGTCGCGGATCGAGGCCGCGCCTGTCGAGCGGCCAGGCGCTACCCCCGGGCCCGCCAGCACCAGCGCCAGCGCGATTGCCTCCTCGTCCAGGGACTCGCCGTGGTCGTAGGCGAATCCCCGCTGGCCCAGGTGCTCGCTGAAGCTTTCGCCGTGGTCGCTCACCACGATCACCAGCGGTGGCTTCGCGAGGCGCTCGCGCACGCCGGTCACCAGCTGGCCCAGGGCCGTGTCGGCCGCGGCTACGCCCCGGGCGTAGCGCGTCTCCATCTCTCTTCTCTCGCCCGCGTCCGAGTAACGGTCGGGATCGACCCAGCCGTAGGCGCTGGCATCCACGGGAAAGCTGCGCCGCTTCTCGTCGGCGCTGCCGTAGGGCGCATGGGCGTCGTAGAGGTGAACCCACATGAAGATGGGGCGGCGCTTTTCCACGTCGAGCCAGGCCAGCGCGGCCGCCACGGCGTCGTCGCCCGGCCGCAGGCTGCCCCGGGGCGTGTCGTAGATGCCGAAGCCGCGCAGGCCCAGCAGGGACTTGTGCAGGAGCCTCGTGGTCACGAAGGCGGCGGTGGCGTAGCCGCGCCGGCGCAACTGGAATGGCGCCGTGTAGGAAGCCAGGCCCGGCCGCAGGCCTTCGCCGTTGCGTCGGGCCCCGTGTTCGGACGGGTAGAGGCCCGTGAGAAGCGAGAGGTGAGCGGGCCCGGTGGTGGGCATGGTGGTGTAGGCCGCTTCGTGAACCAGGCCTTCGGAGGCCAGTGCGTCCAGTGCGGGTGTGAGGCCGCGCTCGTCGCCGTAGGCCCCCACGTGGTCGCGCCGAAGCGTGTCGAGGCTGACCAGCAGGATGCTGGGACGCTCGGAGCAGCCGGTCGACGCCAGCAGCGTGAGGACGAGGCCGCCGCAACCGGGGACGAGGCGGCCCCAGAGGTTGCCCCGCGCGCGTTTCCTATTCCAGGTAGCCCAGGGCACGCAGGTGTTCGGGAGCGCCGTCGGGCAACTCGCTGTGTCGGGCGCCCCGGTTGGCGCGGGTGGCTTCCAGGAACTCCGAAAGCCGCGACTCCAGGGCCGCCGGCCCCCCGTCGGGGCCCACGGCGGTGTAGGTCGGCATCGGCCCGGGCGGCCCGAGCCGGGCCGTGCGGCCCGGCAGGGCCCGCACGCGGCCCCCCGAGGTGCGGTCCACCTCGTCGTCGCGGATGGGGCTGCGGTCACGGGCGTAGTAGGTGTCGCCGACGATCACGGCCGCGCGCCGCTCGTGCTCGGCGAAGATGGCGCGCTCGCCGGCTGGGGAAGGCGTTCGGGGCAGGCCCGCGACGGGCAGGGGCCGGCCCCGGAAGTCTGGCGGCACCGGTAGCCCCGCCACATGGATCAGGGTCGGCGCTACGTCCACCAGGCTTACCGGCGCGCTCTCCACCGCGGGCCCCGCCGGATCGGGCGCGCGCCACAGCATGGGCACACGTACCTGATCGAGGCCGAGCGAATGCCCGTGGGCGAAGTAATAGCCGTCCTCGCCGAAGGCCTCGCCGTGATCCGCCGTGAAGACGGTCAACAGCCGGGCCGCGGAAACGCCGGGGATGCCATCGAGCAACGTACCGATCGCATGGTCCGTGTAGCTGACTTCACCCTCGTACGCGCCGCGCGG
>JAQBHB010000011.1:0-27439 GCA_032128115.1 Deltaproteobacteria bacterium | reverse complement strand
CACTACCAGGACCCGCACGGCCCCTACACCCCGCCGCCGCCCGACGACGAGCGGTTCCGGATTCCCCCCGCGCCGGGGGAACAGGCGCTTCCGGTGAAGGAGGGACGCGACGCCATTCCCGCCTACCAGGCCCTGGACGGGCTGCGGCTCCCGAGCCAGTACCGCAGCCGCTACGCCGGCGAGATCTTCTACGCCGACCGCTGGGTCGGGCGCCTGGTGGAGGCGGTAGCGGCCCACGACCCGAGCCGCCCGTCCGTGGTGCTGCTGACGGCAGACCACGGCGAAAGCTTCGGGGAGAACGGGCGCTACTTCAGCCATACCCACACCACCACGCCCGATGTGGCGCGGGTGCCGATGATCCTGCGCGCCCCGGGCCTGGCGCCCGGCCGGAGCAGCGACCTGGTGCACCACGTGGACGTGCTGCCCACGTTGCTCGATCTGGCGGAGCTTCCCATCCCGCCGGAGGCGCGAGGCCTGCCGCTGGCTCGCTTCGTGCGCGAGGGGCGGTCCCTGCCGGATCGCACGGTCTATTGCGACATCGGCCGCGAGCTGTCGGCCTACCGGGGCGATTCCTTCCTGTGGGTCCGGGATGCCGATGCGGTGCCCGTCCGACGCTGGGCCCGATTCCTCTGGAGCCCCGAGGGCTGGTCCCGCCAGCCGGGTCGGTCGCCCCTCCCCGAGGCGGTGCGCGAGTACACGGCCCGCTCTGCGCCGGTGAATCGGCTTCCGCCGCCGGACGAGGAGATGAAGCGCCGGCTGGAGGCCCTGGGCTACGCGGAGCCGTGAGATCGGGACAGCGGCTCCCAACCGGCAGCGGAGCGGCAGCCCGGGCGCAGGCAGGAGGCGCCCGACGAAAACCACCGCAGCCGAGCTTTCCTGAGACGTGTAGAATACTTACGCAGAAGCTGCGGCTGACCGAGCGGTGCCGGCTGGAGACCCTGATGGCGTTCCCGCTCCCGAAAATCGTGTGCGCGTGGGCGACCGGATTGTCGCTCGTCCTCGCTGCGGCAGCGGGAGCGCGAGCCGGCGACTTCGTGAACTTCGAGTCGGCCCACGTGCATCCCCTGGGCCTCTCACCCGCCGGCGACGAGCTCTACGCCATCAACACGCCCGAGGCGCGACTCTCGATCTTTGAAGTCCAGCCCGACGGATCGCTGGTATTCGCCGCCGACGTGCCGGTGGGGCTCGAGCCGGTGAGCCTGGCGGTGCGTCCCGGTGGCGCCGAAGTCTGGGTGGCGAACCACATCTCGGATTCAGTGAGCATCGTCGACGTGGCGACCCGCGCGCTGATCGCCACCCTGTGGGTGGGCGACGAGCCCACCGACGTGGCCTTCGCCAGCGGACGGGCCTTCGTATCCCTCGCCGGCATGGAGGACCGGGTGGTGGTCTTCGACGCGGCCACTCGCGCCGAGATCACATCCATCGATCTGTTCGGCGACGATCCCCGGGCCATGGCGGTGCGCGGCAACGACGTGGGCGTGGTGGTGCTGGAATCGGGGAACGGAACCACGGCGCTGCACCAGAATCTGGTGGCCCTGGGCGGCGGCCCCCCCGCGGCCACGCCGCCCCGCGATCCCGGCCTGCCCGGCGCCGCCCCGGAAGACGGTCTGATCGTGCAGCTCGATCCGGCGACGGGCCTCTGGAAGGACGATACGGGCACCGACTGGAGCGCGTTCGTCGCCTTCAACCTGCCCGACGAGGACTTGTTCGTGATCGACGCGGCAGCGGCTACGCCCAGCGTGGTAACCGCCATCTCCGGGGTGGGCACGAACCTGTTCGACATCGCCGTGCATCCGGTGTCCGGCGACGCCTGGATCCCCAATACGGACGCCCGCAATCTGGTCCGGTTCGAGCCGAACCTGCGCGGCCATCTGGTGGAGACCCGCGTCTCGATCGTAGACGCGACGACGGGAACGGTGGCGCCCGTCGACCTGAATCCCCACATCGATTACGGCACCAGCCCGGGCCCCGCCGGCGAGATCGCCCTGAGCCTGGCTCAGCCCGGCAACGGGGTCTTCCGTTCCGACGGCTCGGTGTTCTACCTGACGGCGTTCGGATCGGCCGTGGTGGCGGTGCTCGACGGAACCACCGGCGCCGTCACGGCGCGCATCGACGTGGGCGGTGGACCCAGCGGCGTGGCCCTGCTGGAGAGCGCCGACCGCCTCTACGTGATGAATCGCTTCGATCACACGGTGTCGGTGGTGGATACCCTGGCGGCAAGCGAGATCGCGGTTCACGGCGTGTCGGGACCGGCCGGGTTCGACCCGAGCCCGCCCGAGATCCGCAACGGCCGCCGCTTCCTCTACGACGCCCGGATCAGCTCCGGCCACGGAGACATCGCCTGTGGCACCTGCCACGTCTTTTCCAACTTCGACGGGCTGGCCTGGGACCTGGGGGATCCGACGGGCGGCTTCCTCGATTACGACGATGCGCCCTGGGTGAGCTTCGATCCGGTGGGCACCGGCAAGCAGGGATTCGACCCCATGAAGGGGCCCATGACCACCCAGACCCTGCGCAGCCTGGAGGGCATGCAGCCCCTGCACTGGCGCGGCGACAAACCCGACTTCCAGGCCTTCAACGGTGCGTTCGTGTCCCTGATGGGCCGCAGCGGGCCTTTTTCGGTGGAGGACATGCAGGCCTTCAGCGACTTCATCATGACCGTGAAGCTGCCGCCGAACCCGCACCGCGAGCTGGACGACACGCTGCCCGCCTCCATCGACCTGCCCCACGACATCTTCGGTCCCGGGGACCCCTCCTCCGGCGAGACGATCTTCACCAGCGTGGTCACGTCGGCGGGTGGCTTCGTGTGCAACGACTGCCACCTGCTTCCCACCGGCACCATGAACACACTGACCGGTGGTGCCGGCCCCCAGGACGTCAAGATCCCCCACCTCCGGAACGTCTACGAGAAGATCGGTTTCCTGCCCTTCCGGAGTGGACTGCTGGTGAACCTGGGCCCCGATGACCAGAAGTCGGGCTTCGGCGTGCTGCACGGGGGCAAGCTCAGCCTGCTGGAGTTCCTGGGCGCCGCCTTCGGTTTCGCCCCGGCAGATCTGCTGGATGTCACTTCCTTCCTGCTCACCATCCCCACTGGCACCCTCCCCTGCGTGGGCTGGCAGCAGACGGTGGACGCCAGCACCAGCGGGGACGCGGGGGTCCTGGCCCTGTTGCTTGCCCTGATCGACGAGGCGGAGGCGACGCGTTGCGATCTGGTGGTAAAGGGAAGCCTGGCGACCGTGCCGGTGGGCTTCGTCTACGACGTGGCCAACGACGAATTCACCCCCGATAGCTCGCTTGCGCCCGCCGTGAATCACGCGGCGCTGCTGGCGAGCCTGGTTGCGGGCGACGCCCTGACCTACACGACCGTGCCCACCGGCAGCGGGCAGCGCCTGGGCGTGGACCGCGACCGCGACCAGTGCCGAGACCGCGACGAAGCCCTGCCCGACGACGGCAGCTGCCTGGGCCAGCCCAACCCGGCCTGCAGCGACGGCCTCGACAACGACGGCGACGGCCTGTTCGACCACTTCGAGGATCCCGGCTGCCGCCACGCCGCCTGGCACACCGAGAGCCCCCAATGCAACGACGGTCTCGACAACGACGACGACGGCCTGGTCGACCTGGACGATCCCCAGTGCGGCAACGCCTGGCAGCTCCAGGAGCACCGCAGGGACGCCTGCGGACTCGGCTTCGAGCTGGCCCTGCTGCTTCCGCCCCTGCTGTGGGCGCGGCGCCGGCGCCTCGGCTGAGCGCGACCCAGCGTTGAGAGCCTCCGCTGCGGCTGTCCTCGTGGTCCTGGCCCTGGCGTCGCTGCCCGCCAGCGCCGACTCCGGCGACGCGGACGCCGGGCGCGTTCTCTACGAACGAAACGAGTGCGCCGGCTGCCATGAGACCGCAGCGATTCCGGGGATGCTGGTGGTTCCCCTGGGCGGCCTCGCCAATCGCTACAGCGAGAGCGAGCTGATGGCCGTGCTGGAAGCGCCCGTGCCCCCCATGCCTGACTTCGACCTGTCGGAGCCGGAGCGTCGCCAGCTGGTGGCGTACCTTCGGGCCCGGTTTCCCTAGCGGTGACGGGACATCCGGAAGCGCACCAGACACCAGGCGAATTTGAGAAACTCCGGAACATGCCGCATCTTCGATTGACCCTGCGTCCGCGGCGTATACCCCACCGGCACCTCTCCGATCGGAACGCCCGACCGGGCCAGGGCGGCGGCCAGCTCCAGCACGTACTCGAAGCCGGCCCGGTTAAGGCGCGGCGGCAGGGCGCTGCGGCGCACGGCGCGGATACCCGTGTACAGGTCGCTCACCTCCTGGCGGAAGAGCCGGTTGAACAGGCCGCTCACGAGACGATTGCCCAGTCGCCGCAGCCACGGCACCAGGGGCGCCGGTGTCTTCCGCCAGCGCGATCCGTAGACGGCACGGTGGCGCTCGAGCGCCTCCACCAGGGCCGGGATGTCCTCCGGGTGGTACTCCAGGTCAGCGTCGATCATCACGATGAACTCGCCCTTGCCGGCGGCGATCCCGTCGCGAAGCGACTGGCCGTAACCCAGGTTCGACCCGTGGCAGATCAGGGTCCCGGCCTCCAGGCGTTCCAGGATCTCGACGGTCCGATCCGTGGAGGCGTTGTCCACGAAGAACAGCTTCGCATCGGGACAGGCGCGCCCCAGGCGCTCCACCAGCTCCGTGACCACGGCCTCTTCGTTGTAGACGGGAACCACGATGTCGATCGTCGCTGCCACGGAGTCTCCCAATCGTGCCCGACCTGATCGGCCTGATTCCCGCCGCGGGGAAAGGGGTGCGAGCCTATCCGTACACCGAGAAGGTCCCCAAGTCGATGCTCCACCTGGACGGGCAGCCCATCCTGCACCGCAACGTGGAGCTCATGCGCGACCAGCTTGGGATTCGCGACATCCGGATCGTGGTGGGGTACCAGGGCGACATCATCCGGCGCAGCCTGGGCGACGGCTCCGACCTCGGCGTGCGCATCAGCTACATCCAGAACCCCCGGGTCGACCTGGAGCTGGCCTACTCGGTCTATCTGGGCAGCCGCGACATCGAAGGCTTCTGCTGCGTGATCCTGGCCGACGAGTGTTATGTGGGCTCGAACCACGCCGACCTGCTGAACTCCCCCTACCAGTCGGCCCTGGTCACCTGCTCGCTGATCCGCAGCGAGTACAAGAAGCACATCAAGAAGAACTACGTGGCGCGCACCCGCGACGGCCGCATCGTCGACCTGGTGGAAAAGCCCACCCAGGTGGAGGGGCCCTGGATGGGCACTGGGACCTATCTGGTGCACCCGGACCTGTTCAAGCGGCTGGGGGAGGCCTACGCCCAGGGGCCCGAACACGGACCGGCCGACTGGACCACGTGGCTGGGCGGGCTTGCCCGCGCTGGCGAGCCGATGCTGCCCTTCGAGCTCGAGGGTCGCTACGTCAACGTCAACTCCCGGGACGATCTCAACTACGCGAACTTCCTGGTGCGCGACCGCGACTTCGAGTCGCGCAAGGTGAGCCTCGTCTACGTGATCGACGGCGAAGAGGAGGCCGCCGCCGGACCGGTGGCGCGCTTCGCCGAACAGCCCGAAATCGACGAGGTGATCGCCGTGGCTCGCCACTCCTCGAAAGCCCTGGAACAGGTGGCCCGCGATCCTTCGGTCACGCTGGTGACGGCCGAGCGACCCGACGAGAACATTTCGGCCCTGGTCAAGCTTGGACTCGACACCGCCCGGGGCGACATCCTGCTCATGTCGTACAGCGATGACACCTTCGCGCCGCGCGACGTTCTGAAGTTCCTGGTGTACCTGCGCGACGCCGACATGGTGGTGGGCACCCGCACCACCCGTCAGATGATCGAGCAGGGCACCAACATGCGGGGCCTCGTGCGCACCGCCCACATCCTGCTGGCCAAGCTGCTGCAGGTGTTGTGGTGGCGATTCGACTCGCGCTTCACGGATATCTGCTGCGTCTACCGCGGGCTCTGGCGCTCCACCTACGAGACGATCCGCGACAACCTGACCTCTCCCGGGGTCGAGGTGTTTCCCGAAATGGTGATCGAGGTGCTGCGCTCCCGAAGACGCATCGTCGAGATCCCGGTGAACTACTACAACCGGGATCTGGAATACGACTACGTGCGCGGCAAGTACCAGAGCTTCGCCACCTTCGCGCGCATCGTGTGGTTGATGATCCGCCGCCGACTCGCGGACCCGATCGCCGAACGCTGGGCCACCCGCGGCGACTGACCCTTGAGTGAGACGACCCGGCACGATTCCGCGGACGAGGAGGCCGAGCAATACCGCCGACTCGAGCGCCAGTGGCAGAACGAAGTGGGCTACGAACTGCTGGACATGCCCTTCCAGGAGCCGGGATCGGCGGACGTCTACTACCGCCAGTTCGATCGCATCATCGAGTGCCTGGATCCTGCGCACCCGGGCCCCGTGATCGAGGTCGGCTGCGGAAAAGGCCACCTGCTGCGCCGGATGCGGGAACACACCGCCGGCGTGCGGACCCTGATCGGCCTTGACCTCTCCCGCGCGGTCCAGAGCCTGACCACGACCGGGCTCGACGGCGTTCAGGGCGAAGGCGAGCACCTGCCATTTCGCGACGCCAGTGCCGCCTACCTGGTGTTCAACGGGTCGCTCCACCACTGCATCGACTACCCAGGGGCGCTTCGCGAGGCGCTTCGCGTGCTGGCACCAGGGGGATCGCTGATCCTGCTCGAGCCGGTGAGTTCACGCTTCAGTCAGGCGGCCCACAGAATCCTCGATCCGATCCTCCGCCGCAGGGCGGTGCATTTCGAGTCGCCTATCGACATCCGCTACAAGCGCGACTTCTCCGTCGACGTCATCCGCAGCGAGCTGCGCGCCCAGGGCATGGAAATACGCGAACACCGATCGGACTTCCTGGCGTATCCCTTCACGGGCTGCTACGCGGGCTCTCCCTTCACACGCAGCCTGCGTTTCATGCGCGGGCTGCTGGCCGCAGAGCGCTGGGTCGAGTCGATCCCGTGGCTGCGCCGCCTGGCCAGGCCCTTCTCATGGCGATTCATCATCGTCGCCACGAAACCCGGCCTCCCGGATCTCGCGTGAACGCGAGAGTGGCCCGGGCGCTTCCCGTTCTCGTCCTGTTGGGTGCCGCCGCCTGGTTCTCGCTGGGGATCACACTCACCCTGGAATGGATCGACGAGGGGCAGATCGTCTATCCCAGCTGGCTCGTGGCCCTGGGTGCCCGGCCCTACCGGGACTTCCAGCAGCTGTACGGCCCCTCGGTCTTCCTCTTCAACGGGGCGCTGTTCCAGATCTTCGGCGAAGACCTGTTGGTGATTCGCGCGTCCCTGGTGCTGATCAAGGCGTGCACCGCGCTGCTGGTGTTCCTGTGCGCCCGCCGCGTGGCCACGACACTCCCGGCGCTGCTGGCCAGTGGATTTCTGATCCTGGTCTGGGGAGCCCCTTGGTGGGCGTTCAACACCCCTTACTCCAACCACTACGCCATGACGGCCACCCTGGCGGGCCTGCTGGCCTGGCTGGCGCTGCCCGCCCGGCCGGGGCTCGGTGCCTTCGCAGCCGGGCTGTGCTTCGGACTGGCAGCGAGCTTCAAGCAGACCAGCGGGCTGTTCGCCTTCGTGGCGTTCGCCCTGTTCTCGCTGCACGACACGTTGCCCAGGCTGTCATCGGCGCGCAGCGAGCCGGCGTCGCGCGACGCCGGTGCGCGAACCCTGCGCATGGCCACGCTGCTGGGGTGCGTGGGCATCCTCTGGGTCTACGTGTGGCCCCGCAATCAGGCCTACGACCTGGTGGCCCTGCTCTCGTCGACGCTGGCCATCAGCGCCGTGCTCGCGCTGCGCGAGATTCGCGCTGGCTTCGCGCCCGGTGCAGCGCGCGCCGGCGTCGAGCGCATCGTCTGGTGTGGAGTCGGCCTGGCGCTGCCGCTCGCGATCTATGCGGTTGATTACGCCGCCCGGGGGCTCCTGGGCGAGCTTGTCTTCAACACCGTCGCCGGCCTTCCCCAGGAAGTCGCGTGGCGCGTACCGCTACCCAGATTACAGCCCCGGGCCCTGCTGTGGATGGCGGCGCTGGCCGCGAGCCTTGCCAGCGTCTTTGCGTGGAGCGCGCGACGACCCTGGCGCATTCCGATCAGCGCGCTCGCTGCGCTGGGGGTCGCCATGGGAGGCTGGGTGTTCGCGGCCGACCTGGTGGCGGCCGAACCCAACCCCTCCCACGCCAGCGGCTCGCGCTGGTACCGCGACTTCGCACAGCTCTGGTTCGCGTTTCCCTTCGCCGTGACGTGGGCCGGTTTCGCCTGGGTACTGCTGCCCGCATCCCGCGCGCGATCGACGGCGCCCCCTCACGACGAGCGTCCGGCCGCTCTGTTCGCGTTCCTGGCGATCGCGAGCCTCTTCCTGCTGTACCCCGCCGGCGATCTCTGGCACGTGTTGATGGCCCTTCCCGCGTTCCTGCCCCTGCTGGCCCACCTGATGTCGCGCTATCTGGGCCGCTTCCCCTCGCCGGCGCCCCTCGCAGCGCGCGCAGCCCTGGTGGTGGTGGTCCTGCTGCTCTCGATTCCCTGCGTCCACGCCCTGGCCGCGATGCGCCTGGGTACCCGGGCCGACGCGTACTTCCAGCGCGCCTCGGGCATCTCCGACCCGAACCCCCAGACGGCCGACATGGGGCGACTGGTGGACTACCTCGCGACCCACACTCCGCCCGACCGGCGCCTGCTCATCACCACCGGCGAGCACCAGCTCTACTTCCTGGCGGGCCGTCGCTCGGCGCTCGAGAAGCAGGAATATGTGCTGTACCTGCGGGGGGCGGGCATCGTAAGCCCCAGCGATGCGCGCGAACTCCTGTCCCAGGCCGACGCCATCCGGACCCTGGAGCATTACCGCCCCCTGATCGTCGAGCGGGCCGTCGAAGAGGCCCCTTCTCGCTTCCGGGTCGACTTCGAGCGCGCGTTCCCCGAGATCGCCCGCTACCTGCGCACGCACTACGCACCGGCCGAGCAGATCGGGGACTACCGCATCCTGGAGCGAATCGACGCCACCACCGGCAACCGGACACCCTAAGTCCGCGTTCGGAACGAAAAGGCAGAAGGCGGCCCTCTCCCCGCCTGCCGGTGTACTCGATCGTTGTAAGTGTGTACGATGCCTGGGGAATCGAGGAGTTGGAGAGTCGCTGGTGCAGGCCCTTGCAATCGCTGCCGCCGTCCTGCTCTTGCTGGCGCCCACGCCGGTAGCTGCGCTCGACTCCTATCTGAACTTCGAAACGGTCCCGGCGCGGCCGGTGGCGATGTCGCCGGACGGAAGTCGCCTGTTCGTCACCAACACGCCCGACGGCCGCCTCGAGATCTTCGACAGCAACGGCGGCGATCCCATCCACCTGGCCTCGGTGCCCGTGGGCATCGACCCGGTGGCCGTGAACGCCCGCACGAACGACGAAGTCTGGGTGGTGAACCACGTCTCGGACAGCGTCAGCATCGTCGACGTGGGGGCCTCGCCTCCACGCGTGGTGCGCACCCTGCTGGTGGGCGACGAACCCTGGGACGTGGTCTTCGGGGGCTTTCGCGCCAACCCGAACGACCCGTTTCCGCGGGCCTTCGTGAGCGCGGCCCGGCGCGGACAGAACCACCCGGAAGACCCGGATGCCGAGCTCAAGACCGACGGCGTGGGCCGCGCCGACGTCTGGGTGTTCGACGCGGCGAACCTGGGAACGACTCTCGGCGGAACGCCCGAAACGATCCTGCGCTTCTTCGGAACCAAGCCCCGCAATCTGGCCGTCAGTCCCGACGGCGCCACCGTGTACGTCGGCATCTTCCACTCGGGCAACCAGACCGCCGTGGTGAACTCGGGTGGCGTGTGCGACGGCGGCGATTCGCGCGGCCCCTGCACCCTGAACGCCACGGGCCCCAGCGACCCGGAGCCCGTGGGGGAGCCCGGCGAGGGCTTCCCGTTCCCGATTCTTCCGGGCGGCGTCCCCGCTCCCAACGAAGATGCCATCGGCAATCCCGCCCCGGAGGTGGGCCTGGTCGTCAAGTACGACGAGGCTTCCGACGAGTGGCAGGACGTGTTGGGGCGCAACTGGAACGGGGCCATTCCGTTCCTGCTCCCGGATCTCGACGTCTTCGCCGTCGACGCCCTGGCCACCCCCCCAGTCGAGACTGCCGCGTTCGCCGCTGTGGGGACGATCC
The DNA here is from genome assembly GCA_032128115.1 of Deltaproteobacteria bacterium. Lineage (GTDB taxonomy): Bacteria > Myxococcota_A > UBA9160 > UBA9160 > SMWR01 > JAQBHB01. The sequence continues at coordinate 17,264 of JAQBHB010000011.1, read as the reverse complement.
TCTACGGAATGGCCGTCCACCCCAGCGGCCGCGTCTACGTGAGCAACACCGAGGCGCGCAACGAGTTCCGCTTCGAGGGAGACGGCGTGGGCGATCCCACGGTGCGCGGGCGCCTGCACCAGGCGCGCATCAGCGTGCTCGAGGCGCCGAACAGCGTTTCACCCCGCCATCTGAACAAGCACATCGACTACGACCTCTTCCCGGTGCCGGCGGGCACCGCCGACAAGAGCCTGGCCCTGCCCCAGGGGCTCGGCTTCTCGGACGATGGACTGACCCTGTACGTGGCCGCCCTGGGCTCGTCGAAGCTGGGAATCTTCGATGTGGCGGAGCTCGATGCCGACACCTTCGTGCCCGACGCGGCCGACCACATCGAGATCAGCGGCGGGGGACCCGCCGGACTCGCCGTCGATGCGGCGAACGATCGCCTCTACGTCTATACCCGCTTCGAAAACCAGCTGTCCGTGGTGGACCTGGTCAGCGCCCAGGAGGTGGACATCCTGGCGCTCCCGAACCCGGAGCCGGCCGTGGTGCGTGACGGACGCCGCTTCCTCTACGACGCGCGCCTCGCGTCGAGCAACGGCGAGGCCTCCTGCGGCAGCTGCCACGTCTTCGGCGACAAGGACGACCTGGCCTGGAACCTGGGCAATCCGCTGGGAGTCGAGGTGGCGAACCCCAACCCCTTCCAGTTCAACGCGGTGATTCCCAAGGTCTTCCACCCGCTCAAGGGCCCCATGACGACGCAGACCTACCGGGGCATGGATCGCAACGGACCCATGCACTGGCGCGGCGACCAGACGGGCATCAACGATCCCATGAGCGGCGATCCCTTCGACGAGATCGCCGCCTTCAAGCAGTTCAATCCGGCCTTCGGGGGCGTGTTGGGGCGCAACGCGGGGCCGATTGCCGACGCCGACATGCAGGCCTTCGCCGAGTTCGCCCTCACGATCCTGCCGCCGCCGAACCCCCACCGGGCCCTGGACGAGGCCGACACAGCCGCGCTGGCTCTCGGACGCGATACCTACACCAACGTGATCGTGAGCGGCCAGGGCAAGTGCATCGGCTGCCACGCACTCGATCGCAGCCTGGGCCGCTTCGGCAGCAACGGCAATACGGTCTTCGACGCGGGGCCGCAGCACAACAAGATCCCCCACCTGCGCAACGTCTACGACAAGGCGGGCGCCTTCGGACTCACCTTCTACAACAGCCAGGGCAATTCGGGCACCGACCTGGGCGACCAGGTGTCCGGCGTGGGCCTGTGCACCGACGGCACCTGCGGCAACGTGGTGAACTTCCTCTCCATCGGGTTCACCTTTCCCGGGGGCCCCGCCCAGCGCAGTGCCGTCGAGGACTTCGTGCTGAACTTCCCCACGAACCTGGCCACCATCGTGGGCCAGCAGGTGACACTCACCGCCGCCAGCGGCAGCGACGTGAACGACCGCATCACCCTGATGCGAACGCTCGCCCTGGCCGACTTCAGCATGGCGGAACATCCGGGTGCCAAGCACTGCGAGCTGGCGGTGAAGGGCAACCTGGCGGGAACGGCGCGAGGCTGGCTGCTGGATGCGGTCACTGGCGATTACCGCAGCGATGTGGCTGTGGAGGCGGATCGGACCGACGCCCAGTTGCGTGCTCTGGCGACGACCGCAGGCCAGGAACTGACGTTCACGTGTGTTCCACCCGGCTCGGGCCAGCGGCTCGCGCTGGACCGGGACGAGGACGCGGCCCTGGACGGCGACGACAACTGCCCGGCGCTCGCGAACCCCACCCAGCAGGACACGACTCCCGGTGGGCCCGGCGACGCCTGCGACCCGGCCATCCCGGTCTGCCGCAATGGCATCGACGACGACGGCGACGGCATGATCGACGACGGACTCGACCCGGGCTGCCGCAACGCAGACTGGCACACCGAGTCGCCCCAGTGTGACGACGGCATCGACAACGACCAGGACGGCCGCACCGACACGGCCGATCCCCAGTGCGGGAACGCCTGGCAGACCAGCGAATCCGTCAAACGCTCCTGCGGCCTGGGCTTCGAGCTGGCCCTCCTGCTGCCCCTTCTCGTGTGGATGCGGGGTCGAGCCCGCACACGTCACTCGACGTAGCCGAGCGCCCGCAGGTCGTCCAGGAGCTTCTCGGATTCGTTCTCGGATTCGATCTCGGATTCGCTCTCGGATTCGCTCTCAGATTCGCTTTGGGTTCGCTCGAAGCTCGCGAGCCCGTCCTGCGAAAGCACCGCTCGCATCATCCCCAACGCCGCGCGCAGCACCTGCTCCCGCTCGGGTTCGGACCCCTCGAGGTTCACGCGTTCGCCCGCGTCGGCGCCCAGGTCGTACCACTCGATCCGGGGCTCCATCTCCGGCTCCTGCGCTGGCGTCAGGATCAACTTGTGGCTGCCGGTGCGCACGCCCATCCGCTCGCGAAAGCGCAGCGCGCCAGTGGAGGGAATCCAGCTCCACGCCAGCCGGTGCTCGTTCTCCCCGCCCTCCAGGAGCGGAAGCAACGAACGTCCGCGAGCGCCCTCGGGCGTCGGAACGCCGAGCAGATCGAGAATGGTGGGAAACGTATCGATGCTGCGCACCTGGGTCGCGATGCGCCGCGCAGGGTAGTTCCGCGTCGGATCGTAGAAGATCAAGGGCACGAGAACCGTCTCGTCGTAGAGCCCATGGCCGTGGCTGCCCGGCCGGGGCGGCACGCGGTCGCCCAGGTCTTCGCCGTGGTCGCTCGTCACCACCACCAGGGTGTCATGGGAAAGCCCCCCTTGGGCCAGCGTCTCCAGCAGCTCGCCAACGCGGCGGTCGCTCTCCTCCACGCCACCGTCGTAGAGCGCGCGGATGTAGCGGAACTCCGTGTCTCCGAGTGACCCCTTCTGCGGGTGGTCGGTCTTCGCCATGGCGGCGTTGGCGATCTCGAAGGTAGGCCCCAGAAGGCCGGGCTCGATGGCCTCGGACTCGACGAAGCTCCGCCGGCGATAGGGCGTGTGGGGCTCGTACGTGTGTACCAGCAGGAAGAAGGGCTCCTCACCCCGCTGCTCGAGCCAGGCTCGCGCCGCCAGGAACGTGTGCTCGATCCCGCCGACCGCGGGCCTTTCGCCCGGCGTCTTCGCCAGTCGGCCCGTGCGCCAGGGTCGCTCGATCGCCTCGTGATCCTCGAAGACGGTGAAGCCCCGGTCGAGGCCCCAGTGCTTCGAAACGAAGCCGCCCTCGGTAAACGCCGCCGTCTCGAACCCGGCCCGCAGCAGATCCTCCACGAGGGACACCAACAAGGTGCCATCGAAGACTCGCGCGGTGGGGTAGTCGCCCGCCAGCAGACCCACCATGGCGGGCAGGGTCCAGGGCGCGTTCGTCACCACCTGCTCGAACAGAATCCCCTTGCGCGCCAGCGCATCGAGCACCGGCGAGGTGATTCGCGGGTTGCCGTAGGCCGACAGGCGGTCCGCGCGCAGCGTGTCGAGAACGATCAGGACTGCGTTTCGGGGACGCGGGGGCTCCGCACAGCCCGCGGCGAGGCCCGCCGCCGCGACGGCGGCCAGAACGGAGTGCCAATGCCTGCGCGCACCCGTCACTCGATGTAGCCGAGCGCCCGGAGCTGCTCGCGGACCTCTTCGGTCTCCTGGCGCACGCCGCCGTAGCGCGCCGGGCCATCGGCGCGAAGCTCGGCCTGCAGCTCGCGCAGCTGGGTGGTGAGCGCCCTGCGGCGCGCAGCGTCGCTCGCGCCCAGGTTGTTCGCCTCCACCGGGTCCGCCTCCAGGTCGAACACCCCCACCCAGGCTTCGTCCTTGGCTTCCGTCGCCGGTTTCACCACCAGCTTCTCGCGCCCGGTGCGCAGCCCCAGATGGCGTTCGAATTGCAGCTTGGTGCTGGCGGGGACCTCGATCCAGGCCGGGCGATCCCCGGTTTCCTCGCCGCGCATCAGGGGCAACAGCGAGCGACCGTGTCCGCGCGCGATTCGCGGCACGCCCAACAGCTCGAGAATCGTGGGCATCACGTCGATGGTTCGAATCTGCGTGGCCACGCTCGACACCGGATAGTCGCGGGTGGGGTCGAACAGGATCAGCGGCACCAGCAGCTGCTCGTCGTAGAGCGAGTGCCCGTGACTCCCCGGGTGCAGGGGCATGCGATCGCCCAGGTCTTCGCCGTGGTCGCTGGTAACCACCACCAACGTGTCGTCGACGAGGCCCAATCGATCGAGCGTCGCCAGCAGCTCGCCCACGTAGTGGTCGCTGGTGGTGACGCCCCCGTCGTACAGGGCCCGGATGTAGGCCAGCTCGCGTTCGCCCAGCGGAAGCATCCCCTCCAAGGACATGGCCAGGTGCACGATCTCGAAGGTCTCGTCCAGGGAACCGCGCTCGATGCCGGCGGCGTACGTCTGGCGCCGGTAGGGCATGTGGGGTTCGTAGCTGTGGACCAGCAGGAAAAAGGGCTCCTCCCCAACGTTCTCCAGCCACTCCCGGGCCCCGGCGAAGGTGGTGTCGATGGCCGCCTTCTGCTGCGTCGGGTCCACTGGCGTGAACCGGTGGGACTTGCCCTGCACCTCCCGGAATTCGTCGAAGCCTCGCTCGAAGCCGAAATGCTCCGACACGAACCCACCCTCGGTGAAGGCCGCCGTACGCCAGCCCGCGTCGCGCAGGGCCTCCACCAGCGACATCTGCAGGCCCTCGTCAAGCACCCGCGCCGTCGGATACTCGCCCGCCAGCAACGCGCCCATGGCCGCGAGAGTCCACGGCGCGTTGGTGACAGCCGTCTCGAACACGACGCCGCGCTCGGCCAGGGCATCCAGCGCGGGCGTCGTCTCGCGCGGATTGCCGTACACGGAGACCCGGTCGGCCCGCAGGGTGTCGAGCACGATCAGGATCGCGTTTCTCGGACGCGCGTCCGGGGCGCAGCCCGCGAGTAGCCACGAGGCCGCGATCCAGACGACGGCGGCGCGCCCCGGATTCACGGCAGCGCCAGCGCCACCAGCGACGGCGGATGATCGGCGTCCGCCACGGGCATCACCAGATACTGCACCCCGTTCTCCAGATAGGTCATCGGGCAGCCCCGCACCCGGGCAGGCATGCGAATCTCGCCCACCACGCGCCCGGTCTGCTTGTCGTAGGCGCGGAAGATCGGCTCGCCCGCGGTCGACGACCACATTTCGGCCCCGTCGGCGGCGAAGAGCAACGTGCGAGTCACCAGGGCGCAGGTGTGCACGCCCGAGCCCAGGGGCGGGAGCTTCAGATGTGCCAGGCGGGGATGGTTGCGGGGACCGTTGCCGTTGGCCGCCTGCCAGACGATCTCGCCGCGGTTCAGGTCGATGGCCGTGATCCGCGAGTAGGGGGGCTTGACCAGGGGGAGCGCGTCGGGCGTCCAGTTCCCGTCCGGAACCCAGGGAGGAATCGTCAGGGCGGTGACGTAGCGCAGCGGATTGGCCGGATCGTGCTTCACCGAGAGCGCCGTGGCCTGGGTGATGGACGTGACGTACAGGATTTCCGTTTCGGGATCGAAGGCGGCACCGCGCCAGTTGGAACCGCCGCCGGAGCCCGGCAGGATCAGGCTTCCCGCAAGTGAGGGCGGGGTGAACAGCGGCCCGGTCCGGTAGCGGCGGAAGATCGCCAGGGCCTCGCGTCGGATCTCCGGCGTGAAGTCGATCAGGTCGTCCTCGAACGTGCCCTGGCGGTCGAACGGGGGGGGCCGCGTGGGAAAGCGCTGGGTGGGCGACGCCTTCTCGCCCGGCACGTCCGACGGCGGTACCGCACGATCCTCGATGGGCCAGACCGGCTCCCCGGTTTCCCGATCGAACACGAACGTGAAGGCCTGCTTCGTCACCTGCGCCACGGCCTTCACCGGCCTCCCGTCCACCTGCAGGTCCACGAGATTCGGGGGGGCGCCCGGGTCGTAATCCCACAGCCCGTGGCGGATCAACTGCTGGTGCCAGATCCGCTCGCCGGTCTCGGCATCCAGACACAAGAGAGTCTCGCCAAAAAGATTGTCGCCGGGCCGGTGCCCCCCGTAGAGGTCGTTCCAGGGCGTAGATGTCGTCGCGTAGACGCGTCCCCGCTCCGGATCGACGCTCATGGGCCCCCATACGTTGGCCGCACCGCCCGTGCGCCAGGATCCATTCTCCCAGGTCTCCGCCCCGAACTCGTGTGCCTCGGGAATGGTGTGGAACGTCCATTTGCGTTTTCCGCTGCGTGCGTCGAAGCCCCGGATGTCGCCCGGGATGCCCTGCAGGCGCTTGGGTCGGTCGGTGACGCTCGAGCCCACCACCACCGTATTGCGATGGATGGCCGGGGGGGAGGACTGGAAGTAGTCCTTGATGCGCTGGATCGGATGCTCGTAGCGAACGCCCTCGAGAAGGTCGACGCGTCCGCGCTCTCCGAAGGACGACACCGGCTGGCCCGTCCTCGCGTCGATGGCCCACAGGAAGGCGTCGATGGCCGCCAGGAAGATCCTCTCGTCGTCGCCGCTCCGCCAGTACGCGAGGCCCCGGTGCTTGGGAAAGAAGAAGTCGAAACCGCCACTCGACGAGGCATAGCTCTGGGGGTCGAAGGTCCAGATCTCGCGCCCCGAACCCGCGTCCACCGCATAGACCTGCCCCACGGCCGTGCTGCCGTAGAGCACGCCGTCCACCATCAGCGGCGTGCCCTGGAAGTCCACCAGGGAGACGCGGCGCGGCACCAGGTAGGGAAAACTGCCAGCCTCGATGGCGGCGACGGTCTTGCGCTTCCAGGCGGTGTCCGGGTTGACCCAGGTCCACGCGAACTCGAGTTTCGCGAAGTTGTCGGCGTCGATCTGGTCGAGTGGCGAGTATCGGGCGGCGCCCGGGTCGCCGGCGAAGCTGCGCCACTGGCCGCCCTCGACCCCGTAGCGGACCTCGTCTTCGGCCCCGGAGCATCCCAGGGCCAGCAGCAGCCCGAGCAGTGTTCGCAGCTTCCAGCGCACCCTAGGCCGCGCCGAGACTCCGCGCTGCGCCCCGGGTGAGCGCCGAGACGTCGAGACCGTGGGGACACGCGTCTGCGCAGGGCTCTCCGCTGCAGCTGAGACAAGCCGAGGCGCCGGCACCCAGCGTCGCGTAGGTGGCGCGCGCCAGCGCCGGGTCGCCGTAGTCCGCGGCGTACATGCGCGCGCGCAGCACTTCGGAGATGGAAACCTGGTGGGGGCAGCTTTCGGAGCAGTCGTTGCAGGCGGGGCGACAATAGGCGCCACCGTTTCGCTGCGCGTACTCGCGCAGCATGCGCAGGTCGCGCCCGGACACCGCTTCCCTGCCCGACGCGCCCAGGTATTCGTCCACGTGCTCGCGCGTATTCATGCTGACGATCAATCCGTCCACGTTCGGGTTCGAGAGCACCCAGCGGAAGGCCGCCTGGGAGAACGTGGACCCGCTCCACTCGTAGGGGCGCATGTCGTTGAGGCGACCGCCCATGAGGGTCTTCATGACCACGACGCCCACGCCCTTGGCTTTCGCCTTCGCAAGAACGCGCGGCAGCCCCTCCTGGTTGGCCACGATGTCGAAACTTTTGACGAACTTCTCGTAGAAGGCTGGATCCTGGCCGAAGTTGTAGGCCGCGAGAATCACGTCCACCCGGTCCTCGTCCAGGGCCGCATCCAGGCACTCGATCAGGTGTCCGCCGTGGCCCGACATGCCCGTGAAGCGGATCTTCCCCTGCTTCTTGGCCTGTTCGGCGAACTCGAACCACTCGGGGTTGCGCAGCCGCGCGAGATCGTTCACCGCGTGATTGAAGTAGACGTCGATGCGATCGGTTCGCAGGCGTCGCAGGCTCCCCTCCAGGCTCTTCATGATCTGGTTGCGGTCGAAGTCGGCCTTGGCGACGATCTTCGACGCAAGCACCACCTTGTCGCGCACGCCCGCGAGCGCCTGGCCGATGGCCAGCTCCGCCTTTCCGGCGCGGTAGAGCGGATAGCTCTCGGCGGTGTCGAAGTAGGTGATGCCCTGGTCGAATGCGTGGCGGATCACCGCCGGATCCTTGGCCGACCCGGTTCCAATCGAGATATCCGAGATGCGCAGGCCCGTGCGACCCAGGGTCCTGTAGCGGCGAACACGCGGGCCGTCGTCAGACGGGGTGTCGGCTCCCGCCGCCGGTGCCACCGTGGCGGCGGCCGTGGCAACGACTCCCCGACCCAGGCGGTTCAGGAAGTCGCGGCGATTCAAGCCATCCAAGCCATCGGAGCCATCGCGTCGCGCACCGCTACTCACTCGCGCAAATTAGCACAGGCCGGTAACGTTGCAGGCTTCGTGCACGTCGACGGCGCGGTTGCATCGGAACGACAAGGCGGCGACCCCGCGTGGTGGCATCTGCTGCTATTGCTCGCGGTGAGCGTCTGGTTCGAATCCCGGTTCCTGCACCGGGGCCTCAACCTGCTCGACGAAGGCTGGCCCCTGTACGCGGCCATGCAGCTCCACCACGGCGGCGTGCTCTACGACAACGTGTTCTTCGTGTTTCCCCCGGGCCACCTGCTCTCGGCCTGGATCGGCTACGGCCTGGGACCGCCTGGGGTCGTGGCCACGCGGACCCTCTACGCCGCATTCAACGTGGCGCTGTGTCTCGTGGTCTACCTGCTGGGCCGCCGGGTGATGCCCGCGCCGTACGCCCTGCTGGGCGCGGGATTGCTGGCCGTGGCGTCTCCCTACTCTCATCTGGCCCACTTCCATTTCGGGTATCGCTACCTGGTCGTGAGCGCGCTGGCCCTGTTGGCGTTCTCCCAGCGGCTCCGGACCGGGAGCCCTCGCTGGATGGCGGTGGCTGGCGTCTGCATCGGGGTGGCGGTGTGCTTCCGGCTGACACCCGCCTTTGCGGCGGGATTCGCGCTGGGGGTCGCCGTCATGGCGGCCGACCGCTCCTGGCGGACCTGGCTGCGCGATTGGGCCTGGCTGGCCGCGGGGATCGCGATCGTGGTGCTCCCGGTCCTGGCGTGGTTCGCCCAGGGTGTCGGTCTCGACACCTTGTGGTCCGAGGCGGTGGTGCGCCCGGTGATCATGACCGGCCTGCAGAGCAAAAGCATTCCACCCCTGGAGGCGCCCGACGAGTGGACCCGGGACGGCATCAGCCGTCTGTTCACCGCGGTCGAGTTCCGGGTCTTTTCGATCCTCTACCTGGCCTATGCGGGCGCCCTCCTCAGCCGTTGGGGCCGGGCCTGGTGGCAGGGCCGCGCGTTCGACGCCGCATTCCTGCTGTGCCTCGTGACCTGGGGCGGCGTCTACTTCCTGCGCAGCCTCGGGCGGTCGGACATCGGGCACCTGGAGTCGGCGATCCCGCCGATCTGTCTGCTCCTGGCCCACGCCCAGTGGAGCACCTTCCGCCTGCTGTGGTCGCGTCGGCCCACGGCGCCGTCCACGCGACGCTACGCCGAGGCGACCGTGGCCGTGGTGGGACTCTCGCTCTGGATCGGGTTGCTCGGCTCCGATCGCCGGCTCGGTCCGGCCAACGCCGGAAGCTTCCCGCTCCTGGGCGTCCCGGAGCAGATCTACCTGGAGAACAAAAGCAACGCCGAACGACTGGCCAAAAAGATAAAGACGATCCAGCGCTGGGCCCGGCCCGACGAAATCGTGCTCGACATGAGTTCCGAGCCGCTGTTTCACGTGCTCGCCGATCGCGTTGGACCGGGCTACTCGGACATCCTGATGCCAGGCACGTTCCTCACGGAGGCGGAGGAGCTCGATTTCCTCGAGCGGCTCCAAAGCAAACCGCCCGCTCTCGTGATCTGGCCCCAACGAGATTTCGACAAGCTGCCGGATCGGGGGCTCGTGTCGATCGCGCCCCAGGTGGCGCGCTGGGTGCACGAAAACTACGAACCGCGGGGACGCGGTCCTCGCCACCTGTTCCTTCGGCCGAAGGGAACGCCGCGATCCGCGGCACCTCCCGGCTGACGCCGACTATTCCACATAACCCAGCCGGCGAAGCTCGGCTTCCAGGTTGGGAGCCAGGGGCGAGGAGGACTCGCGGGGTCCGGATTCCCGCCAGGTATCCAGGTCCCGCGCCATGGCCTGCAGCCGCGCCGGCTCGGCCGCCGCCCGGTCGTCCGTCTCCCCCGGGTCCGACGCCAGGTCATAGAGCTCGAATCTCGCACCCGCGGCCTCCGGAATCCGGATCAGCTTCCAGCGTCCGCGGCGCAGGGTGGTCCAGCGCTCCGAGCCCCTGGCGCGCAGGGGATTGCCGTCGAGCAGGGCATCGCCGCTCTCTCCGAATTGGCTGCGCTCGCCCCCGGAGTCTTCTTCGCCGGAGACCAGGGCGAGGGAGAGATCCGCGCCGGCGAAGTCGTCCGCGTCCGCGGCCGGCAGATCCAGGAGCCCGAGCAGCGTGGGCAGTACGTCCAAAGACGACACCGGCTGGACGAAGCGGGCGCCATGGGCGATGCGTCCGGGCCACCACCAGACCAGGGGAATCGCGAGCGAGGCCTGGTAGACGAAGTCCCCGTGTTCGAAGTAGTAGCCGTGCTCTCCCAGGCTCTCGCCGTGGTCGGCCGTGAACACCACCAACGTGTCGCGATCCATCGCGTCCAGAAGGCTGCCGATCCAGAAATCGGTGTAGGTGATCTCCGCATCGTAGAGCTTCTTCAGATCGTCCAGGAAGCGCGACGACAGACCGTGGTGATCGTAGAAGGTGGACGCCTGCACGGGCTTGTGTCGGGCGCGATCCTGGTAGAAGGTGAATCGGCGCCAGTCCACCACCTGGTTGTACGGCGCCGGCGGGTCGTACATGAAGTGGGGATCCATGTAGTGCACCCAGAGCATGCGGGGCGTGCCGGACGGGCTAGTGCCAAGCAGTCGCAACGCCTCGCGGGTCGTCGCCTCGGCGGTGCCCATGCGCGGGGTCGTGCCGTGCAGACCCCGGCGCTTGAGGTCGTAGCTCTCGTTGAGCTCTCCGCTGTCGGTGAAGACCTGGAAGCCGCGGTCGAGTCCCTGATCGCGACCGGCCACGCCATTGGCGCTGACGCCAGCGGTCCAGTACCCGCGGGCGCGCAGCCGCTCGGCCAGTGGAAGTGCGGTATCGGGAAGCCGATCTCCCAGCCGCACCACCCCGTGATCGCGGGAATGACGAGACGTGAAGAGCGACGCCAGGGCCTGGGTCGTGCGCGGGATCGGAGTGTGAGCGTCCTCGAAAACGGCGCCCTCCCGGGCCAGACGGTCCAGGTGGGGCGTGGTGGCATGCGGGTCCCCGGCAAAGCCCAGGCGGTCGGCGCGAAGCGTATCCACCGTCACCAACCAGACATCCGGCCGCGGATCCTCTGGCGCGGCGCATCCGACCCACCCGCCCAGCATCAGGGTCACCAGGATCAGGGCCACCAGTAAGAGTCGAACGCTCACCGTCGGGCCTCCCCGTCCAGCTCGTACGCCGGGTTCCAGACGCGATTCTCGTCGATCAGGCGTTCGTTCATGCCGTAGACGTCCCGCACCAGCCGACTCAGCGCCGCCAGCGTCTCGGCCTGATCCGCGGCGAGGGCCCGATTCGAGCGCTCGGGTCGATCGGTCTCCAGGTCGAAGAGCCACTGGCGCGACGAGTCGAGATGTTCCCAGAACTTGGTGGGGCCGATCCGGACACCCGCCGAGCGTCCGCCGTTGGCCGTGGCGAAGAAGGCCCGGGAATCGCGGTCCTCGAATCGACGCAGCAGCGAGTGCCCCAGGAAGGGATTGGGGATCTCGATGCCCAGACGGTCGAGCACCGTGGGCGCGATGTCGGCGAGTTGGCGAATCTGGAAATCGATCCCCGGCTCCACGTTCCAGGCGTCTCCCAGGAGTGCCAGGGGTACCCAGACCAGGTCCTCCCACAGCACGCTCTGCCGGCCCTCCGGGTGGGGAGCGAACCAGTTGACGCCGTGATCGCTGGCCACCAGTACGAGGGTGTTCTCGAAGCGCGGATCGCCCAGGAGTTCCTCGAGGAAGTCGGCGAGTGCGTCGTCGCTGTAGCGGATCACGTTGGCGATCTGATGGCGCCGATCTCCGTGGGGGCCGTCCGCGAAGCCCGGCTCCGGAAGTCCGAACGGGTGGTGCACGGCCAGGGTGGGAAGCGCAAGGAAGAACGGGCGCGGATCGTCGCGGCTCCGCAGCATCTCGAGTGCAAAGTCGAGCACGTCCCGGTCGCGAGCGCCCCAGTTGAACTGGGGCATGGAACGGATCGGCTCTGTGAGCCGGTCGAAGCGCGTTTCGAACCAGCGCTGCATGCGCGGCCCCTTGCCTGCGAAGCCGATCAGGCCGCCGTGCACGTAGAGGTTGTGGTAACCGCGCCGCTTCAGGATCTCGGGAAGACACAAGAGGTTCAGATCCGGATCGTGCTTGAAGATCCAGCGTTCCGAGAGACGCGGCAGGGTCGAGCAGTAGATCGAGATGAGCGACCAGCGGGTCTGGGTTCCGTTGGCGTAGGTGTTGCCGAAGAGCCGGCCGCCCTCGCTGATGCGATCGAAGCGGGGGGTGGCCGGGGTGGCGTAGCCCAGGCGGCCCACGTTGACGGCCCGCACGCCCTCCCAGTGCAGGAAGATCACGTTGGGAGGCTCCGCGTCGAGGCCCGAGCAGTCCTCGTCGATCCCGTTGCGCGGAACGTCCCACGCACCGGGATGGATCGCAGCCTCCCGGTCGTTGCAATCACGTGCCAGCGGGGTGCCGTCGCCGTCCTCATCGCGCTGGCAGGTGGCATCTTCCAACAAGCCCAGGCGGCAACGGTGGTGATCGGTGGCCTTCACCAGCGGATACGCCGGGTCGAAGAACGTCCAATCCAGCGGCGCCACACGCGGATCGGACAGCGGCGCGGCATCCAGGAGTTCGGGCAGGACCCCGTCGCGGCCGCGATGAAGGGCGTCGCCGCCGAATGCGCTCCGCACCAGCGCCACCCAGACATTCTCGGCAACCGCAGGCGCAACGGCGTCGGGCAACGGAATCTGCGACGCGCAAAGGCCTGCCGCAATCAGACACAGCGAAATCGCGACGCCCCGGACGCCCGACAGCAAACGGCCGATGCCCGCTAGCGGCAGCTGCGTCAACGCAACCAGATAAGCGACCGGAGCCAAGCCCATGGCGACGGCCAGTGGCGCCAACGAGTGCACCACCGACGAACGGATGCCCGCCCCGTCTCCCACCAGCGCCAGGTGCGCAAGCGTCGGGTGAGCGCCCACGTAGCGCACGAATTCCGCGTCACCGAAGAGAGCCGCCAGCACCAGCGCCAACACGCCACACACACCCCAGGCGGCAATCCGCCCGGCGCGACCGCGGTCGGTTCGCTCCCCGAATGCGATCCCCAGGATCTGGAGCGGAAGCCACAGCGAGGCGACGAGCAGGCCGTCTCGCAGGAAGCCGGCCAGCAACACGCCGACGGCACCCGGAAATCCCACGTCGCCAGCAGACCCCACCAGCCACAGGCGCGCCAGACTCTGGAACGGCCAGAAGACGGCCAGCGCCACCGGGATCCGGGGAGCCACGACGCCCCTCACCGGGGGTTCGCATCCAGGTGCCGCAGCGCCTCGCGCGCCCGCTCCCAGCCCGGCGTCAGGGCCAGCGCGCGCTCGAACCAGATCCGCGCCGACTCGGGGCGGCCGCCGGCCAGCTCGATCTCGCCGGCGAGCTGCGCCAGCGCCGGGTAGTGGGGATTCGCGGCCCAGCCCGCCTCGAGGTCGCCGAACGCGTCGTTGGCGCGACCCTGGCGCTGCATCGACCGCGCCAGCGCGAAGCGCAGGAACGCCGAGTGAGGCGCGCGCTCCACCGCCTGGCGGATCTCGGCCGCAACGGCTGGATCGGCGAGTCCCGGATCCTCGGGGTCGAAGCGATACGGCTCGAAGCGATGGAAGGGCTCGGGGAGCCCACTGCCCGGGCGCCGGCGCGCGAACAGGGCCGATTGGTCGTCCACGAAGACCATGCCCCAGTCGGGATCATCCGACAGGGCCGCCAACAACCCCAGGTTGTGCACGTTGACGGCGGGATACGGGCGCTTGCGCAACAGCACCAGATCCACGCCGTATTCCGCAAGCGCCTTCCGGGCCCTGTCTTCGTTGTTCTTGAGAAGCTGAAAATCCCGCAGCAGCGACTCGCCGTACACTTCGCTGCGCGAATCGATGAAAACGGTCACCTGCGGCCAGAGTTCGTGGATGGCGTAGCCCGCCCACTCGTACTCGGTGAGCAGGCGACCTTCGACCCCCCGCTCGCGCAGGAAGTCCGTGGCCGGCGCAGCCTGCCGCGACGGCCCGAACCCCATGCCGGTTCCCGATCCCGACCACGCGCGCGCCGGCACGCCGGCCATTTCGGGGATCCCAGGCCCTGCGGCAATGGCCAGCAACAGGCAGGCGGCAATGCCTGCCGCCGCGGTCCCGACCCACAGCGGGAGCCGGGGCCGCAGGGCCGCGAGCCAGGCCACGCCGGCCGTCGCAGTGGCCAACATCCAGATGACCCGGAGCCAGGGGTCAGGCGGGAACGTAAAGACGAAGCTGGCGGCCACGGCGAGACTTGCCAAAGAGGCGGCGCCAAGCGCCACGCCCGCCACACGCCGCGCGCCACGTACGTCCCCGGCCGCGGACTCGCGCGCGTGGGCCAGGAGCGACACCAGGGCCGGAGTCGTCACCAGGGCGAATAGCGCGATCCAGCGCAGGTGACGCAGCGGTAGCATCGCGAAGGCGAAGAACACGGCCACTTCCAGACGGCCCAGGCGCCCGCGCCAGGCCCCCAATGCCAGCGTCGCCCACCACAGAGCCACGAACGAGCAGTACACCACGAGCTGTAATGAGTTCCCCAGGTTGTCGTTGTCGAACAGGGGCTGCCATTCGTTGATCGCGTCGGTGATGACGTTCTGGGTGGCAGTGAACTCGAAGGGAAACGCGTAGATTTCGGGGCCCAGGGGATTGAGCATCACCGACGCGGTCATGCCGGCGGCCAGCGCCAACAAGCGAAGAACGCCCTGGGACCCGGTGGGGCTCGTTTCACGGAACCAGCCGTCCCCGCCTGGCCACGCGAACAGGAGCGCCGCCGTCATCACGGCGGCGGCGGCGGGCAGCGCGAAGGCCACGGGCGTCAGGCTGGCGAGCCACGCGGCGAAAACGACGCCGCCGATCATGCCCAGACCCCGAAGCCAACGGGCCCGCGAGTCGCGACCCGGGAGCCAGGTATCGGCTGCCTCGGCGAATGCGAACAGAACCACCAGCACGATGCCCAATGGAAAAGAGCCGTGCAGATTGGCCCACAGCATCTCCCCGGGCATCAGCCAGTAGATCGCGCGGGTGCGATGCCCGGCACGCGCCGACTCGCGATCCCGCCACAACAGCCACAGCATGGACACGGGCAACGGCAGGACCAGCAGCTCCGGGCGCGCCAGCACACGGCCTCGCAGCACGGTGAAGGTCAGCAACGAGACCGGGAGTGAGAGTCCCGGCGGCGCACCGGTGGCCAGAACGGCGATGCCGAGCAGCAGCGCCAGCGCCAGGGCCGGCAGCCACTTGGCGGCCACCTCCACTCCGGTGAGACCCGACACGCGCTCGGCAGTCGCGTAGTAGAGGGCCGCCAACCACTCGTGGGCCACGTAGCGATTCCCTGCCGCCGTGAAGGAGTACACGTCGGTGGTGGGCACGCGGCCTTCGTCGAGGATGAGCCCCCCGGTGGTCAGGTGGATCCAGATGTCGTTGTTGTCCAGGGGAACCAGCGCCGCCGAGCCGGCATAGACCAGCAGCGCCGCGGCGGCGAGCCACGCGCCGACTCGCCGGAACCCTCGAGCGTCATCGGGCTTCATGTTTCACGCAGGCTGGAGAGTCGGCGGGCCCGCCCTCGCGGTGCCCCCTCTACCTCCCGGTCCAATCGGGCTTGCGCTTCTCGGCGAAGGCGCGCGGTCCCTCGATGAAGTCCTGACTCTTCACCATGTCGCGGATCGGGTCGTAACGGGCATTCATCGCCTGCTGGAGACCGCCCTTGTCGAGTCCGTCCAGGGCGCAGACCTTCGAGGCGCGCACACTCAGGGGCGCACACTCGACGATCTGATCCGCCCAGCGTCGAGCCGCGGCCATGAGCTCGCCCGGCGCCACCACCTCGTTCACGAACCCCAGCCGATGTCCCTCGGCGGCCGAGACACGACGGCCGGTGAGGAGCATCCCCATGGCGTGCTTGAGCGGGATCTGGCGAGGAAGGCGGTGCATGCCGCCGGCCAGTGCCGCGAGGCCCACCCGGGGCTCGGGCAGGGCAAAAAGGGCCGTCTCCGAGGCAATGATCAGGTCGCACGCCAACGCGATCTCGAAGCCACCGCCCATGGCCACGCCGTTCACTGCTGCGATCACAGGCTTCGGGTTGTCGAAGCGCGAGGTGAGACCGGCGAATCCGGTGGGCGCCACGTCCACGCCGCCTCCGCGGGCCGCCTGGAACTTGAGGTCGTTTCCGGCGCAGAAGGCCCGGTCGCCGGCGCCGGTGACGATCGCCACCCAGAGATCCGGGTCGGCGACGAACTCGTCGAAGACCTTTTCGAGTTCGAAATTGGCGGGCGGATGCAGGGCGTTCATCAGCTCCGGGCGATTCAGGGTCACCGTGAGGATGCGTCCGTCGCGCTCCACGTGGCAGAACTCGGGCATGGGGGCTCCTTGGATCGTGCCCCGCTGCGGCGGGGTACGATCATCCTAGGGCAAGTCGGCCACCTGCTCCGCCGACTCGATCTCGGCCGCCACGCGCTCCCAGTCGCGGTACAGCGCGTCGAGCGATTCGCGAACCTCGCCGCGCTGCGCCTCGAGCCCGCGCACTGCCTCTCCATCCCGGTAGAGCTCCGGATCCCCCAGGCGCCAGCCCAGGGCCGCGAGCGTCTCCTCTCGCGACCGGATCTCCTCCTCGAGGCTCGTCATGCGCTTGCGCGCCTTCGAAAGCCAGCGCTTGCGCTGCTTCGCCTCCTCCCGCGCCGCCACCCGCTCGCCCTTCGAAACGCGTCCGACCTTCGACACGCGTCCGACCTTCGACACGGGTCCGACCTTCGAAACGGGGCGCGGGGTCGGCGCTGCTGGCGTGGGCGTCTCCACCGCAACGGGCGCAGGCCCCGGGTCCGACTCCGGATCGTTGACCCGGGGTTCGCTCAGCGCGCGCAGGTAGTCGTCGTAGTTGCCGTGGAAGGCGCGCAGGCCACCCGCGCGCACCTCGACGATCCGGGTGGCCAGGGCATTGATCAGGGTCCGGTCGTGGGAGATGAAGAGCAGCGTCCCGGTATAGTCGCCGAGGGCGTCCTCCAACACCTCGCGCGCACTCACGTCCAGGTGGTTGGTGGGCTCATCCAGCAATAACATGTCGGAACGGCACATCAATGCCTGCGCCAGGTTGAGCCGCATGCGCCA
>JAQBHB010000010.1:0-2979 GCA_032128115.1 Deltaproteobacteria bacterium | reverse complement strand
CCCTAATCCGTCGATAAGGTGACGGATCCCCCCGTCCTGGGCCGGCTGAGGCCTACGCCACGGTCGATCATCTCGCGGGCGGCTCGAGGAGCTGACCCCAGGTGCTCCGGGCCGGTCGCGTGGGCACGAACGAGCGCCCGGACGAGCCGCGGAAACAGTCCGGTCGCGGGGGCGTCCTGGAGGATCAGGGTTGGCGTTGGTCCCGGAGTCAGGTGGCCGGCGCGAACAACTGCGCGCGCGCACGGGCCAGCGCTTCGGTACCGGGATGCGCGCGCGCGACGCGGAGCACCAGCCGTCGTCCGTGCTGCACCAGTCGACCCGCCACATGGAACAGCAGGAACCGCAGGCGCCGCGGGCGAAAGGTCGCCCAGGTCTCGGGCAACGCGAGCCGCTTGAGCGCGCTCACCAGGTTGTGGGTCAGCACGACCAGCTGCCACCAGGCCGCGTTAGCCCCGAAGCGGTAGCTCGGCAGCACCCCGCCGCCCAGCTCGTTCTTCAACACGTCATGCGCCGGCTCGACCGTGCCGCAGCGCTCGTGGGACCAGCGCAGCAGCCGCTCGCCGTCCCAGTCCCAGCGGTTGGTGACGGTGGCGTAGTAGTGGACCGTGGCCCCGTCGGCGAACAAGTCCCCCTGGCGCGGCCGGGCACGAATCACCAGATAGCGGTCGGGCTGGAGATCCTTGCGGTGGCTGGCATCGCTGGGGATGAACTCGACCTCGGCCCACGCGCGGTCCCGGTGCACCAGCTCGTTCCCCTTCCACTGCCGCAACGGCCGCCATGCCGACTCCTTCAGGGCCACGATCTTCGCCTTGAGCTCCGGGCTCAGGTCGGCGCTGATCGCGAACGGGATCCCCTCGGCCCGCAGCCAGTCCAGCACCCCGTGCTGGTAGCCGGCCGAGTCACTGCGCACCGCGATCTCGCTCACCCCGAGGGTGCGCAGGGTCGCGACACTCGCCTGCACGATCTCCCGCACCCCGCTCTGGGCCGGCACGTTGCCGTCGCGGAACTGGCTGGTCACCCACACGGCGCGCTCGGCCCACCACACCCCGAGGGGCTGGTCGCCGGTGCCGCCCTCGTAGACCGGCAGCGCAGTGCGCTTGTCCGAGCGGATCACGTTGGCATCCACGTCCAGGGTCGCGTGGCGCTCCGGGGCGCGCTCCTGCAGTGCCCGCAGCAGGTGGGTCTGCACCGCGCTCAATGCCTGGAGCCCGGCCGAGTCGGCGGGCACGAACGCCGTGTGCTCCACCCGCGCGCCCACCGCCCGCTCGTCATGAAACCGGTTCAGGAACGTGTGCAGCGTCTCGGCCGCCGGCAGCGCCGCCTTGCCCCACAGCCGCTGAAGCCCCGCGTCGGCGTGCAACACCTGCACGTCGTCCACGCACTCGCCGCCCGCCGCCAGCAGGGCCACCAGCGTCTCGACGAACGTGACCTCGGAGTAGCCGCGCACCCGTTGCTTGAAGTGCAGGTGATCCCGGATCGCCTGCGGCAATCCCAGCGCTCGGAAGGCTTCGATCACCAGCGGCAGCCCGGCATGGGCGGTCACCGCGGTGGGGGCATCGCTGAGTTGGACTTGATACCGGAGACGGCCAGAGCGTAGGTTCATCCGTGCACCTCGCTGGTGAAGAGTGCGGTTGGCCCTGCGCTCTCCATTTAGCCGCTCCAGGAGCGGCCGGCAAGGTGCTTTTTCTTCCCCCGTCCACTTCTTATCGGCGAATCAGGGGATGGGCCCCTCCGTTGACAGCCGCCGGGGCGGTGGGCCACAGTCGCCCGAACCGTCGGCAGGGGATGCGCGGCCTGCCGCGGCGGAGGACTGTGATGCTCGTGAGTCGCGCGATATGGTGCGCAGCCGTGATGTTCGTCACCGTGAGCGGGATCCGTCCGGCCCGTCCCGCGTGCGCCGCGCCCGCCAACCACGTGGACGCGGCCATCGAGCGGGGCAACGAGTCCTACGCGCGCGGCCAGCTCAGGGAGGCGCTCGCCACCTTCCAGGGAGCGCAGGCCCACGACGCGACGCGCTACGGTGTACTGGTCGGGCTGGCGCGGGTCGAATCCGAGCTGGGCGAAGAGGCGAAGGACGAGGAGCGCCGGCGGCTGATCGCGGCGGCGGTCGAGCACGCGAGGGCGGCGGTCAAGGCGGCGCCGGACGAAGCGCAGGCTCACGTGTGGCTGGCGGCGGCATTGCGGCAGCAGGCCGAGATGGAGGGACACAGGACCCGTGCCGGGCTGTGGCGTGAGATCAAATCCGAGCTGGATCGCGCCCTCGGTCTCGATGCCGGGATCTCCCGCGCCTACCTCGAGCGCGGCCGCTGGCATCGCCGTCTCGCCACGCGCGGGATCTGGGAGCGCACCGTGAGTCGGGTGCGGTTCGCGAAGGTGCCCAAGGGGGCGTCCATGGACAACGCAGTGCGCGATCTCGAGAAGGCGGTCGAGCTGTCGCCGCAGGCGATCGAGGCCCGGATGGAGCTCGCCCGCGCCTACCTCGCCCTCGAGCGCGGGCCGGATGCTCGTCGAGAGCTGGAGCGCGCGATCGGCACCCCGGCCAAGCGGCCGCGAGACCCCGGCCTGCAGGCCGAGGCTCGGGTGTTGCTGGAGAAGCTCGCCAAGCGCGGATGACCACGGCCGCCGTCTGGATCCTCGCCGGCGTACGCACGCCGTTCGCCAAAGCCGGAGGCGTGCTTCGCCGCTCGCCGGTCTATGATCTGGGCCGGGCGGCGACGGCCGAACTCCTCGCCCGCCAGGACGTGGACCCCGCCCGGCTGGACGAGGTCATCTTCGGCAACTGCGGAAACCCGGCCGAAGCCGCGAACGTCGCCCGCATCACCGCGCTCCTCGCGGGAGTGCCCGAGCCGGTCCCGGCGGTAAGCGTCCACAGGAACTGCGCTTCCGGCATGGAAGCGGTGGCCGCCGCCGCGTACCGCATCCAGGCCGGCTCCGCGCGGCTGGTGCTCGCGGGGGGCATGGAATCCATGAGCCAGATGC
>JAQBHB010000009.1:0-14759 GCA_032128115.1 Deltaproteobacteria bacterium | reverse complement strand
AAGACGGCGTCAAGGAGCCCCTCGAGGTGGTCCACACCCTGCGGCAGCAACTCATCCGCAGTGATGGGCGGAAGAATTACGCCCTTGCCGACTTCGTCGCTCCCGCAACCACCGGTGCACCCGACTACCTCGGCGGCTTTGCGGTCACCACGGGACACCGCCTCGACCAGCTGGTCCAGGAATTCGAGCGGGCCCACGACGATTACTCGGCCATCCTCGCCAAGGCCCTGGCCGACCGGCTTGCCGAGGCCTTCGCCGAGTGCCTGCACCGCCGGGCCCGATCCGACTGGGGCTACGGAGTGGGCGAGGAGCTCTCCCGAGAGCAGCTGATCTCGGAGAAGTACCGCGGCATCCGCCCGGCTTTCGGGTACCCCGCCTGCCCCGATCACAGCGAGAAACGTCGGCTCTTCGAGCTGCTGGAGGCGCCCTCCCAGGGCATCGAGCTCACCGAGAGCTGCGCCATGCTGCCGGCGGCCAGCGTGAGCGGCCTGTACTTCGGGCACCCCAAGGCCCGCTACTTCACCGTGGGGCGGGTGGACCGCGACCAGGTGGAGGACTACGCCCGGCGCGCGGGAATGTCCCTGGAGGAGACCGAGCGCTGGCTCACGCCCAATCTGGGCTACGACCCGGACGCCTGAGTCTTCGGGTGACGCAGATCACCCCACCCGAAATCGAAATTTCACTTGAATCCATGCGCCAACTGGCGCATCTAAGCCCTGACCCAACCAGAACCTAGGAGGTTCATTTCCATGAAGTCCAGATCAATCCTTCTGGCGTCCGCCGCCGCAGCGATCTTCATCGCGGGTGGTGCGACGACCGCCAGCGCCGCGGAGGCGAAGATCAAGTGCGATGGAGCCAACGCCTGCAAGGGCCATTCTGACTGCAAGACGGCCACCAGTGACTGCTCCGGCCACAACTCCTGCAAGGGCAAGGGCTTCGTGATGCTCACGCCCGAGGAGTGCAAGAAGGCCCAGGAGAAGAACGAAGAGTGAGCCCCCGTGACCCGATCCACACCCCACGCCCGCCCCCCGGAGGCCCCCGATCTGGGCTTCGGCATCGGACTGCGCCCGACCCACCAGGCCGAGATCCTGCGGCGGGCGCCTCGGGGCGAGCTGCGCGTGGAGTGGTTCGAAGCCCTGAGCGAGAACTACATGGTGTCCGGCGGGCGGCCGCTGCGTGTGCTCGACCAGGTGCGCGGCTACGCGCCGGTGGCCCTGCACGGAGTTTCGCTCAATCTGGGCTCCTCGGACCCGCTGGACGAGAACTACCTGGACGCCCTGGTGCGGCTGGTGGACCGGGTAGACCCCGCGTGGGTGACGGACCACCTGTGCTGGACGGGTGTGGGCGGCGCCCATCTGCACGACCTGCTTCCCCTGCCCTACACGCAGGCATCGGTTGCGCACGTAGCCCAACGCATCCGGCGCGTGCAGGAGCGGATCGGGCGCCGCATGGCCGTCGAGAATGTGTCCTCCTACCTGAGCTACCAGGCCGACGAGATGACCGAGTGGGAATTCCTGACGGCGGTCGCCGACGCGGCCGATTGCGGAATCCTGCTCGATGTGAACAACGTGTTCGTGAGCGCCCACAACCACGCCTTCGACCCGATCGAATACCTGGACGCGGTGCCAAGCGAGCGGGTGTTCCAGATCCACCTGGCCGGACACAGCCAGCAGGGGCCGCTCCTGATCGACAGCCACGACCATCCGGTGCGCGACGAAGTGTGGGCCCTGTACGCCCACGCCCTGGAACGCATCGGCCCCGTGTCGACCCTGATCGAGTGGGACGACCGGATCCCGGACCTGGACGAGATGGAGCGCGAGGCCCTGCGCGCGCGCGCCGTGGCAGAGCGGGTCTTTGCAAGGGAGAGCAGACATGACGCGAGCCAGCCACCCGACGCTCTGCGAAACCCAACGTCGCCTGTGGCAACTGATCACCGCACCTGAGGGCGTGCGCGCCGCCTTGCGCGAGGAAGGCGACCCGCACGGAGATTCGCTCTCGGCCCTGGTGCGCGGCGACGAGCGGGTATCGGCGGCAGGGCGCCTGGAGATCTACGCGAACGCCTACTTCTACCGGATCCTGGATTGCCTGCGTCAGGACCTGCCGGCGCTGGCGGCCTGCCTGGGCGACGACGGCTTCCACGACCTGATCACCGCCTACCTCTTCCGCCACCCGCCCCGGCACCCCTCGCTTCGCCACGCGGGAGATCGACTCGCGGAGTTCCTCGCAGACGCTGCGGCCGAGCCGTTCTTGCGCCGCTGCCCCTTTGCGCGCGACCTGGCCCGACTGGAGTGGGCCCTGGTGGATGCGTTCGATGCCAACGACGCCCCCACCCTGAGCCGGGAGGCCCTGACCCGGGTGGCACCGGAGGATTGGAGCACTCTGTGCTTCGTGTTCCACCCCTCCCTCAGGATCCTGGACCTTCACTGGCCGGTGGACCGGGTGCGCGACCGCTGGGACCGGGATGGCCAGGTGCCCACCCGTCTCGAGCCCACGCCCGGGTCGGTGTGCGTGTGGCGCCGCGACGAGCGGGTCTTCCAGAGACCCATCGAGCGCCCGGAAGGCGAGGCCCTCCATCTCGCGAGAAGCGGCGCGTCGTTCGCAACGCTCTGCGAGCAGATCTCCCGGCAGGTGGGCGACGACGCCGCGCCCGAACGCGCCGCCGCCCTGCTCAGCGGGTGGCAGGGCGACGGGTTGCTCTCCGGGCTGCAGCCGCTGGATCAGCCGTAGAAGATCCAGCCCAGCGAGTGATGGATCACCACGAACGGCAGCCGTAGCGGTGAAATCTGGTGCTTGAAGATCAGATGCCGATGGAAGTCACCGCGATCGGCGAAGCGGTAGTTGCAGGGCCCGCACGTGTAGCGATGGATGCGCGCCTCGCGCACCGACGCTCGGCGAATGTGGGTCGCCAGGTGGCGCACGTAACGATCGTCGTAGCGACCGTAGCGATCCCGGTGGTGGTCCCGGTCGTGATCGGCGTGTTGGCAGTGCCTGTGATGGCGATCCCACTTCTCGTGGCCGGCCGATGCCGGCATCGGCATCGCCGCGAGCAGGGCAAGCGCGCTCAGCGCGGCCATGGGAATCCTCGCGACTCGCGATCGGTTCTTGCGGCTCATGGATTGCCTCCTTTTCTCAGCCTCTGCCGGATTCGACGCAGCCGATCGCGGGATATTCGATCCCCCGTTGAGGTCCCGGCCCCGATGCGCGAGCATGCGGCCTCCCCCCGGACTCCAACCCCTCGCCATGGACGTGGAATCATGAAGAACAAGGGCGGCCGCCAGAGCCGCAAGACCGAGGCCCAGCGGGCCGACCGCTACGCCCTCTACGAGGAGAGCGTCCAGGACGCGGAAGCGGACGTCGATCTGATTGGCCGGATCTTCCGCAAGCACTTCGCGCGACCTCCGCGCCTGCTGCGAGAGGACTTCTGCGGAACCGCCCTGCTGGCGCGTCGCTGGGTGGAAAAGCACAGGGAGAACCGGGCCTGGGGAATCGACCTGGATCCTGCGCCCCTGGCCTGGGGACGCGAGCACAACATTGCCGCGCTCACGCCGAGCCAGGCGTCCCGCGTGAAACTGATCGAGGGCGACGTGCGCGACATCGGCCACGAGCGTGTGGACGTGACGGTAGGGTTCAACTTCTCCTACTTCCTGTTCAAGACGCGGCCCGAGCTGCGTCACTACTTCGAAGCAGCCCGGGCCACCCTGAAGGAGGAGGGAATCCTGGTGCTGGACGCCTACGGCGGAGCCGACGCCCAGCGCACCCAGGAAGAGAAGCGTCCCGTGAAGCGGTACCGCTACGTCTGGGACCAGTACATCTTCGACCCCATCAGCCACGAGGCCGTGAACCACATCCACTTCGAGTTCCGGGACGGCAGCCGGATGCGACGCGCCTTCAGCTACGAGTGGCGCCTGTGGACGCTCCCGGAGATCCAGGAGCTGCTCGTGGAGGCCGGCTTCTCGAAAGTGGAGATCTACTGGGAAAACACGGACAGCGAGACCGACGAGGGCAACGGAGTCTTCACCAGGCGCGACAAGGCGCTGGACGATCCGGCCTGGATCGCCTACATCGCGGCAACGGCCTGACCTTTCGGGTGCGGTCGGCCTGACCTTTCGGGTGCGCTCGGGCTAGAGCTTCTCGGCGGGGCCGAAGCGGCCGCGCATGTGTTCCATCCACGTGGTCATGATCGCGCTGCGGGGCAGGCCCAGGCTGCGCAGCTCGTCGGCGATGGGACCTCTGCCCAGGACGAGTTCGGCACCGCCGAACTTCACCCCGAAGCCGTCGGCCCCGGAGGTGAAGGGGCAGCGGTGCAGCGCGCCGTCGATCCAGGTATAGGTCACCATCTCTTTGTCGGGCAGCGTCTTCGTCCCGCCGCGAGGCAGCGACAATGTGAGGGCGTGCTCGCCCTCGTACACCAGGCTGCAGCTGGCCCGGTCCTGCTGATATTCGAAGTCGATCTGCTGCACGGTCTTGGGGAAGCCCCAGATCCTGGAGCCCGCCTCGCAGGTGAAGCCCTGATTCACGGGCAGGTGGTGGATGTAGCTGCCCAATCGGCCGCGCATCAGATCCATCACCGAGCCCAGGTACGGGATTCCGCGGGACTTTGAGCGAGGCCGCACGAAGAAGGCAATCGAGACCTCGTTGTAGTCGCCCAGGTCGTTGTCCTTGTAGTCGATGATCGCGAGGCTGCAGAGCGCGCGTCCGGGCCAGACCTCGGCCACCTCGAGTTCGGGCCCGGGCAACAGCCGGCGCGCGGCCTCGGCCAACACGGGAAACGTGGCCGACCCGGAGGTGGCGTGGCGGACGACCACCGGAAACGTCACTTCCCTGCCCTGGATCTGGTAGCTGGGGGTGCCCAAGAACTCCTCCTTCCGCGACGGAATCGCCGCCTCGGATGGGGTTCTATGGCGCGGGCGTGGCAATGTCAAGCGGGAGGCCGGGGGGCCTTCCGAACTCAGCTCTCGTCGGTGTCGGGGCCCTGCAGATTCTTCTCGCGAAGCTTCGCCAGAAGTTGATCGGGACCTCCCTCGGACAGCACCTCGCGGAACTGGTCGCGGTAGTTGGAAACGAAGCTGATGCCCTCGACGACCACGTCGATCACCTGCCAGCGATCCTTTCGCTTGCGCAATCGGTAATTGATCACGGCCTCGTTGAACTCGCCGCCCACGATCTTGGTAAAGACCGTGACGTCACCCCGCTGCTCCTCGCGCTCTCCCAGGACCTCCACCTTCTCCTGATCGAAACGGTCGATGCGGCTGCCGTAGTTGCTTGACAGGTAGTCCTTGAACTCGGTCTGGAATTCCTCCTGCTGCTCCTTCGAGAAACGCTTCCAGTTCTTGGCCAACACCAGCTTCGACATGGTGTAGAAGTCGAAGCGGTCGAGAGCGATCGTCTCCAGGGCCGCGATGCGCTGTGCCTTGTCCAGGCCGGGGTCGTTGAGCACTGCGAGCGCCCGCTCCACGAGTTCCTCGATCACAGCCTTGGGCCCGAGCGTCTCCGACGCCGCTGGCCCCGGCAGGGCCAGCAACGCCGTCGCGCAGGCCAGTGCCGTCGCGGCGCCCCTACTCCAGGTCTTCCAGGTCTTCGGATTCTTCGATGTAGTAGAGATCATCGGTTGACTCGTCATCCGGGGTCTCGGATTCCCGGATCTGGTTCTCCCGCAGTGCGATGTAGGCGTTCCGCACCGAGGCGTAGAAGTCGAACGCCTGGGCCCGTTCCTCGCGAATGATGTCCAGAAGCAGCGTTCGCCGATTGACGACATCGGTCGTGCCGATGGCCAGATTGACCACGAAATTCAGGAAGTAGGGGTGCACCTGGGTGGCCCCATCGGCGATCCGCCCCACCGCGTCCCTGGGGCTCGAGGGTCCGAAGATGGGCAATACCAGATAGGGGCCCGGCGGCATCCCCCAGTGGCCCAGGGTCTGCCCGAAGTCCTCGTTGTTGTCCTCGAGCCCCCAGTGGGTGGCCGGGTCGAACAGCCCCCCGATGCCCACGCTGGTGTTCACCACGAAGCGCGACACGTCCTCCAGCGAGTCGCCGAAGCGCAGCTGCAGCAGGTCGTTCAAGAACACCACCGGGAACCGGGCGTTGTCGGTGACGTTGCGCAACGAGACCTGGAAGCTGTGGGGCAGCAGGAAATCCCAGCCCTTGGCAACGGGCTCGAGAAACCAGCGATCGAGACGGTCGTTGAAGTTGAAGAAAGACCGGTTCATGCCCTCCCAGGGGTCGTTGACGGTCTCCTCCACCCCCTGGGCCCTGGCTTCGAGCGCCAGGGAGGTCAGGGCGAGCAGGCAGAAGCCGGCGCTCGCCACGGCTCTCGTCGCGTTTCCGGGAGACCGGGGAGCCATCATTGCTTGTCGTCGCCGTCGTCGCTGTTCATGAACTTGCCAACCAGGCGCTCGATGGAGATGGCGTCCTGGGTGAACGCGAGTTCTTCGCCAGCAGTGAGGAACTCGTCCTCGGCTCCGGGCTCCAGGGCCACGAACTGGTCGCCAAGCACCCCGGAGGTCCGGATTTCGGCCTTGCTGTCCACGGGCAGCCTCACGCTCGGGTCCAGATCCAGCGTAACCCGAGCCCTCAGGAAGTCATCGAGTTCGACGGCGGTGACCTGCCCGACCTTCACCCCCGAGATCCGGACCGGCGAGCGGCGCGAAAGGCCTCCGATCTCGTCGAACGACGCGTAGAGTTCGAGCCCCCCCGGGCCCGCATACGACACGCCGCCCAGTTGGATCGTCAGATATCCGATGGCCGCGAGCCCGGCCAGGACGAACAATCCCACGACCAGGTCACGAATCGGCGATGCCTTCACGATCGATCCTCCCACGGGGCAGCGGCCACGTTCACACGCCCCACAGCGCGGTGATGACGTAATCGGAAATCAGGATCGCCACGGAACTCACCACCACCGTTCCCGTGGTGGCGGCACTCACCCCCGCGGCCGTGGCCTCGCTGAAATAGCCGCGGTAGGTGGCGATGAAACCCACGAGCGATCCGAAGGTGATGGCCTTGACGAAGCTGCCTGCCACGTCGTCGCCGAGATCGATGGAGCTCTCCAGGCTGGTCAAATACTGGCCTCCGTCCACCCCCAGGAGCTCGACCCCGACGAGGTAGCCGCCGAAGATCGCAAACACGATGAACAACCCGTTGAGCAGTGGCATGACCAGGACCATGGCCAGGGCCTTCGGGGTCACCACGAAGGCCATGGGGTCGACCGACATCATCCGCAGCCCGTCGAGCTGCTCGGTGGTGACCATGGACGCGATTCCTGCGGCCATGGCCGACCCGGCGCGACCAGTGACCAGCAGCGCGGTCAGCACGGGACCCAGCTCACGCACCAGCGATAGACCCACCACGGCGCCCAGGGATCCCTCGGCCCCGAAGCGCGCCAGCGTGGTGTAGCCCTGCAGCGCGAGCACAGCCCCCACGGTGGCTCCGGACAGGCAGATCACGGCCAGCGAGAGCACACCCACGTCGTAGATCTCGCCCACCAGGCGCCGCGACCGGAACGGCGGCCGTACGCAGCGCAGGGCGACCTGCCCCACGAACAGCGCCAGCCGACCCAGTTGTTCGATACCGGCAACGGTGCGGAATCCCACGGCCTCGATGGCAGGCGACCTCACGAAGCGCTCCCCGAGCCTGCGGCCACCGGCAGCGCGTGCCCATCCTGCTCGGCCCGCAGGAATTCGACGATCCGGGGGTCGCCGCTGGCCAGCAGCTCCGCGGGCTCGCCGGAGATCGCCTGGCCGTCGGTCAGGAATACCAGACGGTGTCCCATGCGCAGGGAGGAGGCCAGGTGGTGGGAAGTCACGATCAGCGTGATTCCCCGCTGCCGATTCAAATCGACCATCAGGGCCTCGATCCGGCGCACGTTGATCGGGTCGAGCCCCGAGAAGGGCTCGTCCACCAGCACCAGCTCCGGATCGCGCACGATGGCGCGGGCCAGGGCCGCGCGACGCACCATGCCGCCGGACAGCTGACGCGGATACAGCGCCTCCGTTCCGGGCAGACCCACCGCCGCAAGCCGCTCGCGCACGGCTTCGGCAATCGCGTCCTCGCCCAGGTCGGTGTGCTCGCGCAGGGGCAGCGACACGTTCTCGTAGACCGTCATGGAATCGAGCAGGGCGCCGCCCTGGAAGAGCATCCCGATCCGCATTCGCAGCTGGTAGAGCTCGCGCTCGGGAATCTCGGTGATGTCCAGGCCCGCCACCCGGACGGCCCCGCTCTCTGGCCGAAGCAGCCCGCCGATGAGCCGCAGGATGGTGCTCTTGCCCGCGCCGCTACCGCCCAGGACGATCGAGATCTGCCCGCGAGGAAAGCCACAGGACAGACTGCGAAAGATCGAGCGGTCTCCCAGGGTGAGGTCGACGCCATCGAGTGCGACCTGGAAGTCCAGTGCCCCCTCGGCGATTGCTGTCCCCAACATGCCTCCCCCCCCGGAAACGGCGCCAAAGGATAGTCCAGCCGGGCGACGAACCGAAGCCGTGCCCCGCGCGTTGTCAAAGGCCTGCCGACTGGGTTACGCACTCAGGTCGCCAATGCCGAGCACCGCCGCCAGGGTCGAGGCCGCCACCCGCGAGCTTTCCGGAGCCGTGGGGCGCCTGCGCTTCGGAGGGGCGGTGAGCTTCGTATACAACCCGCTGGACTACGCCCGAAGGCCCCATACCGCCTACGTGCGAGCCTACGCCAACGCCCCCAAGCGCGTGATCTTCCTGGGCATGAACCCGGGCCCCTTCGGGATGGCGCAGACCGGCGTTCCCTTCGGCGACGTGGCCAGCGTGCGTGACTGGCTCGGGATCGAGGCGCCCGTGTCGCGCCCCCGCCGCGAGCACCCCAAGCGTCCCATCCAGGGTTTCGCCTGCCCGCGCAGCGAGGTGAGCGGCACGCGGCTCTGGGGTGCGGCGGCGGCACACTTCGGAACGGCCCGGCGTTTCTTCCGGAGCCACTACGTGGCCAACTTCTGCCCCCTGGTCTTCCTGGAGGCCGGTGGCCGCAATCGCACCCCCGACAAGCTGGCCGCGGGGGAGAAGCAGCGGCTGTTCGCCGCCTGCGACCGGCACCTGCACCAGCTGGTGAAGATCCTGGAACCCGCGTGGGTGGTGGGGATCGGCGCCTTCGCGGCCGATCGCGCCCGAGAAGCCCTGTCCGGAACCGACATCCGCATCGGACGCGTCCTGCATCCCAGCCCCGCCAACCCCCGGGCAGGGCGCGACTGGGCGGGCCAGGCGCAGCGGGAGCTCGCAGCGCTGGGAGTGTGCAAGACGCGCCCCCGCCTCGCGCAGAGCCGGTCCCAGCAGAGAGGTATCGCGAAATGATCCGACCCACGCTGGCGGCGACCGGCCTGGCGGCTCTGCTCGCGTATGTGTCGCTCGTGGCGCCCGCCCGAGCGGCCAACGAATTGCGGGAGGTGTGGTTCGAATCGGGGCGCCAGGCAGTGGCCCGGGCGCGGGCCGTCGAGATCGCCCCGGACCAGCGCGCGAAGAATGTGATCGTGTTCCTGGGCGACGGCATGGGCGCAAGCACCGTAACGGCCGCACGCATCCTGGAGGGACAGCTGGCCGGGCGGACAGGCGAGGAGAACGTGCTCTCCTTCGAGCGGTTTCCCCACCTGGCCCTGATCAAGACCTACAACACGAATCAGCAGACTGCCGACTCGGCGGGAACCATGACGGCCATCCTGAGCGGCGTGAAGACCCGGGCCGGGGTGATTGGCGTGGACGCTTCGGTGGCGCGCACGGATTTCGCAGCGGTTCGCGGACACGAGCTGCCCACCCTGGTGGAACTGGCCGAGGACCGCGGTCTTGCCACGGGAATCGTCACGACTGCCCGACTCACCCACGCAACCCCCGCGGCGGCGTACGCCCACAGCCCGGAGCGAAGCTGGGAGGGCGACGCGCGCCAGTCGCCGGAGGCGAACCTCGCAGGCTTCCCCGACATCGCGCGTCAGTTGCTCGAGTTCGACCACGGCGACGGCATCGAGGTGGCCCTGGGCGGCGGGCGCGGCTACTTCCTGCCCGAGGGCGCCCCGGATCCGGAGTATCCGGAGATGACCGGCACTCGCCTGGACGGCCGCAATCTCAGCGAGGAGTGGAGCCAGGGGCGCGCGAACGCCGCCTACGTCTGGAACCGCCACCAGTTCGAGACGCTGGGCCCCGAAACGCAGCACCTGTTGGGCCTGTTCGAGTTCGGACACATGCGTTTCGAGTTTGCTCGCGAACGGGATCCCGCCGGTGAGCCGTCCCTGTCGGAGATGACGGCGAAGGCTCTGGACATGCTGGAGCGCAACCCCAGCGGATACGTGCTGGTGGTCGAGGGAGGCCGGATCGACCACGGCCACCATGCCGGTAACGCCTATCGAGCCCTCACCGAGACCCTCGAGTTCGCGAGCGCCGTGCAGACCGCCGTCGACCGCACCGATTCCAGCGAGACCCTGATCGTAGTGACGGCCGACCACGGCCACGTGCTCACCATCGCGGGCAGCCCCACCCGGGGCAATGACATCCTAGGCCGGGTGGTCAGCAACGACGAGACCGGCGAGCCCCGGACCGAGCCCGCGCGCGACTCCCGGGGAGACACCTACACGACCCTCGGCTACCAGAACGGTCCCGGTCGCGTGGTGCGCTGGGCCGTGTGGCCGGAGCAGGTGGCCGGCCTCGAGGGACTCTGGCTGTGGCTCCGCGCCAGCCTGGGCATCCTG
This sequence comes from Deltaproteobacteria bacterium, assembly GCA_032128115.1. Taxonomy (GTDB): domain Bacteria; phylum Myxococcota_A; class UBA9160; order UBA9160; family SMWR01; genus JAQBHB01. The sequence continues at coordinate 4,072 of JAQBHB010000009.1, read as the reverse complement.
CAGCGCCACCCCGACGGCGACCGGGTCGACACCACCGACCCCGACTACCTGCAGTGGGCCGCCACGCCCCTGTGGTCCGAGACCCACTCGGGCGAAGACGTGGCGGTATACGCCCACGGCCCCGGCGCCTTCTTCTTCCACGGGGTGCAGGAGCAGAGCTACATCTACCACGCCGTGGTGGAAGCCCTGGGGTGGACCACGACACCTCCCGCGCCCTGACGGATCTACCGGGGATCTAGCGGATCGGATCCAGCGGATCGCCCTCCAGGGACCGCGTCAAATCTTCTACCCTCACGCCCCGTGATCGAGCATCTGAAGGCGATCGGAAACCACAGGCGGCACAGCTTCGCCCCCTATCACCTGAAGGCCACCACGGCCCGCGGCAACCGGGTCGTCTCCGGACGAGACTCGCTGATGTTGTTCGAGGGCTGCATCGCGGATTTCGACGGTCCCCAGGCCGAGTACCGGGGCGTGACGAACCTGCACTACGGCTCGTTCTGCCAGCAGGCCGGCTGACTCCAGATCTTCCTGGGCGGCGAGCACCGAAACGACGAGGTCCTGAACCACAGCCTGTCGCACTTCGAAGAGTTGAAGTTCCACGTGGCGGCCGGGAACAAGGAGAAATTGGCATCCACCGCCAAGGGCCCCACGACCATCGGCAGCAACGTCATCATCTCGCGCAATGCGACACTTCTGAGCGGCATCTGCATCGGCGATGGGGCGGTGGTGGCCGCGAACTCGGTCGTCACTCGCGACGTCCCCCCGTTCGCGGTCGTCGCCGGCAACCCGGCCCAGGTCATCAAGCACCGGTTTCCCGAAGCGACCATCGAAGCCCTGCTCGCGATCCGCTGGTGGGATTTCGAGTACGTCTTCCTCTGCCATCAGATCGACTTCCTGGTCTCTGCTCCGGTCGAGGCGATCCTCGAGAGATACGCCGATGTGGGCGGCAACGTGTACGAGAAGCCCGGCAACTTCATCCTGCTGCGCACCGGGCTCGACCCGAACGGCGAGCACACGGTCGTGGTCGAAGGCGTCGAATCCAACGGAACCACCCACATGGCCGATACGCTGGCGCCGGAAATCGTCGCGTATCTCTCCCAGGCCGACCCGCAGGACGTGACGGTGGACCACGACATCTTCCGGTTCCTTCCGGTCCGGAGCTGAACGCGAACGGCTCGCGACCGACCCTTGCCGCGATATGCTGTGCCCATGGCAGACCCCGTGGACGGCTTTCTGGAGGAATGGCACCGGGTGGTGCGGGAGAAGGATGTGGCAGCGGTTCGCGGGCTGTTGGCCCCGGACGCCTCCATCGGTGCGCCCCCCTACTGGCAACGCCTGGAGGGCCCGGATCTGGTCGCCCATCTCCTTGGCGTGATCGTGCGGACCATCCAGGACTTCACCTACCAGCGGCAGTGGCGCAACGGCGGCGAACTGGCCCTCGAGTTCACCGGTCGGGTCGGGGACCTGGATCTCCAGGGCATCGACCTGATCAGCGTGAACGACGCTGGGCTCCTCGCAAAGATCGATGTCCCCATGCGCCCCATGAACGCCGTGCAGGCGCTCCAGAAGATCGTCGCGCCCCAGGTGATGGCGTTCCTGAAGGAGCGGGGCTAGCGGACGACGGACCCCTTGCATCGGATGCTCTCTTCTCTGGCTACCCACCTCGCCTGGCGCCGCGCGATCCACATCACCGCCACGGCACTCGTGGCTTTACTCTTCTCCGGAGCCGCTCGTGGAAACGGCAGTGACCCAACGCCCGAGAGCGAGCGAAGCATCCCGCCTCCGCCCGTGGCGCTGAAGATCACTCCAGCGGACCCCGGTGGAACACGGGTGCGGCTCGATATCCAGCACCCCCTGGACGGTGCCCGGGTCGGGGAGTCGGCCTGCGGCCTCTTCGTGACTGGACGCGCGCACGCCGGGTCTCTGCAGCCGTACGACGTCGCGCTGGTAATCGATACGTCGCGGTCCACGTCGGACCCGAGCGGCTCCGACATCAACGGAAACGGAATCGTGGGCCGCCCACGCTTGGGGCACAGCGGCGCCGTCTTCGCCAGCGGGAGCACCGACCCCGGGGACTCGGTCCTCTCGGCTGAAGTCGAGACCGCGCGCCAGCTGATGCAATCGCTCGACCCATTGAGTGCCCGGGTGGCTCTCGTCACCTTCTCCGGTCAGCCGCCGAAATCGGGCCGAGCCTGGTTCGTCTGGACGGCATCGCCCGAACCGGCGACCACCCACGTGCGCCTCACGAGCGACCGCGATCGCGTCGAGCGCGCCCTCGACCTCATCGCGAGCGCGGAGCCCAGCGGAGGCACGCACACGGCCGCGGGCCTGGATCTGGCCATCGACGAGCTCGTGGCGCGAAACGATCCGCGGTCCCCATCGGAACCGGATACCGAGAAGGTGATTCTCTTCTTCACCGATGGCCCCCCGACCCTCCCATTTGGGCCGGATCGCGAAGCCGACAACACGCGCGACGTGCTGCGCGCCCTGTCTCGCGCAATCCGCGCCCAGATCCGCATTCACGTGTTCGCGATCGGGCCCACTGCCCTCGACTCGCCGGTCGCGAGCGTCGCAATGGCGTTGCGGACCGATGGCTACTTCATTCCGGTTCGTCACCCCGGCGACATCGTGGAGTTGGCCCGCGAGGTGCGCTTTGCGGAAATCGATCGGATCGAACTCGACAACGCATCAACAGGCCAAACGGCGGTGCTATTCCGAGCCACCCTCGACGGAACCTGGAGCGGTTTCGTTCCGATGCTGCCCGGCGCCAATCAAATCGAGGTGCGAGCCTTCGCAAGCGACGGGACCCACTCCGAGAAGAGCTTCTCGGTCCATCTCGACCGGGAGGCATCGCCAGTCGTGGTGCCACGTGAGCACGTGCTTCAGTACAACCGGGTGCTGGAAGACTGTCTGCTCGAGGCCAAACGCGAGCGCCTGTCGGCAGAGAAGGAAAGGGCCCGAAGAGTGAGAAAGGCTCTCGTCGTCGAAATGGAGCGCGAGCGCGCTCGGGCCTTCGACCGCTCCAGCGAGCAGCTCAAGCAGCTCGAGATCGAGGAAGACGAATAGATTCGGAGAATTCCTCGTCTCCAACGGTCACCAACCGTTCCTCGACACCCGGTGCTCTGGCCCGGGCTTCCGGTCGTCGATGGTCGTCATCGACGAATCGGTGTAGACGTGGCAGGCCCCCGTGCAATCCCTGAGCTCGCCAACGGTGTAGAACGTGTTCGGATTCCTGGTCTTCTTGTGCTTGTCCGTTTTGAAGTCGTTCGCGTGGCATCCGGCGCAGTCGGGCTTGTAGGCGCCGAATGACCACGGGACGGTCTGCGAATTACCCCGGTGGCAGTCCTCGCACCCGAGATTTCCCGCGTGATCCCCCGGATAGTCTGGTGAGGTGTGCCGGAAGATGATCAGGCTCCAGCGCGTGGGCGTGTGACACGCGCTGCAATCGAGCGTGGTCACGAAATGTCCGCCGTCCTTACCCGTCGCCCGCGAGCCATCGTGGCAGCTCGCGCAGTTTCCGGTGATTCCCGCGTGGTCGAATCCTCTGGAATCCCAGGTGACGGTGGTGTGGCAGTCCTCGCAGCGGTTCGAACTGGGAATGTGATCCCCGGGCTTTCCCGTGGCCACGGACCCATCGTGGCAGCTCGCACAACCGCTGGTGATCCCGGCGTGATCGAATCGGGCGTTCCAGTTGGACGTGTTGTGGCAGTCCTCGCAGAGATTCGAGCTGGGAATGTGATCCCCGGGCTTCCCCGTGGCCTGGAACCCATTGTGGCAGCTGGCGCAGCCGCCGGTGATTCCGCTGTGGTCGAAGCTCGCCGGCGTCCAGGCGAAGGTTCTGTGGCAGGCTCCGCAGTCGCTCGTGGTTCGAACATGGTCCGGCGGTGTGCCCGTCGCCGCGAAGCCATTGTGACAGCTCGAGCAGGCTCCCGTAACGCCCGCGTGATCGAAGCGCGCATCCATCCAGACGGTGGTGACGTGACAATCGCCACAGCGGTCTGAACTCGGGATGTGGTTCGTGGGCTTGCCGCCCGCGATCCGCTCACCCACCGGGCCGTGGCAGTCGACGCAT
>JAQBHB010000008.1:0-3543 GCA_032128115.1 Deltaproteobacteria bacterium | reverse complement strand
TGCAGGGGCAGGACATCGAGTTCTCGTTCGAGTCCCCCTTGCATGACGTGATCGAAGCCCAGAAGGGCCAGAAGTGGCTGGAGACGAAAGTGATGATCGCAGACGCGATGGCGCTCGAGCCTTCTGCAAGGCACGTCGTGGACATCACCAAAGCCCTGCGCGACGCGCTCAACGGGCTTCGTGTGCCGGCCGCGTGGCAGCGATCCGAGATCGAGGTCGAGGAGCTTTCGCAGGCCGACGCCGACGCGGCAAAGGCGCAGCAGGCGCTGCAGTCCCTCGAGACCGCATCAAAGGCTGCGGGCAACCTCGGCATCGGTGGAGAAGCCTTGTCTGGCATGGGGCAGGCTGAAGCCACCATCTGATGGCGACGAAGAAAGTCGAGGCATGGACTCCGCCGGAGTACGAACTGGCGGACGTCTCTGCTATTCAGGCCCTGCTGGCTGGGGAGGCAAACGCCGACCAACAGGCGCGCGCGCTGAAGTGGATCATCGAGGCCGCAGCGGGCACCTATGACATGAGCTTCAGGCCGGGGCCGAGCGGTGAACGGGACACGAGTTTTGCAGAAGGGCGAAGATTTGTCGGACTGCAGATCGTGAAGTTGATGAAGTTGGACAAGGCAATCCTCAGGAGGAAAGATGGCTGAAGAAACGACGATCGACACGACGGACGACACCACAACCACCACGGACGACACCACGACGTCGACCACGACGCAGACGGTCTGGCCCGACCAGTGGCGCCAGCAGATGGCTGGTGACGATGCGAAGGCTCTCAAGCAGCTCGAGCGGTACGAGTCCCCGGCAGCGATCTGGAAGAAGGCCCGCGCGCTCGAGCAGCGCCTGTCAAGTGGCGAGCTCCGCTCCGCCCTGCCGAAGGATGCGAACGAGGAGCAGGTCAAGGCCTGGCGGGCGGAGAACGGAATCCCCGAGGCGCCGGAGAAGTACGACCTGACCTTCCCTGACGGGCTGGTCATCGGCGAGGAGGACAAGCCCGCGATCGATGACTTCCTGAAGGCCGCGCACAAGGCGAACTACAGCCCGGACCAGGTCAAGGAATCGGTGCGCTGGTACTACGACTTCCAGGAGAGGCAGACCGAGGTCAGAGCCCAAGCCGACGAGCGCATCAAGCAGGAGTCCGAAGACGCCCTAAGGGGCGAGTGGGGGCAGGACTATCGCGGGAATCTGCAGCGGGTCCACAACCTGCTGGACGCGGCGCCTGGTGGGCTGAAGGAGCAACTGCTCAACGGCCGGCTGGCCGATGGGACGCCGATCGGGAGTTCTCCGGATGCGCTGCGGTGGATCGTTCAAGTCGCGCGGGAGTTGAACCCGACGGGCGTCATCGCGCCCAATGCCGGCGGGAACGTCGGTCAGGCGATCGACGACGAGATCGCGAAGTTCGAGAAGATGATGGGCGACCGCACCTCGGACTACTGGAAGGGGCCAATGGCGGACAAGAACCAGGCGAGGCTTCGCGACCTGTACGCCGCGCGCGAGCGGTCGAAGGCACGGGCGGCGTAGTTTTGCCTTTCCCCGAGAATGGGTCTAATATCGCGCGCAAGGGCTGGTACCCGCGAAAGCGCCCAGCCCGTAATAGGCACCACAGCCCGGCCCCGGAAAGCTGATCGCCGGCCCCGAAAGGGCACCCCGGTCCGCCAGCCGTGACGGTCACCCCGAGCGACGGTCATCATTGACGTAGCTTAAGGAGGCCACAATGGCCGACGTAGCATATCAAACCCAGTATCGGCAGGAGTTCATCGCCGGTTTCGAGCAGCGCCAGTCGCTGCTTCGGGACACGGTGACGACCGAAGCCGTGATCAAGGGGAATCAGGCGGTGTTCCTCGTTGCCGATTCGGGATCCGCGGAGGCCGTGACACGCGGCGTCAACGGACTGATTCCGGCGCGGGCGGACAACCTGACCCAGAACACCGCAACTCTGCGTGAATGGCACGACCTGGTTCGCAAGACCGGCTTCAACGTCTTCGCATCCCAGGGTGATCAGCGCCGGATCATGCAGGAAACCACGATGGGAGTGATCAACCGCAAGATCGACGACCAGATCAGCACGACCCTGAACACCGGGACCGTGACGGTCGGGAGCTCTTCGACGATCCCAAGTGTCGATCTCTTCCAGAACAGCCGCGTGAAACTCTCCAACGCGAGCGTGCCGTGGGACTCGAACATCACGCTCCTGTGCCAGCCGGCGTTCATCGCCTACCTGGAGCAGGCGCCCGAGTTCGCGAACGCTCAGTACGTCAACCTGCGTCCCTACGCCGGGCAAGATGCCGCGTGGCGGGATGCGCCGATGGCGTATCGCTGGAGAAACACGCTGATCATGGAGCACCCGAACCTTCCGGGCAAGGGTACGAGTTCCGAGATCTCGTTCCTCTATCACAAGTCTTCTGTCGGCCACGCCGCGAACACCGCGGGCATGGATTCGATGGTGGGCTACGACGAGGAGCAGGACTACTCGTGGGCTCGCTGTTCCATGTTCATGGGCTCCGTTCTCATGCAGAACGCCGGCGTGGTTGTCATCACCGCCGACGGCTCGGCATACGCGTAAGGAGAACTGACCATGGCATATCTTGGAAGCACTCAAGCGAGCTCGCTCGCCAACCCGCCCCGGAACATCGTCTCGCGTTTTGCCGGCGCTCCGGGCTCCACTCAACTGTCCACTGCCGTCCCGGCCGACGGGGCGCGCAGCGCATACGCGACGCAAGGTGGGGGGCTGTGGCTGTACTCTTCGAGCCACGGGTCCACCGCGTGCATGGACACCAACTTCTTCTCGGACGCGTGGAACATCGGTATGCGTCCAGGGGACGTGCTGATCGGAGTCCAGTGGACGACCCTCGGGTCATCGCTGGTGACGTTCATTGGCACCATCGGCGCGGTATCAACCTCGGGGGCAGCTTTGTCCACCGGCGGCACCATGACCTCGACCTTCGGGTAAGGCTTGGTCAGAACGTGAGGGGCGGGGAGCATTTCGTTCCCTGCCCCTTTTTACAACTGGAGGAAGCATGGCAGAAGTGAAAGACAGGCCGAAAGTCGAAGAGAAAGCGGTTCTCGAGCAACCCAAAGAGGCCGTGAGGAAGGTCGAGCAGATCATCCCGGCTCGCGTGAAAGAGGCGTCCTATGCCCGCACGCACTGGAGTTGCACGGTGGCGAGCGGAACGGTTCCCGAGGATCTGCTGAAGCCCGAGTACTGGTCGCACATCGCGGTGAAGATGCGCCCTCGAGATCATGTCGAGGCCTGGTCCGACGACGGCACCTGGTACGCCGAGTACGTGGTTCGTGCCTGCGATCGCAGCTGGGCGATGCTCGCGCCGAAGATGAAGCTCAACTTCAACAGCGCGGAGATCCCGGTCGAGGATTCCCCGTATGCGGTTTCTCACCGAGGAGCTCACGACCAGTGGAGCGTGACGCGCAAGTCCGACGGCGCGGTTCTCTTCAAGGAAGGGCGGACGCGCGAAGAAGCCGACGCCTGGATGCGCCAGTACATCCGCACGGTGACCTAAATGGCGACGACGAGGCTTTTGATCTACAACGG
>JAQBHB010000007.1:0-3021 GCA_032128115.1 Deltaproteobacteria bacterium | reverse complement strand
ACCTGGCGGACCGCCTGGATGGCGCGGGCATGTGACTCGTGCGTGCCGTGCGAAAAGTTGAGCCGCGCCACGTTCATGCCGGCTTCGATGAGCTGCTCCAGCATCTCGGGCGAGCAGCTCGCCGGACCGATCGTGCAGACAATTTTAGCTTTGCGCATCTGAAACCCGTTATTCGTGAAGCGTCGTTCGCATCTCATCGCGCGCTTCACGTTTCACGAGCGACGAGATACGATTTCCTGCTGGTGCCATTCTAACAAAGGCTTCTCAAGCGCGCAAAGCGTTGCTACTCAGCATGGTTTGCCGCGTCGGAGCGAAAGGAGGACACGGCTCACCACAAGATCCACGACGCATTGCCAAGGAGAGAGCGGAATAGACCGGATATTGTCCAACGGGTAGACTATATTGGTACGCTAGGCGCAACGATGATGTGAGGAGAGGCGAAGCATGCATGCCGAAGGAGAAAAGCTGGATTTCGTGACAGTCGAAGGCCTGTTGGCGTACGGGGAGGCACTGGCGACCCGTGTCTCGAGGGTGTCAGGAGAGGGGATGGCACTCCCGCCGCCCCCGATGCCGGCGCCCGATCGCCCACGGCGAGTTCACGAAGCCATGGACAAGATCCGTGCGTTTGTCCAGCGGGCTCAAACCGGGTTTCCTGGAGCCGAGGCCTACGTGGCAGCTCGGCGGGCCTTGATCAATGAAGGATGCGGGAAAGACGATCTCGTCTTTTTTGCAGCCTGGAACCAGCTCCTCGCGACAGGAGAACTGTCGCCGCTCTATCGCGTGCCGATTGGCTCGGTGCAGAAGCCGGCCTTCCGTCGCCCGGTGGCGATCGTGCCGCGCGCCCAATTGACGCCCCAACTGGCCGAAGGTCGCGTCGTCCTGGATCTCGGGCAGGATCGGTTCTGGCTGTTGCCCAGGGATTTGACCGGTCGGACACTCCTCTTGACCATGCGCCACGGGTTCTCCCGTGTGGAGAGCGGGACCTATCGGGTCGGACGCCGCCTCGCGAACGCGCTGGACGCGGAGCGGGGGCTTCCAAGGGCCGACGCGGTCGGCGCCGCGCTTGCCAGGATGGTCGGCGTGGTCGGACAGCAACTGGACTTTCTCCAGCTGGACAACTACCTGGATCCGCGAACCTTCGTCCATCTTGTGAGCCGGAGCCCGAACACGAGCCAGTTGTTCGAGCGGGTGGCTGCGACGCTTCTTCCGCAAGGCGCCGAGACCGCGCGGGCCACGGCAGAGCCCACCTTGGAATCACAAGACTTCGGATGGGCCACCGGCGTGGACAAGCAGGTCGAAACCGAAGAAGCGGCCAACGCCTTCGGCGTCGACGCGAAGACCGCCAAGCGTCTGATCAAGCATCCGTTGTACAGCTATCCGGGTGGGCATTCCTTCTTCGATCTCTATGTTGATGTCGTTGATGGGTTCCACCGGTTGGGACAGTCGCATCACGGAAAGGTCGTCTGCCTCTACACGCACAGTTCCACGCTGCGCGCGCTCATGGTGTTTCTCGACCCGCGGCCGTTCCGCGAGGCCTTCACTGAGTTCGGCGAATACAAGGAGGGGCAGGACAACGTGGTCCTCCTGACGTTCGAGCACGATCAACTCTCGGGCTATTCCACCGCGGTCGGGCTGTCCGAGCGCGACCGGGCCGAGCGGGACGCTTGGGTGACGGTCGAACGGGTGCGCCAGGATCGGGTGTGGTTGAAGCCCCGCCAGGTCAAACGCCTCGTCGTCCTGGTGTCGGGCGGAGACTTCGCAGGCGCCGGGGCGGCCCTGAAGGAGTTGCGTGTGACCGGGAACCGGTTGGGTCTCCACGTGCACTTCGTCCGGCACGGCTTTCTCGGGCTGGCCAACAACTGGATTGCGGAAGTGACGGAGGAAGAAACGCGAGGGATGGGCAGCCGGCTCAGCAGCCCGATCGGGAGCAGCCGCTTCGAGGATTTCAAGAACGAGGCGGTCCAGCAGGCGGCCATGCATCATCTCGAGCCCTACATGCGGGACGGTGCCTTGATCGTGCTGGGTGGGGACGGCAGTCTCCGGGGCGCGCGGGCGATCTATGAAAGCTTCGGGGTGCAGGTCGTCGGGCTTCCCGGCACGATTGACAACAACATCGCGGGCACCACCTCGCTGGGCTTCCATTCGGCCGTCGCGCTCGCGAATCAATCGATTGAATCGCTGAAATCCACCAGCGCGGCCATGGGGAGCGTCTTTTTCGTCGAGGTGATGGGAGCCGGATCGGGCCACCTCGCGCTGGCGCTGGCATATCAAGCGCGAGCGGAAGGGGTGCTGGTCAACGAGCATCCCGATCCCGACGCCTATATAGACCAGATCATCCTCGGCACGCTCAAGCGGACGATCGGGGTGCCGAACAAGAGCCACTTGTTCGTGGTCGCGGAAAAGACCCCCCATCATTATCATCCCGAGGGAGGGGTTCACGGACTGGTGGATTACGTGGGCAAAGCCATCGCCACCTGGCCGCACCTGCAGGCAAGCAGGGGGCACTATCCGTTGACGGTGGCGACCAAGGCCACGATCCTAGGCCACACCCTACGCGGCGCCCCGCCCACGCCCGAGGACAAGGCCATCGCCCAGCATCTCGGTTACGAAACTATCCGTCGTCTGGTTGAACAGCCGGAGCAGGTCGTGGGCTGCATGTTGGCTTACCGAGAGTCGGGGACGATCGAGCCCATCCCCCTGCATGCGATCGCGCCCAAGCCGTTCGACTGGGACCTCTTCGCCCGGATGCACGGGAGCGAGGCGTTCTAAGGCAGCTCTGGGAGCCTGCCCGACATTGTTCCTTCAACTACGGCGAACGATGCACGGGCGTCTGTTTTGTTCTCGGCTCCAAAAAATCCTCAATGAATACGCCCCCGGGTTTTCGGGGCCTGCGGTCGCGCATCTCTCCGCGCCTCCTTCGCCTGGTGACGAACGGCAATGCCAGACAGGCTCCTGCCATTCATTGATCCGATTCGATTCTGCATGATAAAGTGCGGCCCCGTTCAGCGGAGGTTGTCAGGG
>JAQBHB010000006.1:0-4542 GCA_032128115.1 Deltaproteobacteria bacterium | reverse complement strand
CGCCGGGAGTTCGAGGCTCGCAGGGACTGGTTGCGTGAGCGGGACGCGGAGTACCTCTTGCTGATTGCCCCGAACAAGGAGTCCATCTATTCCGAGTTCATGCCAAAGAACATCCGTAAAATCGGGAGCGTGTCACGCCTGGATCAGATTCTGTCGTACCTCGGGGAGCGCTCAGATCTGATCATCGTCAACCCCATGCCCCACTTGCGAGAGGCTCGAGCGAGCGAGCGTGTCTATGCCCGGACCGACACGCATTGGAACGACGTCGGTGCGCACATCGCCTACCTGGACCTCATGGAGGCTCTCCAGGCACTGTTTCCGGCGATCGAGGCGCACGATCGGTCCTGGTTCCGGGTTCGCACGGAATTCGGGCGGGGGGGAGACCTGGCGAGCCTGCTGGGGATCTCGGAGAGCCTTAGCGAGGAGAAGATCACGCTGCAACGCAAGCAGATGGCCGGGGCGCGCCGTACCCAGGTGAACGTCCTTTCCAGTCTGGAGGCCGACAGCCCGCCTTTCGCCATGACGGGAACGACCTCTCAGATCTCACGAGCTGTCGTGTTCAGCGATTCCTTTGGTCTCGTTCTGGTCCCATTCCTGTCCGAGCACTTCGGGCGGATCGTCTTCTACGAGGGAACGGGCTTTCTGAAGTACGTCGTGCTTCACGAACGCCCTCAAGTGGTGATCGAGGTGATGGCGGAACGAAGTTTCGTTCAATCACCACCTTTGGGCTTCCGCCAGGCTGCGAAACCGGTTCACTAGATCTCCCAGCGGCGGCGCACCAGCGTCAGGCCGGCGAGGCCGGCTCCCAGGAGCAACAGCGTGCTGGGCTCGGGAATCGGCGGGAATCCGCCGATGTCGACGTCCCGAACCTCGCCGCTCAGGAAGATCTCCTCGGCGCCGCTGCTGAGCGTGTTCATGCTGATGTTGAACAGCAACACGTCACTGGGATCGAGATTGAACGGATTGATCCCCGTGGCGATTGCATAGTCTGCGAATCCGGCGCCCATGGCGACGACGGGCAGGGTGGCCGCGGGCTCGGGGTCGAGGAAGGCGAGCGTGGACCCCCCCGTGAAGATCTGGTTGATGGCAGCCTGTTCGTCGCTCGTGACGTCGCCGCTGGGGTCGGGGTTCCCCTGCACGGTCGCAGGGTTGAGGATGATGTCCAGGAGCGCCAGCTGGTTGATGCCTGCGCCACCCCCGGTCTCGTTCAGGTCGAGGAACAGCACCAGCTGGATGTTCATTAACCCCGGGACGTTGAGACTGTAGAAGGACTGGAGATCACCGGCGGTCGTGACATAGGACTCAGCGAAGGCGCTGGTGTCGGCGCCGCCACCCTGGGGAAGCGTATTGTTCCCGTTGTCGAAGGTCGAGTTCTCGATTTCGGACCCTGAGAACGTGAACAGGCGCAGATCCAGCGTGCCGTTGCCGGATCCGACCTGTCCGGACGGGAGCGCGACGATGTGGCCCCCGGTAATCGTCCCGGCCCGAACTGCCGGAGTGGCGAGAAGCGCAAGCAGGAACACAGCGAGAGACAGCCGCAGGTTGCGCAAGGATCACCTCCAGGGTGATCCCCTTCCCAGAATCGCAAAGACCAGAATCGCAAAGACCAGAATCGCAGAGACCAGAATCGCAGAGACAGGAATCGCAAAGACCAGAACGGCAAAGGGGACCCCCCCGCAGGGGGGTCCCCTTCCCGCCGGAACCGGATGCAGGTTCCGAGCCAAAGTGCTCGAGATCCGGGGAATCGTCGCTTTCCCGAGGCGTTACGCGATCGTGGAGTGCGGCGACGGGTACTCGTCTGGGAAAATGATGGGGAAAAATGAGAAACGGTTTTCGGTCTGCGACCCGACGGTCACCTTCGCGTCGTGCGAGCGATCGCGCGTCCCCCGAGCGCGTGTCCCTCGTCGGGCTTGGGGCATCCCCGGTTCCCGGACTATCTTCGGCGCGAGGGGTCCCAGAGAGGGCAGATGTTCATCGGATACACCCAGGAACAGGAGGCGCTCCGCGACGAGCTGCGCGCCTACTACCGGAAGCTGCTGACTCCCGAGGTGAAGGAGGCTCTCCACCGGGGCAAGGGCGTCGGCGAGGACATGCGAGCCGTGGTGCGCCAGATGGCGGCCGACGGCTGGCTGGGCATCGGCTGGCCGGCCGAGTACGGGGGGCAGGGCCGCTCGCACATCGAGCAGTACATCTTCTTCGACGAATCCATGCGTTGCGGCGCCCCGGTGCCCATGCTGACCATCAATACCGTTGGCCCCACGATCATGCGCCACGGGTCGGAGGAGCAGAAGAATTTCTACCTGCCCAGGATCCTGAAGGGCGAGATCCACTTCTGCATCGGGTACACGGAGCCGAGCGCGGGAACCGACCTCGCGTCCCTCACGACCCGCGCCGATCGCGATGGGGACGATTACGTGATCAATGGCCAGAAGATCTTCACCAGTGTGGCCAGCGACGCCGACTACATCTGGCTCGCCACTCGCACCGATCCGGCGGCGGCCAAGCACGCGGGCTTGTCTCTTTTCATCGTGGACCTGAAGAGCCCGGGAATCCGCATCGATCCCATGGATCTGCTTTCCGATCACGACATCAACAGTGTGTTTTTCGACAACGTGCGCGTGCCGGCTGCAAACCTGGTGGGCGGCGAGAATCGGGGCTGGAAGCTCATCACCAGCCAGCTCAATCACGAGCGCGTGACCATCTGCTCGTCGGGCATGCTGGAAGGGGCCTTCGAGGACACTCGCCAGTGGGCCCGCGAAGCCGAGCTTCCGGGCGGCGGCCGTGTGATCGATCAGGAGTGGGTGCAGGTGAATCTGGCCCGGGTCTACGCGGGGCTCGAGTTCCTGCGCCTCATCAACTGGAAGGTGGCCTGGTGCTCTACCCGGGGAACGCTCGATGTGGCCGACGCGTCGAGCATCAAGGTATTCGGCACCGAGTTCTATCTGGAGTCGTTCCGGCTCCTGATGGAGGTGCTGGGCCCCCGGGGCTACCTCAAACGCGGATCTCCCGAGGCCGCGGTTCACGGCCACATCGAGACCCTCTACCGGGGGCTCCTGATCCTCACCTTTGGCGGCGGTACCAACGAGGTGCAGCGGGATCTGATCGGCATGTTCGGTCTGGGTCTGCCGCGCGCGCCCCGGTTCTGAGGAAGCGGCCATGGACTTCTCGTACAGCGACGACCAGCAATCCATTTTCGACCTGGCGAAGCAGATCCTGAGCGACGGAGCCACTCAGGAACGCATGACGGCCATCGAGAAGGCCGGGGGGCCGCGGTTCGATCCGGATCTGTGGAGGGCGGTGGCGAAGGCCGGTCTGCTGGGCATCGCGGTCCCCGAAGAGTACGGCGGGGCGGGGCTTGGATTTCTCGAGGTGGCGGGCATCGTCGAGCAGCTGGGGCGGACCACGGCACCGGTGCCGCTATTCGAGACCCTGGTGATGGGCGCCCTGCCTTTGGCCGAGTTCGGTAGCCCGGCCCAGAAGCAGGCCTGGCTGCCTCGCATCGCCGAGGGCGACGCCATCGTCACCGCGGCGTTGGTAGAGCCCGAGGGCGGATCGGATCCGCCGACCACGCGCGCACGCGCCGACTGGGACGCCTGGATCCTGACCGGGACCAAGATCTGCGTTCCCGCGGCGCAGATCGCCCACTGCGTGCTCGTGCCGGCCGCTACGAGAGACGACGCGTGCGGCGTGTTCCTGGTGGACCCGGGCAGCGAAGGGGTCTTGCTCGAGCCGCTGGACACCACCAGCGGTCAGCCGGAGGCCCGTGTTGCGCTGCGCAACCTGCGCCTGGGGGCCGATGCCCTGCTCGGTGACGCGGACGCGGGCGCAGCCATCACCACCTGGATGCGCGAGCGCGCCACCGCGGCCCTGGCCTCTCTGGCCGTGGGTGTCTGCGACGAGGCCATGCGCATGACGGCCGAGTACACCAAGACGCGCAAGCAGTTCGACCAACCCATCGCCATGTTCCAGGCCGTGGGGCAACGCCTGGCCGATGCCTACGTGGATACCGAGGGCATCCGGCTGACCGCCCTCCACGCTGCGTGGCGGATCTCGCACGGACTCCCGGCGGCGCTCCAGGTGGCGGTGGCCAAGATCTGGGCTGCCGACGCCGGCCAGCGCGTCGTGCACACCGCCCAGCACCTGCACGGCGGGATTGGCGCCGACATCGAGTACCCGATCCACCGCTTTTTCCTGTGGTCGAAGCAGCTCGATCTCACCCTCGGCGGAGCCGCGCCGCAGCTTGCGAAGATCGGTGCGCTCGTAGCGGCCGGCGCCACTGGCGGGCGCTGAGTCTGGCGCGATGAACTGGCCGCTCCGGCAGAGGTCGCGAAAGATGCGGTGCTATCGGCGGCCGCAGTAGCGAGCGGGTGAGATAGGCGGGCTAGAGTACGGCCGTGCCCGTCGAAGTCCTGATGCCCGAGCTCTCCTCCGACATGACGGAGGCCGACCTCGTGTCGTGGCTCGTCAAACCCGGTGATCGCGTCGAGGCTGGTGACCTGATCGCGGAGCTCGAGACCGAGAAGTCGACGGTCGAATTCGAAT
>JAQBHB010000005.1:0-13284 GCA_032128115.1 Deltaproteobacteria bacterium | reverse complement strand
GGGCCAGGCGGGCCTGCGCTTCACGCCCGACCTGCACACCAACCTGGCCGGGAGCTTCGGCGTCGAGTCCTCGGAGGATGGCTCCTCGGTGGCGGCCCAGAGCGGCGTGGCCACCTCGACCATCAACGTGACGCCCGTGGGCGACACGCCCGTGGTGGCCGACATCACGACGATCGAGGAGGCCCAGTCGGGCCTGATCGTGCTGGACCGGGCCGCCGTGGACGGCACCGAGGTCACCCACTTCCGCATCAGCGGCATCAGCAACGGCACGCTCTTCCAGGCCGACGGCAGCACCGCCATCAGCAACGGCGACTACATCACGTACGCCCAGGGCCAGGCGGGCCTGCGCTTTACGCCAGACACCAACGTCACGGCCGATGGCAGCTTCGGCGTCCAGTCGTCCGAGAACGGCACGAGCGTCGCGTCCCAGAGCGGCGTGGCCACCTCCACCATCAGCATCGTCCCGGTGGGCGATACGCCCGTGGTCCCCGACATCACCACCTTCGAGGACAACCAGTCGGGCCTGATCGTGGTGGACCGCCACCCGACCGACGGCGCCGAGGTCACCCACTTCCGCATCAGCGGCATCAGCAACGGCAGCCTGTTCCAGGCCGACGGCACCACCGCCATCAGCAATGGCGACTACATCACCTATGCCCAGGGCCAGGCCGGGCTTCGCTTCACGCCGGACCTGCACACCAATCTGGCCGGAAGCTTCGGCGTCGAGTCCTCGGAGGATGGTTCCTCGGTCGCCAATCAGAGCGGCGTGGCGACGTCCACCATCACTGTCACCCCGGTGGGCGACACCCCGGTGGTGGCCGACATCACCACGGTCGAGGACACCCAGTCGGGCCTGATCGTGCTGGACCGGGCGGCGGTGGACAGCACCGAGGTGACCCACTTCCGCATCAGCGGCATCACCAACGGCGCGCTCTTCCAGGCCGATGGCAGCACCGCCATCAGCAATGGTGACTACATCACCTACGCCCAGGGCCAGGCCGGGCTGCGCTTTACGCCGGATCTCAACGTCACGGCCGATGGCAGCTTCGGCGTGGAGTCGTCGGAGGACGGTTCCTCCGTCGCGGCCCAGAGCGCCGTCGCCACCTCCACCATCAGCATCACCCCGGTGGGCGATACCCCCGTGGTCGCCGACATCACCACCTTCGAGGACACCCAGACGGGCCTGATCGTGGTGGACCGCAACGCGACGGATGGTCCCGAGGTCACCCACTTCCGCATCAGCGGCATCACCAACGGCAGCCTCTTCCAGGCCAATGGCACCACCGCCATCAGCAACGGCAACTATGTGACCTACGCCCAGGCACAGGCTGGCCTGCGCTTCTCGCCGCTCGCGAATACGAGCCTGACCGGAAGCTTCGATGTCGAGTCCTCGCAAGACGGCGCCAGCGTGGCCGCGCAGAGCGGGGTGGCTACCTCCACCGTCACCGTCATCGCGGTGGGCGATACGCCGGTGGCGGCAAACATCACGACGGCCCCGGACACCCAATCGGGCCTGATCGCGCTCGATCGCAATGCATTGGACGGCGCCGAAGTGACGCACCTGCGAATCACCGGCATCAGCAACGGAACGCTTTTCCAGGCGGATGGCACCACGGCGATCAGCAATGGCGACTACATCACCGTGGCCCAGGGCCAGGCGGGCCTGCGATTCTCGCCGGTTCCGCTGAGCACACTGACCGGGAGCTTCGATGTGGAGGCGTCGGAAGACGGTGCTAGCGTGGCGGCCCAGAGCGGCGTGGTCAGCTCTACCATCACGGTAAGTAGCGGCCCGCCGCTCATCGAGCCGATTCCGCCCGAGCCGGAGCCTGAGCCCGAGCCGGAACCCGAGCCCGAGCCGGAACCCCGAGCCCGAACCGGAACCCGAGCCGGAGCCGGAACCGGAACCCGTGCCCGTATTCAACCCCGCTCTCGAGGACGCCCTGAGGCGGGCGAACGCCGAATTCGTCGTGCGTAGACCCGCGATCCAGGACGCCGAGGTATTCGATGCGAGGCGAGCCGGGGAGCAAGCAGCCGGAGGATTCGGCTCGCTCGAGCGCGACCACGAAAGCGAAGCGTGGAATGTCGCCGCACTCGAAGCTCTGCCCATCTGGGAGACCCTCGGTGCCTGGGAGCAGGAACTGGCACGGGGCGTCGAGGACGGAACCGTCGAAACCGAGTGGGCGGTGGCCGCTACCGAGGGGCTCACCCTGATGGCAACCTTCGTGATCGCGCTTTCGCTGCTGCGGGCAACCCCGCTGGCGGTACTCGCGCTTTCGACACTGCCCATGTGGCGGGTGCTCGACCCGCTGGCCGTTCTGGCGCTGACGCCGGAGGAGCGAGAGAAGCGTCGCAAGGAAACGGAGGAGGCCGAGCGCGAGGAAAACACCGCGGGTATCGCCGACCTCCTGGATGGGGACTAGCCCCCGGGGGTGGTCTACAGATCAATACCCGCTCTGCCGATCGGAAGGGCGACAGGATTCCGCTTCGGATGGCGGAATCCGGTGTGGGGGGGACCGATGCCGAAGAAAGCCCGCAGCAAAGCCGCTGCGAGTCCGCGTCGTACCCGGCGGGCCGCGGCCAAGCCGGCCCCCCCCGGCCGCCGCAAGACTTCATCGCAACCCACGCCGCCGGTCTGCCTCGAAGACGCCGAACAGATCGGCGCGATTCGGCTCGCCTTGAAGCGGTCGCGCTATGCCGCAACGGTTCTGGCGGCGG
The DNA here is from genome assembly GCA_032128115.1 of Deltaproteobacteria bacterium. GTDB lineage: Bacteria > Myxococcota_A > UBA9160 > UBA9160 > SMWR01 > JAQBHB01. The sequence goes on along the minus strand of JAQBHB010000005.1, from coordinate 10,569 downwards.
CCCGAACCGAGTTGGCAGCGACCCAGGAGGCCGCTTCCCGGGCCCACCCCATGCTGCGGATGTTCTTCTACGGCCAGCGCGTTGCTCAAGAGGAGGCGCGTACGGGCCTCGATCCGCTGCCGCTGGAGTCCTGGCAGGCGGCGCGCCTGATCGATCTGAAGGGCGGCTACGCCGTGCCGCTCGTGAGACTCGAACCCTACGAAGATCTGATCGTGGCATCGGACCTCGACTGGTGGTCGGAAACCGGCGCTGCCGAGGACGCCGTGATGGGGCTATCCGGCAGCACCCTGTGGCTGGCCAACATGACGGTCCGCCAGAAATCGAAACGCACTCTCGATGTGGGCACGGGCATGGGAATCCAGGCGATGTTGGCCGCCTCCCACAGCGACCACGTGCTCGCAACAGACATCAACGTCCGGGCTCTCGCATTCGCGCGTTTCAACGCCCGACTCAATGGAATCACGAACATCGAATTCGCAGAGGGGAACCTGCTGGAGCCCGCCAGGGGATCCACTTTCGACCTGATCCTCGCGAATCCGCCGTTCGTGATCTCGCCCGAGTTCGAGACCTATGGTCGCGACAACAAGGACGATGGCGACGAGTTCGTCCAGCGCATCTGCAAGGAACTCCCCCAACACCTGAATGACGGGGGTTACGGCCAGATCTTCTGCGACTGGGCGCAGATCGCGGGAGGCCCCTGGCCGATACGGCTTGCCAAATGGTTCGCGAAGTCCGACTGCGACGCCTGGGTACTCCGGCGTCGGACGTATCACCCGGTGGAGTATGCCAGCAACTACCTGAGCGGTCCCGATAACACCGAGCTCCAGAAGCGCCACCGCAAATGGGCCGTGTACTTCGCAAAGCACCGGATCGAGGGAGTCGGCCGAGGCATCATCACGATGCGACGCGTTGCCGCGCGAGAGAACTGGTTTCGCGCGGATGCGCTCCCCACCCCTGTGCAGCGCGGAACGGGAGATGCCATCGAGCGCACGTTCGAACTTCGGGACTTCCTGGACGAGAACGACGACCAGGCCCTGCTCGATTCCAAGCTCACCGCCTCGCCGTACCTCCGGGTCGAACCGCACCTGGAGCAGAACGCTGCGGGATGGGGCTTGCGCGGCGCCCGGCTGCTGCTGACCCAGGGCATCGCCTATTCGGCCCGGATCGGCCCCGCGCTCATGAAGGTGGTGCTTCGCTGCGACGGAAAGCGCTCATTGCGCGATCTCACGGGCGGCGGAGGATCGGCGCAAGATGCCGACGCCAACGACCGCACCGAGAATTTCGTCGGAGCGATCCGCCAGCTGATCGCGAACGGCCTGCTCTGGCCCGATTCAATGCGAAGGTCCGACTGAAAACGCCTCGCCTCGGCGCGGCCTCTACAGCTCTTCCAGATCCACGGGCAGCAGCGGCGCATAGTGTTGCCAGCGATCCACGGATCGTTGGCTCGCGGGCTTGCGAACCTGCACGAGGCTCGCCGTGGCCACCCGACGGCGTGTTCTGTGGAAGGACAAACAGCCGGGATCCCAGACCAGGCCACACGCATCCACGAGCCGTCGGCTCACCGACTCGGGCTCGGATACCAGCTCCTCGTACTCGACGCGAATCGGGGGAGTGGGCAACACCTGCTCCCACCAGTTCATCAGGCGCCGATACTCGTGGGTCCGGCCCGCGATGTGTTCGAGATCAGTGGACCACGAGAGCCGCACCATGCGATTCAGCCAGCACGACAGCGCCACGTCGCGGGCATTGCGAACGCAGTGGATCAGCGTGGCGTCTGGGAACAGACTTGCGATCCACCCGAGATACAGGTAGTTCTCGGGCAGCTTGTCAGTCACGCGCAGGGTGTCGGAATCGAGCTGCGCGAGGCGCTGCAGGTATCGGGTGGCCAGGGCCCCGATCTCGCTTTCCGGCGCCTGACGGATCCATGCTTCCGGGGTCGCGAAGCCCTCTGCAGTCGGCGGGAGCGATCGGAGACTGTTGCCGATCAGGGTGAGTTCACCCGCGCCGAAAACCCGAGAGTGGCTGGCGAGGATCTGCTCCACCAGCGACGTGCCCGAGCGAGGCATGCCCACGATGAAGATGGGACGCTTCGAGCTGCCCTTTCGCCCGGCACGCCGGGCACGCCCCGCGAAGTGCTCGGCCGTGAAGGTCTCGATCTGTCGATCGACGAAGCGGCTGTGCGCAGCCGGCCGGTAGACCTTGCCGCGGCGCGCCAGATCGTCTGCGTGGGCGCGATTCGCACGACGCGCGTGGTCGACCGCGCCCTGGAAATCACCCTGCTCGTCGCAGATTCGCGCCAGCGCGAAGTGCACGCGCCCCTGTTCATCGGGTGAGAGGCGCTGGGAGTCGCGCGCGAGCGTCACCAGATCCTCGGACTCCTTCCCCGACAGATGGCTTCCCGCGAGGTTCGCCAGTTGCGTCAGGGCGCGCAGGCTTTCGGGATGTCGCTTCCGCACGTCGCGATAGGCGGCAAGGCTCCGGTCGATCTCTCCCAGCTCGGCCATCAGATGGCAGAGACTCAATTCGTCGCCGATCGGGAGCGTCCCGAGTCCCAGGGCCTTCTCGTAGCGTGCGAGCGCCTGCTTCACGCGGCCGCGCTGGGCCTCGATCCGCCCCAACTCGAGATGCGCCTCGGCGAAGCCGGGAACGTTCTCGAGGATGGTCTTCAAGCAACGCGTTGCCTCCTCGAGTTCGCCCGCCTGTTGCAGGGCCAGACTCAACAGGAACCACGCGAATCCCTCATCGGGTTTCAGCCGCACCGCATGGCGCAAGTGCTCGAGCGCCCGGGGATCCTCGAGCTGAAGCAGACAACGGCCGAGATCGAGGCGCGTATCGAAGAGATCGGGGTCGCTCTGCAACACCTGCAGATACGCGGCCACCGCCCGGGTCGGATCGCCCCGGGTGCTGTGGATCATTCCCGCGGTGTTGTGGAAATCCGGCGCCGCACGCAACGCCAGCGCCCGATCGACCCGAGCCAGCGCTTCGTCAGCGCGCCGGCTCGCCAGGGCGAGGATGGCCGCCCGATGCCACGCCGTGGCACGGTCCGCCTCGGGCTGCTCCGTCAGCGCGAGATAATGCGCCTCCAGGGCGTCGAGGCGCTCCCGGTCGCCGGAAGCCAGCGCCGCCTGGAACTCCTGCTGCGACATGGATTCCATCAGCGTTCGAGTCGGCAGGTGGAGAGGCGAGCTTTAGGCTCACGGCAACCCGTATAATCACGCGCCAATCGAACGCCAGACGAGGACAGGAATGCATCTGGATCTCCAGGCTTCGCGGGCGCGCAGCGCCCTGGCCGGCCTGGGTTCGGCGCTGCTGCTGCTGGCCGCCTGTGGCGCCCCCCTCGAGGTCGACATTCCCGAGGCCAACCCAGAGCTCGAGAGTTCGGACGGACTCTCATGGCTTTCCACCTGGGCACTCGATGCGTTCCTGGACCTGAACACTCTGATCGGCTCCCACTCCGGTTATGTGGCGATGTTCGCCCGCGGTGGGCGCGTGGTGCACGCAACGACCTCGGGCTACGCGGACCTCGCGACTCGCCAACCCATGCAGCTCGATACGCGCTTCCGGATGGCATCGATGACGAAGCCCGTGATCGCGGTGGCGGCGCTCGTGCTGATGGAAGACGGGCGTCTCGGGCTCGACGATCCCGTCGAACGCTACATCCCGGCCGCGGGCGACCTGCGCGTGGCTGCCAGTACGGAATTCGCGGAAGCTGGGACGATCCCCACCGTTCCGATCGATCGCCCCCTGACCGTTCGACACCTGCTCACGTTCACTGCCGGCATCGGGAGCGAAGAAGATGCGTCTGACCTGGGCAGCCTCTGGGCGGAGCGAGACATCTATGCGGGCACCGGCTCGCTCGAGAAACGGGTGAATCGCATCCTGACGGCTCCCCTCTACGAGCAGCCCGGCGAGATCTGGCGATACGGCTGGTCGGGGGACGTTCTGGCGCGCGTCGTCGAGGTCGCCGCAGCCGAGCCCCTCGACCGGTTTCTCGAGCGCAGGATCTTCGCCCCGCTCGGGATGTCCTCGACGAGCTTTCTTCCACCCGAGGCCGAGCGCGGGACCCTGGCGAAGGTGTATACGCAGGACGAGAACAAGCAGCTGATCCTCGTCGATTCCCCCGCCAGTGACGCAATCGACTGGACACCGGGCGGCAGCGGCCTGGTTTCGACTGCAGGCGACTTCATGCGTTTCGCCCTCATGCTCTGGAACCGGGGAGCGTACGACGGCACGCGGATCCTCTCCCCGGAATCCGTGGAGCTGATGACAATGCCACACGTCGCCTCCGGAGTTCTCGAAGAAGAAGACATCGAGGGCCTCGGATGGGGCCTGGGCATCGCCGTCGTGGTGGACGCCGACGCCACTCCATTGTTCGATCGCACCGGCGACTTCTGGTGGTCGGGCTACTACGGAACCACCTTCTTCGTGAGCCCGGAATCGGGCCTGGTGGGCGTGGTCCTCACGCAGAACCAGCCCAGCGAATTCAGCCGCCGGCCCTACGCCGTCTTCCTGGCGCAGGGGTTTGCATTCCTGGGACTGTGAGTAGGCCGAGCGACCCCATGCTGGGAAGTCAGATTCCGCTGCGCAGCGCCTCCAGCGCCTTGTCTTCGAAGCCCGCGTAGAGGCGCGGCACCAGCGCGCCCCAGCGCAGCACGTTCTCGTCCTGCTCCGGGTCCGTCAGGATCTCGGCCAGCTCGCGGGCGTCGTCCGCGGCCAGGTGCTCGCCCAGGCCCAACTCGAGAAACGAGCGCTCGCGCCCCTTCACCCCGAACTTCACCAGATCGCCCAGCGCCTGCATCAGGAGCAGGGTGTAGGGCCCTTCCCAGGTCTCGAGAATGGCGGCGTCGCGCCACAGGCGCGGCAACGCGCAGAAACGCTCCTCGATGCCGTTGCCGCCCAGCACCATCATCGCCTCATACACGTGCCCGGGGCTGCGCCGCGTGATCACCGCCTTCGAGAGGCTCACGATCACCCGGGCCCAGAGCGTGCGATCGTGGTCGTCCGGGTGCGCGAGGGCAGCGAGCCAGGCGTCGAGTGTGGCGAAGGCTCCCGCCTCGGCGCGGTCGGCCGTTTCGGAGATCCCGCGCAGAGACGCCGCCAGCAGCGTGTGCTCGGAGAGCTTGCGACCAAAGGCGCGCCGGAAGCCCGCGTAGGCATGCGCCTCGCGTGAGGCCCGCCTCGCCACACCCGCTGCGGCCATCACGTTGTGGATGCGGCTCACGGTGAGCACGATGGCCACCGTGTTCTTGAGCCCCGCGTCGAGCGGCCCCACCGGCCAGCCCAGCGCGCGCTCGAACTCGAGCTCAGCGGTGGGCACCGCACGCGTACCCAGTTTGTCTTTCAAGCGCAGGATACGGTGGCCGTTGGGAGCGCCCTCGTGAAGGCGCGGCACGCAGAAGAGTCCGATGCCCCGGTGGCCGGGAGTTCCGCCCGCTACCCGCGCCGTCACGAGCCAGTAATCGGCGGTGAGGTTCGAGCAGAACCATTTCTGGCCGCTGAGCGCCCAGCCACCCGTGTCGCCCGGGGCCGGCTCCGCGCGCAGCGCGTTGGTGGCCGCATCGCTGCCGCCCTGGATCTCGGTCACGAACTGGGCGCCGTGGATCCAGCGCTCGGGGGTCGCGTTTTCGAGCTGCGACACCACCTCCCGGCTGCGCGAGTCATCCCCCAGCGCGCGCAGCGCTCGCGCCATCCCGTCGGTACAGGCGGCACTGCACGTGATGCCCGCCTCGCCGTTCTGGTTGATCAGATAGATCAGCGCGTAGCGGGCCCGCTCGTCGAGAGAATTCCTCCACAGCCCCGAGCCGTGCACCTCCGCCAGCATCTGCCGCGTCTCGGCGGGCAGCACCACCTCGGCCGCAGCGCGGTTGTAGGGCCCCCGCTGCGCGAGGGTCGGGAGCTTCTCGCGCTGCTCCACCCGATCGGCGAAGTCGCGATAGCGCGTGGCAACATTGCGCCCGAAGCCGCGCAGCCACTCGAGCGTGGCGTCATCGAGCCCCGAGCGCGCAAGCCAGCGCTGCAGCAGGGCGTCCTCGTCGAACCAGTTGTCGCCAAGCGCCGCCAGGTATTCGTCGAAGACGTATCCGTCGGGTCGGGTGTGGTCCATGCCGTTTCCTCACAGGGACCCATTCTACTCCTTCTGACCCCGGCTGATTGACGGATCGCACGCGCCGCCGATCGCCGCGATCCGCGCGACTTCTCGCTCGAGATCATCGCCAGCACGTGCGCCTCCTGCGACTGAAGCGGGGAGAGACCCAATGCTTTCTCGCGGCCCTCGTCGGCGTTCCACCGATGTTCGGTGGTCAGCCTCCCGGCTTCGCTTCGAACTCCACCACCACCGGCTCCAGGGCTCCGAATTGCGCGGTGCCCTCGATCTGCTGGCGGGTGCCGTTGGCTTCGACGACGACCCGGAAGGGGACCGACGCCATCCCGGGAGAGACACAGCGAACGGGGTAGTCGACGCTCACCCGGTAGAGCCCCGCCGGGGCGGGGGAGAAGCGAACCGTCTCGACGCGCGGTGCGGGATCCTGGCAGCGGCGATCGGCCTCGAAGACGCCGCCCAGGCGACTCGGCGAGTTCGCGAAATAGACCTCTTCGTACATGGGGTCGGTCACGAACAGGTCGAGGTCGGCCTCGGGGCCGAAGAAGAGCTGCACCCGCACCTCGTGGGCCGCTAGCGGGTGACCCGCCAAGGCCTCGGGGACGGGGAGCGGGGTCGGTTCGCCCCAGCAGGCGAGGCCAGCGAGCGCTCCCATCAGGCACACCCTCAGCGGGGTGCCGCGGTTCCATGTAGGATGGGAGCCCGTCATGCTTCGCTCGTTCCTCGTGGCCCTGGCGCTAGCCCTTTGTATCACTGCGGCGCACCCCGGATCATCCGCGGTGCAGGCGGCGGGCCCCTCGCCAGTCTTCTCGGGCCGCATCCAGGATGCAAATGGCTCACCCATCCCCGGCGCGCTGGTGAGCGTGGGATCGCCGCTGCCCATGCACAGGATCACCGTATACAGCGGCGAAGACGGCAGCTACCGCACTCCCGAGATCCCCTTTGCGGGACCCTACAGCCTGCGCGTGCGACGCATCGGCTGGAAGGATCTCGCTCGCAGCGTCGAGGCGCCCGGCCCGGGCAATCTCACCCTCGAGCGCGAGAGCGACCCCGCCGCCCTCGCCGCTCAGCTGCCCGCGAACTACTGGGTGCAGCGCGTTCTCGATCGGCTCGACGTGCCGGCCGAGCGCGAAGAGTTCGTGCGCCAGTGCGGCTATTGCCACCAGCAGGGCAGCCAGTACACCCGCGTCATGCGCGACCGCGAAGCGTGGCACAAGCTTCTGCTGCTGATGGGCCGGCGCGGCGGCATGATCTCGGCCGACCTGCGCGGGAAGCTCCCGGAGATCTTCATCGAAGCCTACGACCCCGCATTGGCCGTACCCGAACTCACCGCGGGTCTATCCGATCCCGACTACGGCCCCGTGCCCCAGCCCGAGGTGCGCCGCGCCATCGTCGAAGAATGGGATCTCGGCGGCCCCGGCTCCGTACAGCACGACGTGATGGTGCACCCGAGCGGCCACGTCTATGGCGTCGACATGCCCTTCGACCGGCTCCACCGCCTCGATCCCCGGACGGGAGTGCGCGAGAGCTGGGACATCCCCACCGGCGATCTTCCGCTCGGCGGTGTGTTCGCCAGCCAGAACGAGCCCCCGAGCTCGGACGCACGCGTGGGCCCGCACTCGCTGCAAACGGCCCCGAACGGCGACGTCTGGATCACGCTCGCCATCGGCAACCAGCTGGCGCGCTTCGATCCCACGACCGAAAGCTTCGAGATCGTCGAACTCGACAGTGGCTTCTATCCCCACACGTTGCGCTTCGACCAGAAGGGTCGCATCTGGTACACGATCTCCGCCTCGAACCACCTGGGCATGTACGACCCGGCCACCGGCGCACACCACCAGCACCGGCTTCCGGCCCGCACCTGGAAGCAGGCCGCGATCCTGTGGGCCATGCCCGCCCTGCTGTGGGCCAGCGCCCGCTTCGACCTGCGCGGCCAGGTCGCCGAAGGCGACCCTGTCGTGGTGCCCATCCCGTACGGGATCGACGTGGCGCCCGACGGCATCGTGTGGTTCAGCCAGCTGAACGAACACCGCATCGGCCGTATGGATCCCGACACGGGCGAGATCGAAGTGATCGACACGCCCTTCCCGGCCCCGCGCAGGCTGCGCTTCGACTCGAAGGGAATGCTCTGGATCCCGTCCTTCTCGGGCAGCAGCATCGCCCGCTTCGACCCCGCAACCCGTGAGTTCGTGGAATGGGAGCTTCCCACCGAACCCCGCGGCACCGAAACCCCGTATGCCCTGCACGTCGACCGCAACACCGACACCATCTGGATCTGCGGCACCGCCAGCGACACCCTCATCAGCTTCGAGCCCGCAAGCGAGCGCTGGCGCATCTACCCCCTGCCCACGCGCGTCACCTACACCCGCGAGATCGACTTCGACGCCGAGGGCCGCATCTGGACCTCGAACTCGAACGGCCCCGCCTGGCAGATCGAGGATGGGGTGCCGCGGGTGTTGCGGCTGGACCCGAGGGGAATCGGTGCGACGGGCGACCCGCAGCTGACGGCTGCCTCCGAACCACGCGATCGCTGATTTGACCCGTACGGATCGAAGGCTCTCACGCTGCGAATCGCAGGCGCGTCAGACGGGATCGATCCACTCCTCGGCCCAGAGGCCCGGCGCGCCTTTCAGCGCATACAACGAACGGTTCTCGCTCCCGCGCTTATAGCCCGTTACGCTGGCGTTCCGGCCCGCCCAGAGCATCTGGCACGGTTCCGGCCGGCGTTCGGCCGGCCAGCGGAGTGCTGCAGTCAGAACCGTCCCGTCAGCGATTCGAATTCGCGAGCCGACATGGATTCGCTTCATGTGCATTCGGGGCGCCGCCTCCTCATGTCAGGGCGAGCAAGGCGATCAGAAGTCGACAGGATCCGGTTCGCCGTAGCGACTTGAAGCTCATGGCTGGGGCTCTCCGTTTCTCTTCAATCGTCGCGGTCTCGAAATCCGACGCGGTCCCCAGGGAGTCGGCGGTTCAGGGGCGTGAACGGTCTTCCGCCTCGCGCTCGCCCTCGCGCAGTTCGGACCAGAAGCGGGCGCGGGCCTTCTCGGTCAGGCGCTCGCTGGGACTTTTCTGCGACTGTTTCCACAGGCGCTGCAGCGCCTGGCGCAGGCCTTTCCACATGTCGGTTTCGTACCTCCATCGCGTCGTTCGCTAGGCTGCCAGCGAGTCGGGCTGGGTCTGGTTGTCGAGTCCCTGCCTGCCACCGAAGGCATCGTAGTTGCGCCATTCCTGCGCGTAGGCTTCCTCGGCGGAACGCGCATAGCTGTAGGCGAAGCGCGTGTAGCTGCTTTCGGAGTTCCCGACACGACCGAGTGCCGGTACGTCTACGGGAAGCTGTCCCCGGTGATGCACTTCCCACGGCGCATGTGCGTAGGAATTACGATTCTCGTACTGGCTCGGCACGCCCACCCACCTGTGCAGGCGCTGTCTCACGTCGGAATCCGAGCGCCCCACGTAGAAGACACTGAAGGTGTCGCCGTCCATGTACCCGAGGGCATAGTTGCCCGGCGACGTCCGCGTCAGAGCCCTGTCGATCGCCTCATCGCTGAGCGGAAACGACCCGCTCATTTCCAGCGATCGCATGGTCAAAAGCCTTGCCGCGCAGAGGCGACAAACGGAGAGCGGGTGCTCCCCCGGATGAAGTCGCTCGCACCAGAAGCAGCCCACGAGCGGTGATGCGTCTCCCACGGTTGCAGACAGTCGGTCGGCGAAGTCTCGGCTCTCGCTTCGTTCCATGGATGCACCTCCCGGGCAGCCGCGGCCGCGTATTCCTTCTAGAAGTCGATGGCGGGGAATCGGGCCCGGGTAGACCCCTGCTGGGGACGCACCTTCTACCCGCTTGCTAAGGTTACTTAAACTGCTAAATCTGTCAAGACAGTATGCAAATTGCTTGATATACCAAGCAAATAGAGCGAGACTGAGGCACATGGGAAATGCCGCCAAACGACCCCAGCGCAAGCGCTCCGAGTTCCTGGGGCAACCCAACGAGCTCGGCGCCGTCCTGGCCGACCTGCGCAAGGCCAAGGGGCTTTCACTCCGGGAGGTGGAAGAGGCCTCCGGCAAGGCCGTTTCCAACGCCTACTTGAGCCAGCTCGAGAACGGGAGGATCCAGAAGCCCTCGCCCAACGTGCTTCACAGCCTGGCGGACGTTTATGCAGTGCCTTACGAGACGTTGATGGAGAGAGCGGGATACCTGCTGCCCTCCAAGGCCAGCGGCGGGCGCCGCAGAAGATTGGCGGCCTTCGCCATCGACGACCTGACCGCCGAGGAGGAGGAAGAGCTGCTGAAGTATCTAGCGTTCCTTCGCTCCCGCAGCCCTTCATGACCCGCGCCGCGGCAGGGCCTGACCGCGCCCGGTACTTCGTGAGCGGGTAGATCCGCTCGGCCTGAGTGCCCATGTTCCAGGAAACGCGAATTGCGTCACTCAAGCACCTCCTTCCGGCGCTGGTTGCCATCGCGCTGATGGTGGGCCT
>JAQBHB010000004.1:0-48581 GCA_032128115.1 Deltaproteobacteria bacterium | reverse complement strand
CGGTGGCGAAAAAGTCAATAGTCAACCCCGTCCCCGCCTAGCCCAGCTGTCGCAGGGCCTCGATCCGCTCCTCCAGGGGCGGGTGGGACATGAAGAGCCTGCCGAATCTCGAGCGGGTGCCGCCCGAAATCCCGAACGCAGCGATCTGGGCCGGCAGCGGCTGCTGGACTCCGGCCTGCAGGCACTGGAGCGCTCCGATCATCTTGCCGGAACCCACCATGTGCGCGCTTCCCGCGTCGGCGCGGAACTCCCGCTTGCGCGAGAACCACATGACGATGGTGCTGGCCAGGATTCCGAAGACCACCTGCGCCGCCATCATGGTCACGAAGTAGCCGATCCCCAGGCCCCGCTCGTTCTTGAGCACCAAGCGATCGACCAGGAAGCCCACGACCCGCGCCAGGAACATCACGAAGGTGTTCACCACCCCTTGCACGAGGGCCAGGGTGATCATGTCGCCGTTGGCGATGTGGCTCACCTCGTGGGCCAGCACCGCCTCCACTTCGTCGCGCCCCATGCTCTTCAGGAGCCCGGTGCTCACGGCCACCAGCGAGGCATCGCGCCGGGCGCCGGTTGCGAACGCGTTCGGGGCCGGCGAATCGTAGATCGCGACCTCCGGCATGCGAATGCCCCGGGCCTGCGCCTGGAGCGACACGGTCTGCAGCAGCCACGACTCGACTTCGCCTTTGGGCTGCTCGATCACCCGGGCTCTGGTGGCCCGCTTGGCCATCCACTTGGAGAGCGCGAGCGATATGAAACTCCCCGCCATGCCGAAGACCGCGCAGAAGACCAGCAGGTTGCCCAGGTCCAGACCGGTGCCGCTTTCGTCCAGGTACCCTTGCACCCCCAGCAGGCTGAGTACGACGCTCGCGACTGCGATCACGGCGATGTTGGTGAGGATGAACAGGAAGACTCGGTTCATTGGGAACTCCTGGGATGTCGACAGACAGGCAGAGGGTAAGTTGCACCGGCCGGGCGTCAAGCGACCCCTGCTTCGTAACGACCTGGGACGCGTGGCATCCTATTGCGGGGGCCCAGACCCGGGAGGCCAGAGCGTGCTGATTCGCCGACCCGACGACTGCAAGACCCGAGACATCACCGGCCCAGAGCTCTACCTGAAGCGCCGCGCGTTCCTGCGCGGCGCCGTGGCGGCCGCCGGAATTTCGCTGGTGCCCGGCTGCGCCCGGGCCGACGAGCCGAAGGGCCGCGCCCTGGGTCCGGTGACGAAGGGCCCCTTTGGCAGCGACGAGGAGATCACCCCCTTCGAGCAGGCCACCAGCTACAACAACTTCTACGAGTTCGGCACCGACAAGTCCGATCCCAAGGCCTACGCCGCCAGCCTGCGACCCGAACCCTGGTCGGTGGTGGTGGAGGGCGAGGTGGGCAAGCCCGGCCGCATCGGGCTGGAAGATCTGCTCAAACCCCACCCGCTGCAGGAGCGGGTCTACCGCCTGCGCTGTGTGGAGGCGTGGTCCATGGTGATCCCCTGGGTGGGGATCCCACTGGGCGACGTGCTTGCGCGTTTCGAGCCGACCTCCCAGGCGAAATACGTGGCGTTCGAGACGCTGGTGGACCCGGAGCAGATGCCCGGACAGAAGCGCCCCATTCTCGACTGGCCCTACCGGGAGGGGCTGCGCCTGGACGAGGCCATGAGTCCCCTCGCGATCCTGGCGGTGGGAATGTATGGCGTCGTGCTACCCAACCAGAATGGCGCGCCCCTGCGCCTGGTGGTGCCGTGGAAGTACGGGTTCAAGAGCATCAAGTCGATCGTGAAGATCGCGCTCACCCGCAGCGAGCCACGCACCAGCTGGAACCTGCAGGCGCCCGGCGAGTACGGCTTCTACGCCAACGTGAATCCGGCGGTCGACCACCCGCGCTGGAGCCAGAAACGCGAGCGCCGCATCGGCGAGTTCCGGCGCCGGGAAACCCTGCCCTTCAACGGCTACGCCGAACAGGTGGCCAGCCTGTACACGGGAATGAATCTGGCCAAGCTGTACTAGGAACTCGACGCCCCGGGGTACCAGGAACTTGACGCCCCGATCCCGCCGTCGATGGCTCCAGGCCTTGGTCACCGCCGCGGCATTCTCGCCCCTGTGCGCGCTGGCGGCGCGCTTCTTCCGCGACGGACTCGGCGCGAATCCCATCGAGGAGATCACCCACTGGACGGGCGCCTGGGGACTCGGCCTGCTGCTGGCGTCGCTGGCGGTGACCCCGGTGCGTCGCCTCACGGGCTGGTCGCAGATTGCCCCGTTCCGGCGAACGCTGGGACTGGTGGCGTTCGCGTACCTGGTGCTCCATTTCCTCACGTTCGTGGGGCTCGATCACTTCTTCGACTGGCGCAGCATCGCCGAGGACGTCATCGAACGCCGCTACGTGACGGCGGGCTTCCTGGGCCTGATGTGCCTGATTCCCCTGGCCGCGACCTCGACCCGGCGCTCCATGAAGCGCCTGGGTCGGCGCTGGATCCAGCTGCACCGGCTGGCCTATGTGGCCGCGATCTGCGGGGTGGTGCACTTCCTGTGGCAGGTGAAGGCCGACCTGCGGGAGCCGCTGATCTTCGCCGGAATCCTGGCCCTGCTGCTGGGATTCCGCGCGATCTTCGCCCTGCGCGGGCACGACCGCGGCGCTCTCGAGCGAGGCAAAGCCGAGAGAAGTTCGGCAAGCTGAGGCGTGGCCGATGACCAGTCTGTGGTGCCGGACGCTTCCGGAGACCTCCACACCGTAGAAGTCGGCGGTCGCGAGTTCACCGTGGTGGGCACCGCCCACGTGTCGCGCGAATCCGCGGACCTGGTGCGCGACACCATCGAGCGCCTGCGCCCGGACACGGTGTGCGTCGAACTCGACTCGCAGCGCTACGAGACACTCTCCCAGAAGCGCGACTGGGAAACCCTCGACCTGAAGCAGGTGATCCGCAAGCGTCAGCTGGCGGCGCTGCTCGCGAATCTGGTGCTCTCGTCCTATCAGAAGAAGCTCGGCGGTGCGCTGGGCGTGCAGCCGGGAGCGGAGCTATTGGAAGCCACGCGGGTGGCCGAATCCCTGGGCATCGGCGTGGCCCTGTGCGACCGGGACGTGCGCATCACCCTGCGCCGGGCCTGGGCCTCCTTGTCGTTCTGGAAGAAGTCGGAGCTGATGGCCACCCTGCTGGCCAGTCTCTTTGAACGACCGGATCTCTCCGAGGAAGACCTGCGCCGGCTGCGCCAGCAGGACGTGATCAGCGAACTCATGCGCGAGCTCGGCGAGGCCCTGCCCACCCTGAAGACGGTTTTGATCGACGAGCGCGATACCTACCTGACCCAGAAGATGAAGCAGGCCCCGGGTCGCCGCGTGGTGGCGGTGGTCGGAGCCGGCCACGTGCAGGGCATCCTGTGCGCACTGCGCGACGAGCGCAGCGTCGACCTGACGAGCATCGAGACGATTCCGCCGGTTTCAGCCGTTACCAAGGCCATCGGCTGGGGCATCCCCGCCCTGATCCTTTGCGCCCTCGCCTGGATCGGCATCGACAAGGGCGTGGCCGTGGCCGGCGAGAACCTGGCGTTCTGGATCGTGGCCAATGGCATCCCCACCACCCTCGGCGCATTGCTGGCCCTGGCCCACCCGGTGATCGTGGTTTCCGCCTTCTTCGTGGCGCCGGTGACGAGCCTGATTCCGGTGATCGGCGCCGGCTACGTGCTGGCATTCATGCAGACCTGGCTGCAACCGCCGCTCGTGAGCGAGTTCCAGAGTGTTGCCGACGATGCGTCGTCACCGGGCCGCTGGTGGGGTAATCGCCTGCTCCGCATCATGCTGGTATTCGTGTTCACCACCATCGGCAGCATCATCGGCACCTACGTGGGGGGCTACGAGATTGTCAAGAATCTCTTCTGAGCTTCACGCCCACGGAAGGCTCGGCACCTGCATGTTGTTGCTGTGGCTCGCCGCCTGCGTCGGCGCGCCGACGAGCGCACCGCGAGTGGTCGACCTGAGCCACGCCTTCGACGCCGACACGATCTTCTGGCCCACGGAGGAGGGTTTCGTGTTGATCCCGGAACACGCCGGCCTCACGCCGGGCGGCTACTACTACGAGTCGCACCGCTTCCGTTCGGCCGAGCACGGAGGCACCCATCTCGACGCGCCCATCCACTTCGGGGCCAACGGCTGGCACGTGGACGAGATCCCCATCGAGCGTCTGGTGGGCCCGGCGGTTCGCATCGACGTTTCCCCAGCGTGCGAGGCCGACCGCGACCACGCCATCTCGCTGCGTGATCTCGAGAACTGGGAGGCGCGCCACGGCGCGATCCCCGGCGGCAGCATCGTGCTGCTCCACACGGGCCTCTCGGCGCACTGGCCCGATCGCGCGGCCTACCTGGGAACCAACGAACGCGGCGAGGGCGCCGTGGCCAAGCTGCACTTTCCGGGCATCGACCCGGCGGCGGCGCGCTGGCTGGTAGATGAACGCGGCGTCTCGGCGGTGGGCCTCGACACCCCGAGCCTGGATCCGGGCGTCTCGAAGACCTTCGAGTCGCACCGGATCTTCTCGGCCGCCAACGTCCCCGGCTTCGAGAATCTGACCGGCCTCGAAAAGCTCCCGCCCCTGGGCTTCCACGTGGTGGCCCTGCCCATGAAGATCCGCGGCGGCTCGGGCGCACCACTTCGCATCATCGCGCTGCTCCCCTGACCGGCGAACAGCAGATGCGGTGTGCGGGATGACGGCTATTCGAGCAGGCGGGATTCGAGGCGCGCGAGGGATTCCCCGGTCACGCCGATGGCGAGTGCGTAGTCGCGCATGGATCCGTATCGGTCGCGCACCTTTTCAAGCAGCGAGATCATGGTCTCGGGCTCCGCGTGCAGGGTGTCGGGCGGCAGCACTTCGAACATCTCCTGGTAGCCACGGGTCTCCATCAAGCGTTCGATGATGGAGTCCAGGTTCTCCTGGGTCGCCGCGTAGTCGGCCACGATCACCTCGTCGCGCACGCCCAATACACCCAGCAGCACGGCCGAGATCACCCCCGTGCGGTCCTTGCCGGCGGCGCAGTGGTAGACCGCGGCTCCCCTGGACTGCGCCAGCACGGTGATCACGCGCGCGATGGGCTCCTTTGCGAACTCCGCCATCAGGAAGTAGCGGTCCGCGAGCGTGAGCCCGGCGGTGGATGACGGCGCCGTGGTGATTTCTCCATCGAAGAGCGGCAGGTGGTGCAGGTTCAGGGCTGCACCCTGCAGCGGGTCGCGGCCGTCGGCGCTGCGCTCGCCCGTCGAGCGCAGGTCCACCACGTCGGCCACACCCAGATCACCACAGAAGCGGCTCACGTCGGGTGCGGTCAGTTGGTGGAGCGCGTCGCTGCGGTAGAGCCTGCGCCAGCGCACGCTGCGCCCCCGGTCCGCCGGGTATCCCCCCAGGTCGCGAAAGTTGTGGCAGCCCTCGAGTTCGATTCTCCGCTGCATGGGGAGCAATACTATAAGATCACTCCAGTCTCCGGCACGCCCGCAGGGAGGGATCCGCCATGCCCATCGAAAGGCCGCCGCAGGGCTCCGATCACGAGTTCGCCGATCTGGAAGCGATCGATCGCGTCGAGACGGGGGTGCGGGCCCTCAAGACCCTGCTGTTCTATCTGATCACCCAGGTGATCGAGCTCGTGCTGGTGGTGGTGGTGCTCTTCGACCTGCTCATCGCGCTGATCACCGGCCAGGATCCCAGCCGTGGGGTCCGGCGCTTCTCCCAGCGCGTCATCGACTACTGGGTCGTGATCGCGCGCTACGTGACCTACCTGGACGAAGAGGCGCCCTTCCCGTTCCGCGATTTCCCACGGGAGCGGGCGATTCCCGCCGAAGACTGGGTGGCTGCGTCCGAGGAGGAGGAGGAGGAGGAGCCCGAAGAATCGCCCCAGGGCAATCGCTGATCGTCAGCCGACGAGCGCGGCGCGCACGGCGCGCCCGGCTTCAGCCACCGCCTGCTTGCCCTTCTCGATGACATCGCCCATGGAGAAGAATCCGTGGATCATGTCGTCGTAGTGGAGCCGTCGGGTTTCCACGCCGTCGGCGACCAGCCGCGCCGCATAGGCCGCGCCCTCGTCGCGGAGCGGATCGAATCCCGCCGTGATCACCAGGGCCGGGGGAAGACCCGCCAGGCTCTCGGCGCGCAGGGGCGAGGCGTAGGCGTCGCGACCGTCGCTCTCGTCGGCCAGATAGTGGCCCCAGAACGATCGCATCATCTTCTCGGTGAGCAGGTAGCCCTCGGCGTTCTCCCGGTACGAATCCGTGTCGAACGCGAAGTCCGCCACCGGATAGACCAGGAGCTGGAAGCGGATCGCCGGCCCCCCGCTGTCGCGGGCCATCAACGCTACCACCGTGGCCAGGTTGCCCCCGGCGCTGTCGCCGGCCACTGCCAGGCGCAACGGGTCCATGCCGATCTCGGCGCCGCGCTCGGCCGCGAAGCGCACGGCGGCCATGCAATCCCTTGGCGCGGCGGGATAGGGGTGTTCCGGCGCCAGGCGGTAGTCCACCGAGATCACGGTGCAGCCCGAGGCGTTGGCCAGCGAACGGCAGGTTCCGTCGTGGGTGTCGAGGCCGCAGTACACGAAACCCCCGCCGTGGAAATACACGATCCCGGGCAACGGACCGCCGTCTGCGGTCTCGGGCGTGTACACGCGCACGGGGATCTCGCCCGCCGGGCCGGGAATCGTGCGGTTCTCGACCCTGGCCACCGGCTCGCCAGCGGCCAGGTTCACGGCGGCGGCGGTCAGCTGCCGGATCACCTGGGGCTCGAGGGTCGAGAGGTCGGGCATGCCCAGGGCGTCGAGCTGATCGAGCATGGCCCTGGCCTGGGGATCGAGCGGCATGGGGCATAGAATATACAGACCATGGTCAGCGGAGCACTCGAATCGAAGCACCTCGAGAGGCCGAGCGCGCCGCCTCCCGAGCCGCGCAAGATCGACTGGCGGCGCGCGTGGCGGGCGCTGCGCGAGCTGACCCGCGACCCGGAACGCACCGATCGCGTCTTCGAGCTGATCCAGGCGCTCGGCGGAGACAGCGGCGAGCGCAATTATCAGAGATTCCTGGGGGAGCCCGAGGGCCGCGCCCTGCTGGATGAACGGCCCTCGCTCTACCGGGCGCTCTGCGACCTGGATCACCTGGAAACGCTGCCCGACGAGAGCTTCGGCCGGGCCTACGCAGCCTTCATGCGCGCGGGCGGACTCGAAGCCCAGGGGCTCGTGGACGCCTCGGAAGAAGTGCGTGACCCGGAAGAAGACGTGGACCCGGAGCGCCGCTGGTACTTCGATCGCTTGCGCGACATGCACGACCTGTGGCACGTGCTCACGGGCTACGGACGCGACATCGCCGGCGAGGCCGCGAACCTGGCCTTCAGCTACGGACAGGTTCGCACCCGCGGCATCGGGGCCATCGTGCTGAGCGCCGCGTGGCTCGGCCCCAAGAGCGTGGACCTGCACTGGCAGCGCTACCTGTTCCGCGCCTGGCGACGCGGTTGCCGCGCCGTTCCGCTCTCGCGCGTGCGCTACGAGGCGCTGCTCGAACAGCCGCTGGCCGACGTGCGACGCCAGCTGCGTATCGAGCCCCCCGAGGTCGCCCACCCGGGCGGGGTGATCGTGTCGGAACGGCCGGCGTGAGCAGCGCCACGCGCCCCACGGTGGCCGGTTATGGCGGCGCCGTGAGCGCCGGCCACCACCTGGCCACCCAGATTGGCGCCCAGATGCTCGCCGACGGCGGCAACGCCGCCGACGCGGCCTGCGCCATGGGATTCGCGCTGCAGGTGCTCGAGCCCACCCAGAACGGGCCCGCCGGCGAGGCTCCCATCCTCTACTACTGCGCTGGCGAGGATCGCACCTACGCCATTTCGGGTCAGGGCACCGCGCCCGCGGCCGCCAGCCTGGATGCCATGCGAGAGCTCGGCATCCATGCGATTCCGGCCGACGGCTACCTGCCGGTCACGGTTCCGGCGGCGCTCGACGCGTGGTGTCAGCTGCTGGAGCGCTTCGGAACGAAGCGGCTTGGCGACGTGACGGCTCCCGCGCGCGGCCTCGCCGAGCGCGGCTTTCCCATGTATCGATTCCTGAAGGTGATCCTCGACGCGATCGCGGCGCGCTTCCGCGACGAGTGGCCCACCAGCGCCGCCGTGTACACCCCCGTGCGCATGCTTGGCGAGGCCCAGACGAATCCCGCGCTGGCCACCTTTTTCGCCGATCTCGCCGCCGCCGAGCGCGACGCCGGTGGCAGCCGCGAGTCGGGGATCCGCGCGGCGCGGGATTTTTTCTACCGGGGCAGACCCGCGGAGCAGATCGAGCGCTTCGCCGCGACCCCGATCCGCGACGCCAGCGGCCACAGCCACCGGGCATGGCTCACGGCCGACGATCTGGCGGGCTACACGGGATCCATCGAGGAACCCGTCTCCGCTGCGTACCGGGGCGCGCGCTTCTGGAAGCTTCCGCCCTGGAGCCAGGGCCCCGTGTTGTTGCAGCAACTGCGCCTGCTCGAGGGCTTCGACCTGGCCGCCATGGGCCGCGGCAGCGCCGACGCCCTGCACACCTGGATCGAGGTGGCGAAGCTCGCGTTCGCCGATCGCGAGTCCTGCTACGCCGACCCGCGCTTCGCCGTGGTTCCCATGGACGAGCTGCTCTCTGCCGCTTACACCGACAAGCGACGCGCGCTCGTGGATCCGACCCGGGCATCGCTCGAGCTTCGCCCGGGGATGGGTCGGGTGCCGAACGGCTGGGCGAAGTCCATGGGGGCAGACGGCGCCTGGGGCGATGGGGATGCCCCTCCGGATCCCAGCGAGCCCCAGGCCCTGGCGGCCGCCAGGGG
The DNA here is from genome assembly GCA_032128115.1 of Deltaproteobacteria bacterium. Taxonomy (GTDB): domain Bacteria; phylum Myxococcota_A; class UBA9160; order UBA9160; family SMWR01; genus JAQBHB01. The sequence continues at coordinate 39,794 of JAQBHB010000004.1, read as the reverse complement.
GCGCAGCGACACCACCCACCTGGATGCGTGCGATCGCTACGGCAACCTGGTGAGCGCCACTCCCAGCGGCGCCTGGATCCCCACATCGCCGGTGATCCCGGAACTGGGCTTTCCCCTGGGAACCCGGGGCCAGATGTTCTGCCTGGACCCCGAGCATCCCAACGCCCTGGCACCGGCCAAGCGGCCGCGCACCACGCTGTCGCCCGGCCTGGCGCGGCTGCCCGACGGACGCCGCCTGGCCTTCGGAACGCCCGGCGGCGACCAGCAGGACCAGTGGCCCGTGCCGCTGCTGCTCGACCTGGTGGACTTCGGCGTGAACGACCTGCAGAAATCCATCGACGCGCCGACCCTGCACATCGAACACATGCCGAACTCCTTCTTTCCCCACTTCGCCCATCCGGGCGTGGTCATGGCCGAGAGCCGGGTCGACCCCCAGGTGCTCTCGGACCTGGAATCACGCGGTCACCGCATGAAGAAAAGTGGTGCCTGGCATCACGGTCGGGTGTTGGTCGTTACCCACGACTCGGAGTCAGGCTTGTGTGAAGCGGCCGCCTCCTCGCGTTTCCGGGTCGCATCGTCCACTGCACTCCCCTGAAGATTCGAGTCGACACACGATCGCTGCCTCGGCCCTTGTCGCCCGCTTCCGGAGGGCGTATACGAGAGAGGTACCTGGGGGGTGTCAGCCAGACGCACGCCCACGCCCGGTGGCTCGTGTCGATCAGACACGCAGCCGGTTCGGGGGCATGGATGAGCAAGCCTCGCAGTTCGGGTCCGGACGGGGGGATCCGCGAACTGCGCGAGCAACTGAGTCGCATCAGCGCCGAAGCCGCACGCTATCGGCGGCTGGCCGAGAACGCGTCCGACCTGCTTGTCGAGGTGGATGAGTCCGGCCGCCTGCTCTTCGTGAGCGCCAACTGCGTGGACGTGATCGGAAGGCCCGCCGAGGAGATCGTGGCCAGGACGGCGGATGAGAGCGGCCTGCGCACGTGGCTGCACCCGGACGACGTGGAGAATCTTCGGAAGACCTTCCGCCAGTCCGCCGACTCGTCGCACAACGGAAAGTTCCAGTGCCGCGTCCTGCACCCCAACGGCAGCTGGCGCTGGCTCGAGTGCAGCGCCAAACGCCACCTGCTGGAAGACGGCGGCATGCGCCTGGTGGTGATCGCCCGCGACGTCACCGAGCGTATCGAGGCCGAGCAGCGCTTGCGCCACAGTGAGGAGCGCTTCCGGGTGCTTGCCGAGACCACCCACGAGATGGTGACCGAGCTCGACTCCAGAGGCCGCGCCCTCTACGTGAGCCCGAACTCGAAAGAAGTGATCGGCTACACGCCGGAAGAGATGGTCGGGAAGGTGCTGTTCGAGTTCCTCGACGAGGACGACTACGAACGCGGCGTGGCGGGCTTCGTGGATCTCTCGAAATCTCTTGGCGTCGTCAAGGCCGAGACCTACCGGGTGCGGCACCGCGACGGCTCGCTGCGCTGGATCGAGGGCGGCGGCGTGAACTACCAGACGGCGGACGGCGAGATGCGCCTGGTGACCGTCTCCCGCGACGTCACCAAGGAGCGTGCTGCCAGAGCCGAGCGCCTGCATCTCGAGCAGCGCATGCAGCAGGCCCAGAAGCTCGAAAGCCTGGGCGTGCTGGCGGGCGGCATCGCCCACGACTTCAACAATCTGCTGACCCCGATCCTGGGCGAAGCGAGTCTCGCACTCATGGACCTGCCGGACGACTCACCGCTGCGCGAACGCATGGAGCGGATCGTCGGCGCCACCCAGCGCACCGCCGAACTCACACGCCAGATGCTGGCGTATGCGGGCACCGAGTCGATACACACCGAGCCGCTGGATCTGACGCGGATCCTGCGCGAGATGTCCAAATTGATCGAGAGCGCCGCCACCCGCAAGGCCGTGCTCGAGTACGACCTGACCCACGATCTGCCGCTGATCGAGGCCGACGCCGCCCAGCTGAGCCAGGTGGCCATGAACCTGGTGAGCAACGCCTCGGACGCCCTTGGCGAAGGCACCGGGCGCATCACGGTTCGCACCGGCAGCCTGGAGGCCGACCGGGCCCTGCTCTCCCAGGCCTTTCCCGACGACGATCTGCCCGAAGGCACCTACGTATACCTGGAGGTCTCGGACACGGGCCGGGGCATGGACCCGAGCACTCGCGCCCGGGTCTTCGATCCCTTCTTCTCCACCAAGTTCACCGGGCGCGGCCTGGGGCTCGCGGCGGTGTTGGGAATCGTGCAAACCCACCGGGCCGCCATCGAGATCGACAGCGCGCCGGGCCTGGGCACCCGCGTGCGCATCCTGTTCCCGCAGTGCGAGAATCCCGCCCTGCGCGAGGTACCCTTCGCCGCCGAGGAGGACCGCTGGCTCGGCACCGGAAGCGTGCTGGTGGTGGATGACGACGAGGGCGTGCGCGCCCTGGCAGCCGATACCCTGGAGCGAGCGGGCTTCCGCGTGCTGTCGGTGAGCGACGGGGCCAGCGCCGTGGAGGTATTCCGCGCCAACGCCGATTCGATCCGCGCGGTGCTGCTCGACCGCACCATGCCCGGCATGGGGGGCGAAGAAACCTTCGAGCGCATCGCGCAGATCCGCCCGGAAGTGGCCATCGTGCTGGTGAGCGGCTACAGCCAGGACCGAGCCAGCAAGAGCTTCAATGCCCGACGCCTGGCTGGCTTCCTGCACAAGCCCTTCCTGCCTTCGACGCTGGTTCGTGTGATTCGCGAAGCGCTGGAACGGCGCCCCACTGCATCCTGATCCCGTGATCCAGGGGAGCGAGGTTTCGCTTGTCCCCCCCCGTGAGGAGGCGTATATCGGGGGCCGGGGTGCCCGATGCGCGATGAGCATAAGTCGAAGGCCGAGCTCATAGCGGAGCTTCACGCCCTCCGCGAACGGCTCGCCGCCCGGGGCCAGGGGACCCACGCAAGCGACCCCTACACCCACATCCTCGAGAACATGCGCGCCATGATCTGCGAGATCGACGGCGAAGGGCGCATCACCTACGTGAGTTCCACGCTTCCGGACCTGCTCGGATATTCGCCCGAGGAGATCATCGGCCAGCAGGGCTTCCAGTGGATCCACGAGGAGGATCTCGTCAAGCTCCAGGACAGCTTCCAGACGGCGATCACGTCCGGCCAGGTGGCCCGCTATCTCTACCGCGCCCGACACAAGTCGGGCCACTGGGTCTGGCTCGAAGGCACCGGGTCCGTCTATCGCACGGCCGGCGGGGAACCCCGGGTGGTGGCCTTCTCGCGCGACATCACCGACGTGAGGCGGGCCGACGAAGCGCGCCGGGATAGCGAAGACCGCTTCCAGGCCATGGTGGACAACGCATCGGACTTCCTCGCCGAACTCGACATCAACGGGAGGTTCCTGTTCGCGAGTTCCAACTGCCGGCGGCTGTTCGGACGTTCGCCGGAGTTCTTCATCGGCAAGAGCCTCGCCGACATGGCCGACATCGGAATGGTGCACCCCGAGGATCAGGAGTCGATGCGCACGGGCTACCGCACCCGGGTGATCGCCACCGGAGGCGGAGAGCACCAGGTACGCTTCCGGAGTGCAGACGACACGTGGCGTTGGTTCGAGAACACCGCCACCACCTATCAGCGCTCGGACGGGGAGCTCCGCGTCGTGGTAATCTGTCGCGACATCAACGCGCAGCGAACCGCGCAGCTCGAACTGGTCGAGAGCGAGAAGCGCTATCGCTACGTCACCGAAGCCAGTGGCAACCTGATCTCCGAGCTGGATCCCGAGGGACGCATGGCGTACGTGAGCCCCAGCCTGGTGGACATCCTGGGCTACCGGCCCGAGGAGATGGTCGGCACCACGCCGTTCGCCCTGGTGCACCCGGACGACGTGGAAAGCCTGGTAGAGACCTTCCTGGAAGCGGTCGCCAGCGAGAGCAGCGTCACCAGCAACGCCTTCCGGGCGCGCCACAGGGACGGTACGTACCACTGGCTCGAGGGGCGGGGGCTTCCCTACCGCAGCATCGACGGCGAGCTTCGCCTCCTCGGGGTGCACTGGGACGTCACCGAGAAACGCGAAGCCGAGCGCGAGCGCCAGGAGCTGCAAGAGCGCATGCAGCAGGCCCAGAAGCTCGAGAGCCTGGGCGTAATGGCGGGCGGCATCGCCCATGACTTCAACAACCTGCTGACCCCGATCCTGGGCGGAACCACCCTCGCCCTGATGGAGCTGCCCCCGGAGTCCCCGGCCCGGGCGCGCATCCAGATGATCCAGAAGGCCGCCCATCGGGCCGCCGCGCTCACCAACCAGATGCTGGCCTACACGGGCAACGAGAGCCTGCAGTTCGAAGTGCTTGACCTGTCGCGATTGGTGGAGGAAATGGGGCAACTGCTGGCGAGTGCCGTCTCCAAGAAGGCGGAGCTTTTGTACGAGCTCGCGCCGGACCTGCCGTCGGTGGAGGCCGACGCGGCCCAGCTGAGCCAGGTGGCCATGAACCTGATCACCAATGCCGCCGAATCCCTGGGCGACCACGCCGGGCGCATCGCGATCCGCACGGGGGTCGTCGAGGCGGATCGCGCCCTGTTGGAGCAGACGCTTCCCGGTGAGAATCTACCCGAGGGCACCTACGTCTATTTCGAGGTGGTGGATACGGGCACGGGCATGGATTCGGAGACCCGTACCCGGATCTTCGATCCGTTCTTCACCACCAAGTTCACCGGGCGCGGCCTGGGCCTCGCGGCGGTGCTGGGTATCGTGCGATCCCACGGGGGCGCCATCGAACTCGACAGCGTTCCCGGCCTGGGAACGCGCTTTCGGGTGCTGCTGCCCCGCTCGGCGCGTCGCTACAGCCACCCGAAGACCGAGGAGACCGACATAACCAGCTGGCAGGGCACCGGGACCGTCCTGGTGGTGGACGACGACCAAGGAGTGCTCGAGTTCAGCACCGAGACCCTGGAAAGCGCGGGGCTCACGGTGCTCTGCGCCCACAACGGGCGCGAGGCCGTGCGCCTTTTCGCCGAGCACGCGGACTCGATCCGCCTGGTGTTGCTCGACCGCACCATGCCCGCTTCCAGCGGCGAGGAGGCTTTCGAGCGCATCCGCGAGCTGCGGCCCGACGTGCCCGTGGTGATGGTAAGTGGCTACGCCACTGCCAGCCTGAACAGCCAGCTGGCCGACCTGGGCCTGTCGGGATTCCTCCACAAGCCATTCCTGCCCACGGCCCTGCTGGCCAAGGTCCGCGAACTCCTCGAACGCTAGACGTTGGCCTATGCTGGGGCTTCCCCATGGAGCTCGACCACGTTCGCATCCGGGGAGCGCGGGAACACAACCTGCGCTCCGTCGACGTTCGGATCCCCAAGAAGAAGCTCGTGGTGTTGACCGGAGTTTCGGGCTCCGGCAAATCGTCCCTGGCTTTCGACACCCTCTACGCCGAGGGGCAGCGCCGTTATGTGGAGTCGCTGTCCGCGTACGCGCGCCAGTTCCTGGGGCAGATGGAAAAGCCCCGCTACGACACGATCCGCGGCCTGTCGCCGACCATTTCCATCGAGCAGAAGACCACCGGAACCAACCCGCGTTCCACCGTGGGCACCATCACCGAGATCTCCGACTACCTGCGGGTGCTGTACGCACGGGTCGGCACCCAGCACTGCCACCGGTGCGGCGCACCCGTGCAGGGGCAGACGGCCCAGCAGATCGCCAAGGAGCTGCTGGCCTGGCCCGAGGGCACGCGTCTGGTGCTGCTGGCGCCCCTGCTGGTCAATCGCAAGGGCGAGCACCGGGAAATGCTGGCGCAGGCCCGCCTGGCGGGCTTCGTGCGCCTGCGGGTGAACGGCGGGATCGTGCTGAGCGAGGACGTGGTGGCCCTCGACAAGCGCCGCAAGCACACGGTGGAGGCCGTGGTGGATCGCCTGGCCGTGGGCCGCGGTGTCGGCAGCCGGCTCACCGAATCGGTGGAGTCGGCTCTCAAGGTGGGCGAGGGCATGCTGATCGCGTCCACGCCCCGTGGTGTCGATCGCGTCTTCTCGGAGAAGATGGCGTGCGGCCCTTGCGGCCTGTCATTCCCCGAACTCACACCCCAGTCGTTCTCCTTCAACAGCCCCCAGGGCATGTGCGTCGACTGCAACGGGCTCGGCGCACGCGTCGAGATCGACCCGGATCTGGTGGTTCCCGACGACTCCCTCTCTCTCGATCAGGGCGCCATCAAGCCCTGGGGTCCGGGGGTTTCCGACAAGACCGGCTGGGTCCACGGCTTCCGCGGCCAGATGGTGGAGCACCTGCGGATCGACACGGACCGACCCTGGCGCAAGCTCCCTGCGAAGCAGCGCGACCTGCTGCTCCACGGCGCGGGCGAGCGCACCTTCCGGGTCAAGTGGTCGGGCAAGACGGGCAAGGGGACCTTCGACCTGGAGTGGGAAGGGGTGATCCCGCGCCTCATGCGTCGCTTCAAGCAGACCAGCTCCGAGCGCGCCAAGCGTTGGCTCGGGCAGTTCCTGGGAGATGCCCGCTGCTCCAGCTGCGGAGGCGCGCGCCTGCGTCCCGAGAGCGCCGCCGTGCGGCTCGGCTCGGGGCGCGCGGCGCGCAGCATCGTGGAACTCTCGGCTCTCACCGTGGACGAGGCGCGTCAGAGCTTCAGCGAACTCGCGCTCACGGGCGCGTCCAAGCAGATCGCCGCCGAGGTACACAAGGAGATCCGCAATCGCCTGGACTTCCTGGCCTCGGTGGGCCTTGGCTATCTCTCGCTCGACCGGGCCGGCCCGACGCTTTCGGGCGGCGAGGCCCAGCGCATCCGACTGGCCAGCCAGGTGGGCTCGGAGCTCACCGGCGTGATCTACATCCTGGACGAGCCCTCCATCGGACTGCACCAGCGCGACAACCGCCGCCTGCTCTCGACCCTCGAGAAGATGCGCGACATCGGCAACACCGTGGTGGTGGTGGAGCACGACGAGGAGACGATCCGCGCCGCCGATCACGTGATCGACTTCGGCCCTGGCGCCGGCGTGGCCGGCGGGCGCATCGTGCACTCGGGAACCCCCCAGAGCCTGGAGAAGAACCCCCGCTCCCTCACCGGCGCCTATCTGTCCGGGCGCCTCCGGATCGAAACGCCGAACGAGCGCCGCCGCGCCACGGGGAGCCTCAAGATCAGCGGCGCCAGCGAAAACAACCTGGCGGACGTGGACGTGGAATTCCCGCTGGGCGTGCTGACGGCGGTAACGGGCGTATCCGGCGCCGGCAAGTCGACTCTGGTCAACGACGTGCTGCACCCGGCGCTGGCGCGAAAGTTCCACGGCTCGTCGCGCCGCGTGGGCCGCCACCGCAGCATCTCGGGACACGCCCAGCTGGACAAGGTGATCAACATCGACCAGCGGCCCATCGGGCGGACGCCGCGAAGCAACCCGGTCACCTACATCAAGGTGTTCGACGAGATCCGTCGCTTGTTCGCCCAGCTTCCCGAGGCGCGCATGCACGGCTACAAGCCGGGCCGCTTCTCGTTCAACGTGAAGGGGGGCCGCTGCGAGGCGTGTCAGGGCGACGGAGTGCGCAAGATCGAGATGCACTTCCTGCCCGACGTCTACGTGCGCTGCGAGGAATGCAATGGGCGGCGCTTCAATGACGCGACCCTGCGCGTGACCTACAAGGGCAAGTCGATCGCCGACGTGCTGGAGCTCACGGTGCGCGAGGCGGCGGATCTGTTCGCGGCACACCCCAAGCTGGCCGGGCCGCTGTCACTGCTCACGGACGTGGGGCTCGACTACCTGCACCTGGGACAGCCGTCGCCCACCCTGTCGGGGGGCGAGGCCCAGCGCATCAAGCTGGCGCGGGAGCTGGCCAAACGCGCCACCGGAAGGACGCTCTACATCCTGGATGAGCCGACGACGGGGCTGCATTTCGACGATGTGCGGAAGCTGTTGGAGGTGCTTGGGCGCCTGGTGGATGCCGGCAATACGGTGATCGTGATCGAGCACAACCTGGATGTGATCAAGACGGCGGATTGGATCGTGGATCTGGGGCCCGAGGGGGGGCCGGGGGGCGGCCACGTGGTGGCACAGGGTTTGCCGGAGTCGGTGGCTCGCTGCAAGGAATCTTATACGGGGCGGTATCTGGCTCGGGTGTTGAGTGGGGCCAGGAAGAGGCGCGGTCGGTAGCGGGAGGGCGGTGCGTGGTGCTGTCGAGCGGGGACTCGAGCGGGGACGGGGTTGATTATTGATTTGTTGAGGGCTGGGTCTTCAGGCGTTGTTGAATTTCTTTGGCCAGGGTTTCGTTGCCGGTGGTGGCGGCTTGGGTAAAGGCTTTTTCCCAGGTTTTTCTGGCTGCTTCGGGTTGGTGGGTGGCGAGCTGGGCCTGGGCGAGGGTGTCCAGGACTCGGGGGTCCTCGTGTCGTGTCAGGTCGTTGGCCTTTTCGGCCAGGGCCAGGGCACGCTGCGGGCGGGTGTTCGTGGTGATCAGGAGCTGGGCCAGGTTGTTGAGCAGGGGGACGTTGTCGGGCGCCAGGGCGACGGCAGCTTCGTAGGTTTCCAGGGCTTCCGGGAGACGACCGAGTGACTGCAGGGCGCCGGCGTGTTCGACGAGAACGCCCACCCGATCGCCGGCCAGGGCCCTCGCGCGCGCGAAGTGGGGAATGGCACGCTCGGCTTGGCCCACGGCCACCAGCGACATGGCCAGGTGGGCCTGGGTGTCGGCGTTTTCCGGGTCGAGGGCGGCGGCTCTTGCGTAGCTCTCGAGGGCCGCTTCGTAGTGGCCGCGCCGGGCCTGCACCAGCGCCAGGTTCGAATGAAGCAGGGCCGAGTCCGGGGACCGCGAAAGACCTTCCCGATAGGCGCGCTCCGCGGCATCCAGATCGTCCCGCGCAAGGTAGGCGTTGCCCAGACCCGCCAGCCAGCGCGCTTTGCCGGGTTCGATGCGCAGGGCGCCGCGATAGCTCTCGAGCGCCTCGCCCGTTCGCAATTCGCGCAGTTGGAGTTCACCAAGCAAGCCGCGGGCCACCGCGGATCGCGGCGCGATCGCGATGGCTTCGCGCAAATGCGGCTCGGCCTCGGACAGCCGCTCCTGCTGCAGCAACGCAAGCCCCAGGTTGATGTGGGCCACGTGGTTGCGCTCGCTGACCGCAAGCGCGTGGCGGAAGAGCGTTTCACTGTTGCGCCAGGTGCGCACCTGGGCCGCGGTAAGCCCCGCCAGGGTCAGCGTGGCCAGCAACGCTGCCGCCACCAGGAACGATCGGGCCAGGTGACCGCGGGCCAGATCGAGCATCCCGAAGGCCACGATCCACGAGAGCCCCACCAGGGGCAGATAGGTGTAGCGATCGGCCATGGCCGCCTGGCCCACCTGCACGAGACCGATCACCGGTGCGAGCCCCACCAGGAACCACAGCCAACCCACCACCAGGTAGGGGCGATGCCTTGCGGCGCGCAACGCGAGCCCCGTCACCGCCATCAGCACCAGCGCAGCGCCGGCCCCCTGCCACAGGGACAAGCTGCTTCCCGGGTGTGGATAGAAGACACCCAGGCCGAACGGCAGCACGGCCAGGCGCAGATAGGCGAGGGTCGCCACCAGCGCGTTTCCGATCCGCACGTCCAGCGGATAGCGCTCGAGGGATTGCAGCGCGTTGCCGCTGTGCTGGGCGACCACGGTGACCGCAGCGGCCAGCGCCACCAGCACGAATAGCGGAAGTTTCTCGCGAACTGCCCCGCGCACACGCGCCGCGTCCCAGGCGGTCGGGTCGTCGCGTTTGCGCAGGCGGCGAAGCGGCCATTCGTCGAGCAACAGCAGGAGCAACGGCAGCACCACGACGGTGGGCTTGGCCATGAGCGCCAGCGTCAGGCTGCCGGCGACGGCGGCGTACCACGCTCGCGGCCGCACGCCGCGCGCGTAGCGTTCATAGGCCAGCAACGCGAGCAGCCCGAAACAGGTGCTCAGCACGTCCTTGCGGGCCGACGCCCAGGCCACCGATTCCACGTGCAGGGGGTGGAGGGCGAAGACCGCCGCCACGAAGGCACTGGCCCCGATGGATCCACTGGCGCGAACGAAGAAGGCGAACAACAGCAGCGTATTCATCAGGTGGAAGAGCAGATTCGTCGCGTGGAAGCCGTGGGGGGAGAGACCGTAGACCTGGGCGTCGAGCATCCACGACAGGCGCGTCAATGGGAACCAGTTGGCGCCCTGGAAGCTGGTGAACGCAGAAGCCGCGCCCGAGGCGCTCAGGCCGTCGCGCACCGGCGCGCTGTGGGTGATGTAGACGTCGTCGTCGTAGTTGACGAATTCGTTCGCGAATCCCGGGGCGTAGGCCGCCAGGGTCGCCGCCACCAGGGCCGCGGCCAGCAGGGGCTTCCAGGGAATCGCCGCGGCCATGCCCCAAGCGGGTAGCGGCCCCTGGACAGCTCCGCCAGCGGATCCGCAACCGACGCCCGCGTGGTGGGTTGGAATTCGTGGACTAGCTTGGGTGCGCATGCGGGCGCTGAGCGTTGGATGCGTCGGAATCGTCGGAATCGTGCTGGCCTCCCTCGTCGTGGGGTGCGCCTCCAGCCGGCCCGTGCTGTATCCCAACTCGCACCTGTCCCGGGTGGGCAAGCAGGTCGCCAAGGAGGATGTCGACGCCTGCCTGGAGCTGGCCTCCGACGACGTGGGCTCGGGCCGCGGCGCGGGGGACCTGGCTGAAGGGGCAGTGGTCGGAGGCGCCACTGGCGCCGCCACGGGAGCGGCGGGCGGAGCGGTGGCGGGCCGCGCCGGTCGTTGGGCCGCAATCGGCGCCGCCGCCGGAGCCACCCGTCAAATGATGCACGGGCTCTTCCGCAGCCGCGAGCCGGATGCGGTGTACCGCGCCTACGTGAACCGCTGTCTGCGGGAGCGGGGTTACGATCCGGTCGGCTGGCGCTGAGGCCGGCGCTGCCAGGCCAGCATCAGCAGACCCACTCCCAGGAGCGAGCCGGTTCCCGGCTCGGGAACCGGGAACAGCGGGGGGAGGGGCAAGGTGTGCGAGCCCGGGAAATCGTCGAAGTGCAGGCCGTCGCCCATGGGGATCGGGCTCCCCAGCGCGAACGGCTCCCATTTGTCGCCAAAGCCCGGCTCCGCCACCGACCCACCCAGGGCGTCGCGGAATCTCACGCCGGTCACCGCGTAACGCTCCGTGCCGTCCAGCACGATGCTGTCGCCGTGATTGCGCGGGAAGGCCAGTAGCCGGGCGTAGCGCCCGGTGGCCGAATCGAGCCGGTAGTACGGATCGACGAAGACCTGGTCCAGGTCCTGGAAGCGGGTCGCCACGCCAATGCCGAAGTCGCTGGGCTGGAGGCTCGGCTCGAACGCGTATTGACGAAGCGGGGTGGTGACGGCGGCGCTGGTCCGGGAGTCGTTTCCGCGGGGGACACCCTTTGCGGCCGCGGTGACGGCCTTCTCCGCGACCACGCGCACTACGCCCGGCGCGAACAACCCAGCCATCACGCCGGCGGGCAGGAGAAAAAGGAGGAGGCCCACGAGCCTGCGGTGCCACGGCGCGGATCTTCGGGATCCCTGCGTCGGCTTCGCCATTCGATCGCTCCTCACATGCCGGGGTCGCGATCTCTTGCGGGCCCGATTTCGCGGGCCACGCCATGTCGAGCCGAAACGCCCGACCGCTGTCGCGAGCCCCCTCGTCTGGACTTATCGGATCGAGACGGGCGCGGCTTGACCCGCAGCGGGCGCAGGAGTGCGCAGCTTTGCTGCCCCGCAGCGGGCACAGGAGTGCGCAGCTTTGCTGACCCGCAGCGGGCACAGGAGTGCGCAGTTTTGCTGCAGTCGGGGCGCAGGAGGCGGGGATTCAGCGCCAGAGATCCGCCTGGGCCAGGGCCCGGGCGAACAGGCGGTTCCCGTAGGCATTCAGGTGGTTGTCGTGTACCCAGAAGAGGTCGGCCGGGGTGCGGCCGTCCTCGGCCAGCATCCGCTCCATCGCGGGCACCACGTCCACCACCGGCAGGGCGGCGTCTCCCAGCCAGCGGCCCAGGACGCGCCGGCTGCCATCCAGGCTGCGGCGCGGCGGCACCGGGGCGATCACCACGCGGCAGTCGCACTCCCGGGCGAAGGCTTCGAGCCCCGCGAAGGCGGCGCGCAGCTGCGCCGCCTGTTCACGCACGCGCGCCTCGTCGATCCCCAGGTCGGCTCGGCGGGTCTGGACGAAGCGCAGTCGAAACAGGTTGAGGGGGCCCTGTAGAGCGTGGACGACCAGGCGCACCCCGTAGGAATGGTCGAAGGCCCAGCCGGCCAGACGTCGCTCCAGGTGGTCGTCCACGCGCTGCTCGAGCACTGCCCGCTGCAACTCGCTCTGGTAGGAGAGCACGTAGCCCCGGTGGCACTCGCGGGTGAAGCGCCCGTGCGCGACGTCGTCCGGGTCGTTGGCGTAGAAGGCCACGATCACCACCCGGGGCGGGAACGCCGGCGCGTGCGCTCGCAGCAGGTCCAGGTGCACGTCGGTTCCGGTTCCGTCCAGGCCCAGGTTGATCACGTCCGCCGACGCGAACCCGAGCGCTCGGAGTTCGCGCTCCAGCACCGCCGTCCAGACCTGGTCGCGCGGAAGGTTGAGCCCCGCCGTGAAGGAATCGCCCACCGCCAACACCACCAGATCCGAAGCGCCAGGCGGCAGGGGCTCCGCGTCGTGGAAGCCCAGGGAGTTCATCTGCACGGTGTTGTCGATTTCGAAGTGACCCGCCACGTGACCCACCGCTCCGGGCCGGTAGCGGAAGCCGAAGCGCTCGTCCGGGGAGTAGATGCACGGGTAGTCGATGATCGACGCGGCGGGCGGCGCAAGCACGCGCAGGGTCGACTCTGCCAGGCCCAGGGCCAGAACGCTCGCGGCCAGCGCGAGCCCGGCCGTGGCAAGCGACCGCCCATTCAAGATCGAATCACACTCAAGATCGAATCACAGCCAAGATCGCATCACAGCCAAGATCGAATCACGGCGTCGCGCTCACGCGGACAGGAGTTCGCGCGCGATGGCCGAGATCTGGATCTCGTCGGTGCCCGCGTAGATCTGCAGCACCTTGGCGTCGCGGGCCAGCTGCTCCACCGGGTACTCGGACATGTAGCCGTTGCCGCCGTAGACCTGCACGGCCTCCATGGCCACCTCCACGGCAGCGCGAGCGGCGTAGAGCTTCATGGCCGAGGCCTCGGCCAGGCTGAGGCGCCCTCCCGTGCTGGAGACCTCGATGGTGCGGAACACCAGGTTCTGGAGGTTCATGCGGGCCACCTCCATGCGCGCGATCTTCTCCTGGATCAGCTGGAACTCCCCGATGGGGCGCCCGAACTGCACGCGCTCCTTGGCATACGCGACCGACAGCTCCAGACAGCGCCCCACGATGCCCAGCGCCATGGCGGCCACCCCCGAGCGCTCCATCTGGAAGGAGTCCTTGGCGCCCGAGCGCGCACGCGACTCCTCGGTCTCGCCAAGCAATCGATCCGATTCGGCGAATACGTCCTGCAGGAAGAGCTCGCCCGTGGGCGAGGAGTGCATGCCCATCTTTCGCATGGGCCCAGACTGGGTGAGGCCCTTCATCCCCTTGTCCAGCACGAAGGTCAGCACCTTGCGATCTCTGGGCTCGACGCCCTCTTCTTCCAGCTTGCAGATGAACACGATGGTGTCGGCGTAGGGCCCGTTGGTGATGAAGGTCTTGCTGCCATTGAGCAGGTAGCCGCCCTCGCTACGGCGCGCGGTGGACTTCATGCCGCCGAAGGCGTCCGAGCCCGAGCCGGGTTCGGTGATGGCCCAGGCGCCGATCTTGTTCAGGGTCAGCAGATCGAGGCCCCAGCGCTGCTTCTGGCGCAGGCTGCCCTTGGACATGATGGCCGCACCGGTGAGCCCCATGCTGACGCCCATGGCGGTAACCATGCCCGGGCAGTAGCGGCACAGCTCGATGATCGGGATCAGCGCCATGGCAGCGCCGTCGCCCCGCCCCTCGCTGTTCGCCTCGGGGGCGCCGCCCTCCTTCTCCCGGGCGATCGCCTTCTCGAAGCGCGTGCGCGCCATCTCGTCCATGCCGAAGGTCGAGATCATCTTCCGCAACACGTCGTAGGGCGGCATGTCGCCGTGCTCGAGCTCCTCCACATGAGGTGCGATCTCCGCCTCGACGAACTTGCGCACCGCGTCGCGGATCATCAGGTGTTGCTCACTCCACTCGATCATGTCTCACTCCTCAGGATCAACTCGGTGATCTCGGCCGGCGCCGCCAGCCGCATGGGGGGACCCCAGAACCCGGTGCCCCGGCTCACGTAGAGTTCGGCGCCGTTCTTGCGGTAGCGCCCCGCCACGTACGGAATCGCAAGCCGCACCAGGTACCCGAAGGGCCAGATCTGTCCACCGTGGGTATGTCCCGAAATCTGCAGGTCGATGCCCCGGCCCGACGCGCGTTTGAACGTCGAGGGATCGTGGGCCATCAACACGGCGGGTCTGCCAGGGTCGCGCCCGTCGAAGGCCTTGTCGAGGTCCTCGCCGCCGTCGTCGAGCCAGTCGCCTCGGTGGTCGTCGACACCCACCAGGTCGAAGACCGCGCTACCCACCCGGATCGCGGTGCGCTCGTTGCGCAGCACCTGCCACCCGAGACGCCGCCCGTTGGCGGCCCAGGCGTCGGCGCCCGAGTAGTGGTCGTGGTTGCCGGTCACGAAGAAGACGCCGTGGCGACCCCGGAGATCCGCCAGGGGCGCAACGTCGTGGGCGATGCGCTCCACCGGCCCGTCCACCAGATCGCCGGTCACGGCCACCAGGTCCGGATCGAGGGCGTTGACTCGCGCGGTGACCTCCCGGGCGAAACGCCGCCCCAGGATGGGTCCGATGTGCAGATCGCTGATCTGGACGATGCGGAAGCCGTCCAGGGCGCCGGGCCAGCGCGCGAGCCGCAGTTCGACCCGACGCACGGTGGGCCAGCGCAGGCCCGAGAAGAGCGCCACCCCCGAAAGCCCGAGGGCTACTCCCACCACGGCCGCCCCGCGCAGCGCGGCGCCCGAACCAATCGAGGCGGGGGCACCGGATGCCGCCAGGGCGCTGCTTCCCACCAGCCAGCGCACGCCATCGGTTGCAGCCAGGGCCAGCACCAGGAAGAACCACAGGCCCATCCAGATCGCGGCGGGCCAGGCCAGCAGGCGCGAACCCGGAGGCCCCAGATAGCGCTGGGCCACCGGCTCGAGCAGCACGCTCACGGCGAGCACCACCAGCAGCCCCACGGCCAGGCTGCGCCAGGGGTCCGCCAGACCGGTGTCGAAGACCAGACGCTGGGCCAGGTACAGGTGCGAGCCCAGCACGATCGCCGACACGATGGCCAGGAACACCAGGAGCCCGAGGACGCGCTTCAAAGCGGGAGACCTCCGCCCGAGACCATACCGGGTCGAAGGGAACTAGCTCGGGTCGGACGGAACTAGCTCGGGTCGTCCGGCAGGTGGGCCTCGAAGCGGCTCTTGTTCGTCGCCTTCGCGAACGCGTCCTGGGGCAGGATCTTCTTGGCCTCGAGGGCCGCCCACAGGGAGTCGTCCATGCTGATCATGCCCTCGCCCTTTCCGCTCTGGATCATCGAATTCAACATGGGCGTGTTGCCCTCGCGGATGATGTTGGCCAGGCCCGTGTTGCGCAGCAGGATCTCGTGCACCGCGCAGCGGCCCTTGCCGTCGGCGGTGGGAACCAGCAACTGTGACACCACTCCCGCCAGCGATTCGGACAGACTGATACGCACCTGGTTCTGCTCGTCGGAAGGAAACGCGTCGATGATGCGGTCGATGGTCTTGGCTGCGCCACTGGTGTGGAGCGTGCCGAACACCAACTGACCCATCTCCGCAGCGGTGATGGCCAGTGCGATGGTTTCCTGGTCGCGCATTTCGCCCACGAGGATCACGTCGGCGTCCTCACGAATCGCGGCGCGCAGTGCCGCCGAGAAACTTCCCGTGTGGTCGCCCACTTCCCGGTGCGAGAGCACCGACTTGCGGTTCTGGTGCACGAACTCGATGGGATCCTCGATCGTGACGATGTGGCGCGAGTGCTCGCGATTGATGCGGTCGATCACCGAGGCCAGGGTGGTGGATTTTCCCGAGCCCGTGGGGCCCGTCACCAGCACGAGGCCCTTCTCCAGATCGGCGAGCTTTCCGATGGCTGCCGGCAGGCCCAGGTCCTCGGTGGTGAGGATCTCCTCGGGAATGATCCGGAACACCAACGCGGCGCCCTTCTCCTGCATCAGGTAGTTGCCGCGGAAGCGGGCCACACCGGCCACGCTGTAGGCGAAGTCCAGGTCGCCGCAGGCCTCGAAGTCGTGCCACTGACGATCGGTGACCACCTCGCGCATCACCACCCGGATCGCTTCGTCGCTGAGCGTGTCGCGGCCTTCGATGGGCTCCAGCGAGCCGCGGCATCGCATGCGCGGCGGCCCGCCCGCTGCCATGTGCAGGTCGGACCCGCTGCGGTCGCGAAGCATCGTCAGGTATTCGTCGAGCTGTGCCATCCGTCGGCCTCCGGGTCCGTCACCTGACCATGCTCTTGGGGTCCTGACAGTGCTTGAGGGCCTCTGCCTGGGTCACTGTTCCAGCCTGCACGTGGCGCTTGATGGAGTCGTCGAGCAGGACCATGCCCTGGGAGGCGCCGGTCTGGAGGATCGAGTGGATCTGGAAGGTCTTGTTCTCGCGGACCAGGTTTCCCACGGCCTTCGTGACCACCATGATCTCGATCGCCGGCACCCGTGAATCGCCGGCGGCGGTGGGAATCAAGCGCTGGGAGATCACCACCTTGAGCGAGTCGGCGATCATGGTTCGAATCTGGTTCTGCTGGTCGGCGGGATAGGCGCCCACCAGCCGGTTCACCGTGCGGATGGCGTTCTCGGTGTGGAGGCTCGCGATCACCAGGTGGCCGGTCTCGGCGGCAGTGATCGCCAGTGAGATGGTCTCGAGATCCCGCAGCTCGCCGATCACGATGACGTCCGGGTCCTCGCGCAGGGCGGCCCGCAGGGCGCGTGCGAACGACTCGGTGTGGCGCTTCACGCTGCGCTGGTTCACCAGCGAGCGCTTGGATACGTGCACGCATTCGATGGGGTCTTCGATCGTGATGATGTGCTCGTTGCGCTCCTCGTTCACCAGGTTCACGAGCGCAGCCAGGGTCGATGATTTCCCGCAGCCCGTGGGGCCCGTCACCAGCACCATGCCCTGGTGGAAGTTCGTGAAGCGCGCCAGCGACTGGGGCAGGCCCAGCTCTTCGAGCGTGGGCGGCTCGATCGGGATCGAGCGGAACACGGCGTCGATTCCCCGGTGCTGCCGGTAGGCGTTGGCGCGGAAACGCGCCACCCCGTCGAGCACGTAGGAGTAGTCGAGCTGGCCGGTGGTGGCGAGAACGTGACGCTGTTCGGGCGTCAGGGACGCGAGGGCCACGCCATCGAGGGTCTGACCGCCCGGAAGCGCCGGCCCTTCGCCGAGCCTCCCGGCGAGCCGGATGCGGATGGCGTCGCCGCCGTGCACATGGATATCGCTGGCGCCGCGCTCGAAGGCTTCGCGCAGCACCCGCTGCAGGGTCTCGCACTCGCCAGCGGAAGGTTCGGGGAGCGAAATGGCCGAGACGATCGCCACCGGGGGCGTGGGGTCGGGCACCGGCTCGGGTGTCGGGGGTGCCGCGGGCGCGGGGCGGGCCTGGGATGCGACTCCGCCATTGGGCCGGACCGTAGAAGCCGGGGGAGCGGCGGGCGGTGCCGCGCCGTTTCCGGCTGCCGGAGCCACCTGGGGCTCGCCGACCGCGGCTGCCGCCTGTTGGGCCCTCTGCTTGGCGATCACCTGCTTCTGGGTCGCCACCAGCTTCGCCAGCTGATCGACGGTGATGTAGCCGCCCTCCACCAACATGTCGCCCAGGCTGCGACCGGCGCCCCGGGCCTGGGCGCGGGTCACCTCGGCCAGCTGGTCCATGCTGATCATCTTCAGGTGGACGGCCAGGCGTCCCATCAGCGATACGGAGGCGGCAGCCATGCGACCCCGCCTATCGGATGAACCGGGCCCCGGGTGAACCCCCGCGGGTCGCTACCAGCCGCGGAGATCCACGTCCCAGACGTCCAGGATGCGGTCGCCCGCGACCACGTGCAGGCGCTCGTGGTAGGCGACGGTGGGATCCACATGGGCCGGCCAGACGCGGACCCGATCGCCCACGGTCACGGCCTCCTTGGGAGCGAACGTCAGGTGCTCGTCTGAGCAGAACCAGACGCTGCCGCCTTCGACCTGCGGATTGCCGTGGTCCATGCCCAGGGCCTTGAGGCCGCAGTCGGCCACGGCGTACTTCTCCGAGACGGAGACCACGCGGGCCAGCAGCGACAGCGCCGGCTGGAACGGCAGTCCGAGCTTCGCGTAGGCCGTGTCCATCAGGGCGTAGGAGCCCGCCTGGATCTCGCTCGCCACCGGATTCAGGTCGAAGCTGCCGGTGCCTCCCGCCGAGATCACCTCCCCCCCCACGCGCTCGTGCACCCGGCGCAGGATCTGCATGCTTTCGGCCACGCGGCCTGCGCGCTCGCCGCGGTCTTCGATCAGCATGGCGTGGCCCTCGTAGCCCATCACGCCGCGCACCGAGAGACCGCGCAGGCGCGCGCGTTCGGCCAGGAACTCGGCTCGTTCGGGATCGCAGCCGCAGCGCGGGAGCCCCACGTTGACGTCGATCAGCACCTCGCTCACGCCGCCTGCGACCGCGGCCGCAAGCGTGGCCTCCGAGTCGATGGCCACGGTGACGCGTGCGTCGAGGGCGGCGAGCCGGCTCGTGTCCAGGACTTCGTTGGCCAGGAGCAGGTCCTGGCCCAGGCCGGCCCGGGCCAGGCCTTCCATCTCGCGAATCGTGGCGCAGGTGAGACCCGCGTGGCCGCGCTCCAGCTGCCGACGGGCCAGGGCGGTGCACTTGTGGGCCTTCACGTGGGGGCGCAGCCGGCCTCCGGGCAGGGCCGCGGACATGGTGTCCAGGTTGTGGTCCAAGCGCTCGGCGTCGACCACGAGCGCCGGCGTCTGCAGCTGTTCGACCCGGGTCGGTTGCGCCATCGCGGCGCAGGGTACCCCGCAACGCCGCAGGCGCGCGCGGTTCATCGAACTGGAGAACTAGGCATTGCCGGGTTTCTCGAGGTTCCCGGATGTCGCCGCGGCGCGGCCATAGAGCTCGTCGACCTGCTTGCGGGTCGGCTCGTCCATGTCGAGGAAGCGGAGCCCCATGCCCTGGCTGGTGCTGCTCATGTCGGGCGCCAGGTTCTGGGTCATGACCTCGGCCGGCACCACGATCTCGGAACCATTTTCGTCGATGCTGATCTTCAGTTCGATGCGGGTGCCGATCTCGGCGGGGGTCTCGGTGTAGATGAAGACGCCGCCCCTGGAGACGTTGGTCATCAGGCTGTGGCGCGCCTCGCCCAGGGACTGGAATCGAACGCTCAGCAGGGTGGCGACCCGCCGGGAGGCGCGGCGATCTTCGGGCTTTGCGGCCGCACCCTGCTTCTTGAACTCCGTGCGGAGTGCATCGTCGAGTGCGCTCCACCGCTCGAGTTCGCGAAGGGATAGACCTTCCCCCTCGCGCTTTTTCTCGAGCCGCGCGAACTCTCGAAGCATTTGTAGGCTTTTCACAACAATCCCCCATAGCCCCATCGGCTGCGGGGCCAGGAAAACTGAGTGTCCCAGGGGGCTTTCAGCGCTGGCGGACCTCGGTGCAGTCGGAACAGAGGTAGGTGGGAGTGAGACCTGTGGCTCCGAGCCCCACGAAGGCCTCCTCGCCGCGTTCCAGCGACTCCTCGCAGTCGGCGCAGCTCTGCGTCCGGTTCAGGATCAGGGGCTGCCAGCCCACCACCTCGGGGAACTCGGCGCGCTCGGGCGCATCGACTGCCGGGTCGCTCACGGGTCGCCGGCGCAAGCCGCTGCGGGAGCGCCGGTGCCGCATGCGCGCCCGGGCGCGGGCGGCCTCCTCCACCACTTCGTCCACGAACTCGCCCACGTTGTCGGTGACCGTCTCCACCACGCTGAAGGCCTCTTCCAGCACATTTCGCACCAGATTCGAGGCCGGCACCCGCAGGTCGTCGGCCAGGCGCCGGATGTCCTCGGCCAGGTCGTCGGAGATGCGGGTGTGGAGAATGTGCTCTTTGCGGCCTGCGTGGCGGCGGCGGCGGCCGTGGGTGTCTTCTTCCATCATGGTCCGGTGCCTCCTTGGATCGAACGGCACCGCCAACGTATTACATTGTGATACAACGTGCAACAGAGAGGCCGATCTAGATGAAATCCAGCCAGCGCTCGTACTTCGAATCCCGGCCGCTCACCGCGTCGAAGAACGCCGCCTGCAGGAGCTTCGTGACGGGACCGCGAGTGCCGGCACCGACGCTGCGGCGATCGACCTCGCGGATGGGAGTCACCTCGGCCGCGGTTCCGGTCAGGAACAGTTCGTCGGCCACGTAGAGTTCGTCGCGGGTGATGGACCTCTCCTCGACGCGGATGCCCTTGTCGCGGGCGAGTTCGATCACCGTCGAGCGGGTCAGCCCGTCGAGCACCGAGTGCAGCGACGGCGTGCGCAGCACGCCATCGCGCACGACGAAGACGTTCTCGCCGCTGGCCTCGGAGACCAGGCCGTTCACGTCGAGCATGATGGCCTCGTCGTAACCGTCCAACAGCGCCTCGCGCTTGGCGAGGATCGAATTCACATAGTCGCCGCAGGTCTTGCCCAGGGTCATCTTGGCATTCACGTGGTGGCGCGCGAAGCTCGAGATCTTGGCGCGAATGCCCCGCTCGAGCCCCTCTTCTCCCAGGTACTTGCCCCACGGCCATGCGATCACAGACACGCGCACCGGGTTGTTGCCCGGGTTGAGCCCCATCTCACCGTCGCCCAGGAAGACCAGCGGGCGGATGTAGCCCCGGTCGAGCCCGTTTCGTCGCAGGCATTCCCGGCAGGCCTCCTGGATCTCATCGCGTGAGAACGGGATCTCGAGCATGTTGATGTGGGCGGACTCGAACAGCCGACGGATGTGGTCGCCCAGGCGGAAGATGGCCGAGCGATCGTCGACGGTGCGGTAGCAGCGAATCCCCTCGAAGACCCCGAGCCCGTAGTGCAGCGTGTGGGTGAGGATGTGGACGCGGGCGTCGGCCCAGGGCACGAAGCGGCCGTCGAGCCAGATGGCCTCTCCGTGGATGCCGGTTCCCTGGATGCCGACCCCCTGGATGCCGGCTCCGGAAGTCGCGGTCGCGCTCGTCGTCATCGGCGTCGGCTCCCCCTGGGCACGACCCGGATCCGCCGCCGGTCAGCCGCCGATCAAGCGTCCCAGGATTCCCTTCTTCGCCTTGCGCATCCGCATGTCCAGCAGGCGCAGCTCGCGCTGGGCCTCGACGCAGCTGGGCTGAATCGCCACGGCGCGCATGAACATCTTCTGGGCCGCTTCGAAACGACCGCTGGCCTGGCAGAGACGCCCCATGAAGAGGTAGGGCTTCTCGTGATCTCCTGCCAGCTTGATGGCATCTTGCACCACGAGCCGCGCCTTCTTGGTGGCCATCTCGTCTTCGGGTTTGCACAGGTGGATCGAGTAGCCGAAGTAGGCGAGGTACTCCCACTCCTCGGGCTGCAGCCGCGTCGCCCGCCCGAAAGCGCGCTTGGCGCTCTCGCAGTCGCCGGACTTCATGGCCCGATCGCCCTCCTGGAACAACTCTTCGGCTTCCAACGCCTTGCGATCCTCTTCCCGACGCGGACTCGTGCGCCGATCGGGAACCGCGGGCCCGGCCGCCTCCCGGCTCTCGGGTGAGGCGCGGCGCGTCTTCGATTCGCGCTTCTCCTGTGTTTGCGCCAGCGGTGCTTCGACTTCGGTCGTTTCCGCCGGCGCCTCCGCGATCCGGCTCTGCAATCTCACCCGGACGGCCTCCTGCACCAGGGTTTCCCGGTAGGCCCGATCCTGGTCGGAACGGCGGCGGCTCCGGCGCTCGGCTCTCAGCGTCTGGTACGCAGCGGTCACCTGCGAGAACACGTCGTTGGCCAGGCGCGCGACCGAGCCTCCGGCTCCGATGACCCCATCCGGATGCACGCGCTTGGCCAGCCACTCGTAGGCCTCGCGAACTTCGCGGTCGGAGGCGTCCTCCGCGACTCCCAGGATCTCGTGAGGCGCCTGGTTCGGGAAGGATTGGGCCATGGCCACCAACTCGGCGCGCTGCACCAGCAGCTCGGGCGACTCGGCCGGCCTTGTCTCGACCAATTCGTGAAGCTCCAGGGGCTCCCCGTCGTCGAGCTCGAGTTCCGGCTCGAACGATCCCTCCAGGGGCTCGTCGCGCAGGTCGAGCATTCCCGCCGATGTCAGCGCGTAGATCGCCCGCCCCAGATCCTCGTCATCGCCGGCCAGTTCGCCGAGCGTGCGCTTGCCGTCCACCCGGAGCAGGGCCTTCTCGGCCGTATCCAGCTGGATGTCCTGGAAGCGGTAGAACGGGCTCTCGGAGGGCGCCACATAGCGGGCGCAGTTCGACTCCAGATAGTCGCTCACGCGGTCGCGCGGGGAGAAGTTTCGAACGCCGTGCAGGATCAGGTTGGCAGGGCTGCGCTCCACGCCTAATGAGTTGGCGCGTTGGAGACGCCCGTTGAACTCGAAGCGGAAGCTGCCCTCCTCCCAGGCGAAGATTTCGAAGAGCTTGTCCTCGGCCTGGTCGCGCAATGCGCTCGACAGCTCGTCTTCCGAGAGCACGTGCATGGCCACGAGCATTTCGCCCTGGAGCATGCCCTGGCTCTGCTTCATGCGACGCAGCGATTCGTCGAGAATCTCCTTGCCGATCCGACCCGAGCGCAGCAGATGATTCCCCAGGCACTCGTGCACGATGTTCGAGCGCACGGCCACCGGGTGACCGCTGCGAATCTGGATCCATTTGCGCTTCTTGCCGCACTCCAGGTGGAGCACGCCGGATGCGCGCAGGCCGTGCAAGTGGTGCAGGAGGGCGGGGAACGGAAGCTTCTCGAGAGAGCCGGTCAGCTCGGCGCCATGCGAGCTTCGGGTCTCGGGCTCGGCTCTGGACGCGGGCTCGGCTCTGGACGCGGGCAGGGCTCTGGCCTCGGCCTGGGGCTTCGCCCCAGGGGCCGGCTCCGGCTCGGTCGCGGCCGCCGCCCGGGCCTTGGCCACGCACTCCTCCGCCACCGCGAGCAGATCCTTCAGCGGAACCGGCTTCGCCAGCAGCAACGCGTCGAGCCCCAGGGCGCGCTGGCGATACTCCTCGGTGATGGCGCAGGCCGATAGCAGCACCACGGGCGTCTGGGCCAGGGACGAGTCGCCCGCGCGCAACTGCTCCAGGGCCCCGAAGCCGTCCATACGGGGCAGCAACAGGTCGAGCAGCGCCAGGTCCGGCGCCTCCTCGTACAGCAGGGCCAGGGCCTGCTCGCCGTCGTGGGCGGTCAGCACGCGATGGCCCTCCTCGCCCAGGGCGCGAGCGAGGATCTGGCAAAGACTCCGGTCGTTGTCGGCGCAGAGAATGGTTCCGGGCATGATCCCTCGGTTGCCTCTATCGGCCAGACGCGCCCGGGACCGAAGACGCGGATTCAGGGCTCCTCGGGCTTCCTCGGGGCCCCTCCCGAGGGCAGCGCGATGGCGCCCCGGACGGCATCCAGTGCGCGGTCCACCGGCATCCTGGCTACGGCCAGGGCCATGTTGGCGATCCAGTCGTCGTGCACCTCGACGCGGGGCTCGAGCAGGGTCCCTCTCACGGCCGCCAACGGGATCGTGCGGTCCTTGCCAAGCAACAGGCTTCCCAGGGGCAGGCGATTGAACAGCGCCAAATCGATCTGCTCGCCCAGAGTGAGACTGCCGTTCATGTCGAGGGCAAGACTCGAAAGCTCGATGTCCCCCCTCAGTTCCGCAGTGAAATTGTGGTAGACGAAGCGCAGGTCGTCGGTGTGAGCCCGCCCGTCGCTGAACTGGAAGTGGCCGCCGATCGACTGGAACTCCTCGCTGTAGAGCTCCTCCACGTGCTCTCCCCGGAAGAACCGCCCCAGATCGGCGACGGCCGACCCCGCCGTTCTCACGGCGCCCAGGCGATCGAAGGTGGCATGTAGCAACGACGCGCCCTCCAACCGACCGTCCAGGATCTCCGCCCGGGCGGGACCCGAAACGCCGTCGAGCAGCGGGGTTCCCGGGTCGATGGAACCGGTCAGGTCGGCTTCGATCGTGAACCTGCCGTAGAGGACGTCGCGCGCGGTCGAGAAGGTGGACATCCACTGGTTGGCATCGGTGTCCACGGCCTGGAAGCCCAGTCGGTAGTGCGGCTTGCGCCCGAGGCCCGAGATCACCAGATAGATCGGGAACGACACGTCTCCGATGCCGATCTCGAGGCCGTCGCTGCGAATCGTGTCCCCCTCCCCCATCGCCCTTCCGCGCAGCACGATCTCGCCGCGATCCGCCAGCGCCACGTGCACGCCATCCACCCGCAGCTCGCCCCGCACGCGGCGCGGACGCGTCTCGATCGAGAGCTCGGCGCTCATCGGACCCGAAATTGCGTAGCCCTCGAGCGCGGGGATCGAGGTCTCCAAGCCGTCCACGTCGAACTCGGGGATCCGCGCCTCGACCCGCGTGGAGTCGCCCAGGCGGACGCTGCCCTCTGCCACCTGGTTGCGGATCCGCAGGTGGACGTCGTCGAATGCAACGACGCCGGGCTCGATCGTGACCCGGGCCGTGCCAGTGGCGTCGGCGCCCGGGTGCTTTACGAAGGCGTCGCCGTATGCGACCCGGGCGGCCGTGGCGTCCACGGCCACCGGGCCCTTCACGACGCCGTCCCCCTGCCAGAAAAGCTCGGCGGCCACGGCCACCGGGCCGCGAAACACCAGCCGATCCACGCCGACGTCGCCCCCATCGAACACGAGATCCAGGCCCAGACGAGGCGGCTTCCCGTCGGCGAGATCGAACTCCAGGGTCCCCGAGGCGCGGCTCCCCTCGAAACTCCAGACCTCCTGCAGAAGCGGTCGGAACGGCGCCGGATCCACACTCTCGAGGGTGGCGCCGGCACTCACGTCTCCGGAGCGCGTGAATTGGCCCGCGGCCGACACTGCGCCTCCACTGGCGAGCCTTGCGCGTGCCTCGAAATCGAACGGCGCGTCGCTCCTCTGACCATTGATGTGGCCACTCAGGTCCACCAGATGGATCCGGAACGGGGGATCGTCGGTCAGATCCTCGTACATCACGCTGCCGCTTCGAATCTCGAGGTGTTGCAGCGACAGTGCAGCGGGTTCTTCGCCCACCGGGTCCGGGAAGTCGGGGATCTTCAGCGCCTCGGCGAGTTCGATGCCCTCGCTCGTGCGGGTGATCCGGAAATGGGGTTCGTCCAGGGCGCAACGCCTCACCACCATCTGACCGCGGAACAGGGGGAGGACCGACAGGTAGAGGGAGACCCTCTTCGCCGCCACCTGGGGCGGGGTGCCCGGCTCGCGCCCCGCCAGCATCGGGCGTTCCACCACCAGCGCCAGGGGAAAGTAGGCATGGTGGACGCTCTCGTAGTGGGCATCACGTCCCAGGGCCTTTTCCACCAGCGCCACCACCTGTTCGCGAACGGTTTCGCTGTTCAGGATCCGAGGCAGGCTCAGCTCGGCCGCACCGAGCAACAACAGGAAGACCAGCACGAGCGCGAGAGCCACGCGCCGAATTACGGACACGCCTGGCTCTCGAGCTTGCGGACCAGGAGTTCGCGGACGACGCCCGGGTTGGCCTTGCCCCCGGTCTGCCGCATCACCTGCCCCATCAGGAAGTTCAGGACCCGGGTCTCGCCACCCCGGTAGCGATCCGCGTCGTCTGCGTGATCGCGCAGTACCTGATCGACCGCCTGCCCGAGAACGTCCGAGTCGGAAACCGCTTCGAGTCCGCCCTCGCGCACCAGGGCTTCCGGATCGCCGCCCCGTTCCACCAGTTCCGGCACCAGCCCCCGGGCGCTCTGGACGGTGGTGGCGCCTTCGTCCACCAGGCGGATCAGGGCCGCCAGCGCCCCGGGCGTGAGTTTCGCGTCCTCGATCTCCAGATCGCGCTCGCCCAGGGCCTGCTGCACATCGCGCAGGATCCAGTTGGCCACGGGCTTCGCGGTGTCGTACGCCGAAACCGCCGCCTCGAAGAAGTCCGCCAGGGAGCGACTCGCGGTGAGCAGGCGGGCGTCGTACTCCGGGAGTCCATACTGGGTTACGAAGCGCTCTCGTTTGGCGTCGCCAAGCTCCGGCAGTTCGGCCCGGATCCGCTCGATGCGCTCCTCGGGGATCACCAGCGGAACCAGATCTGGATCCGGGAAGTAGCGGTAATCGTCGGCGTTCTCCTTGAGGCGGAGCACCCGGGTGCGATGGGTCGCGGCGTCGTAGGCCAGGGTCGCCTGCACCACCTGACCCCCAGCGTCCAGGATCCCGGCCTGGCGTTCGATCTCTGCCTCGAGGGCCGACTCGACGAACCGGAACGAATTCAGGTTCTTCAGCTCCGTGCGGATCCCCAGGAGCGACTCGCCGTGGCGGCGCAGCGAAAGGTTCGCGTCGCAGCGAAATTGGCCCTTCTCGAGATCCGCGTCGGAGACCTGGATGTAGCGCAGGAACGAACGCAGGCTGCGCAGATACGTCCCCGCTTCCGCGGGCGATCGCAGGTCGGGCTCCGACACGATTTCGAGCAGCGGTACGCCGGCGCGGTTCAGGTCCACGTGGGTGGCGTCGCCCGCGATTGCGGCGTCGTGGATCGACTTTCCCGCGTCTTCCTCCATGTGGATGCGCGTGATCCCGATCCGCCGGATACCCCCGTCCTCGACCGGAATCTCGATCCAGCCACCGGTGGCTACCGGCTCCTCGTACTGCGAGATCTGGTAGCCCTTGGGTAGATCCGGATAGAAGTAGTTCTTGCGCGCGAACACCGAACGAGTGTGGATCTTGCAATGGGTGGCGAGGCCCGCGCGGATCGCGAACTCCACGGCCCGATCGTTCAGCACGGGCAGCACTCCGGGAAGCGCCAGGCAGATGGGGTGCACGCTGTGGTTCGGCTCCTCACCGTAGGTCACGGGAGCGGGGCTGAAGAGCTTGCTCTCGGTGCGCAGGTGGGTGTGCACCTCGAGCCCGATCACCACCTCGTAGTCCGGGTGGGGGGACCGGGTCACGGAGTCTCCGGGGGGCGAAGCGTGTGGTGATCGGTCAGCCCCTGGAAGGCGTCGGCGGCGCGCAGCAGGACCGCCTCACCGAGAACCGGTCCCAGCAGCTGCAGCCCCACCGGCAGCCCGTCGGACAACCCGCAGGGCACCGACAGGCCCGGGATGCCCGCCAGGGGCGCCGACACGGTGTAGACGTCCGACAGATACATGCGCAGGGGATCGTCCGTCTTTTCGGCCAGGCGGAAGGCCGTCTCCGGACACGTGGGAGTTGCGATCAGATCGCAATCGCGGAACGCCTCGTCGAAATCGCGGCGCAGGAGAGTTCGCACCTGCTGGGCCTTTCGGTAGTACGCTTCGTAGTAGCCGGCCGAGAGCACATAGGTGCCGAGCACGATGCGACGCTTCACCTCGGCGCCAAATCCCTCGGAACGCGTGCGCTCGTACATGTCGGTGAGACCGTTGCTGTCGGCCGCGCGGTGGCCATAGCGTACGCCGTCGTAGCGGGCGAGGTTGCTGGACGCCTCGGCGGTGGCGATCAGGTAGTAGGCGGCCACCGCATAGGCCGTGTGGGGGAGCGACACCTCGCGCACCACGGCGCCGGCGCGCTCGAGTTCGGCCACGGCCTCGCGCACCGCCGACAGCACCCCCGGATCGACGCCGTCTTCTACGAAATACTCCCGCGGCAGCCCCACCACCAGACCCGACACATCTCCAGTGAGCGCTTCGCTGTAGCGCGGCACCGGCTCGTGCAGCGAGGTGGAATCCTTCGGGTCGTGACCGGCAATCGCCTCGAGCACCCAGGCGGTGTCGGCGGCGGTGTGGGCGAAGCCGCCGATCTGGTCCAGGGACGATGCGAATGCCACCAGCCCAAAGCGCGACACGCGGCCGTAGCTGGGTTTGATGCCGACCACGCCGCACAGAGCCGCCGGCTGGCGGATCGAGCCGCCGGTATCGCTCCCCAGGGCCGCGGGCACGATGCCTGCCGCCACCGCGGCCGCGGATCCGCCCGACGAGCCCCCGGGTGTGCGTTCGCGATCCCAGGGATTGTGCGTGGGACCAAAGCACGAGTGCTCCGTCGAGGAGCCCATGGCGAATTCGTCCAGGTTCGTGCGCCCGATCACCACCGCGCCCGCGGCCTGTAGTCGCTCCACCACCGTCGAGGTGTAGGGCGACACGAAGCCTTCCAGGATCGCCGAGCCCGCGGTCGTGGGCTCGCCCATCTCCACCATGTTGTCCTTGATGGCGACGGGGATTCCGTCCATGGGTGAGCGACGCTCGCCACGTGCGCGGCGAGCATCCGCCTCCGTGGCTTCGGCACGCGCGCGTTCCGCCCGCATGCCGACGAAGGCGTTGAGCTCCGCCCCGCTGCCCTCCGCGCGCGCGAGCGCCGCATCCACCAACTCGACCGAGGAGACCCGCCCTGCATCGAGGTCGTCGCGACCCGATTGCAGCGTGCCCGGGGGCGCCGGCACCTAACCTTCCTCCTCGCCCTCGATCACCTTGGGAACGACGAAGGCCGAGCCTTCGCGACAAGGTGCGTTCGCGACGGCCAACTCGGGATCCATGGGCGGCGCCGCCCGGTCTTCGCGCACCGGCGTCGCCATGGGAATCACGTGGGAGGTGGGCGCAACACCCTCGGTGTCCAGGCTATTCAGGGTATCCACGTATTCGAGCAGCCGATCCAGCTCGACCGCAAGACGGCCGGCTTCCTCGTCGGTGACGGAAAGGCGGGCGAGGGCTGCGACCCGTTCGACTTCTTCACGGCTGATTCGGGACACGGCCCGCAGCGTAGCAGGCGGCCCGGAGCGGAGCGTGATAGCGTGACGCATTCCTCCCTCGAGAGCAAGGCGAGACCCCATGGCCGAACTGTCCGAGATCTTTGCCGATCTGCAAGAATCCGTCCGCCGCGGAGTGAGCGACCTGGGTTGGTCGGAGCCCACCCCCGTGCAGGCCAGGGTGCTCCCACTCATGCGCGAGGGGATCGACCTGATCGTCCAGGCCCACACCGGAAGTGGCAAGACGGGGGCCTTCGGAATCCCCATCGTCTCCGCCGTCGACCCGGATCTCGACTTCTGCCAGGCCATCGCCCTGGCTCCCACCCGGGAGCTCGCCAACCAGGTCTCGGTGGAGATCGGGATCCTTGGGCGCCACAAGGGTGTCCGCTCCGTGCCCATCTATGGAGGGGTCGGATACGCGGCGCAGATCGAAGCCATTGAGGCGGGTGCCCACGTGGTGGTGGGAACGCCTGGCCGCATCCTCGACCACCTGGGGGCCGGGCGGCTCGATCTGTCCGGCGTCAGGACCCTCGTCCTGGACGAGGCCGACGAGTTGCTCTCCCTGGGCTTCTGGCCCGACATGCGCGAGATCAACACGTACCTGCCGAAGGACCGCCAGTCGTGCCTGTTCTCCGCCACGATTCCCGAACGGGTGCGATCGCTCTCCCGGGTCTTCTTGCACGACCCGCAATTCGTATCCCCGTCCGAGGGCCAGCTGGCGCCCCAACAGATCCAGCACTTCTTCGTGGTGACCACCGCCCAGGAGAAGGAGGCGACCCTGGTGCGCATCCTGGAGCACGATGCTCCCGAGAGCGCGATCATCTTCTGCAATACCAAGAGCGACGTCCGTTACGTCACGTCGTTCCTGCAGCGGCGCGGTTTCGATGCTGACCAGATCTCGGGCGACCTGTCCCAGGCGGCGCGCGAAGAAGCCATGGGCAAGATCAAGGCGGGGAAACTGCGCTTCCTGGTCGCCACCGACGTGGCGGCGCGCGGCATCGACATCAGCGACCTGGCCATGGTGATCGGCTACTCGTCGCCCGACTCCCCCGAGGTGTACGTACACCGCACCGGCCGCACCGGCCGGGCGGGAAAGGCCGGTGTGGCCATCTCGCTGGTCTCGGGCCTGGACATCGGGAACTTCCGCCAGGTGCAGCAGGTGAACCGGATCGAAATCAGCGAGCGCGACGTCCCCGGAGAGAAGGAGATCCTCGATCGCCTTCGCGAACGGCTCTCGGTGAAGATCGAGCAGGAGGTGCGCCGCCTCACGGAGCGCGAGCGCGTCTGGAACGTGGATCGCTTCGTGCCGATCGTGGAGTTCCTGGCCTCCACACCGGAAGGCAAGAAAGACCTGGCCGCCATCTGCGCCTCCTACCTGAAGGAACACCGCCCCGAGACGGCCGTCGAAGAGCCCAGGCGCACCTCGAGCGACCCGCGGGCGGAAGAAGCCCCCAAGCCGCGGACCGGCGGCGGCGGAAGGCGGCGGTCGCGCTCCGGGGGCCGCTCGGGTCGCCGCTGACCCCAGGCGGGGCTGGACGGCCCCGGAGTTCGGGCGCTTTTCGGCCTGGCGACGGATCCGCCCGGGCTCTCGGCCCACTGGAGACACCTCCCCGGGGTGACGCCAGCCACGAAACAGCCTGAATTCATTGATTTTCCGTTGGCGCAGCTCCAAACTCGGGGCGACTCCTTCTCGAGTCCGCGCCGTCGGAGGAATTGCCCATGGGTCGTCGTCCCGCTCTCCTGGCACTCGCCGTGGTCGTCGGTTTCCAGCTCGCCGCGAGCTGCAATCCGGCCTCGGAGATCGTGGTCCTGTCGCCTGCTGGCGACGTCACCACCTACAGCTTCACGGTGCAGTTCGAAGTCACCGGCAGCCAGCTGGACGCCTCCAGCGTGGAGGCCACCCTGAATGGCGAACCCATGATCCTGAGCGGGGGGCCGGTCTACACCGCCAGCATCGACGGCGGCGGCACGATCGACGCCGGATTCCCACTGCGCGACAACAACTCGCTGCAGATCCGCGCCCAGAAGCTCAACGGAACCGGCGGCGCCGTGAAAAACCACAAGTTCGTTTATGGGCCGCCGAAGGCCCGCGCCTACGTACTCGCCAGCAGTGACGACCCCACGACCACCGAGTTCGACGAGTCGAACTTCATCACGGGCCCCCTGGCCCACAACCAGGCCGGCGACGTGATGATGGACAATCCGGTGGCACGCTTCGCGATCCAGCGCGCCAACCTGCGCGATCTGCACAGCGTGGGTCAGTTCGGCGGCAACATCATCGACGCGGCCCTGGTGGGAAAACCGGGCCTCGACAGCTTCTTCGAGCTGGCTCCGAGCCTCGACATCGAGACCGTGATCAACGCCACCTCCATCACCATCGTGAACGACGGGCAGGATGGCACTGCGGCCATCGTGCGCACCTGCGGCCGCGACGACCTGTTGGACTACGTCAACGCGTCGTCCCAGGCCGCCTCGGTGGGTGGATCATTCCCGCCAGCCGCCGACGACACCGACCACGACATCACCGCCTGCAACATCTACACGCTCGACCCGGCACCGGACGAGATGGACCCGAGCAGCGCTCCCAACTACGTGGGGATCGAGACCGAGGTCACCAACCAGGAGAGTCCCGGTGTTCTTCCGCTCTTCGTGGGCGACTACATCAACGGAATGGGCGAATTCGAGCAGTTCAGCGGCAATGCGCTCCTCACCACCGGTAGCACCGGGATCGGCGAGCTGCTGGTGAACGGCGGCCTGGACCACATGACGTACCACGGCTTCGACGGCGCCGAAGGGGTCTCGTACACACTCACCCAGAACTCGGACCCACTGAGCTCGGGCAAGGACTCGAGTTCGTTCACGACCGTGGGCGTCTCGTTCGTGCTCCACGGAGACAGCATCCCGTTGGTGCTGTTCAATTTCGTCATCCCGCCTCGGGCCTTCGCGGTGCCGGCCGGGCCCGATGGCAAGAAGAGCTTCTTCCGCACCTTCGGCGTGGGTGACGACGGTGCCAGCGGAACCGAACTCTTCGACAAAATCGAGGGCACCACCACCGGCGAGCTCTCCGGCTGCGTCACAGTGGCAGGCAGCGGCGGCGCAACGCCCGTTCCCGGCGCCACGGTGGTGGTGGGCACTCCCGATCCGGGCCCCATCAAAACCGTACAAGCGATCTACACCGCCGACGCCAGCGGCTGCTACACCGGGACGCTCGCCGAGGGCAGCTACTCGGTAGCGGCTGCCAAGCGCGGTTGGCCCTACCAGGGCGGCGGCAGCACCCCGACGGTGAACTCGGCCACCATCGCCTCGGGCGTGCCCGACGTGGTGGACATGGAGCTCCCCAACACCGCCACCCTCACCGTGAACTCCGAGGAGCAGACAGGCGCCGCCACCTTCGTGGACATTCCGGCACGGGTCACGGTGGTGGGCTTCGACCCGAGCCCCGAGGTGGAACTCACGGGCAACATCGGCGGTTTCGCCGTGAAGAGCGGCCTGTTCAGCGACCCCTTCAAGGACACCATCCCCTTCGGCGTGGTGTACTCCACCTACACCGATTCCACCGGGACGGTCACCTTCGACCTGGAGCCGGGCACCTATCAGATCTTCGTGAGCCGCGGCACCGAATACTCGTCCCACGACGAGGAGGTGATGCTCGCGGCCGGCGGCACCGACACGGTGGACGCCACCCTGGTACGCGTGCTCGACACCACAGGCTTCGTCTCGTCGGACTTCCACGTACACCAGATCAATAGCCCCGACTCACGCATCAGCCACGAGAAGCGCGCCGCCCAGTACGCCGGCGAGGGCGTCGAGAACCTGGTGCTCACTGACCACGATGCGCACGCAGACATCACGCCCGAGATCGTGAGCCTGGGCCTCACCGGCTTCCTGGCGTCGACGACCGGCGAGGAGATCACGAGCTTCGACACGGGCCACTACAACTCGTATCCACGCGACGTGGACGCTACGCGGCCCTCGGGCGGCTCCACCGACTGGGGCGGCGCCGAGACGGCGGGCGAGGACTTCCCGTCCTTCGGGAACTACGTGCTGACGCCGTCGGAGATCTACACCGAGGCCGTCACCGATCCGAACAACACGGCAGCCACGGTGGCAGTGCAGATCAACCACATCTCGAGCCACTTCGATCCGCTGGAGATAAACACCGGCGTGAATCCGCCCGTGTCTGGCATCACCAACGCCGAGGCGGCGGACTTCCGCATGCAGCCCAACACCAACTTCTTCTTCCAGTTCCCGGCGCTCGAGCTCTGGAACGGCTATTCGCGCAGCCACGCGATCACCGAGTTCCTGAACGATCGCCTGGGGATCTGGATGAACCTGCTGAACCAGGGCCGCGGCCACTCGAGCCAGGCCTCGGGCTACGGACCCACGGCCATCGCCGACACCGACTCCCACGAATTCCGCAGCCTGCGCTCCGGGGGAGCGCGCGCCTGGACCGGCTCGCCCTCGGACAGCATCGCGGGGATCGACGGCGAGGACGTGGCCGAGTCGGTGATGGCAGGGCGCGTGGTGGGCGGCCAGGGGATCTACGTGCAGACGCGCCTGCTGCAGACCGAGGGCTCCGAAGTGGCGGACCTCACCTGGACGGGCTCGACACGCCTGGACGTGAACAACGACCTGATGGGCGGCGGCAACGGGCGCGAGTTGGATCTCGAGATCAAGGTGCAGGCACCGGACTGGGCCGAGTACGACACCATCGAGATCTACGCCAACTCGGACACGGATAGCACCGGCAGCAGCGGCGGCACGCCCACGCGCTACACCGGGTGCCCCACCATCACCTACACCATCACCGGGGGACCCGCGCCGAACTTCACGCGGACCACCACCGCGGTCTTCGGGAAGTCTCGCTTCGAGACCACGCTCACGGTTCGGGTGCCCGACGACATTCCGGCCATCACCACCCTCGACGAGGACACCTGGTTCGTGGTGGTGGTGCGAGGCACCGACGACGGCAACGCCTGGGATTCCGAGCCCATGTTCCCCGAGATGCCGGCGAGTCTGGTAAAGACCGGCAACACCACGCTCGCCAATCTGATGGACGGCAACCTGGGTGAGGACGGAGTGCTGGCGACCGGCTTTACCAACGCCCTCTACGCCAGCGTGAACGACGACAGCGACTTCGACCCGCCGGGCGTAAGCGTGGTCGGAAGCTGTCCCTGATCGGCGCCAGGCTCCTCACGCTCGCGTCGGCACTCGTTGCGACCCTCGCCCAGGGGGCGGCGGCGGCCGCGACGCTCGACTACCACGACGGGCGCCCCGAGGTGCTCGAGGCTGCCGAGTCGGCGGTGGCTACCGCAGTAGGAGTGCTTGCGGCGCCCACTCGCCTGGACGACTCGGGCTACCGAGCGACGTTTCAGATCGAGCGACTCGTCGCCGGCAGCCTGGGTGGCGCCGAAATCGTCGCCGTGGGCTGGGAGCAGTTCGGCGACCGACCTGCGCGCTTTCGCGAGGGCGAGCGGCTGCTGCTGGCTCTCGATCGCGTGCCGGGCCAGACGCTGTGGGTGAAGCGCTTTCCGGGCCGATCGGGCTACGTGATCGGCGCCCGCTTCGGCGCCTTCCTGCGCGACCCGGACCCGGGGACCGTGGCCCTCCTGCACGACTACCTGACCCTGGATCCGGACACCCGCAAGGGCACCGGCGGCGTGGCCGCGCTCTCGCAGATGGTGGCGAGCGCCGAGCCGGCGGTTGCACTCGGGAGCGTCGAACGATTGGGGTTGGTGCCCGGCCTGTCCGGTCGCCTGTTGGCAGCTGGGGATGCGGCCCTGGCCGGGGCCCTGGCCGATGACGGGCGACCACTGGAGGTGCGCCGGGCCGTGCTGGAGCTGGCCGCCGAGCGGCGCCTGTCGCCCCTGCGCCCCAGCGTGGCGGCCCTGGCCGTCGCGGGCAATCCGCTGGAGGCGCCGGCCCTGGAGACCCTGGCGATCCTCGACGGCGGGCTGGCTCCCGAGCGGGTGGCAGCGCTGGTGGTGCGAGAAGAGGCACCGGTTCGGCGCGTGGCCGTCGTCTACGGCGGGGAATCGGTCTCCGATGGGCAGCTCGAGTGGCTGCTGCGCAACGATCCGGCGCCAGAGGTGCGGCGGGCAGCCCTGAGCGAGCTGCTGGAACGGCGCGGACTCGACGCGCTCGGCGACGCGACACCCGCGCTCTTCGATCCCGACGGCAGCGTGCGTGGCGAATCCGCGCTGCGCATCGCGGCACTGGGCCCCTCGGTGGTGCCGGTGCTCCAATCGCTGGTGACGGGACGCAGCGCCGAAGATCTGACGGCCGTGTTCGTGGCCCTGCGCATGGCGGGCACCGACGGCGTGGCCGTCTTGCAAAACGAGGCCCGCAACCACCCGGATCCGCAGGTTCGCGCCCTGGCGCTTACGGCCCTGGGTCGGCCTCCCGGGAAGTAGCGAGCTCCGTCCAGCGAACATCCGCCGCGTCGCCCTCGGTCGACGCGTTGACCCAGCCGAAGCGGGTGCGGGCCGGGTCCAGGAGCACCACGTCGGCCCCGCGGGTGCGCCACTCGGCGCTGGCCAGGGCGTGCGCCAGGCGCCCGGGGATGACCGGCGCCTCCTCACGCAGCAACTTGGCGACGTCGTTGCCGCGCGGAACCGCCGACCACAGCAGCCCCTCGGTGGGACGTCGCACACGGCGCTGGTCGCCGGCCACGTCCACGCAGGCTGCGTCGCCCCTGGCGTCGGCAAGCAGCACCGCGGCGCGGCCCGCGGCGGGACGCCCCGTGCACCACTCCACGGCCGCGTCCAGCGACCCGAACTGCCGCAGGCAATCGCGAACCAGGAAAGTTGCCGGGGCCGCGCACTCGCCGGCTTCAAAGCCCCTGGGCGCACACACCACCGCCAACCCCTTCTCGTTCACCCCGGCCAGAGCACCGGGAAACCAGGGAACCGTCAGCTCCAGCGACTCGAAACCGCCCGCAGCAGCCACGCGGCGGAACAGCGCGTCACGAGGCGCACTGCGCACCACCAGTGCCGGCGCCTCGCAGAGCGAATCGCATGCGACGAGCGCGGTGGCTGAGCCCGCCGGCGACGCGGTTGCCAGGGTTCGCGCAACTTCCCGGTCGATCCAGGCGCGGGGAACCCGCGCGCCCCGGCTCAATCCCTCCAGCGACTCGGCCTGGTGGGGGAAATGGCGCCCCACATCGCGCATCACCCGCGCCGTGTGGGCGTCGCGGCGGCCGAGCCGGTGCCCCAGTCTTCCCACGACGCCGGCGCTTCGCGCGAAACGGGCCTGCAGGTCGGCACGGCACGCCATGCCCTGATCGAACCCGATGTCGCGGGGGTCACCACGACACTCGATAGGGTCGCTCACTGCGTCAACGCGAGGGCCTGCTCGCGATGGTGAGCACCTCGTTGAGGGAGCCGGTGCGATAGCCCTCGAGATCGAGCGCCACCCAACGAAAGCCCAGGGGCTTGAGCGCGTCGGCGATTTTCTGGGCCATGGCCGGGTCGAGAGCACGCGGAAGCTCTTCCGGATCGACCTCCACGCGAGCCATGGGACCGTGGTGCCGCAGGCGAACCTGGACGAACCCGAGGGCGCGCAGTCGCTCCTCGCCCTCCTCCACCTGACGCAGGCGTTCGGGTGTCACCTCGGTTCCGTAGGGGAGCCGCGAGGAGAGGCACGCCGAGGAGGGCAGATCTGCCGTGGGAAGACCCGCGGCCCGCGACAGGGCCCGGATCTCGGACTTCGCGAGCTCGGCGTCGAGGAACGGCGACAGCACCTTGTGCTCGGCCGCCGCCCGGTGCCCCGGCCGGAAGTCGCCGGTGTCGTTGGTATTCACGCCATACGCAACGGCCAAGAAGCCCAGTTCGTCGCGCAGCTCGCCCATCACCTGGAACAGTTCGGACTTGCAGTGATAACAACGGTCCGGGCGATTGGCCCGATAGTCGTCGCTGTCCATCTCGTGGGTCGAGACGAAGCGGTGCGGAATCCGGAACTCGGCCACGATGCGTTCCGCCATGGCCCGATGACTTTCCGGGTACGAAGCGGAAGCGGCGGTGACTGCCAGGGCGTCGTCGCCAAGCACCCGGTGCGCCTGGTAGGCCAGGTAGCTCGAATCGACGCCCCCGGAGAACGCCACCATCAGGCGTCCCGAGCGTCGCAGCGACTCGGACAAGCGCTCTTCTTTCCGTTGGAGTTCCGGGGAGATGGGAGGCACCCGGCCAATCTACGGACAGGCTGGATCGGGGTCAAGGCGTGGGGGGAGGCGCCCTGGCGCCGTGGGGGGAGGCGCCCTGGCGCACTACACTCGCGCGGGGGAGGGGTGGTGCCCAAGCTTCGCGTCGGACTCCTGTTTGGCGGCCGCTCGGTCGAGCACGCGGTCTCGATCGCCTCAGCCCGGTCGATCCTCGCTGCGCTGGATCGCTCGCGCTACGAGGTGGACCTGGTGGCCATCGATCAAGATGGCCATTGGCACCTGGGCGCCCCGTCGCTGCCTCCCGAAGCCGCGGTGAAGGGCGAAGAGGTGACCCTGCCGGCGGTGCCCAGCGAGCACACCCTGGTTTCTTCGGCCTCGAGCGAGGTGGAACGCTCGGTGAGCCTGGACGTGGTGTTTCCCATCGTGCACGGGCAGGGCGGCGAGGACGGTACCCTCCAGGGGCTTCTGGAGCTGGCCGAGGTGGCCTATGTGGGCTCAGGGGTGCTGGGCTCGGCGCTGCAGATGGACAAGGAGGTGAGCAAGCGCCTGCTCGCCGCAGCCGGACTGCCCGTGGTGCCCTGGGAAGTCGTTCGAAAACAAGACCTCCTGCGGGACCCGGAGGCCGAGTGCAGGCGGGCGCTCTCCACCCTTTCGCTCCCGGTCTTCGTCAAGCCCGCGAACCTGGGCTCGTCGGTGGGGATCAGCAAGGTGACCGAGCGCGCGGAGCTGCTCCCGGCACTGCGGGAGGCCGCCCTCTACGACGAAAAAGTGCTGGTGGAGCGGGCCGTGGACGCCCGCGACGTGGAGGTGGCGCTCCTGGGCAGCGATCCGGTCGAGACCTCCGTGCCTGGCGAGATAAGGACCTCCCACGAGTTCTACGACTACAACGCGAAATACGAGGATCGCGGAACCGAGCTGTTGATCCCGGCGCCCGTATCCGAGGAGCAGGCCGCCGAGCTGCGGCGTATGGCCCGGGAAGCCTTCCGGGTGCTGGAGGGCGCGGGACTCGGGCGCGTCGACTTCTTCATCGAGCGCGGAACGGGCGAGATCTTTGTCAACGAGGTGAACAGCCTGCCGGGCTTCACAGAGGGCTCCATGTTCCCGCTGTTGTGGGAGGCCACGGGGATCCCCTACGGGGAGCTACTGGATCGCTTGATCCAGCTGGCCCTTTTGCGCCACGAGGCGCGGTTGGCGCTCACGACCCACTACGGCGCGTAGCTTCTCAGCGACCCTCGATCACGTAGCCCAGGGCGCGCAGCTGATCCAGTTGCATCTCGTCCAGCTCGACCTCGACGGGCGCCACGCCCCAGGGGCTCTTGCCATTGGCGAAATAGTCATCGGCGAGCTTGCGCATGGCGATCGCCCGCTCGTTGGGGTCCGCGCCGTCGGCGACCAGATTGTTCGTCTCGCCGGGATCCGCCGTGCGGTCGTAGAGTTCCTCGCGCGGCGGCTCGGTTCCGTGCAGGAAGAAGCGCATGCTACCGTCGGTGATCGAGATGATCGGGTAGCTCTTGCGACGGGGATTGCCCCAGTAGCGGTCGAGCTGGCCGACCACCACCCGATTGCGCAGGGCCTCGGCGGTCTCCTGCGGCCCCAGCCCTCCCGCTTCCAGGATCAGTGGGAGCGTCGACGCCCCGTCGGTAACGGGCAGCGGCGGCAGCCCGAGCATGTCCAGGATCGTGGGCCAGACGTCTACGTTCGAGACTCTTTCTTCCACCACGATGCCAGGATCCAGGCGGAAGGGCGGGATGATCAGGAATGGAACGTGCACCACCTCGTCGTAGAGGTTCTTCGCGTGCCCCTCCCAGCCGTGCTCGCGAAAGGCCTCTCCGTGGTCCGAAGACAGGACCACCAGGGTATTCTTGGAGATGTCCATCTCCTCGAGCGTATTCATCAGCTGGCCGATGATGCGGTCGGTCCACAGGATCGACTGATCGTAGGCATCCGAATAGCTCGTGCCGAACTGGGCCGACGACTCGTCGTACAGATACTGGTGCACATCCATGAAATGCAGGTACAGGAAGAAGCGTTCCTGCCCGAAGTTCGAGAGGAACTCCTTGGCGGAGACCAGGAGATCCTCGTCGGTTCCCTGCAGCGGATGCGACGACGGGTTGGCTCGCTGGATCTGGGCGCGTTCGCGTCCCGCCTGGGGGCGGTAGTAGACGTCGAATCCCTGCCGGAACCCGAAGTTGGGCGCGACCCAGCCGTTGCGCCAGACACCCGCCGTGCGGAAGCCCTGCTCCTTCAGGATCTCGGCCGGCATCGTCGCCTCTTCGGGAATCACGTGGTTGTAACGGAGGACGCCGTGGTTGGCGGGCAGCGTACCCGTCCACAGCGACACCATGGACGTCTTGGTCCAGGTGGACTGGGCCACGTTGTTCTTGAAGACGATCCCCTGGCGGGCCAGTGCGCCGAGGTTTGGTGTGGTGGGCCTCTCATAGCCCTGAAGGCCCAGTCGATCCGAGCGCAGGGTGTCGACCACCAGGAACAGGACGTTGACGTCCTTGCGCTCGGCGAGGCCCACGATGTCTTCCACGCTGCCCGTGGGGCGCGAGGGCAGCCGGAACTCGAACTGGCTCGCGACTGCGAGAAGGAAGAGGATTCCCGCGCCGACGAAGTAGGGCCACGGGGAGTCGAGCCAGCGGCGAAACACTTGGGGAAACCTCCGGACTGGGGATCCTAACAGGCGGCTCGGCGAAGGATCCAAAAAAAGGCGGCCCCCCGAAGGGGGGGCCGCCCAAATCAGACCGAAACCGTCGCGGCTACTTGCGCAGCCGCTGGCGACCGAGCAGAACGAGTCCCGCAACGCCCGAGCCCAGCAGGATCGCGAGTCCCGGCTCCGGAATCGAGTGCAGGGTCAGGATCCCCCACAC
>JAQBHB010000003.1:0-5780 GCA_032128115.1 Deltaproteobacteria bacterium | reverse complement strand
CGGGATACCTGCTGCCCTCCGAGGCCAGCGGCGGGCGTCGCAGAGGATTGGCGGCCTTCGCCATCGACGACCTGACCGCCGAGGAGGAGGAAGAGCTGCTGAAGTATCTGGCGTTCCTTCGCTCCCGCAGCCCTTCATGACCCGCGCCACCACAGGGCCTGGCCGCGTCCGGTACTTCGTGAGCGGCTAGATCGGCTCGGCCTGAGTGCCCATGTTCCAGGAAACGCGAATCGCGTCATTCAAGCACCTCCTTCCGGCGCTGGTTGCCATCGCGCTGATGGTGGGCCTGGTCGAGATCTCGCTTCGGGTCGTGGCCACAACGGATCTCCGCCTTGCCTACTACCTCGAGGTATGGGAGTCGCGCCGCTTCGGCTCGCAGATCGATCCAATATCCCGGGTGAACCTGCTCAAACCCCACGTGGAGTTCACGGAACTGAGCCCGGATGGGGAGTTCGTG
Source organism: Deltaproteobacteria bacterium (assembly GCA_032128115.1). Lineage (GTDB taxonomy): Bacteria > Myxococcota_A > UBA9160 > UBA9160 > SMWR01 > JAQBHB01. Next base: position 5,323 of record JAQBHB010000003.1, on the reverse strand, counting down.
ACGTTTCGGGGCGATTCCCTCGGCCTTCGAAACGACGTGGACTTCGAGCGACAGCCGATCGTGGCGCTCGGCGACTCGTTCACCGCGGGCTCAGGCGTCGGGCTCGACGAGCGATGGTCGAATCGCCTGGAAGACATCCCCGCCGAAGACGTCTACAACGTGGGCTCCAATCTGTCGGGCCCGTGCCAGCAGGCTCTCCTGCTGCGAAGAGTGCTGGAGAGCGGGGCGGGCCCTCCCGACCGGATCATCTGGATGATCTACTCCGGCAACGACGTAAGCGACTGCTTCGAATTCTCGACCGGCACGAGGCCACGCATCTCACCGCCCAACGCGGTTGCAACGGCTCTTCTCGACTGGTCGTACACGGCGCGGTTGACCTACATCCTCTTCCGTCTCGTCAACAAGGCGCGGTCGGTTCGGTCCGCATCAAGCGGCCAGCGATTCAAGGTGCTGGGCAAGCCGTTCGACTTCTTCCTGCTCGGCGACTCGAGCTACCGCAAGAGTGACGCGTTCCGAGATGGTTTCGCGGCGTTGGCCCAGGCGGTGCACGAAGTGGCCACCGAGGTGCGTTTGCACGGGGGGCGACTCCTGCTCGCGTACGCGCCTTCCAAGGAGGAGGCGTTCGCGGCGATCCTCACACAGGAACACGCGGTGGATCCCAACCGTATTCTCAGCCTGGAAGCAGACTTCCTGGAACTGTGCAGTAACGAGTCGCTCGATTGCGTCTCGCTGCTTCCACGCTTTCGCCACGAGACGAGCGCCGGACAGACTCTCTATTTCCAACACGACGGTCACTGGAACCCTCGCGGCAACGCGATCGCCGCGGAAGTGATCTCGGAACACCTCCGTTGACCCGCCAGATGGAGATCGAAAACAGGGTGCCGCGGGTGTTGCGCTAATTGCCGGGCGTCAGCCGATAGACGAGTTCGAAATCGTCAGCGGTGGCCGGCCGTTCGAAGATCGCATCGAGATCCTCGCCGTATTTCGCTGAATAGGCCCGGGCAACGCGTTCGCGCTCGGGTCGATCGGTCACCTCCTCGGCCTGAAGCTCGTAGGCAGAATCCCCGATGCGCACGCGCACCTCGCCGGGACGCTCCGCAACCCGGTTTGTCCAGCCCGAGTCGGGATCTCCCCACACGTTGGGCTTCGCTCCCGCCGCGAGATCGAAGGCCGTGAGATAGCCCCAGGGGTGGCACTCGAGGCAGCTGAGATGGTGAACGAAGACCGTCCGCGCGTCGTTGCCACCGAGTGCCCGGATGCCGTGAACTTTTCCGGTGAGAAACCAACCGAGGAACGCCGGCTGGTTCGATTCGTCGCTGCGGTCGAGCCACCAGAGCCCGAGATAGGGGTACGGCCATTGGGAATCGGCTTCGTATTGAAGCGCCGCGATCAGAACGCCTTCGGGCCGCTCCGCCTTCGGATCCAGGAGCCAGAAGCTGAGACGCTTCTCTTCGATCGCCGAAGTGAGGCTTCCCAGCGCCTGGCGCACCGACTCGAACTGCTTCTCCTCGCAGACGTTCGAGCGCAACGGATCCTTCGTGCTGTTCTCGTCGAAATACGCGGTTTCCACCTCACAGAAGCGATCGCCGGGCTTGGCCTTGTCGATGCGACGCCACAATTCCTGGTAGGGCTCCGGCTCGCGGGCGAACGGGTTGGTCGTCGCGTAGTCGGGCAGCCCCGTACCAAGCTTGAAGACCGTGAATCCGTAGGCCTCGGCCATTGCTTCGAGGTCGTTGCCCGAAGCAGCCGTTGCCCCGGCGAACGCCAGCAGGCCGAGAACGAATCTCGCATGCATTCGAATCGCCTTCATGTTCGTGACTCGCAAAGTTTCCCAAGGGCGGCAGCCACCTTCACCAGGGCGAGCGTGTCGCGCCCGCAGTAGGTGAGCAGGCTCTGCCGCAGGCTCGCCTCGGCATCGGGGGCGAGCTCCCGGCGCGCAATCTGCACGAAGGCGGCCGAGGCCGCGCTGCCTTCGCTCACGTCTTCGAGGTCGTCGTAGCCGAAGCCGGGCACCAGGGCGGGACCGACGGCCTTGAGGGAGAACGAGCCGTTGAAGTCCGGGTGGTACACGTGCTGTCGAACGATCGGCAGCAGATCCACCAGCCGCCGCCGAATCCGTTCGAGCGGCCGGGTGAGGTGCGGATACGCCTCGGCGACCGACTTGAGCTGGGTCGCCTCGAAGCTCGAATAGACCACGATCGGCGCCTCGTCGCCCTCGAGCGCCTCGATCAGGCTGTCCGCGAACGCGGACCGCGGGTCGATCAGGCCATCCGCCAGGAACTCCTGATGGGTAAGCGCTCCCTCGCCATCCAGATGGTGAAGCGACCACTGGAACGGAATCTGCTGATACGGCCTTCCCCCCGGATAGAGAGGGATCACGTGGAAGATCGCCTCGAAATCGAGGAACCACACCGGAGGCTCCATGCGCTTTAGCACCGCGGGCAGCTTCGGCGAGACGAAGGGCTCACCCGTTTCGATCGCGTTGCGGTAGCGCTGCTGCAGCGACGTGAGCTGCACGTCGTCGGGAAGGTTCCGGATTCGGTCGTGCCCGCCGGCCAGCAGCTCCTGGAGACGCTTGCCCCCAATGCGTGGCAGACGGAAGATCCAGTCGTCGGGCTTCTCCCGCGTGCAGTGCTCCCAGAACTCGCAGCCGTAGGGGCTGCTGCAGTGCTCGCCGGGCTCGATCCCGGGCGCTTCGCTTCGGGCCACCACGGCGTGCATCCACTTCACATCGCGGCGCAGCTGCTGCAGGCGCCGCTCGGCATCCTCCGCGCAGTCGGCCCGCTCGAAGAAGCCCTGCCAGTCAATGCCATCGACACCGCGCACGTACTCGGAGTTCACGTGCACGAGCTCGACCGAGCCCAGGCGCACCCGGTTGCCGCCGAGCACGAAGCGCTGAACGGCCAGGTCGTCGAGATAGGGGTCTTTCACCGAGGCCGCCGACTTCACCTCGCGAAGGCCCCAGCGGCGCTCCGGCAGGCGCTCGAGGGCATCGACCCGGATGCGCACCCCCGCGTGCTCGAAGGCCGCCTCGAAGATGGCGGGGACGGAAGCGTCGGCCATAAGATCGCGAGTACGGCGCACCGCGGCCTCGTGCTCCCACGGCGGCTCGTCCACCAGCACGCCGCCCGGGAAGAGCAGCCGCGCGGCCTCGCCCACCTCGTTGCCGGCATCGAGCACGGCCTGGGAGCTGGCGTCGAACGCCGTGCCCAGATGGGGCTGGTGGCACTGCAGCCACAGCCGCTTCTCGCACTGGAGGCCGGCCAGGTACTTCGACTTGCTCAGGAAGCGTGAGCTCATGTTCGGGCGCTTTCCGCGGCAGCGAGGTTACGACGTCCCGGTCGATCCGAAACGCGCGCCCGCCGGGTTGGCTGCGAGCCCACCCCGACGGGCATCGTGTGAAGAGGATCGGACACCCCTGTGACACAAGCGGTCTTTCGCCCGAACTTCGCCAGTGTACGGGATCCCCTGCCCCCTTACGCCGGGAACGCCGTCACGTGCACCAGATCGCCGCACACGAGAGCGCACCCCCCCAACCGAGCCGGATTCGAGGCGCAGGTCGTCGCCATCGCCGAGCGACGAACTACTCGAGAACGTCGCGCGCCCCACGGCCTCGAGGAAGGGCTCCGGCGCATCGAAGCTCCCCTTCGCAGCCGGCTGCGACTCGAGCTGGCGCAGCATCACCGCGTCGATGGCGTCGATGGCGTAGGAGTTCAGCAAGGCCTGGAAATCGGCCTGGAACACCTCCGGGCGGCCGATGCCCTCCAATCCCACCACCTGGTCGCCGATGCACGCCACGAAGCCCACCTGCCGCTCCACCGGGTGGAAGGCCTTGGCCACCTCACCCAGATCGGTGTCGCGGCTGCCGCGGTAGTCGGCGTAGGCGCCGGTGTCCGAGAGCGTGGCCGAGGCGCCAAGCCGACTTCCGATCTCGGCCCAGACCTCGCCCTGGTCGGCCTTGAAGCCTCGCTGCTCAACGATCGACCGACTCACCTTGCGCGCCATCTTGCGCCGGATCGCACTCGAGAGCACCTCCTCGGCGTGCTCGAAGCGGGCGCTCCTCCGCTGCCAGCGGCCCGCCTCCACGCACGAGACATCTAGCACGACGCTGCGCTGGGGCGGCACCAGGAAGCTGGCGTTGGCCACACGGTTCTGTTTCGCGCCGCGGATCTCCTCGCCGAAGACGAAGAGCACCGCCTCGCCGCCCTTGTTCGTGGCGCGCACGTGGGGAACCGAGCCCCCGGCATCCACCTCCGAGATCTCGAGCGCCCCCTTCGCGAGGGCCGTGCCAAGGGAGACGTAGACCGGGGCCCCGGGCCGGGCAGCCTCGTCTCGAAGCTGCAGGGGCCACACGGTGAGGGCCTTGTGGGCCTGGCGGGGGGCCAGGCGCGTGTGGGTGAGGAAGTCGGCAACGGGGTGTTCGGTCGGGATGACAGTCGTCATGGCGGGGATCCTCCAGCCGCTACGCGGGGTTCTAGAAGGAACCCTCAATAGCGACGTTTTATCGTTATTAGCGTAGTTGTAACGCTTAAACAAGAGAATATTCCGCGCAGGGCGTAAAATCCTGTACGCTGAGCCGATGCCCGACGATCCCAAGAGTGCAAAAGAGGCCCTCCAGGGCGCTTTCGGCGAGGGCCTGGGCCGAGCGATCAAGGTGCTCCGGACCGGACTGGATCTGAGCCGCAAGCTCCTCGCCGCCCGCGCCCGGATCTCGTACTCCTACCTGGCCGAGATCGAGAACGGCGCCAAGTCGCCCTCGTCTTCCGCCCTGGTGGCCATCGCCCAGGGCCTCGGCATTCCCGCCCACGAACTCGTGGAGGCGGCCGACTACTGGCGCACCCGCCCCACTTCCGACGACCCGAGCTGGCATGCGCGGTTGCGCGGGGACGTGGCCCCGACGACGGACGCGAGCGAACCGCCTTCGAAGCTCGTCAACCTGGAGGAGTTCCAGGGGAGTGTGGTCCCCGCCAGCTTCTCCGAATACAGCCCCGTGTTTGGTCGCCTGGAGATGTCGCAACCGAATCCCCTGTCAGAATCCGAGAGCGAACCCGAGATCCCCCACTCCCTGTTCGAGGAGATCAGCGCCGGCAGCTGCGTCGCCTTCGTGGGCGCCGGCTTCTCGGCGGCGGCCAACCTCCCGGCCTGGGGCGCCCTGCTCGAGCAGGTGGCTGCGCAAAGAGGCGTCTCCGAGGGCACTCGCCTCCACATCGAGAGCCGCATAAACAGCAGCTCGCTCAACTCGCTCGACGAAGCCGCGCAGGTGCTTGAAGACGAACTCGGCCGTGAGCGCTTCATGCAACACCTGGCCGCCCTGCTGGGCCAG
>JAQBHB010000002.1:0-74645 GCA_032128115.1 Deltaproteobacteria bacterium | reverse complement strand
TGGCCGCTTCATTCAACCCTGACGGGCACCATAAGAGGCGTTGCAGACGGACCCGCAACAGCTCGGTTCAATTGACCTTGGTTGCCGCCTGGCGTCATACTCAGGTAGGCGGGTCGGGTCCGGTCAGCGCTGTTGCTGGCCGCTGAACGCCGATCCGTTGGGCGGCTACGGTGCGAGCACACAGGAGGGATCAGTAGCGATGTTCACGCACCTGCGTCGGTCGGTGATCGCAGTCGCCGTGTGCCTCCTCTCAAGTCCCCTACCGAGTTGCCAATCGGAAAACCGCGGCGACTCGTACGCGCCGGGTTTGGGGGAGATCATGTCGCTGACGCAGATGCGCCATCTCAAGCTGTGGTTTGCCGGTCAGGCGGAGAACTGGGCTCTTGCCTCTTACGAGACCGACGAGCTAGAGGAAGGCTTCAGCGATGTCGTGCAGTTTCACCCCACGCACAAAGGATCACCGGGCCCGCTGTCGCAACTCGTGCCTGAATTCACGGCCGGTCCGATCGAGGCGCTGCGGTCGGCGATCGAACGTCGCGATCTTGTGGAGTTCACGGCTGCCTATGACTCGCTCACCCAAGGGTGCAACGGTTGTCATCGGGCCGCGGAGTTCTCCTTCAACGTTGTCGCGCGGCCGTCGGTAAACCCCTACTCGAATCAACGCTTTCAGCTGCCTCGGTAGCCGCCCAACAAGCCGTTACAGCTGACACCCAACAGCTCGCTCCAATCGATCCATGGTACCGTTCTGGCGGCGGGCACCGTGCCTCAGCGCTGCCGGTCAGCGCTGCCGGTCAGCGCTGCCGGTCAGCGCTGCCGGTCAGCGGTGTCGGTCAGCGCTGTTGGGCGCAGCTGAACCGCATGTCCGTTGGGCGGTCGGTCAGCTTCATGACGTCCTCGTCGGGGACCCGAAGTCCGGCTCATCGTCCAGCGGAGGCAGTGCCCTCGCGAGCCCAAGGTGCATGAACAGGTATGGACCCCCAAGGAAGCCGACACCGCCCGCGGCCGCATACCGTATGTACCGCAGGAGGTTTCCGAAGACCGAGTCGTCGCTGCTGACGAGTGCAAAGAGTTGGTCGAGGAGCACAAGTATTCCCGCGACCAATGAGACGGCGATCACGAAGCGGACGAGCCGGATCGACAGGCCTGAGCTCCTTGGGTCGAACCTGATGTGCTTCGCTTCGATCGGGTACGCAAACACGATCCCGGTCAAGAGGCCGAGGTAGCTCAGCACCGCGAGCGGCGGCCCGTGCGGGCTTGTGGCGTAGGCGACCCGGGTCCCGACCCAGATGACCAGGCTGGCAGAGACCAGGAGGCGGACCTGCTGGGGCCCAGAGCGTCCTTTCCACCAGATGCCAAGGGGCTCCCCGTATCGGAACGCGAGAACGGCTGCCGGGATCCCTACTGCCCATCCCAGCAAGATGTCCTCCATGTAGTGGACCCCGATGTAGGGTCGGGCGAGTCCAGTCAAGACGATGCACGCGACCGCCGCGAGCCTCACCCAGCGCTGTTGCAGGGAAGCGATGAGATAGGTGTAGAAGGCGGACCCCGTCATCGCGTGACCGGACGGCGTCGAGTACTCGGAGACCAGAGATTCTGCCTTCCCCGGGGAGACAGCCCACTTCTCGGCCCAGGTCCCCTCGCCTACGAAGGGGCGCGGATTGGCTATCACCGTCTTCAGGGCGTGATTCAGCACCATCGCTCCGATGGCCACCAGCGCTAGCCGGAAGGCCAGCCTCTTGTCCCAGGCAACGTAGACGAGCGAGACGATGAGAACGTAACCCTCGAGGTCACCAAGGAAGTTGAAGACTTGGAACAGCGCCGAAGCAGGCCCGGATCGATGCTCGAAGAGGAGCTGGACAAGATCTTCTCTGAACGCAGGCATGAACGCTTTTCTCCCGGCTTCCCCTCACAGCCCATGAGTAGGGCGCCGCCCAACAAGGCGTTGCTGCTGACGTGGCAAAGCGCGTTCCACTCGATGCATGGTACCGTTTGGCATTCAACTTGGGTGCCTCAGCGACCGTCGGCGGCCTGTGCGAAGCAGCTGAGCGCCAATTCCGTTGGGGGGCGAGAGGAGCGTGCCAGATGGCCGGCGTCGCGGTAAAGCCGTCCGATGTAGCGGACCGCGGCGTATTCGCGTTGGAGCCGCTTCACGCGGGTCAGGTGGTCTGCGAGTTCAGGCTACTTCGCGAGGTGACAGAAGAGTCACCCCTACGGCCAGACTGCGACGAGCATCCTGAACACTGTCCCCTCATCGACGGTCGCTTCTACCTCGTCGCTTCGCCCGAGCGCTACCTGAATCACAGCTGCGATCCCACCGCCTATCTCAGGTTCGGCGATGCGCGCATCGAGGTCGTTGCGCGAGGCGAGGTTTCGGTCGGCTCGGAACTCACCATCGACTACCTCATCAACAATTCGGGAGGCGACAGCTGGCCTTGTCGTTGCGGCGTAGTGCGCTGCAGAGGTGAGACGGGACACAGCTTCTTCACGCTCCCGCTTGATACTCAGCGCGAATACTACCCGCTGCTCGCCCCTTGGTTCCGTGAACGGCATTCGAGTCAGCTCGAACACCTTGCCAGCGAGGCCCGCCGCCCAACAAGCCGCTGCAGCTGACAAGCCACAGCGCGTTCCAATCGACCTCTGGTAGAGTCTGGCACTGACACTTGGTCGCTTCGGTCGAGCCGCGGAGGCGCCGTGGCTCGCAGCTGAGCGGCCAGTCCGTTGGGCGGCGCGACGAGAGTCCCAGCTACGCGGGAGGCTTCATGTCCTCGGGGGCGACGTCTCTGACATGCTGCGCAAAGTACCAGTGGTGCCCTTCCGGATCCTCGGTTCCGTATCGACGATCTCCGTAGAACTGATCCTGGGGCTCCTCGAAGATCTTCGCGCCAGACTCCTTGGCGTGCCGAAAGTGCTTGTCCACGTCGTCCACGTACACGTATAGACTCTGGGTCACCTGGCCGAGCTTTTTCGGATTGCGGTAGTCCGGTGCCGGGCACCCGAGCATGATCACGCCGTCCGCGCACTCCATCTCTGCATGGATGATCCCGCCGTCGGGTCCCGGCATTCGCATCCTCTCTTTCAGCGCGAAGGCTCGTGCTAGCCAGGCGAGCGCCCCAGCCACGTCCTTGTAATACAGGTACGGGGTGATGCGGGGCATGTTCTCCGGGGGGTTCGCGGGCATTGGAAGGCCCTCCTATGACTCGGGGTATCATACCATCCGTTGCGAGCACGCCGCCCAACAAGTGATCGTGATCGAAGTCAAGGGATCCAGGCTTGGCACGCGGTCTTCTCCCTGGCGATCGCGTCGAGGATCGTGAGGAGCTCCGCACCCGGCGGGGATTGACGACCACCACCGGCAGGCCCCCGGCGGCGAGCCTCGCAACCAGGCGCCGCTCGTAGCCGCCCGTGGACTCGACGACAATGCGCTCGGGACCGAGCGACACCATCTGGTGCGCGAGCCGGGCGATCGTTCGAGCTTCGCTGCCGCTGGGGAGCGGGGGCCCGGGCTTGTTGACGGTCTCACTCGGGACTCAGGCGCTTTCGGTCTTACCGCTCCGGATTGAAGAAAGGCCGGTGGGTAGTTGGCGCTGCTCACCGGCCGCTTCATTCAACCCTGACGGACAACATAAGAGGCGTCGCAGACGGACCCGCAACAGCTCGGTTCAATTGACCTTGGTTGGCCTCTGGCGGCATACTGCGGTAGGCGGGTCGGGTCCGGTCAGCGCTGTTGCCGGCCGCTGAACGCCGATCCGTTGGGCGGCGCGAGGGAACGCCGAGGTCGCAGAATGAAGCTCTACATCACACCGCTTTCGCCTTATGCGCGTCTTGCGCGGATAGTGGTTCTCGAGAAAAGCTTGCTGGACCGGGTCGACATCATCCACGCACAGACGCGTGTCGCCAATAGCCCCTACTACGCGATCAACCCCTCTGGGCGCGTTCCCTACCTCGTACGCGACGACGGAATCGGGATGGAGGAGTCAACACTGATCTGTGCCGATCTGGACCAGCTCGAGGGTTCACCGGCGTTCGCACTCCCGGCGGGTGATCAAGCGTGGGAAATGTTGCGCCTCGAAGCCTTGGCGCGGAGCATGGTGGACGGCCTCACCGTCTGGGGAAGAGAGCTGCGCCACCGGCCAGAGGAGGAAAGGTCACCCACCATCATCGAGCATGAGCGGCAGCGCAACGAGCGCATGGCCGACGTCTGGGAGAAGCAGATCGAGAATCCGCTGATGCACGCTCGGCTCAACATGGCACAGATCACGATGGCGTGTGCCCTGCAGTTTGGGTCGCATGTCCTCGCACTGGATTGGCGCCAAGGACATCCGAAGCTCGCCAGCTGGTTAGAGGTTGTTGCCAAACGACCCTCAGTCGCAGCGACCGCCCCAACAGCAAACCCTTGAGCGGCGCGCCGCCTGACAAGGCGTTGCAACTGACGTCGCACAGCACGTCTCAATCGAGGTCTGGTAGAATCTGGCATTGGACCTGGGTGTCTAGCGACCGTCGGCGGCCTGTGCCACGCAGCTGAGCGCCCGGTCCGGTGGCCGGCCACGCGGGAGTTGTCCATGAGCCAAACCGAAGGGGCCGAGCGCATCCTTTCCAAGATGGTGGCCTGGGGAACCGCACGAGACGACCTGCGAGCGATCGCTGTCGTCGGTTCGCGCGCTCGCGACGATCATCCAGCAGACCAGTGGTCCGATCTCGACGTCGTCGTCATGGCTCGACGTCCCAAGCTCTACTTCACCGGATCTGCTTGGCTTGCTGAGATCGAGACGCCGTGGCTCGCACTACGGGCTCCCACGGTGATCGGAGGCCAGGAGATCTTCCACGTCACGTTCGAGGGCGGGACAAAGCTAGACCTCGTTGTCGTCCCGAGTTTGGCGTTTTCCCTGGCGGCGCGCGCCACGGAAACGCTGAGACGTCATCCGTCCATGCTGACGCTTCTACCGAAGATCGTTCGCGCGCGGCTGAGCGAGCTCTCACATCTGCTGAATCGTGGCTTCCGCTTTGTCCTCGACAAGGATCGGATTGCGATCCGTCTCGAGCCGGGAGGCCTGGCGGAACCTTCTCCCAGTCCCCCGAGTGAGGAGGAGTTTCTCGATCTCGTGAAGCGTTTCTTGAACGAACAGGTCTCCTTTGCGCTCAAGATGCACCGCGGCGAGTTCTTCGTCACGAAGACACTAGGTGAGGCTCAGTTGATCGCTCTCCTGTTGCAGATGATCGAGTGGCACACCCAAGTGACTTCGGACCGTTGGTCGCCCGTGTTCGAACGCGGACGGTTCCTTGAAGAGTGGGCGCCTCCCATCGTGATGGAGCGGTTGGGAGCGACGTTTCCCCACTACGATCCCATCGAGATCTGGCAGGCACGACTCGAGGCGCTCGATCTCTTTCGCTCGCTGGCCGAAGAAACGGGCGACAGGCTCGGCTACTCCTATCCGACGCGACTCGAGGAAACAGTGATGACCTGGGTTCGGAATCAAGCACCAGAGTGCGAGGGCGGCCGTCCAACAAGGGCTTGCAGCTGACAACAGACAGCTGGCCGCTCCTGAAATCGGTAGAGTGCTGGCATCGGGACCCCGCGGCTCAGCGTCGACGGTCTGCGCTGTCCGTTGCAGCAGAAGCCCGATCCGTTGGATGGCCGGAGCACTGACCATGCGACTCGCTTCCATTGTGCTTCTAAGTGCGACTGTCGCGAACTTCAGCGCAGCAGAGCCTCCGAAGGAAGCTCCCAGTAAGTACCTGCGGTACGAGACAAAGGCGCAGTTGCGACTTCCCTTCGGCAATACCTGGCTGGTCGTATGGGGTGGACGCACGCTTGAGGAGAACCAGCACGCTGTGTCACGAGACCAGCGATTCGCGCTCGATCTCGTGGTGGTGGCTCAGGAGCTGGCTCCCGGCGCGGATCCGGTCGCGGCCTTGGCGTCTGGCATGTCGCATCATGGGGACGGGAGTCGGAACGAGAACTACTACTGCCATGGAAGACCGATTCTCGCTCCCGGCAATGGCGTCGTTGTCGCGCTAAAGGACGGCGTTCCTGAGAATGTTCCTGGGCAGCTTGGATCCGACCCTCCAGGGAACTACATCGCGATTGACCATGGAAACCGCGAATTCTCGATGCTGGCGCACCTGATCCCGGGCTCTCTCATTGTCGGAATTGGCGACCGCGTCACGGCCGGCCAGCCTATCGCAGCGTGCGGAAATAGCGGGCGCTCGAGCGAGCCCCACCTGCACTACCACCTGCAGAGCTCGGCCCGTTGGTTCGACGGCGATGGATTGCCTGCGCAGTTTCAGAATTACGTCGCAGACGGGAAAATCGTGGCTCGCGGAGAACCTGGCCGAGGGCAGTTGATCCAGGCAATCGAGGGGCGCGGTCGATCGCCGGCCGCCCAACAAAGCGAGGAAGCTGACCGGCCGTAGCGCAGGCCGACTTTGGTAGCATTCTGGCGGCGATCTTGGTTGCCTGGTTGTTGGCGTTCAGCGGCCGGCAGCTGAACCGCATGTCCGTTGGGCGGCGTTCGCGAGAACCAATGACTTGGCAAGAACTCGGCGCGCTCGGTGAACTCACCGGCGCTTTCGCGGCGGTGACCCTACTTGGTTACATCGCCTATCAGATCCGGCAGAATTCACGCCTTCTGGAGCAGAACGCTCGATCGACTCAGGCAATGATCCTTCAGGGCGGCACCGAGCTATACGTTTCCTCTCCGAGATTCTGTCCTCGAAGCCTGCTCAACTCTGGTGGGAGCGGGACGGCCAGCGGCCGTTCCGGCCTGAGTTCGTCGCCACAATCAATGACATGGTCAAGGGAGCGAAGAATGCATCCGATTGCCCCCCGTCTGTCCTTCAGCTTCAGGCGCGCGTCCTCAGCTCGCCGCTGCCCTGTTCTCGGAGCTCGGTCCAACGGCCGCCCAACAATGCGCTTGCAGGCGGGCCGGCTTCACTGTCGGCGTTCTCGGTCCTCGTGTAGCATCCGGGAGAGCTAGGCGTTTCGAGGTCGGTAGCAACGCGCCGCCGGCCGCTGAAGCGCGGTCCGTTGGGTGGCCACGGTTCGCCAAGGAACGATGCGCCTTCTACCACTCGAATTCGAGCCCAAGCTCGCCACAACGATTCGCGAGGGATACTCCGCGCAAGATTTCACGCGAGACGCGCTCGCGGGGGTCGTTGTCGGCATAGTGGCGTTTCCGTTGGCCATCGCCTTTGCGATCGCTTCCGGCGTTCGACCCGAACAGGGCCTCTACACGGCCATCATCGCGGGATTTGCAATCTCGCTGTTCGGTGGAAGCCGGGTCCAGATTGGCGGGCCGACTGGCGCCTTCGTTGTTCTCGTTGCTGCCATTGTCGGAGAGTTTGGATACCAGGGTCTTGCTGTCGCGACACTGATGGCTGGCTGCTTTCTCGGAATCATGGCGCTCGCGCGACTCGGTGACGTCATTCGCTTCATGCCATACCCGGTCACAGTCGGATTCACGACCGGAATCGCCCTGATCATTGCGACAGCGGAGGTTGGCGACGCGCTCGGGCTCGAAATCGGAGCCGTGCCGGCGGACTTCCTGGCAAAGCTCACCGCGTACGCGGCCAACATCCGTACGTTGAATCTCGGCGCCGCCGCGATCTTCCTCGGCACAGTCGCGATCATTCAGCTGTGGCCGAAGGTAACGAGCCGTATGCCGGGCCCAATGGTCGCGCTCATCGCAACGACAGCGATCGTCCACATCTTCGGCTTGAACGTCGACACAATCCACAGTCGGTTCGGCGATGTACCCAGCTCGTTTCCGTCATTCAGAGTTCTGGAAGTCGACTGGAACCAGGTCCCCGATCTTGTCTCCCCTGCAATCACAATTGCTCTTCTGGCGGCGATCGAGTCCCTTCTCAGTGCTGTCGTGGCCGATGGCCTAATCGGAGGCCGTCACCGGTCCAACGCCGAGCTTCTGGCGCAAGGAATCGCCAACGTAGCCTCGCCGTTATTCGGCGGAATCCCAGCTACCGGTGCGATCGCGCGCACTGCGACCAATGTGCGAAATGGTGGTCGCACCCCGATCGCTGGAATCGTTCACGCGGCGACGCTCCTTGGCATCCTCGTAGTCGCTGGAAGGTGGGCATCCCTGATCCCAATGGCGACAATGGCGGGAATTCTGGTGGTCGTCGCCTACAACATGAGCGAGTGGCACGTGTTCCTGAGGCTGCTGCGCGGACCGCGCAGCGATGCACTCGTCATGGTCGCGACCTTCTTGCTGACGGTGGTCATCGATCTGACTGTTGCCATTCAAGTCGGGGTCGTCTTGGCGTCGCTTCTGTTCATGCGCCGGATGGCGGAAGTAACGGAGGTGAAGCCCATCCGCGACATCGTTGACTACGACAGGGTCGACTTCGTCGAGAACGGCGCGGTGGAGGTTCCAGCCGAAGTGGAGGTTTTCGAGATCAACGGCTCCTTCTGCTTCGGTGCGGCCAGCAAGTTCACGGAAACGCTCCTCGCTGCTCAGACTGCGCCGACCGTCGTCATCCTTCGGATGAGACATGTCCTCGCGATCGACGCAACCGGGCTCCATGCACTCGAGGAAGTCGCCGACCGTCTGCAGCGCCGCGGCGCGCATCTCCTTCTCTCGGGCCTCCACGCTCAGCCGTTGATAGCCCTCGAGCGAAGCGGTGCAATCGAGCGTATCGGCGAGGATCAACTATTTGCGAATTTTGTCGATGCTATATCGCACGCGCGGCGCCTTGTAGAGGAATCCAAGAGGCATTCCTAGCATGGGGATCGCAGACCGCGGTGGGGCGCGTAGCCGCCCAACAAAGGCTTGCAGCCGACAACAGACAGCTTGCCATTTCCGAATTCGGTAGCGTTCTGGCATCGGGGTTCTTCGGCATGGCGAGGCCACTCGTGATCACGGATTGGCACCGCGAACACAGTGCCGCTGCACTCAACACGAGGGACTGGGCCGGGCTCGAGCCCGAGGAACCCGAGGCGTACTTCGAGGGAGAGCGCCTCGACTTACGAATCAGATGGCGGGCAGCCTGCGGCCCGCGAAGCCGTCGATCGAGACCCCCACGCGTCCGGGCATCACCTGGCGCGCCACCTGGATCATGCGATCGCGATAGGCCAGCCCGATGGAATCCGGGTCGACGGCTTCCATGGACGTCAGCAGCGCGGTGCGCGCGGTGCGCGCGCCGCCTTTAGAACCATCGCCGCCGATGAAGTGATCGATCACGCAGCTGTCGGCGGCGTCGGCGATGCGCTGGAAGAAAACCTGCGGCTCCCGGATCGGAAACAACGGCGCCACGGTGATCACCACCTGCAGGCCGGCCCGTTTGAGTGTCTGCGCGGCCTCGAAGCGGTGATCCACGGAGCTCGCGGGTGCCGGTAGATAGGGGAGCCGATCGAGATCGCTCTCGATCGAGATGTGGATGCGCAGCGCGCAGCGGCGCGCGAGTTCGCGGTAGATATCCAGGTAGTCGGTGACCCGGTGCGTGTGTGTCTGCAGCACCAGCTCGTCGGGCGGAAGCTCGCACATGGCCGTGAGCACGCCTTGCGAGATGCGGGACCTGCGCTCCTGGGGCACGAAGGGGTCGGTGGAGCTGGACATGAAGATTGCGAAGCGGCCCCGGGAGCGCCGCGCCCAGCGCTGCTCGCGGGGCTGCTGGGCCCGGTAGGCCTCGGCCGCATTGGTGCGCGCCTCGAGGAAGCTGCCCCAGGGAGCGCCGCGCGTGAGGAATCCGTTGTGCTGTACGTAGCAGCCCACGCCACACAGCGACTTTCCGAAGGTGCAGCCCCGGTAGGGCTGCAGCGAATGGGAAGAGACGTTCTTCAGGTAGCCGGTCGTCCGGGTGAGGATGCTCTTGATCCTCGTCTCAGTGGTCTCGACGCTCATTGTCGCGGTCGCCCCCGTAGCGGCGGAAGATCTTGACCAGATCGGCCAGGGCCCGGAAGAAATCCCCGGGTCGGATCTTCGAGCCGGGAACGTCGCGCCACTCGTGGAGCGCGAACTCGTAGATGGCGTCGGCTGCGGGCGGCTTGCCGCTGCCGCGCCGGCCACGGAGGAAGCGCGCCAGCAGCTCCACGTCGAAGAGCCAGCCGGCGAGGAAGGGCTGCTGGAAGAGCGCCGCCACTTCCGGCGCGTTGCGAAAGAGCTTCGCGCCGCATTGGGTGTCGTAGACGCCGAGTTTCAGGACCAGGGAACACAACGTGGCGAGCACCCGGCCGGGATAGTGGCGCACGGCCCTGCGCTCGATCACCCGTCCCATCAGCTTCACTCGCGACCCCAGCACCATCTGCAGGTCCGGTCGCTCTTCCAGAAGCGCCAGGAAGGACGGGATGGCGTCGAGCGGCGTCGCCAGGTCGGCGTCCCAGAAGCCCAGGGTGCGGGGCTCCTGCGCAAGCGCTGCCAGCATCCCGCGACGCACGGCCTCGGCCTTGCCCTGGTTGTGGGTCAGCGCAAGCACTGAAAACCTGGCTGGATCCCGCTGCTCGAGCTTGTGCAGCACCTCGAGTGTTGCGTCGCTGCTGCCATCGTCCACGAACAGGAAGTTCACCGAAGGATCCGCCGCCGCGAACGAGGCGAACCGGTCCGCGGCGAGCCGCCCGGCCTCGTTGAAGCAGGGAATCACGATCACGGCGCCAGGCATCCCCCGATTCTACTTCTCCGGAGGGTCGTCGCCGAAGGTCTCCGGAAATCTGTCAAACTGCAGGTCATGAGCCCCCGAGAGCGCCCCCAAGGCTGCAGTATCGCCCCTGCTGGACGCAGCACGCAGAAGGGGGCCGCGGTGACGCTGTCGGTTCTGACACTCAATCTCTGGAACGAGGCGGGGCCGTATGCCCAGCGGGCCCGCGGCATCGCGGAGTGGATCGATCGCCTGGAGCCCGATCTGATCGGTCTCCAGGAGGCCGTGCGTTGGCCCGACCGCGACCCGGTGGCGGAGCTGCTCGCGGCGCGCGGTTATCAGATCGCCGCCGTGGCGGCGTCGCCCTTCTGGCACCTGGGCCGGGAGGACCGGGTCGGCCGGGTGGGAAACGCGGTGGCCAGCCGCTGGCCCATCGCGGATCGCGAGGCCCTTCGCCTCCCGGACCGGGGCGACGGCGAGAAGCGGGCCGCCATCTCGGTGACGATCGACGCTCCCTTCGGGCCGGTGGGTCTCACCTGCACCCACCTGAACTGGAAGTTCGAGCAGGGGGCGATCCGCGAGAAGCAGGTGGCGGCGGTGTGCGACCTGGCCCTGCGGCGCCGGCCGCGGGAGGGCTTTCCCCCGCTGTTGGTGGGCGACTTCAACGCCGAGCCCGACTCGGCCGAGATCCGATACGTAACTGGCCTGCAATCCCTCGAGGGACGCAGCGTGTGCTTCCTCGACGCCTGGCGGGTGGCGGGGGCCGAGGGTCCCGGTCATACCTGGTCGAACCGCAATCCGTATGCGCGCGCCGAATTCGAGCCCGACCGGCGCATCGACTACATCTTCGCGGGGCTTCCGCGAGCGGCGGGCGTGGGCCAGATCGTTCACTGCAGCATCGTCTGCAACGACGAAAAGGAGGGAGTCTGGCCCAGCGATCACCTGGGGGTGTATGCGGAACTCCGCACCGAGCCGGTTCGCGACCCGAATCAGGGTGACCTGGACGCATGAGGGATCGCATCCCTGCGCTGGTGGTGTCGGGTTTCCTGGGCTCGGGCAAGACGACGCTGGTGCGCCACATCCTTGCGGAGTCGCAGCGCCAGGGCCAGCGCGTGGCGGTGATCTCCAACGAGTTCGGCGAGCTGGGCATCGACCAGGCCCTGTTGGGCCAGTGGGACGAGGCCTATGCCGAGATCGCGGGCGGCTGCGTCTGTTGCAGGCTCTCGGACGAACTCGTGGATACGTTGCAGATGTTGTGGGAGCGGGTGCGGCCCGATCGGGTGATCGTCGAGACGTCGGGCGTGGCATTTCCCTTCGACGTGCAGATGAACTTCTGGCGCGAACCGGTGTCCGAGTGGGTGGACGACGACGTGGCCGTGGTGGTGGTGGCGGCGGATCAGGTGGCCGAGGGTCGCGATCTCGACGCCACCTTCAGCCAGCAGGTCTCATCCGCCGACCTGCTGCTCGTGAATCGCACGGATCTGGTGACGCCCGGGGATCTCGAACGGGTCGAGGCCCGCTTGCGGGAGATCGAGCCCGATGCGCCGCTGCTGCACAGTGTTCACGGGGAGATCGATCCCGACCTGTTGTTTCCGCCGGACCCGGAGGGCCTTCGCAAACGCCGACGCAGCGCCACGCCGCGGCCCCACGATCACGAGGCCTACGAGGCCACGGAGCTGGCCATCGAGCCTGGCGTGGATGCCGACGAGCTCTGCGAACGTCTGCGCGGGCTGGGGGCCCTGCGCACCAAGGGGTTCGTCGAGACGGCGTCGGGCCCGCGCCTGGTGCAGGGCGTGGGGCCCCGCATCGAGCTGCGCGTGCTCGAAGAGGATCCTCCGCGCGAGTTGCTCGGCCGTCTGGTGGTGATCCGTCGCGCGCGGGACTGACGCGCGATCCGACGCGGTATGCTCGCGCTCCCCATGCGCGCAACGGCTCTCGTTCCGGTCCTGGCCGCCGTGTGGCTCGCTGCGAGTACGACGGCCGCTGCGGCGAACGCGTCGGATGGCGTGCTGCGATTCAAGCGCAACGGCGAGACGGTTGCTGAATTGGATCGCGCCGCCATCGAGTCGGCCTGCACTCCCACCCGCATCCAGGTGGACGATCCCTACTACGGCCGCCCCAAGGACTTCCTGGCCTGCCCGCTGCGCAGCGTACTCGTGCTGGGCTTCGGTGAATCCGTGACGCAAATGGGCGACCAGAACTTCTTCCTGCGCGCTCTCGACGGCTACACGAGGCCCGCG
The DNA here is from genome assembly GCA_032128115.1 of Deltaproteobacteria bacterium. GTDB lineage: Bacteria > Myxococcota_A > UBA9160 > UBA9160 > SMWR01 > JAQBHB01. Next base: position 61,821 of record JAQBHB010000002.1, on the reverse strand, counting down.
GCCGGGGCGCGGCTGCTGGAAGCGGGCGGATACCTGGCGATCGCGGACGCCGAACGCGACGACGGCAGCTGGGAGCCCATCGATCGCCGGCAGCTGGATCCGGGCCCCTTCTACATGATCTGGTCGCGCCCGGGCCAGAACGACACGAACCGCTACCCCTGGCCGTTCCAGCTGGCCAGCATCGAGATCGCCGCATTCGACTCGGAGTACCCGCACACGCTGCCCCGGGGCGTGCCCTCGGAGGACCCGGCCTGGTCGGGCTTCGCGATCTTCCGCAGCGAATGCGTGGCCTGTCACGCCGTGAACGGGGAGGGCGGAAAGATCGGCCCGGACCTGAACGTGCCCCGCAGCATCGTCGAGTACCGTCCGGCGGATCAGATCAAGGCCTTCGTCCGGGATCCCCAGAGCTTTCGCTACACGACCATGCCGGCCCACCGGCACCTGACGGATGGCCAGCTCGACGCGATCGTTGCCTACTTCGAGGCGATGAAGACCCGCAAGCGCGATCCGGGCCCCGGGCCCGTCGCGCACTAGAGCTCGCGCGAGAGCGTCCAGTACGCAAAGGGAACCCAGAAGGCGTAGTAGAGCTGGTTGGGGAGCGCTCGCAAGAGCCAGCCGGCGTCGACGCCGGCGTGGAAGATCAGCAGATCCGACGCGGCCCAGAGGGCGTAGTAGGTCGCCGCGTACGCGAGCAGTGCGCGCAGGCGACGTCCGAGATCGGGCCGATCGGCAGTCCAGCGCGGGACGAAGCGGTGGCGCAATGCGAGGGCCAGGACCAGGAAGGCCAGCTCGTAGGCGATCCACAGGAACTGCGCTTCGAGATCCGGGCGGAGCCAGCCGATCGCCGCATCGACGCTGACGGCGAAGGCCGGCACCAGAAGCGTCAGACCGGCTGCGCGTCCGACGCGTTGCCCGTGTCCCGCGCCCACGCGGGCGAGAAAGAACACGGGCAGCAGCACGCGAAAGTCGCCGAGCAGGACGAAGGGGATCATGACCGCCGAGGCGGCTGTGTCCCCGAGCTCGAGGGCCTTCGTCAGCGGACCCGTGAACAGGGGGTCGAGGATCGTCTCCGCGCAGAACACCAGGGCATAGGTCCGGACGAAACGCGCCTCGTCCGATCCGCCCGCCCGTTCGCGCGGGCCGCGCCCGGCCAGGAGATAGACCAGGAAGAAAGCCGGCACGACGATCAGCGAGGTGAACCCCTGCAGATCGCTCTGGTAGAACTGCTGCCAGCTCTCGAATTCCATGGGCGCGGCAGCTTACCGCGAATCCGGGTCGCGTGAACTCGAGTCGATGGCCGCTGCGAGAACCCGACGACGCCGGGAACGCTGTCGTCGTCCCGCACGTCGTGATCTGCGCTGCGTCCCGGGAACCCGGAAGCCGAACACTCCCGGCCGGCGGCGGACGCAGTCGTTTCGGCGCTGAACGCTCTCCCGCGCCCAGAGCGGCCGCCGGCGCGGCGTGAGCGTCTGATCCGCGTATCGAACTCCCACCCGATTTCGTGTCTTTCCGCTCTCCGGCAGCTGGCACGGACATTGCTCCTGTGCTCTGCCCGGGGTGACTGCATCACTCCGGTTGCCCCGGAGGACACGCAGATGAGACACGCAACCCGAATCGCTCGCACGCCTCGGGCCGGCGTCCGGATCGCAAGGGCTGCGCTCGTCCCCTGGCTCGTGCTGGTCGTGGCGTCGCTCGGATGTCCCACGGAGAATCCACCGCTCGCGCCCTCGGCCGGCATTCCGTACTACCAGCGTTTCGCGGCGGTTCCGGTGCCTGGCGGCCTCGTGAATGCGGCCGGTGGCAATCTCTATGTCGCGAGGGAAGGGATCCGCCAGGCCACCCTGCTTGGCGAGTTTGCCGTTGGCGCGGCCTACAATTCGGCTACCGGAAGCTGGCTCTGGTCGTTCGATGTGAGCTACGACGGAGCGACCTTCGTGGCCGCCACGGGCGCAAGCCACGACCTGACGGGCGTGCCCGAGGGCGCCGTCATCCCCGGCACGGTCTGGGTCGTGATCGACGCCACCCGATTGAAGTCGAAGGGCGGAATCCTCCACGAGTTCGACGCCGCTGGGCGCCTTCGCGTCCTGCGCCGCGTGACCGAACCGTGGCCGCGCCTCGAGTTCGTGGGTGATTCCCGCACCACACTCATCCGTCAGTGCGATGCTCACAAGGGGGTCGAGGTCTGCGACGACCTCTTCCACGTCGTGTACGACACCCACGGGGTGTCGTCCATCGAATCCGCCTCCTCCGCGCGCACTGCCCGCTTCGAATTCGATGCGGTCGGCCGATTGCTGCGCGCCCGGAGCCCCGCCGAGATCGAAGCGGGTCTCGACGGCACCCGGTACGAATACGACGGAGGCCTGCTGGTGGCCCAGATCGGCTGCGAAGGCCAGCGCGTCGAGTACGCCTATCAGGTCGCCTCGAAGCGCATCTCCCGCGTGGTGCAAGTCGGTGATGCGGCGACAGGCAGCCCGACCCACTCGTTTGCCTACACCGGGGAGGCCTCCGACGGGACCTACCGGACGATCGTGCTCTCGCCGCGCGGTCATCGGATTCATCTGCGCTATGACCGGGAGCGACGTCTGGTGCGGTCGGAGAACGCGGAGACCGGGGACGTGGTGGCCCACACCTGGCAAGGGCGCAACCCGGTGCTCCGCGTGGACCCGAACGGGGCGGTGACGCGCTGGACCTGGGAACAGGACGAGATCGAGACCGAGATCCTCCCGTCCGGCAACGTCGTGCACATGAGTTACGCTCGCCACGGGCTCAATCCCTTCGACGCCTTCGCCACGCCGCGCAGCCAGATCTCCGATTCGCTGGGATTGGTGTCCGAGCACGGCTACCAACCACTCGGACGTCTGTTCCGGACCCGCAACGGCGAAGGCGAGCAGATCACCCTCAGCTACCTGGCGGGCTACTGCCAGGGCGGGGAGGCGTGCCTCCCGCCCTACGACCACGGCGAAGTGAGGGACGTGACGCTTCCCAGCGGGGTGCGCATCCGCTTCGATGGACGCGGGGCGAACGGCCGACCCACCGAAATCATGCGCGCCGACGTCACCCAGGATCGGGGATTCGACGCCGCCGGCAACCAGACCAGCGGCTTCGGGGATTCTCTCGTGCTCGTCGAGGGCGGTATTGGAATCCGAGGCCACGACGGCGACGGAAACCTGGCCTCGATCGGGCTGTTCGCCACAGACGTGGAGGGCGAGATCTCGGCGACGGGCTCGGTGGACATCGTCAGAGGCGGTGACGGCAAGGTGTTGCGTGTGACGCGCCCGGGCGGCGCCCACCACGAGATGCAGCATGACGCCCTGGGGCGTCTCGAGCGCCTGAGCGAGATCGTCGATGGCGTCTGGCGCGACACGCACTTCGAGTACGATCTCTCGGGCAATCCCACCGCCATGGAGCGCGCCAATGGCATGCGGATCGAGATGGACCATGACGCGGCGGACCGCGTGGTGGCGAGGCGCATCCTGCGTCACGGCGTCGTGGAGGGGGAGGCCCACTTCACCTGGGTCGGGGGCGAGCTGCGCGAGTACTACGACTCGGTGCGCGGCGGCAGCGAAGTCTACGAATACGATCTCGCGGGTCGGCGCGCGCGCACCACGTATCCGTCTGGCGAGGTGCTCGACGTGGAATACGACCTGCGCTCGCGCGTGGTGCTCGAGACCTGGCGGATACCCGGACGGCCCGACGAAGACGTGGCCCGCGGCTACGATCTCGCCGACCGGGAGATCCGGGTCACGCACCAGGGCAACCTGCTCCTGGAGCGCGAGTTCGCAGCGGGGCAGCTGCGCGAGATCCGCTACGGGAACGGTCTGGTTCGCGCCTTCGAATACGAGGTGGAATCCGGCGATCTGCTGGCCAGCGAGACGCTGGATGCGTGGGGAAACCGGATCGCCGAGTCGACCTTGGCGAGGCAGGGAGTGGTTCCGGTGTCGGGCAGCCCGTACTGGGAGATCACGAGTTCCACCACGACTCATGGGGCCGCCACTCGCGTGGCGGATGAAGTCTACCGGTTGGGTCCCGTGGGTACGGCGGCCCCCCGCGTGTTCTCCTACGCCAACGGTGTCGACCCCGACCGTGTCTACGCCTACGACGAACGCGGCAACCAGGTCGACGCCGATGCCGACGGCTGCGGGAACCGCCGGGAGTTCGACTACGACAGCGAGGGAAGCCGCCTGCTCCGGGCGGTGCTGTCCCATTGTGAAGGTCCCGACACCGTCTACAGCTACGGTTATGACGAGGCCGGGTTCGTCACCTCGCGCAATGGCCTGCCAATCACGTGGACGGCCGACGGAAGGATCGCCTCCATCGGCGACGACGGGTTCGGATGGGATCTGCTGGGACGGCCGGTCTCGTGGTCGGCCGCGGGCGTCGTCCAGTCGTGGACGCTCTTCGGCGGCCGGGTCACCGACGCCGGTGTGCTGGACCTGGGCGCGGTTTCGATCCGGCTGGGCGCCGACGACCCCCGCTACCGCCACTTCGACTTCCGCCGCAACGTGAGCTTCGTCACTGATGCCGAGGGCCGGGTCGTGCAGCATTTCCGCTACCACCCGTACGGTGTCGATGCCGAACTCGTGGGCGGCGAGGCCGAGCGCGTGAGCTTCGCCGGCGGCGCCGAGATCGGCGACGTCATGCTGCTCGGCGAGCGCGTCTACGATCCCGCCGTCGGTCGCTTCCTGTCCCCCGATGCCCGTTTCAACTGGGTAAACACCTATGCCTATACCCTTGGCAACCCCATCTGGTTCTGGGATCCGGAAGGCGCGCAATCCCAGCCCAACACGGGCGCCGCCGTGGAAAGGGCCGCGATCGAGCTGGGTGTCGCCTCGGTGGCCCTCACTGGCGCCATGGCGGCTGCCTGGTTTGCCCCTCCCGTGGTGGGCACTCCCGTGTTGCTGGCCGCAGTCGGGGCCTGGGTCCTGGCGGTCGACAACCTGAGGAGGGCCGTCGAGGCCGATCTTGCGGAGCAGGGCGAGGGATTGGGATCGGAATCGGGATCGAGCCCCGACATCGGGCCCGGCTCGGGTGGAGGGGGTCCACTCGGATTCTCGGGCAGCTACTGCGGCCTGGGAGGACCCGAGATCATGCTGGCCCTCCTGGTGCTGCTCTGCAGTCGCCGCATGCGCGGACGCCTCGGAGGCTTTCATGTCTAGTTTCTCCATGATCACGTTCGTCGTGCTGGGTCTGGCCGGGGTGGTGGTCGCCGTATCGATCGCACGGCGTCGCCAGACTGCCGATCAGCCGCCTCCGCGCTGGGCCCGCGACCTGACCCTGGTCGTCGCAGGAGGGGAGGGGATGATCCTCATCACCAGGGTCCTGGAGCTCGCGATCGTCGGAAGCGGTGGTGCCAGCCGCTGGGTAGAAGCCGGGCTCGCGGGGGCGATGGTGCTCGCGCTCGCCTTCGCGGCGCACGATTTCCGCATCCGCAACGAGGAGCACGCCCGCGGCTCCTGAGGCCGAACTCGGCGGCAGGCCGGGGTGGCGGTATCGTCGGTCGTCGAACCCATGGCGGAAGCAGACGACACTCCGGAGCGCCCCTCCCTGGCCGCGCGGATCCCGAGCGGCGGCGCCCGGGATCCCGTCGAGATCCTCGGGGCCTTCCTCGAGTGGGTGGCGGACACGGGGCTCGAACCTTTTGCCCACCAGGAAGAAGCGCTTCTCGAGCTGATGGCCGATCGCCACGTGGTGTTGAACACGCCCACGGGCTCGGGCAAGTCGCTGGTGGCCCTGGGCCTCCACTTCAAGGCGCTCTGCGAAGATCGGCGCTCGTTCTACACGGCTCCCACCAAGGCGCTCGTGAGCGAGAAGTTCTTCGCCCTGTGCGAGGACCTGGGTGCGACCCACGTGGGCATGCTCACCGGCGATGCCAGCATCAACCCGGACGCGCCCGTCGTGTGCTGCACCACGGAGGTGCTCTCGCAGATGTGCATGCACTGGGGCGAGCACCTGGCGGTTCCGTACGTGGTGATGGATGAATTCCACTTCTACGGCGACCCCGGCCGGGGGTCGGCCTGGCAGATCCCGCTGCTGGCGCTCCCGCACACCCGCTTCCTGCTCATGTCGGCCACCCTTGGCAACACGGCCGTGATCGAGTCGCGCTTGCGCGAGCGCAGCGGCCGCGACGTGGCTTCGGTCTTCTCTGACGAGCGCCCGGTGCCGCTCGACTTCGAGTACCGCGAGACGCCGCTGCACGACACCATCGAATCCCTGATCGAATCCGGCCGGATTCCCGTCTACGTGGTGGGCTTCACCCAGCGCGAGTGCGCCGAACGCGCCCAGGGGCTCACCAGCACGAAGGTCACGAGTCGCGAGGAGAGGCAGACTCTTGCCAGGACACTCGAAGGTGTTCGCTTCGACTCGGCATACGGCAAGGAGTTCCAGCGCTTCGTGCGCGCGGGCATCGGCGTGCATCACGCGGGCCTGCTGCCCCGGTATCGCCTGCTGGTGGAACAGCTGGCCCAGCAGGGGCTGCTGAAGGTGATCTGTGGAACCGACACGCTCGGTGTTGGCGTCAACATCCCCATCCGCACCGTGGTTTTCACGAGGCTCAGCAAGTTCGACGGCGAGAAGGTGTCGATCCTGGGCGTGCGCGAGTTCAAGCAGATCGCGGGCCGGGCGGGGCGCAAGGGCTTCGACGAACACGGCAGCGTGGTGTGTCAGGCGCCCGAGCACATCATCGAGAACAAGCGCGCGTCGGCGCGGGCGTCGGCCGCGGGCTCGAAGCGCAAGAACCCCAGAAAGGTGCCCGCCCCGCGGAACTTCGTGGCCTGGAACGGGGACACCTTCGAGCGCCTGATCGAGACGCCTCCCGAAATGCTGCGGCCCGTGTTCGACGTGGGCCACGGCATGCTGGTGGCGATTCTCCAGCGCGAAGGTGTGGGCGAGGAGCGCCGCGGTGGCTACGGCGCGTTGGCAGAGCTGATCGATCTCAGCCACGGAAGCCCGGCGTCGAAGAAGGTTCTGCGCCGCCGCGCGGCGGCGCTCTTCCGCTCCCTGCGCCGCGCCGGCGTCGTCAAGCTCGCGGCTGGTTTCGACGGCTCGCCGGGCCGGGTCTGGGTGGACGAGGACCTGCAGGTCGATTTCTCGCTCCACCACACCCTGTCGCTCTACCTGGTGGAGGCCGTGGCTGCCCTCGATCCCGACGCGTCCGACTACGCCCTGCAGGTCCTCTCGCTGGTGGAGGCCATCGTCGACGATCCGCGGCCCCTTCTGTGGGCCCAGGTGAACAAGGCGAAACGCGCGCTGCTCGCGCGTCTCAAGGCCGAGGGCGTGCCCTACGAAGAGCGCATCACGCAGCTCGATCGCGTCTCCCACCCGCAACCCGAAGCCGAGTTCCTGCACGCCACCTGGGCGATATTCGCCGAGGCCCACCCGTGGCTGCGCGAGGAGGCCATCCACCCCAAGAGCGTGGCTCGTGAGATGTTCGAGGCCTGCCTCGGCTTCAACGACTTCATTCGCGAGTACGGCGTGGCGCGCAGTGAGGGGCTTCTGCTGCGGTATCTGAGCCAGGTGCACAACGTCCTGGTGAAGAGCGTGCCCGAGTGGGCGCGCCGCGAGTCGGTGATCGAGGTGATCGCCTTCCTGCGCACGTTGCTGGCGGCGGTCGACTCGAGTCTGGTGGAGACCTGGGAGAGCCTGCTCGAACCCCAGGGCCGCCCGGTGCGAGACGCCGCACCGATGGCGCCGCCGGTTCTCGATCTGGCACGCCAGGAGCGCCTGCTGGTGGCGCGCGTGCGATCCGAGCTGCACGCCCTGGTGAGGGCGCTGGCCGCCGGCGATTACGAAGCGGCCGCCGCGGGTGTGCGCCAGGATCCGGACGACGGGTGGGACGCCAGTCGCTTCCAGGGAGAGCTCGCGCGCTTCTTCGAGGAGTATGAGCACATCGTCTTCACTCCCGACGCGCGCCGGAACGACCGCACGCGCCTGGTGCGCACATCTCCCCGCACCTGGGACGTTACCCAGGTGTTGGCCGACCCGAAGGGCGACGACCTCTGGGCGCTCCACACGGAGATCGACCTCACATGGGAGAAGAATCCCGTGGGTCCGCTGATCGTTCTGCGGCGAATCGGAACCTGACAGTCCAGAAAACTACCGATTCGCTTCCCGCGAGATGCGGGCCTTCGAAGCAGCCCAGCCGCAGACGGGGCATTCCGACAGGTCGTGGCCGCGAGCCGGGCAGTATTCGCGGCCGAAGTAGATCAGCTGCAGGTGCACGCGGCCCCACTCCTCGGGATCGAAGAGCTTTTTCAGGTCGCGCTCGGTCTGCTCGACGGTGCGCCCGTTGGAGAGGCCCCAGCGTGCGGCGAGTCGGTGGATGTGGGTGTCCACGGGGAAGGCGGGCCTTCCGAACGCCTGGGACATCACGACGCTGGCTGTCTTGTGGCCCACGCCCGGCAGCGCCTCCAGAGCCTCGAACGAATCGGGCACCTTGCCCTGGTGCTCGTCCAACAGGATCTGCGAGAGCGACTTGATGGCGCGCGCCTTCGCCGGAGCCAACCCGCAGGGGCGGATGATGCGCTGGATCTCTTGCACCGAGAGCCGCGCCATCTGCTCGGGCTTCGAGGCCAGCGAGAACAGCTGGGGCGTGATCTCGTTCACGCGCTTGTCGGTGCACTGGGCCGAGAGCAGCACCGCCACCAGCAGCGTGTACGGGTCGCGGTGGCGCAGCGGAATCTCCGTCTCCGGGTACAGCGCGTCCAGGATCTCCTGGATCTTCCGGGCCTTTTGGGATCGGGTCACGACGCGCGAATCATAACCCGGTATGCTGGCGCGATGGGCGGCCGTGACGAACTCGCAGCCGGGAAATGCGTGCCTTGCAGGCGGAACGTGCCCCCGTTGGCGGGCGACGCCCTGGCCGCACTGCGTGAGCAGCTCGGCGCAGGCTGGTCCGTCATCGAATCCCATCATCTGGAAAAGGAGTACCGCTTCGCGGACTTTCGCGAGGCGCTCAGCTTCACCAATCGGGTGGGGGGGCTGGCCGAAGAACAATCGCACCACCCGGACATCCACCTGGCCTGGGGCCGCGTGAAGGTGGTGATCTGGACTCACACCATCAACGGTCTCACCGAGAGCGACTTCGTGTTCGCCGCCAAGACGGAAGCCCTCGCCTAGCCGGTTTCGGCTTCCAGGCGGTGCATGAATTCCACGAGGGCGGGGCGTCCGGTCAGCATGCCGGCCGAGCCCGGGATCGAGTCGCGGCGCATGGAGTGGAGCATTCCGTAGACGGCCAGGTCGGCCATGCTCACCCGGTCCGAGTGGAAGAAGGGCCGGGCGCCCAGGAAGTTCACCAGATCGTCGAGGCGGTCGCCGAGGCCGCGCACCAGGGCCGTCTCCGGCCGCTCCCAGGTGCCGCCCGAGCGCAGCCACGCCAGCATCCGGCGCAGGAAGCGGGGCATCCGACGCGTGCGCCTGCGCTCGCTCTCCTCCACCGGGATGACGCGCCCGGGGCCGCGAAAGAACGCCAGGAAGTACCAGAGGAACGACTCGTCGGCCCAGTCCTCCAGCTGCCGTTGCTGCTCGGCCACCTTGCTGTCGGACGACAGCAGCGGCGGCTCGGGAAAGCGCTCGTCCAGCGCGTACAGGATGTCGGTGGAGTCGGCGATACGCACGCCGTCGATCTCGAGCACCGGCAGCAGCCCCGTCTTGGGACTCCAACGCTTGTAGTCTTCGGGCCCCTCGGGCTCGCGCATCTTGAACTCCAGCTTTTTGAGCAGGAGCGCACGGCGAACCTTCTCCGTGAACGGAGCGGATGCGGGGCCGTACAGGATGATGATGCTCGTTGCGTCCTCCGGGGCGATGGGGCCGGCGCCGCCGTGTCAGCTCCTGGACTGGTTGCGGCCCCGGTCCTGCACGCCGGCGCGCCGCTCGGCCAGCATAGCCGGCGTCACCGATCGGGCGTGATCGCGGGAGGCCTTTGCCTCGAAGGCCATGCCGTCGGAGAAGGTAGTCCCGAAGCCGGTGTCGATCACGCGCTTGTAGCCGCGCAGCGCCTCGGGCACGCAGCTCAGCATGTCGTTCGCCAGTGCCCGACACGTGGGCAGCAGCTCGGGGGCCGGAACCACGCGGTTGACCAGGCCCCAGGCCTCGGCCTGCGCAGCCGAGAGATAGTTGCCCGTCAGCGACAGCTCCTTGGCGCGGTGGATGCCGATCAGCCTCGGCAGCTTCTGGCTGAGCCCCCAGCCCGGCAGGATCCCCACGCGCGCGTGGGTGTCGGCGAAGCGGGCTTCCGGCGAGGCGATCAGCAGATCGCAGGCCAGCGCCAGCTCGAAACCGCCCGTGATGGCGAAGCCGTTGATGGCGCCGATCACGGGCCCCTCGAAGTCGGCGATGGCCTCCATCACGTCGACGCCTGCGAAGCTGGCGGTGGTGTCGTTGCCGGTGCTGGCGAGCTCCTTCAGGTCGAGGCCGGCACAGAAGGCCCGGCCGTTGCCGGTGAGAATTGCCACCCGGACGTCGCCGCCGGATTGCAGGTCACGGAAGCCGTTTGAGATCGCGTCGCGCAGCTCGCGCGAGAGGGCGTTCATGGCCTGGGGGCGGTTCAGGGTGAGGGTGGCGATCCCCTCGGCCTTCTCGACGAGCAGCACGGGGTCGGACATGGGGACCTTCCTGGGGTCGGACATGGGGAATCTCCTGGGAGTTGGGTGCTGGGAATCGACCGAGGATACGCGGATCACGGCGTTCCGGCGAGCGCACGACGCGTGACGCCGGGGTGTGCCGTGGGTGACAATGGCTCGATGTCGGATCGACGGGGTGAGGGGAGCTACGACCGCATCTACGCGGTGGTGCAGCGGATTCCGCGGGGACGCGTGGCCACGTATGGACAGGTGGCGCAGCTCGCGGGGCTTGCGGGGCACGCCCGGCAGGTGGGTTACGCCCTGCACGCCCTCGACGATGGGGCCCGCGTACCCTGGCACCGGGTGATCAACGCCCGGGGTGGGGTGAGTCCACGCTCGCTGCCCGGCTGGGATCAGGTGCAACGCCAGCTGCTCGAGCGCGAGGGTGTAGCGTTCGACGCTGCGGGGCGGGTGTCGCTTGTGCTCTACCGCTGGCGGCCGCGCGCTCGGCCACGCATCGAGGCGCAGGAAGGTCCGCCCGCGTGAAACGCGTTCTTCTGGGTCTGGCTGCGGTGCTGCTGCTCCTGGTGGGTACCGTCGTCCTGCGCACCCTGAGCATCGAATCGATGCGGGTTGCGGTCGATCCCGCCGATGCGGCTCCGGTGGACGTGGCGGCCGTGGCCCGGCGCATGGCCGGCGGAATCCGCTTCGAGACCGTGTCCTACTACGAATACGGGCGCTTCGACGCGGGAGAATTCCGGCGCTTCCATGACTACCTGCGCGAGACCTACCCCGCCGTACACGCCGGGCTCGAACTCGAGACGGTGGCGGGGCTCAGTCTGCTCTACACCTGGCGGGGCAGCCGGCCGGACCTGGATCCTGCACTGCTGGCAGCGCACCTGGACGTGGTTCCGGTGGAGACCGGCACCGCCGAGGAGTGGACCCACCCTCCCTTCGGCGGCTTTGTCGACGACGGCTACGTCTGGGGCCGCGGCGCCATGGACGACAAGTGCGGCGTCTTCGGCCTGCTCGAGGCGGTGGAATCCCTGCTGCAACAGGGGTTCCGCCCCGAACGCACGGTCTATCTCGCATTCGGGCACGACGAAGAGGTGGGCGGTGACCGAGGCGCTACCAGCATTGCCGACCTGCTCGCCTCGCGGGGCGTCCGCGTCGAGTACGTGCTCGACGAGGGTGGGGCCATCGCCGTCGATCCGATTCCCGGCTGGGAAGCGCGACTGGCGTTGATCGGCATCGCCGAGAAGGGCTCCGCCACCGTCGATCTGGTGGTGGAATCCCCGGGCGGTCACTCCTCGACGCCTCCCCGCGAGACTGCGGTGGGGATCCTGAGCGAGGCGGTGGCCGTGCTGCAGCGGCGCCCCATGCCCAGCCGTATCGACGGCGCTACGAAGGTGATGCTCGAGACGGCGGGCGCCGAGCTGTCGTTCCCCTTCCGGGCAGTGCTGGCCAACCTGTGGCTCTTTGGCCCGCTCCTCGAGATCGCCATGGCCAGCGAGCCCTCGCTGGACGCCATGATCCGCACCACCACTGCGCCCACCATCATCGAGGGCGGCGTGAAGGAAAACGTGTTGCCGCGTCGGGCCCGGGCCGCGGTGAATTTCCGGCTCCTGCCGGGCGACACGGTGGAGACCGTGTTGGAACACGTGAAGAGCAGCGTGAACGACGAACGCGTGCAGATCGAACTCAGCCCGCGACCCACGCCGCGCGACCCGAGTCGCGTATCCCCCGTGGACACCCCCGCCTACGAAAGTCTGCGCCGCGCCATCCGTCAGGTGTTTCCCGACGCGCAGGTGGTTCCCTATCTGGTCCTGGGGGGGACCGACGCCCGCCACTACGGCAGGGTCAGCGATTCGCTCTACCGCTTCGCGCCCTTCCCCTTCACGGTGGACGACCGCGTCCGGGTTCACGGCATGGACGAGCGCATGCGGATCGCAGACCTGGGCGACGCGGTGCGCTTCTACCGGCAGCTGTTGATCCAGACCGCGGGTCCGGGTCAGGGGTAGAGCAGCACCTTCCCGGTGGTCGCCCGACCTTCCAGGGCCCTGTGGGCCTCGGCCGCCTCGTCGAGAGCGAACTCGGCGCCGATCCGGACCTGCAGGGCTCCCTTGGCCACCGCGCCGAGAACCTCCGACGCGCGCATCTCGAACTCGGCGCGCGTGGCCGTGTAGTGGGCCAGCGACGGGCGCGTGACGAACAGTGAGCCCATGTCGTTCAGGCGCCGCAGCTCGAACGGCGGCACCGGTCCGCTGGCCTGCCCGAACAGGGCGAGCAGGCCGCGCGGCCGCAGCGACTGCAGGCTCCCCTCGAAGGTGCTCTGCCCCACGGCGTCATACACCACATGGGCGCCCTCGCCATCGGTGAAGCGGCGCACCTCGTCGGGCACGCTCTGCTCCGTGTACCGGATCATGTGGCTCGCCCCGGCGCCCCGGGCCAGCTCCTCCTTCTCGGCGGTGGAGCAGGTGCCGATCACCGTGGCACCGGCCGCCACCAGGGTCTGCACCAGCAGCAGCCCGGTCCCGCCAGCGGCCGCGTGCACCAGGGCCACGTCGCCCGGGCGCGTTTCGCGTACGCCGTGGGCCAGGTAGTGGGCGGTCATACCCTGCAGCATGGTGGCGGCGGCCTGGGCGTTGGTGACGCCGTTCGGGATCGCAATCAGGCTCTGGGCCGCCGCGACCACGTGATTCGCGTAGGAACCGGGCGCCGTGGCCCAGGCGACGCGGTCGCCCACGGCGAGCCCCCGCACCTCCGGGCCCACCACCTCCACCACGCCGGCTCCTTCCAGTCCCGCCACGAAGGGGACGGGTCGCGGATACAGGCCGGTGCGGAAGTAGACGTCGATGAAGTTGACACCGGCGGCAGACACGCGTACCCGGACCTGGCCCGGACCCGGCTGGGCCGCCTCGTGGGCTTCGATCTGCAGCACTTCCGGTCCGCCGTTTTCGCGTACGAAGATCGCGCGTCCCATTTCCTGCCTCCGCTTGCCTCCGCTAGCCTCCGTCGGCGTAGCGCGAGCGCGCCGCGTCGTAGCGGTCGAATCCTACCAGCTCGCGCAGGTTTTCGAAGTCCAACAATCGCTCGGCGGGAATTCCCCGCTCGATTGCATCCAGGGCCCTCTGCATGGCGTCCACGGCCGCGGACAACAGCGTCAGTGGATAGGCCGCAATCTTGAAGCCGATCTCTTCCAGGCGCGCCGGCGGCAACACCGGGGTGCTCCCGCCCTCCACCAGGTTCGCCATCTGGGGGGCGTCTACCTCGGCGCAGATGCGCTGCATTTCCGCCTCGCTGCGTGGCGCTTCGCAGAACACGATGTCGGCGCCGAGCTTCGCAAACTCGCGGGCCCGCCAGAGGGCCTCGTCCAGGCCATGGGGAGCGCGGGCGTCGGTGCGGGCCATGACCAGGATGCCGGCGCCCTCGTCGCGAGCGTCCACCGCCGCGCGCACCCGGGCCAGGGCCTGGTCGCGCTCCACCACCTGCTTGCCCTCGGTGTGGCCGCAGCGCTTGGGGGCCACCTGGTCTTCGATCATGGCGCAGGCGAATCCGGCCCGGGCGTAGCCTTCCACGGTGCGCTTCACATTGAGGGCGTTTCCGTAGCCCGTGTCGGCGTCTCCGATCACCGGGATCGAGACCGAGGAACAGATGTTGCGCCCCTGGTCGAGCATCTCGCCGTAGGAGATCAGGCCTGTGTCCGGCAGGGCCAGGCGCGTGGCCGACACCGCGAATCCGCTCATGAAGGTGAGCGGAAAGCCGGCCCGCTCGATCAGCCGGGCCGAGAGGGCGTCGAAGCAGCAGGGCATCACCCGCAGGCCGGGAGCCTCCAGCAGGGCGCGCAGTTTTTCGGCGGGCGCGTTCACGAGGGCTTTGTATCACGAAGGTCGTTCGGGAGGGGAATGGGGATCGAGGCGTCCGAGATCTGCGTTCGGGGAAGCTCCTCGTTCACGCGCTTGTTGCCGCGCTTCACGATTCTCGCCGGGGTTCCCGCCGCCGTGCAGCCGGGCGGCACATCGTGCATGCGGATGAACGAGTTGGCTCCGATCTTCACGTTCGACCCTACCGTGATCGGACCCAGCAGCGTCGCACCGGTTCCGATGAACACGTTGTCGCGCACCGTCGGGTGGCGCTTTCCCCGGTGCTTTCCGGTGCCACCCAGGGTCACGTTGTGGAAGAAGACGCAGTCGTCGCCCACCTCCGAGGTCTCGCCGATCACGAGGCCAGTGCCGTGGTCGATGAAGAAGCGCCGGCCGATCTTCGCCCCCGGGTGGATCTCGACGCCCGTCCAGAAGCGGCCCACAGCCGAGATCAGGCGTGGAATCACCGGCACGTGAAGCACCGCGTGCAGCCAGTGGGCCAACCGGTACAGCAGGATCGCGTGCAGGGGAGTGTGCACGAGCAGCGTTTCGATCGCGCTCGTCGCCGAGGGATCGTTGGTCTGGACCGCCTTCAGGTCTTCGGCAAGGATCCGAAACAAGCGCGCCTCCCCGCCACAGGGTACCGTCGTGGACGCGATCTGCTCGTGTTGCCCGGCCGGTCGCAACCCGAAGCCCCATGCAGAAAGCCCTCGACGAACTGCTCGCCCTGCTCGACCTGGAGCACCTCGAGGTAGACCTCTTCCGGGGCAAGAGCCCGGACGATCGCTCCCAGCGGGTGTTCGGGGGCCAGGTGTTGGGGCAGGCACTGGTGGCGGCGGGGCGCACCGTCGAGGACGGTCAGACCCATTCGCTCCACTCCTATTTCCTGCGCCCGGGAGATCCGAACCACCCGATTCTCTACCAGGTGGATCGCACCCGCGACGGGCGAAGCTTCACCACCCGACGCGCCACCGCCATCCAGCACGGCCGCGCCATCTTCCACCTGGAGGCGTCGTTCCAGAAACCCGAGAAGGGGCCCGAGCACCAGGCCGAGATGCCGGTCGCACCCGACCCTGAATCGCTGGCCAGTTGGCGCGACCGGGTTCTCTCGTTTGCCGACAGCCTGCCCGAGTCCGAGCGCGTGTGGGCCGAGCGCGAGCGGCCCATCGACGTGCGCTACGTGGAGGACATCAACCCCATGGCGCCGGGCCGGCGTCCGCCCCACATGCAGGTCTGGGTTCGCAGCAACGGCGCGCTGCCCGACTCGTTGCTGTTGCACCAATGCGTCGCGGCCTACGCCTCGGACCTCACCCTGATGGACACGGCGCTGTTGCCCCACGACGTGTCGTGGATCGACGACAATCACCAGGTGGCGTCGCTCGACCACGCCATGTGGTTCCACCGCCCGTTCCGCGCGGACCGGTGGCTGCTCTACCAGCAGGAGAGCACGGCCGCCGCCGGGGCCCGCGGCTTCAGCACCGGGCGCCTGTTCAGCCGCGACGGGGTCCTGGTGGTGTCCATGGCCCAGGAGGGGCTGATCCGCCCGCGCTCGGGCGCCTGACCGTTTGTTCTGTCATTCGCTGCCCTGGAGTGGTATCACGGCCCCTGGCGCCCTTCCTGTGCCAAGGCGGACCGCGTGGAATTCGCAGGGCCTCTCCAGGGTTTCCAATATTCGTCCATCGTCGCGGCCGTCGCGCTGATCGAGTACACCGTCTTCGTCTTCATGACGGGGCAGGCCCGAGGGCGTCTGGGCGTTCCGGCCCCCGCCACTACCGGCAACACGGAGTTCGAGCGCTACCTCCGGATCCAGGGCAATACGGTGGAGCAGCTGGTGGTGTTTCTGCCGGCCCTGTTCCTGTTTTCCGCATTCGTGAGCGACCGGGTCGGGGCGGCGGTGGGCCTGCTCTTCATCCTGGGCCGGGCGCTCTACGCTCGGGCCTATATCACCAACCCCGCCAAGCGCGGCCCCGGCTTCGGGCTCACGTTGCTGGCCAACCTGATACTCGCCTGGGGAGGGCTCGTCGGAGCCATCGTTGCCCTCTTCTGAGCCCGGGGTTTATACTGGCGGGCGGTGCGGCGCCCCTTTTCGGGGGGGACGCCGGTTTTCTTTTTGCGGGGTCCAACGGATGAGACGCAGGGGCGCTGAGATGACGAAGAACGAGAAGCTCGGATCCTGGGTTCGAGGGATGGAGGCCCTGTGCCAGCCGGACGCGGTCCGCTGGTGTGACGGGTCGCCGGAAGAAGCCGAGGAGATGATCCAGCTCATGGTCGAGAGCGGCACCGCCCGCAAGCTCGACGAGACCAGGCGGCCCAACAGCTACCTGATCCTGTCGGACCCGGCGGACGTGGCGCGGGTCGAAGGCCGAACCTTCATCTGCAGCGAAAAAGAAGTGGATGCCGGCCCCACCAACAACTGGGCCGACCCCGGCGAAATGCGTCGGACGCTCGAAGGCCTGTTCGGCGGCTGCATGAAGGGCCGGACGATGTACGTGATCCCCTTCAGCATGGGACCCATCGGCTCGCCCATCGCACACATCGGTGTGCAGATCAGCGACTCGCCCTACGTGGTGGCGAACATGCGCATCATGACGCGCATGGGGAAGAAGGTGCTCGAGACGCTTGGCGATGGCGACTTCGTGCCCTGTCTGCACTCGGTGGGCGCTCCCCTTGCGAAGGGGCGCAAGGACGTGCCCTGGCCCTGCAACTCCGACAACAAGTACATCGTGCACTTCCCGGAGACCCGCGAGATCTGGTCGTTCGGCTCGGGCTACGGCGGCAACGCCCTGCTGGGCAAGAAGTGTTTCGCCCTCCGCATCGCCTCGGCCATGGCCCGCGACGAGGGCTGGCTCGCCGAACACATGCTGATCCTCAAGATCACGTCGCCCCGGGGCGAGGCCCGGTACATCTGTGCCGCCTTCCCCAGCGCTTGCGGCAAGACCAACCTGGCGATGCTGGAGCCCACCATCGAAGGCTGGAAGGTAGAGACCATCGGAGACGACATCGCCTGGATGAAGTTCGGCGAGGACGGCCGCCTCTACGCCATCAATCCCGAGTACGGATTCTTCGGAGTGGCGCCGGGCACCAGCATGAAATCGAATCCGAACGCCATGCTGAGCTTCCAGGAAAACAGCTTCTTCACCAACTGCGCCCTCACGCCGGACGGCGACGTCTGGTGGGAGGAGATGACCGATGAGCCTCCGGCGAAGCTCACCGACTGGCGCGGCAACGCGTGGACGCCCGAATCCGGAACGCCCGCGGCCCACCCGAACGCGCGCTTCACGGCGCCCGCCCGCCAGTGCCCGGTGATCGCCGACGAGTGGGAGGATCCCAGGGGCGTGCCCATCAGTGCCATCCTCTTCGGCGGCCGCCGGGCGAGTGTCGTGCCGTTGGTGTCCGAGGCGCGCAGCTGGCAGCACGGCACGTTCCTGGGCTCGATCATGGGCAGCGAAAAGACCGCCGCCGCTGCCGGCAAGGTGGGCGACCTGCGCCGTGATCCCATGGCCATGCTGCCCTTCTGCGGATACAACATGGCCGACTACTGGGGGCATTGGCTCCGCATCGGCCAGCGCGCGGGCGCAGACCTGCCGCGCGTGTATTACGTCAACTGGTTCCGCAAGGGCGAGGGCGGCGATTTCCTGTGGCCCGGCTACGGCGAGAACAGCCGCGTGCTCAAGTGGATCTTCGAGCGCTGCGCGGGGACGGCCAAGGCCAGCGAGACCCCCATCGGCAACGTGCCGGCGGAGGGCGAGCTCGACGTATCGGGTCTGGACGTCACGGGCGACGACCTGGCTGAGCTGCTCCAGGTGGATGTGGCGGCCTGGCAGGCCGAGTGTCCGGGCATCCGCGAGTACTACGCGAAGTTCGGCGACCGCGCGCCCAAGGCGCTGCTCGAAGAACTCGACGCGCTGGAGCAGCGGCTGAAGTCCGCCAGGGGCTGAATGCCCGTGGCCGGGCCGCTCAGCGGCACTCTCGTCGTCGACCTGACCCGCGTGCTCGCGGGTCCGTTCTGCACCATGGTGCTCGCCGATCTGGGCGCGCGAGTGATCAAGGTGGAGTCGCCGCGCGGCGGGGACGACGCGCGCCGGGTCGGCCCCTTCCTCCGCGGGCGCTCGGCCTACTTCCTGTCCCTGAACCGGGGCAAGCAGAGCATCGCCCTGGATCTCAAGGACGCTGCCGACCGCGCCATCTTCGAGGCGCTGCTGACGCGGGCCGACGTGCTCACCGAGAACTTCCGGCCCGGCGTCATGGATCGCCTGGGCTACGGCTGGGAGGCCCTGCACGCGCGCTTCCCGCGGCTGGTGATGGCGTCCACGTCCGGGTTCGGGCAGAGCGGCCCCTACGCGAAGCGGCCCGCCTACGACATCGTGGTGCAGGCCATGGGCGGCATCATGAGCCTCACCGGGCACCCGGGCGGGCCTCCCACCCGGGTGGGGAGCTCCATGGGCGACATCACCGCGGGGCTGTTCACGGCGATCGGCATCCAGGCGGCGCTGCTGGCTCGTGTGCAGAGCGGCGAGGGCATGCAGGTGGACGTGGCCATGCTGGACGCCCAGATCGCCACGCTCGAGAACGCGGTGGCGCGCTACCAGGCCACCGGCGAGATACCGGGCCCCCTGGGCTCGCGTCACCCGTCGATCACCCCCTTCGAGGCCCTGGCCACACGCGACGGATATCTGGTGATCGCCGCCGGCAACGACGATCTCTTCGCCAGGCTCTGCGAGGTCCTCGCCTGCTCCGAGCTGGTCGCGGATTCCCGTTTCGCCGACAACCCGTCGCGCACGCAGCATGCCGATGAGCTCCGGTCCTCGTTGGAAGCCGCACTCTCCGGCGCCACCACCGTCGAGTGGCTCGAGTGCCTGGAGCGAGCCGGTGTGCCGTGCGGCCCGGTGAACGACGTGGAAGCCATGCTGCGCGATCCCCAGGTGGCGGCGCGCAACATGCTGGTGCGGGTCGAGGGGAGCCGGGGGGTCTCAGCCTGGCCGGAAACCCCATCAAGCTCTCGGCGTTCGACGATCCCGACACGCGGGAGCCGGCGCCCGAGCTGGATGCCGACCGCGCGGCGATCCTGGCGGAATTCGGCCGCTCTCCCGCCTGAAGACGGAGAAGCATGCTCTACCTGCACGAAGTCCACGAGGTGATGGGTCGCCACGAAGACGCCTTCGAGGCGGCGTTCCGCGACGAGTGGTGGCCGGCGCTCGGCTCGGGTGGCGACGCGCGCCTGCTCTACTTCCTGCACCACGCCCACGGCACCGGCGTCTCGTACAACGTGGTCACCATCACCGCCCTCCGCGACGGCGCGGCCTTCGAGGCGCTGGTGCGGCGCATCGACGCTGGCGATCTGGCTCTGGCGGCCGAGAAGCTCGACGGCCTGCGCCACGACGTCACGGGCAAGATCCTGGTGCCGCTGCCGTGGTCTCCGCTCCAGGAGGTGGATCTGGCGCAGGTGCCCACGGCTGTGGCCGATCGCGACCCGTCGGTCTTCATGGAGGACACGGTCTGGCCCTACGAGGGCCGGCTCGAGGCCTACGTGGAGCGATCGGGCTCGCACTATTCAGCGGAGATGGCGCGGGCGAAGGCGTCGGGCACCTCGATCTTGAGCGTCGACGCCGCCTTTCGCACCGCCCACGGCGGCGGGCGCAGGCGCGAGATCGTGCTGTGGCAGAAGGTGATGAAGCCGAAGGCGCTATCGCCTTTGATTTCGCGCGAGGTGCCGGAGCAGTACAAGCAGCCGGGCGGGTGGATGCACGATGCGCTCGAAGTTCGCGATCGGTGGGAGAGTCGGTTGCTTCGATCGGCGCGTTGGTCGCCATGGGGGTGAGGGAGTGCGGGGCTAGGCGGTGGCGCTGGCCTTGCGGGGGGCTACTTCGTCACTGTCCGTGCCGTTGATGAAGGCGTTGATCATGCGGTGGGCTTCGTCGTCCGTGTGTTGTACGGGGGGGTGCTTCATCAGGTAGGCGGAGGGGCCGTGCAGGACGCCGCCTGTGCCCCGCTCCAGCGCCAGCTTGCAGCAGCGGATGGCGTCGATGGAGACACCGGCGGAATTGGGCGAGTCCTCGACGGACAGGCGGAGCTCCAGGTTCATGGGAACGTCGCCGAAGAGCCTTCCCTCCATGCGCAGGAAGCAGACCTTGTTGTCCTTCTGCCAGGCCACGTAGTCGCTGGGTCCGATGTGGATGTCGTTCGGGTCGAGTCGCTCGGCGGCCACCGACTGCACCGCTTCGGTCTTCGACTCCTTCTTGGAGGAGAGCCGCGTCCGGTTCAGCATGTTGAGGAAGTCGGTGTTGCCGCCCGTGTTGAGCTGGTAGGTGCGCTCGAGCTTGACGCCCCGCTTGTGGAACAGGTCGGTGAGCATGCGGTGGGTGATGGTGGCGCCCAGTTGGGCCTTGATGTCGTCGCCCACGATCGGGAGGTTCGCTTCCTCGAAGCGCCGGGCCCAGTCGGGATTGCTGGCGATGAATACGGGCATGCAGTTCACGAAGGCACAGCGCGCCTCGAGAGCGCACTCGGCGTAGAAACGCGTGGCCTGCTCCGATCCCACCGGCAGATAGTTCACGAGCACGTGGGTGCCCGCGTCCACGAGAACGCGCACCACCTCATCCCGGTCGGCCTCGAATGCGTCCGAGAGCACGAAGGTGCGGCGCTCCTCGTAGTCGCGCATGTGATCGGAGAAGCCGTCCAGGATGCGGCCCATGCGCACCGGAATGCCGGCCTTGGGCACGTTGGGATGGAAGACCGTGGTGCAGTTGGGCGCGGCGAAGATCGCTTCGCTCACGTCGTGCCCCACCTTGCGGGCATCGATGTCGAAGGCGGCCACCACCTCGAGGCTCGCGGGCGTATAGCCGCCGAGGCTCCAGTGCATGAGGCCCACCGCGTCCTCGGCGCTGCGGCCGCGGTAGTACTCGATCCCCTGAACCAGGGAACTGGCGCAGTTGCCCACGCCCACGATCCCGACCTTCAGCGCGGTCATGCGAGATGGGTCCCCCAGGAAGCGTTGGTCTAGTAGCGCGGCCGAGACAGGGTTTTCAAGCCTCGGAGATGTGGTGAAAAAGCACCGTATCCATTCAGCGGTGGGGTAGACGCTCGGGAATGTGGTCCAGTCCGTAGAGCTTCACGCAGTTGCTGTGGAGCATCTTCTTGACCTGGTCCACCGGGACGTCCCGGAACACCCGCTCGATGGTGATCCGCGAATTGGGCCAGTCCGAGCCGCTGTGGGGGTAGTCGGTGGACCACATCAGGTGGTCCACGTTCATGCGGTGGCGCAGGTCCATGCCCACCGTGTCCACCATGAAGGTGGCCCAGAAGTTCCGGAAGAAGATGTCGCTGGGCATCTCCTTCTGCTCGTTGACGGCGCCGGTGTACCAGCGATAGCGCCGGAACATGTCGTCGCTCTGTTCGAGAAGCGTGGGGATCCAGCCGATGTTGGATTCCACCAGCACGATCTTGAGTTCCGGAAAGCGCTGGAAGATTCCCGAGAACAGGATGTCGCACACGGCGGGCAGCGTCTGGCCGCCCGCCTTGGTGAGCGCGGCCATGCCCACGAAGGCCAGCGACGACCACGACTCGCGTCGCCCCGCCAGGTCGGCCCGCACGAAACTTCCGATGTGCACCGAAACGGGGCAGCCGGCCTCCTGGATCGCCGCCCAGAAGCGATCGTCCTCGGGCTTGGGGTCGATGCTCCCGTTGGGAAACGAAGAGATCACGATTCCCCGGTGATCGTTCGCCAGGGCGTAGTCGAGTTCGGCGAGCGCGTCGTCGAGCCCGGTGGTGGGGATGATGGCCTGGGGAATCAGCCGGCCCCCGGAACCCTGGCAGAATTCCAGCAGCCAGTCGTTGTAGGCGCGAACACACACGAGCTGCAATTCGCGCTCGTCGCTGTAGATCTTGGCGCCCTTGAGCGTGACGCTCGGGTACAGCACCTGGGCGTAGATGCCGTCCGCGTCCATGTCCTGCAGACGCGCCTTGGTGTCGAAGCTCCCCGGGCGCATGCTTTCGTACGTGATGCCCATGGGCCGGAAGTCGAAGTAGGAGAGTCCGGCCACGGCCGTGAGGCCCACGGGCCACTTCTCGCGCCCGCCGTCGAAGAGCCAGACATCGCCCTTCTCGGTGTGTTTCACCATGGGGGCGCGATCCTTCCAGCGAGCGGGCACGCGCTCCTGCCACAGATCCGGCGGTTCGTTCACGTGGGAGTCGCAATCGACGATCGGGTAATCGATGCTGGCGGCGTCGCGAAACAGATCGGCCATGGGGCTCCCTGGGATCCGGGTCTCGGCCCGGTGTATCTCCCGGTGTATCTGGCAGGCCGTCAGTTTACACGGCGGGAGCGAAGAAGGGGGGGCAGCGCGGCCGCTGCCGAATGCGCTCGCCTGCGCGGGCAGGGGGTACGGTAGCCTGCGTTCCAGGACGCACGGAGGAGCCGAAGATGAGTGAAAGCGCGACGAGTCTCGAACTGGACTCGATCCTCCAGGAGGCGTGGCGGCGGGCCGGGGGTCGCCAGGACTTCGGCCCGGGGCCCTTCCTCGAACCCCTCGAGCGCCTGCTCGCTTCCCTGGAACGCGAAGGGCGGCTCAACGCCATCGGTCGCATGATTGCGCGCGAGCGCGTACTTGGGCACACCCGCAACCGCCTCGACTATGTGGGCGACCGCAAGTCGTGGCCCGAGATCGCGCAGGAGAAGATCGCGAAGCCCGTCTTCATCGTCGGCATGCCGCGCACCGGCACCACGATCCTGCACGACATCCTGGGCGCGGACCCGGACAACAAGGTACCGCTGACCTGGGAGGCCATGTTCCCCTCGCCGCCCCCGGAAGCGGCAAGCTTTGCGACGGACCCGCGCATCGAGGCCTGCGCCGCGACCTTCCCGGGGGTCGAACTCCAGATCCCCGCCTTCAAGGCCATGCATCCCATGGGCGCCCAGCTGTCCCAGGAGTGCGTGACCCTGATGGGCGAGACCATGTGCACTCCCTTGTTCCACAATCAGTTCCGGGTCCCCAGCTACGAGGACTGGGTCGACTTCGAAGCGGACTGGAAGCACGTCTACGATTTCCACATCCAGCAGCTGCAGCACCTGCAGTTCCGCAACCCGGGACCGCGCTGGGTGCTCAAGACGGGCGCCCACATGTGGGGGCTCGAGCACCTGCTTCGCACGTATCCGGATGCGCGCATCGTCTTCACGCATAGGGACCCCGTAAAGACCATGACGTCGTACGCGAGCCTCACCGCACTGGTTCGATCCATGGGCAGTGACGAAGTGGACCCGGTGGAGATCGCGTCGGACTGGACCGCGCGCATCAAGCACGTGCTCGAGCACGCCATCTCCGTGCGAAGCGCCGCAGCCTATCCGGACGCCCGGTTCTACGACATGTACTTCCAGGATTTCGTCTCCAATCAATTCGGCGAGGTCGAGAAGATCTACCGCGCCTTCGATCTGCCCATGACGGAGACAGGCGCCACCGCGATGAAGGCCTTCATCGCGGACAACCCCAAGGGCAAGCACGGAATCCATCGCTATACGCCCGAGGAGTTCGGGATCGCTCCGGAAGCCATCCGAGAGGCCTTCGCCCCCTACCTCGAGCGCTTCCAGCTCGAACCCGAGTAGGCAGACGGTCGCCCACGGCCGAAACCCGGACGCTGCGCGCCTGGCGAACCCAGGCCCCACGTCGGGAAGTTCCCAGTCCGGATCCCCCAGGACGATCTGGAGTCGGGAGTCCGCGCGGCTTACGCCCGGCCAGGCGATGGCCAGGGCGAGGAATCCAGGGTTGGTACAGGAAGGGTCTGGCGAATTCAAATGGCCGGGGCGAAGAAGGGGGCCATGACCTCGTCCGGTGTCTCCGGGAAGCGCAGGGGGCGGTACACCACCTGCATGGGGAGATCCATGCGCAGGTCGCCGGGCTCGCAGTCCACCAGGCGCGTCACCAGGCGCACGGCCGGGTCTTCCGCCAGCGACACCAGGCCCGTGAGATAGGGGATCTCCTCTGCGAACGCCGGCACGAAGGCGCGGTCCACCAGCGCCCAGGAGAAGAGCGTGCCGCGACCCGACACGGGCGTCCACGAAAGCGATCCGTCGTGGCAGGCTCGGCACACTTCTCCCGGATACCAGTTCCAGGTCTGGCACGCCGAGCAGCGGGGGATCACGAGCCGATTCTCGGAGGCGGCCTGCCAGAACTCGCGGGTGGCCTCCCACTCGGTGTCGGGCATGGGGAAGGGGATGCTCACGCCTCGCTCCGCATGACCAGCGTGCTGGCCATGTGCCCGGTGTAGCCGCCGTAGACGCCCACCTTCGCGTCGGGCACCTGGGCGGCGGCCTCGCCCCGCAGTTGGCGCACCACCTCCACCACATGGGAGATGCCGAGCACGTAGGCGTGGGAGAGCAGACCGCCGTGGGTGTTGTAGGGAAGCCCGCCGCCGTCGTGGTGCAGGCGCGTTCCCTCCACGAAGCGGCCGCCCTCGCCCTTGGGGCAGAAGCCCATGTCCTCGATCTGCATGAGCGCCACGATCGTGAAGGGATCGTAGAGGGTCAGCACATCCACGTCGCTGGGGGAGAGCCCCGCCATGGCGAAGGCCGCGGGCGCCGAGAAGACCTGGGGCGTGCTGGTGAAGGCCGATTGCTGACTCCAGTAGGTGCCGGTGGCCGAATGGGCCTCGCCCACACCGGCCACGAGAACCGGCGGCTTGCGCAGGTCGCGGGCGCGCTCGGGAGTGGTCATCACGTAGGCGCCGCCCCCGTCGGAGATCAGGCAGCAATCTTCCACGCGCAGGGGATCCACCAGCATGGGTCGCGCCAGGTAGTCGTCGAGAGTCAGGGTCTTGTCCCTCATGACGGCGCCCGGGTGCAGGTTGGCGTGGCGGCGGCATGCCACGGCGATGGCGCCGAGTTGTTCGGGCGTGGTGCCGAACTCGAACATGTGGCGGCGCGCGATGGTTGCGAAGTAGACAGGCTGGGGAAACCAGCCGAAGGGAACCTCCAGATTTCGCTTGAAGCGCTCGGCCGCGTGGAACTGACCGGGCCCCCCCAGCATGCTCGAGCGCTGCGTGGCCCACGACACCGAGAAGACGTTCACGATGTGGCGGGCCCTGCCGCTCTGCAGGGCCTTCGCGGCGATGCAGGGCGCCGTGGCCGCCCACACCATGGCACCGCCTGCGCCCGAGGTGAACATTTCGTGATGCGTGCCGAAGTGGGCACGGAAGGCCTTGTCGTCGAAGGCGTCTCCGAGACCGCCGCTGAAGAGGATCCCGTCCACGTCTTCGGGCCGAAGTCCCGCGTCGGCGATGGCGCGCTCGACGGCCTGGCCCGCGATTTCGAGGGCGGTGCGGCCCGAGGCCCGGGTCTGGTCGGCGTCGCCCACGCCGACGATGGCCACCTGGGACGAGACGTCCTCGAGTTCGCTGGCCCAGCCCCAGTCGGCTTTCGCGCTCATCGCACGTGGTGCCGGTTCACGACGTGGTGCCGGTTCACGGATCGGTGCCGGTTCACGGATTGGCCGTGAAGACCCAGGCGGCCGAGTCCATGCGGACGCCGCTTGCGGTTGTGTAGGGAGCCAGCGACTCGCGAATGGCGCCCATCACCCGGGCGCGGGTGGCATCATCCCCATCGCCGATGATGCGCCCCAACGGTCCCAGGCCCAACAGGAACTCGGCGACCGTGTCCACGTCCGCGCCGCCTCCCACCGAGAGGGGCTGCTCCAGTGGTCCCCAGGCCACGTCGTGGAAGCCCGCGCTCGCCAGGATCCCACACACGTGTTCCGGATCCGCGAATGCGAACGGTCCGGGTGCGTCCGGCGACGGGGGGGCGGGCAGCGTCAGGTGCGCGGCCGCGGCGGCCAAGGGCACCCGCATCCAATCGTTGCGCCCGAGCGCCTGCCAGCACAGGAACGCGAGCCGCCCGCCGGGCTTGCAGGCCGCGTGCAGGTTCCGGAAGGCGGCCTTGGGGTCGCCGAAGAACATCACGCCGAAGCGAGAGAAGATGCGGTCGAAGTGCCCGGCGGGAAGCTCCTCCGTCTGGGCGTCGGCATTCTCGAAACGCACGCTTCCCCAGCCCGCCGCCCGGTCGCGGGCGCGCGCCAGCATCACCGAGGAGATGTCGATTCCGGTGACGGAACCTTCCGGGCCGACCCGCTCGGCCAGCTGCAGGCTGGTCTGGCCGCAACCGCAGCCCACGTCGAGAACCTGATGACCGCCCGCCACCTCCGCGCGTTCCATGCCGCGCAGCCCGATCTCGGAGAGCTGTGCATCGAGAATCTCCTGGGCGCTCACCCAACGCGGGCCCGCCTGGGCGTTCCAGTACTCGATCTGCTCGGCGTTGGGCCCTTCGAATGCAAGATTGCGCAGGGTCAATGGGGGACGGCCTCCGGTGCGCGGGGAATCGGTGCGCGCGGCCATTCTACGGCTCGGCGCAGCGGTCTGGAAGCGCGGACCTGGCCCTCTGCTGCGACAGATCGTCGAGAACTGCGGGGTCGAAGTGCCACGCGCCGCGCCGCGTCTGTTTCTGCAACGAGAACCCCAGGGCGCGGGTGAACCAGCCCCGCGGACGTTCGGCGGCGCCCAGCCGCGCCAGGTGATCGGAGTGGATCTGGCAGTCGAGCAGGTCGAAGCCCCAGGCCTCGATCTGTCGCACCAGTCCCACCAGCGCCACCTTCGAAGCGTCGCGCTGGCGCGCAAACATGGACTCGCCGAAGAAGCATCCACCCAGGGACACCCCGTACATGCCGCCCACCAACTCGCCCCGCTGCCACGATTCGACGCTGTGGGCGAAGCCCAGCTCGTGCAGGAGGCAGTAGGCCTCGAACATGTCGTCCGTGATCCAGGTTCCCGGTTCGCCCTTGCGCGGCGCCTCGGCGCACCCGCGCACCACCGCCCGGAACGCCGTATCGAGTCGCAGCTCGAAGCGACCGCGGCGCAGGCTGCGAGCCAGGCTGCGCGAAACTCGCAGGGCCGACGGGGCCAGCAGCATGCGCGGGTCCGGGGCATGCCACAGAACGGGTTGCCCGTCCTCGTACCAGGGAAAGATTCCCAGCGAGTAGGCCAGCAACAGGCGTTCCGCCGAAAGGTCGCCCCCCACCGCCAGCAGGCCGCTCTTGTCCGCCTCTTCCACCGGCGGGAAGGAGATCTCGGGCCCGAGGGCGTAGATGGGACTCACGGCGACGCGTGCAATCGCCGCACCACGAAGACGTCGAGGGTCTTGTTGCCGTCGTCGGGCACGAGATTGGTTGCGTACGAATCGAAGGCCACGCACGACCCGTCGGGGCTGATCGCCACCGACCACTGGCCACTGTCGCCATCGGCCTGGGTGCCAGCGTTGGAAACGCTCACCCGGGTCATCCGGCCCCGCCAGCCGTCGTACACAAAGACATCGGCGACGCCGTTGGTGTCCTTCTCCACCAGGTTTTCGGCCCTGGAGCTGAAGGCGATGAAGCGGCCACTGGAGCTGATGGCCGGAAAGTCACTGGGGCCGTTGCCCGGCTCACCCTTGGCGGTGGCGCTCACCAGCAGCGTGACCTCCCGGACCCGATCGCGAACCAGGATGTCACGCGCGCCGTTGCCGTCGTTCGTCACCAGGTTCGAGGCCTCGGAGGCAAATGCCACGAAGCGGCCGTTGTCACTGACCACTCCGAAATCGCTGGTTCCGTTGCCCTGGCGCCAGGAGTCCGAGACGCTGACTCGCGTGGTGAGGCCCGAGCCCCGATCGCGCACGAAGACATCGCGCGCGGCGTTTACGTCTCCGGGCACCAGGTTGGTGGCATCGGACGAAAACACCACGAAGCGACCGCTGGCGCTCATGCCCGTGGCGAAGCTGTCCCCGTCGGCTTCCTTGGACCGGGATGAGATGCTGACCCGTTGAATCTTGCCGCGCATCCGGTCGCGGATGAAGGCGTCCATCTTCTGGTTGCGGTCTCCGAAGGCCAGGTTGGCGGCCCTCGAGCTGAAGGCCGCGATCTGCCCGTCCGCGCTCAGGGCCAGGGGGTGGCCCAGTGGGGCGCCGACGTCGTCGGCTTCGATGCCGCGATTCGAAACACTCACCCGCGTGGTCTCACCGGTCTCGCGGTCGCGGACGAACGTGTCGTCATGGCGGTTGCGGTCCGCGGCGACCAGGTTCGAGGCGCCGGACTGGAACGCCACGAATCGGCCTCCGGAACTGATGGCGGAGGGTCCGCTGGAATGATTCGCCACGCCGCCGTCGCGGGCGACGCTGATGCGTTCCAGCCCCTCGCGCCCGGGTTCGTA
Source organism: Deltaproteobacteria bacterium (assembly GCA_032128115.1). Lineage (GTDB taxonomy): Bacteria > Myxococcota_A > UBA9160 > UBA9160 > SMWR01 > JAQBHB01. The sequence goes on along the minus strand of JAQBHB010000002.1, from coordinate 33,185 downwards.
CGCGAAGACGCTGCCGGCCATGCTGAAGACGACCACACCGCAGTCGTGGCTGGCGGCCGGATGGTAGGCGCCGGCGTTGACGGGCATCCCCGGGCCGCGCCGGCTGATCCGCTCGATCTCGGAGGCGCCCAGGGCGCAGCACCCCAACGCCGCCAGCGCCAGCATGGGGCGGTGTTGCCTACTTCCCAACGACTGCGTTCTCCTGGGCCCGATGCGGAAGACGCAGCAAGACGAACACCCGCTTGACCATCACACGGCACCTCCCGGGGCCAGCGGCAGTCTATAATGACCCGTTCCATTCGACGATGGCAGTGAGGAGGTCCGTCCGTGATCCTGGATCGATTCCGACTCGACGACAAGGTGGCGATCGTGACCGGCGCCGGCCGCGGCATCGGCGAGGGCTCGGCCCTGGCGTTCGCCGAGATGGGAGCGAACGTGGTGTGCGCCGCCCGTACGCTCGAACAGATCGAGGCCGTGGCCGCGAAGGTGCGCAGTCTGGGACGGCGGGCCCTGGCCGTCCCCTGCGACGTGATGCAGGACGAACAGCTCGACGACGTGGTGGCCCAGACCCTCAAGGAATTCGGTCGCATCGACATCCTGGTGAACAACGCCGGAGGCTCGCCGCCGAAGGCCGCCCTCCAGACCAGCGACCGCAGCCTGGAGCGCGCCTTCCACTTCAACGTGACCACGGCCTTCCACATGAGTCGTCTGGTGATTCCCCACATGCTGGAGACCGGCGGCGGCTCGATCGTGAACATCTCGTCGGCCGCGGGACGCCTGCCCCAGGCAAACTTCGTGGCCTACGGCACTGCGAAGGCAGCGCTGTCGTTCATGACCCAACAGCTGGCGGCCGAGTTCGCACCGAACGTGCGCGTGAACGCCATTGGCGTGGGCGCCGTGGAGACCTCGGCCCTGGCGCCGTTCCTGAACGACGAACTTCGCGGTGCCATGGAGTCGAGAACGCCCATGGCTCGCATCGGCCAGGTGGAGGACATCGCCCTGGCGGCTCTCTATCTGGCGTCGCCGGCGTCGAGCTTCGTCACCGGCAAGGTGATGGAAGTGGACGGCGGTCTGATCGCCAGCAACTGGCCCTTCTGAGCTGGCAAAGGACTCAGGCCAGACGCCTTGCCAGCCCCAGGTGCTGCGCGTACGGAGGGCTTGCCCCGCTGGCGTGTCGCCCTCCCGACCACTCGCGCTTGAAGTGGCGCATGCGCGCGAACGCCGGCGCGAGCAGCGACTCCGGCGCGGCTTCGAGCGCCGCCAGGACCTGATCCCGGAGGTCCGCGCGCTTGCACACCATCACCGCGTCCACGCCGGCTGCAAGGGCTGCCTCCGTGGCCTGCTCGGGCGTGAAGTGCTCGGCCACGGCGGCCATCTCGAAATCGTCCCCGAAGACGAGCCCGTCGTAGCCCAGGTCGCTGCGCAATATCTGCAACACCTCGCGCGAGAGCGTGGCGGGCATGTGCTGCGACAGCTGGGGCAGCAGGATGTGGGCCGTCATGATGCTGGCCACACCCGCGTCGATGGCCGCCTGGAAGGGTGGAATCTCGGTGGCCCGCAAGCGCGAGAGATCGTGGTCGATGCGCGGCAGGTCCAGGTGGCTGTCCACCGACGTATCCCCATGGCCGGGGAAATGCTTCGCACAGGCGGCGACGCCCTCATCCTGGAGGGCCGCGACGAATGCCGCCGCCAGGCGTCCCACCTGCTCCGGGTCGCGGGAGAAGCTGCGGTCGCCGATCACCGGGTTGTCCGGATTGGTGTCCACGTCCACCACCGGCGCGAAGTCGAGATCGATGCGCAGATCCGCGAGCTCGCGTCCCAGGGCGCGGGCCAGCTGGCGCACGTCTTCGAGGGAATCGCGTTCCCCGAGTCGCCGCATGGGCGGCCACTCGGTCCAGGGCGCGCGCAGGCGCTGCACGCGGCCGCCTTCCTGGTCGATCGCCACCGTGAGCGGCGTGTCGGGGGGTGCGCTCGCGTGTAGGGCGTCGACCAGGGCGCGCGCCTGCTCGGGGCCCTGCAGGTTGCGGGCGAACAGCACGACACCCCCCAGCCGGCCGGCGGCGATGAGATCGGCCAGATCGCGCGGGAGCCGCGTGCCTTCGAATCCCGCGAACAACAGCTGGCCCGGTTGGGCTTCCGACATGGCGGCAGCTTACGAATCGCCGTCGCCCAGCGCATCCCGGACGCACCACGCGAGTGCATCGTCCAGGCGGTCGTGGCCCCAGAAGAGTTCACTCCCCACCCGGAAGCTCGGAGCCCCGAAGATTCCCAGACTTGCGGCGCGCTCGGATTGGGCGCGCAGGGCGAGCTTGTTCTCGTTCGACGCCGCGCGCTCGAGAATCGCGGCTCCCGGTTGGCCCAGGTCGTCCAGAAGCGTCACCAGCACCCGGGGGTCGGCGATGTCCCGATCGAGGGCGAAGTTTGCGCGGTAGCCGGCGCGCACGAAGTCGGGAAGCCAGGGCTCGGACGCGGCCGCGCACGCCACGCGGGCGGCCAGCAGCCCGTTGCGGGGGAAGACGCTGGGCCGCGAGAATGCCACTCCGTACTTCGCGCACAGGCGCGCAAGGTCTCGCCACATGTAGCGGCCCTTGGCGGGAAACAGGTTGAAGGGCGAGTCGGCAAAGCCCTGGGCGCGGAAGATCGGGCCCAGCAGGAAGGGCCTCCAGGCGACGTCGACGCCTGAGACCCCTGCTCGGGCCTCGACCTGCTCCGCCGCCAGGTAGGAGTAGGTGCTCGCGAATTCGAACCAGAACTCGAGGATGGGGGTTTTCATGGAGTGTTGCGAAACACCTACATTCTATGTTTCAGCTCGGACCCTTGACATGAAAATGACCGTTAGTCATATTTCCGGCCCTTCGATTGACCCGGAGTCATGTTTGTGTGTTCCGTGGCGGAAGCGTCCGCCGAGGGGGAGCATACCGACTCGGGGTCGCGGCCATCGCGCAACCAGGGGGGACCGGTGACAGCTGCGTTCGAATCCGGACATTGGGGTCTGATCCTCGGCGGATCCAGCGGCTTCGGTCTCGCCACTGCCCACAAACTCGCCGAGCACGGAATGAACCTGTGTCTCGTTCACCGGGATCGCCGTGGCGCCATGGCACGCATCGAGCCCGAGTTCGAGAAACTGCGCGGCACCGGGGTGTCGCTGCTCACGTTCAACGCCGATGCCCTGGATTCGGAAAAGCGTGACGAGATCCTCGCGCAGCTCGCCGCGGCCCTGGGGGAAGACGGCCGGGTCCGCATGCTGCTGCACTCCATCGCCTTCGGGAACCTGAAGCTGATTGCGCCCGAGACAAGAAATCCGGACCGCGACCAGGCCGCCGAAGCACTTGCGACGTCGCTGGGCGTGGATGCGGCCCGGGTGAGGAGCGCCGTGGACGAACTCTTCGCCGGCGGTGTCGATGCCCTGCAGTCGCTCGCCAGCGCGCCCAGCTACCCGACGCGCTACCTGGATGAGGAAGACCTGGGCCGCACGATCCACAGTATGGGCACGAGCCTGCTGGGCTGGACCCAGGCCGTGCTCACCCGCGGGCTGTTCGCGTCGGACGCGCGGGTGCTGGGCCTCACCAGTGAGGGCAATCAGGTGGCCTGGAAGGGCTACGCCGGTGTGGCCGCGGCCAAGGTGGCGCTGGAGTCCATCGCCCGGGCCATGGCCGTGGAGCTTGCGCCCTTCGGGATCCGCTCCAACGTGGTGCAGGCGGGCATCACCGACACCCCCGCCCTGCAGGCGATTCCCGGCAGCGACCACCTGAAGGCCCAGGCTCGCAGCCGCAACCCCCTGGGCCGGCTCACCACGCCGCGCGACGTGGCCAATGCCATCTACCTGCTGTGCAGCGACGACGCAGCCTGGATCAACGGCGAAGTGATCCGGGTCGACGGCGGCGAGCACATCTCCGGGGTGCAGCGATGACGCTGTTCGTGCACGGATTCGGCCACCAGCACCCGGACAACGAGATGGACAACCGCTTCCTGGAAGAGCTGGACATCGGAACCAGTGACGAGTGGATCCTGGAGCGAACCGGGATCCGCGCGCGCCGCACCGTGCTGCCCCTGGATTACATCCGCGAAACGCGCAATCGCGATCCCCGCGGCGCCATGGAGGCCGCCGTGGTGTCGAACGCGGAGCTTGGCAGCCAGGCCGCCGCCATGGCCATCGAGCGGGCGGGGATTTCGAAAGACGCGATCGGGATGGTGATCGCCGGCGGCTCGGCCTCGGACACGTCGTCTCCGGCCGAAGCCTGCAACATCGCTCGCCTGCTGGGTCTCGAGGTGCCCGCCTTCGACGTGGTGTCCGCGTGCACGAGCTTCTACGTCCAGATGGACCTGCTGATGCGCATGCAGCCCGACCGGTTGCCCGACTATGTGCTGCTGGCCGTGCCCGACTGTCTCACCAAGACCGTGGACTACACGGATCGCGCGTCCGCGGTGTTGTGGGGCGACGGGGCCGCGGCGGCGGTGGTGTCCACGCGGCATCCGGCGCGAGCCCGGGTGGTGACGAGCACGCTCGCGTCGAGCCCAGCGGGGGGCGACAAGGTGGTGGTGCCGCGGATCGGTCATTTCCGCCAGGAGGGCCGCACGGTCCAGACCTTCGGCATCAAGCGCATGACCCGCTGCCTGAACGCCCTGCGCGAGGAATACGCCGACGACCACCGGGGCTTCCACTTCGTGGGGCACCAGGCCAACCGCCTGATGCTGGAGTCGGTGCGAAACCAGTGCGGCATCGCGCCCGAGTGCCACCACCACAACGTGGAGTGGTTCGGCAATACGGCGGCCGCCGGCTCCGCCTCGGTGCTCTCCATGCATTGGGAGAAGTGGGCCGATCGGGACGACGTGGCCGTGGTGGGCGTGGGCGCCGGGCTCACGTGGGCGAGCTACCTGCTTCGCTTCGAGGAGCGCCCCCAGGAGCCCGCATGACCTACGAAGAATTCCTGTCGCGCAAGAGTTTCGCCAAGGAGGATCTGCTGGCCTTCGCCAACGGAACCCTGGTGTCCGATGCGCCGGAAAGCTTCGAGGCGCGGCTGCCGTTGCCGCCCATGCTGATGCTCGACCGGGTGCTGGAGATCCAGCGCCAGGGAACCCGCGGGCGCATCGTGGCCGAGCGCGACGTGGGGCTCGACGACTGGTTCTTCAGCTGTCACTTCCGCGGCGATCCGGTTCAGCCCGGGTGTCTGGGGCTGGACGGGGTGTGGCAGCTGCTGGGTTTCTTCTGCGTCCAGAGTGGTGGCCTCGGTGCGGGGCGGGCCCTGGGCTGTGGCGAGGTGGAGTTCTTCGGACAGATCCGGCCCCACGACGGCTGCGTGCGCACCGAGATCGATGTGCGCCGCTACACCGAAATCGCCCACGCAGGCGCCAGCATGGTGTTGGGAGACGCCACCGTGCTGGTGGACGACGAGCCGGTCTACAGCATCAAGCGCGCCAAGGTGGGAACCTTCCGGGACATCCTCTACGCCGACTACCCGCACCCGAGTGAACGCTCGCGCGGGGGGAGGATGGAGCGATGACCGGACGCGTGCTGACGCCCCAGCAGGTACTCGACCGGATCCCGCATCGGGAGCCGTTCCGGTTCATCGATCAGATCCTCGAGATCGACGACGACCACGTGGTGTCGACCGTGTGCTTCTCTCCAGAACTGGAGTTCTACCGCGGCCATTTTCCTGGCAGGCCGATCACGCCGGGCGTGATCCTGGTGGAGGCCATGGCCCAGGCCGGCGTGGTGGCCCTGGGAATCTACCTGCTGGCTCTCGACGGTTCCGACGACGAGGGTGGCAAGATCCTCACGCTGTTTACCGACGTCCAGGTGGATTTCTCGGGCGTCGTGAATCCGGCGGATCGCGTCACGGTCCACGCGCGCAAGGTCTTCTTCCGGCGACGCAAGCTGCGCTCCCAGGTGGAGATGCGTCTTCCGGATGGCAGCGTCGTGTGTTCCGGCGTGCTCTCCGGGATGGGGGTGCCGCGATGACTCGAGACGATCGGACGCGCGTCGTCATCACCGGGATGGGTGTGGTGGCGCCCAACGGCAACAGTCCCCACGACTTTGCCCTGGCCCTGCGCAAGGGGAGGTCGGGGATCCGGGTTCACGAACGCATGCTGGAGTGCGAATTCGGAAGCCGCGTAGCCGGGGTGCCCCGGGGCGTGGACGAGATTGCCTCGGCGACCTTCGACGAGGACGAGCTGATGGCCATGAACTCGGGCCATCGCTTCGCGTCCATCGCGGCCCTGGACGCCTGGCGCGACGGCGGCCTCCCCCGGCCGGAGCCCGACGACGACAGCGCCGTGGACTGGGGATCGGGTTGCGTGATTGGCACGGGCATTGGCGGCATGGACACCACCGGCGAGAGGCTCGTCCCCCTCACCAACGCCAAGAAGGTGCGGCGCCTGGGAAGCACGGCGGTGGAGCAGGTCATGGCCAGCGGGATCTCGGCGCGGGTCGGCGGGCTGCTGGCCCTGGGCAACCAGGTGACCACCAACTCGAGCGCGTGCAGCACGGGAACCGAGGCCATCTACGAGGGCGTGCTGCGCATCCGCCGCGGCCTGGCCGACCGCATGCTGTGCGGCGGCGCCGAGGGCGAGAGCCACTACATCTGGGCGGGCTTCGACGCCATGCGGGTGTTGTGCCGTCGCTTCAACGACGAGCCCGAGCGCGCCTCCCGACCCATGAGTGCCAGCGCCGGCGGATTCGTGGCGGGCTGCGGGGCCGGCGTCGTGTTGCTCGAGAGCCTTGCGAGCGCCCGGACCCGCGGCGCCCACATCTATGCCGAGGTGGCCGGCGGAGACGTGAACTGTGGCGGACAGCGGGGGGGCGGCAGCATGACGGCTCCCAACCCGGACGGAGTGCGCCGCTGCATCCGCGCGGCGCTGGCCGACGCGGCCGTGGACGCCGGCGAGGTGGGCGCCATCAACGGGCACCTGACGGCCACCGGGGCCGACCCGCGCGAGGTGTCGGCCTGGGCCGCGGCGCTCGAGCGCAAGCCCGGGCATCTGCCCCCCATCACGTCGACCAAGTCGATGATCGGCCACACGCTGGGCGCCGCGGGCGCCATCGAGTCGATCGCCTGCGTGCTGATGCTGCACGAGGGCTTCGTGCATCCCTCGATCAACTGCGAGGACGTGCACCCCGAGATCGAGCCGCACGCGGCGTCGATCCCCCACGAAGCCCTGGAGCTGCCCGGCCTGGAGGTGATCGTGAAGGCCGGCTTCGGGTTCGGAGACGTGAATGCTTGTCTGGTTTTTCGAAAATGGAGCGACTGAGAGCGCTCACCGCAAAGGAGGGAACGTGAGTCAGCAGGAAGTGTTCGAGCGAGTGGTAAAGATCTTGACGCCGTATGTGAAGAACCATGGAGCACTGGACGGAGTGGCCATGGGCACGCATATCCTGGACGACCTCAAGGTGAACTCGGCGCGCCTCGTGGACGTGGTGCTCGAGTTCGAGGACGCCTTCGACATCGAGATCGCCGATGACGATGTGGACACGGTGCAGACCGTGGGCGACGCGGTGACCCTGATCGAGGGCAAGATCTCCTAGTGGCAACGACATCGAGAAGCCGCCCTCCGTTGCGGCCTCGACTGGAGCTCGCACTCCAACGCGGGATCGCGTACGCCCTGGCGCCGCTCACGGTGCCGGCGGTGGTCGCCGTCCTGCGTCTGGGCTTTCGATACCGGATCGAGGGCCTGCGGGAGGTTCGCCGCGCGTACGCCGCGATCCGGCGCGAGAACGGCGCGCCGCTCCTGTTGTGCGCAAACCACCTGACCCTGATCGATTCGTTCCTGATCGGCTGGGCCCTGGGATCGCCGTGGTTCTACCTGATCCACTTCTCGTCCCTGGCCTGGAACCTGCCGGAGCGGATGAACTTCGCCACCACCTTCACCCGTCGGGTGGCGGCCTACATCTTCAAGTGCCTTCCCATCCAACGGGGAGGCCCGCGGGGCGAAGCGACCCAGGTGATGCAACGCTTCGCGAGTCTGCTCGCGCGCGGCGAGGTGGGCCTCGTGTTTCCGGAAGGGGGGCGCAGCCGCACGGGACGCGTCGATCCCGAGGCGGCGGCCTACGGCGTGGGGCGCATGCTGCGCTCGCTGCCCGGCTGTCGGGTGCTGTGCGTCTACATGCGCGGAGAAGGCCAGGACGACTGGTCCGACTTCCCGGCGCGCGGGGATCGCTTCCGGGTGTCGCTCCGGTGGGTCGAACCCAAGACCGATCACCCGGGCCTGCGGGGATCTCTCGAGATCGCCAAGCAGATCGTGGGCTGCCTGGCCGACATGGAACAGCGGTACTTCGATGGTCGGTAACGACGTAGTCGATCTGGGTGATCCGGAGACGCGTCCGGGTGCCCAACATCCGGGTTTCGACGCGCGGGTGTTCGCGCGGAGCGAGCGCCGGCTGCTGGCGTGCAGCGAACGGCCCGACTGCTTGCGCTGGGCGCTGTGGGCCGCCAAGGAAAGCGCCTACAAGGCCGCTCGCCGGGTGGATCCGGACGCGGTTTTCGCGCCGTCGCGATTCGTGACGCGGCTGCGACCCGAGAGTGTCGGCGGCGGCGATGTCCTGGCCGGCTACGTGATACACGGCGAGCTGCGCCTTCGCGTGCGGGTGACACTCGAAGCTGATTGCGTGCACGCCGTTGCGACCCACCCTTGTGCCCGCATGGGGCTCGTGAAGGCGGAAGTGGCGCGGGTCGAAGGCGAACTCTCGGCGGCGGCGCCGGGTCGCGCCGCGCGCGATCTGGCGGTGGCGGGTGTCGCCCGGCTGCTTCGTGTCGCGCCGCGCGAGCTTCGCATCGAGCGCAGCGGGCGTGTGCCGCAGGTCGAGTTCTCGGGCGGCACCGCGCCCCTGCTCTCGCTCTCGCACCACGGCCGCTTCGTCGCCTACGCCTGCCTGGCGGGCGGTGAGGGCGCAAGCTCGTGAGCCGACGTCCGAAGATCCAAGCCATCGAACGCCTGGCCATCACGAATCGCGGCGAGGCGGCCATGCGCTGTATTCGCGCCGTGAAGGCCCTGCGCGCTCTCGAGGGCTCGTCGCTCGAGTGCGTGGCCCTGTATACGGACGCGGACCGCGAGGCTCCGTACGTGCGCCACGCCGATCGCGCCGTTCGCCTGGAAGCGCCTCGCGGTCCGGTGCGCGCCTATCTGGACGTCGAGCCCCTGATCCACACCCTGCGAGACGTCCGGGCCGACGCGGTGTGGCCCGGTTGGGGGTTCGCCGCCGAGGATTCCGGGTTCGCGGATCGGGTAGTGGCCGAAGGCATGCGCTTCCTGGGACCCACCGGCGACGTGATGCGCGCGGTGGGCGACAAGGTGGGCGGCAAGCAGCTGGCCGAGCGCGCCGGGCTTCCCGTGATTCCGTGGAGCGACGGCGCCGTGGCGGATGCGGCGTCGGCGGCGCGCGCCGCCCGCAGGATCGGCTTCCCGGTGATCTTGAAGGCCGCGTCCGGCGGCGGTGGCCGTGGCATGCGGGTGGTGGAGAGCGAAGAGCAGATCGAAAGCGCGTTCGCTTCCGCCTCGGCCGAGGGCCTGTCGGCTTTCGGCGATTCCACGCTGTTGCTGGAGCGGAAGCTCTCCGGCGGTCGCCACGTGGAGGTGCAGATCGCCGGCGATCAGCACGGCCACGTGATCGCCCTGGGCTGTCGCGACTGCTCGGTGCAGCGACGTCACCAGAAGATCCTCGAGGAGGCGCCTCCCAGCGGCCTGCCGAAGCGCCTGCTGGCGTCGATCGAGCGGGCGGCCGTGCGGCTTGCGGAGAGCATCGCGTACACCGGTGTGGGAACCGTGGAGTTCCTGGTGTCGGGGGGCGAATTCTGGTTCCTGGAGGTGAATCCGCGTCTCCAGGTGGAGCACGGCATCAGCGAGGAGATCTGGAACGTGGATCTGGTGCAGCTCCAGATCCGGATCGCTCGAGGTGAGGCGCTGCCTCTCGATCTGAAGCCCCGCCCGATGTTCGCCATCGAGGCCCGCGTCTGCGCCGAGGATCCGCAATCCGAGTTCATGCCGGCGCCGGGGCGGATCGGTCGTTTCGATCCGGCCATGGGCCCGCGCATCCGCGTGGACACGGGGGTCGCCGCCGGCTCGCGAGTGCCCGCCGAATTCGACTCCCTGATCGCCAAGGTGATCGCCACAGGCGACACCCGCGATGAGGCGCGAGCGCGTCTGGTGGCGGCGCTCACGGACTTCGAGCTGGTGGTGGAGGGCGGCGCCTCCAACAAGGGCTTCCTGATCGACCTGCTGGAGAGCCCGCCGTATCGCGCCGCAGAGCTCGACATCGGGTGGCTGGACGCTTCGCCGGAGCTTCGTTCCGGCACCCGTGCGCACGAGGTCGAAGCGCTGGTGGCCGCGTCGATCCTCGCCTACCAGCGAACCCGCGACGCGGCGCGGCGCGGCTTCTTCGCCGATCCCAGCAACCTGTCACCGGCCTCGCTGCCGGCTTCCAAGGGGCAGCGTGTGGATCTCACGCACCGGGGCGAGAGCTACCGCCTCGAAGTCTTCGCGGTGGGCGCCTGGCGTTATCGCATCCATCTGGAAGGTCGCGTGGTCACCGCCACCCTGCGCGCCGAGGGGGATCACCGCGCCACCCTGGAGACGGGGGGACGCAGCCTGCGCGTGCTGCACGACGTTTCGGAGCGCGGCCTGCGCGTCGAGGTGGAGGGGCGCCCCTATCGCTTCGGCACGGACCTGGCCGGCCAGGTGCGGGCCGGTACGCCGGCGGTGGTGGTCGCGCTGCACGTCAAGCCCGGCGATCGCGTGGAGGCCGGTCAATGTCTGGGACTGCTCGAAGCCATGAAGATGGAGATCGGCTTCGATGCGCCGGTGAGCGGCGTCGTCAAGGAACTGGTGGTGGCTCGCGGCCAGCAGGTGGCGGCAGGTGAGCTGATCCTGCTGATCGCCGCGGAAAGCGCCGATGCCAATGGCACGGCGGGCGAATATCGCCTGGAGCTGCCCAGCGAGCCGGATCCCCTCGATCTGTTCTTCTCCCGGAAGAACGAGGGCATCGCCGATCTTCATGCCGCCGATCGCGCCGACACCGAGGCGCGACGTGCCGCCATCCGCACCGCTCGCAGCGAGATCCGGCGCATCGTGATGGGCTACGACGTGAACCCCCAGCGCGGCGAGAAGCTCGCCGCGTTCCTGGAGGCTCCGCTCCCGGACGGGCTCTCGGAGGCCTTCCGGTGGGAGATGGCCGAGATGCGCCACGAGCTGCGCCTGTTCACCGATGTCACGCGCCTGTTCATGCGTGCGCCCCAGGCCGCACTGGGCGGCAACCCGGGGCCGTCGAATCACGCGCAGCTCCGCGGCTGGCTGCGCCACATGTCGGCTGGCACCCCCGGGCAGTCCGCCGAATTCGTCGAGATGCTGGGCCGGTCACTCGCCCACTACCAGGTGTCGAGCCTTCGCCACGACGATCCCCTCGAACGCGCGGTGCTGCGCTTGCTGGCGTCGCAGCTGTCGCCTGAGCTTCGCCATCGGTTGGCCCTGGGAATCATCCGGCGCATCCACGAGCTGGCCGCATCGGGGATCCACCTGTCCGACGACGAGTCGCTCTCCGAGGTGCTCTCGCTCACCGCCGGTATGCGCGGCCTGGTGCCCGACGCCCTGGCGGACGTCGCCATCGAGGCGGGTTACGCCATCTTCGAAGGGCCGAAGCTGGAAAACGAGGCGCGCCGCACCACCAAGGAGGTGGAGGCCTGGCTGGCCGCCGCCGAGTCGGCACCCACGCCGCCGCCCGCCGCCGTGCTGGTTCACCTGGCGGCGTCGCCCCAGAGCGTTTTCGATCGCGCGGGCCGTTGGCTGGTAGAGGAGGATCCGCGCCGGCGCGCGGTGGCGGTGGCGGCGCACGTGTGTCGGCTCTACGCGCCGGCCGCGCTGGAGAGCCACACTTCCGGCGTGCTTGGCACGGTGCACGTGGAGCGCATCGACCTGCACGACGGCCGCACGGTGCTTGGCAGCGTGGCCAGCCGAGAGGAGATGATTCCGGCGCTCGAGCGCCTGTCGCGCGCCGCCCGCGCCGCAGCCCAGAGCCGGGGGCACAGTCAGGTCCACGCCATCGAGCTTCTGGTGCCCGGGCCCGTGCCCGACGAGACCGAACTGCGCGACAGCCTGGCGCCGGTGCTGGCCTCCGGACTCCCGGCCGAGCGCCTGACCGTGTCGCACCTGCCCGAAGACGGTCGCCCGGTTCATTCCAGCTACATGGGTCCCGGGGGACCCCTCGTGCCGATCGCGGGCCTCCACGGCCTGCACCCGGAGACCGCGGCGCGCATCGACCTGGACCGCCTGCGCGCCTTCGATCTGGAGCGGCTCGAGGCGCCGGACGAAATCGTCTGCTTCCACCTGGGCAGTCCTGACGTGCCCGGAGACGAACGCATCTTCGTGCTTGCCGATGTGCGGGGTCGCTCACCCGACGCCGGAAACGAGGCGCAGCTGCACGTGCCGGCCTTCGAGCGCGCCTTCTTCGAGGCGACGCGCACGCTGCGAAACCACCTGGGCCTGCGCGACCCGCGCCGGCGTCTGCAGTGGAATCGCATCGCGTTGTTCGTGTCCCCGAGCCTGTTCCTGGACGACGACCTGGTGCAGCGCCTGGCGCGCCGCCTGGCGCCGGCCACACGCCACCTGGGCCTGGAGAAGGTGGTGGTGCGCCTGAACGTGCTCGATCGCGCCGAGCCCACCCGACCGCCGCGTTCCCTCGAGGTCGTGATTTCCGATCCCACGGGCAGCCATATGGAACTCTCGTGGCGCGACGTGCACAGTGATCCCCTGGTTCCCGCCCGAGACTACGAGCGCAACGTGGTGAAGGCCCGGCGCCGGCGTCTGCTCTACCCCTACGAGATCGTTCGGCTTCTCACCGGGACGCCGGGCGGTCAGGGCGTGGCGCGTGACGAGAAGGCCGGCCAGCTCCCGGCGGGCGAGTTCGAGGAGTTCGATCTGGACCCGACGTGCGGGCACCCGACGGCCGTGAGCGTCGCCGGGCGCCCCTATGGGATGAACGACTGTTCGATCGTGATGGGCATCCTCTCGACGCCCACCGAAAAGGTCCCGGAAGGTATCCAGCGCGTGCTCGTGCTCTCGGACCCCACGGTGAGCATGGGCTCGCTGGCGGCGGCCGAGTGCGATCGCATCGTGGCCGCGATCGACCTGGCGGAGCAGAGCGGCCTGCCGCTGGAGTGGGTGCCCGTGTCCAGCGGCGCGCGCATCGCCATGGACAGCGGCACCGAGAACCTGGACGCCACGGCGCGCGTGGCCCGCCGCATCATCACGTTTACCGAATCGGGTGGCGTGATCCACGTGATCGTGGCCGGCGTCAACGTGGGCGCCCAGAGCTACTTCAACGCCCTGGCCACCATGCTCCAACACACCCGGGGCTGCCTCATCATGACCCCCGGAGCCTCCATGGTGCTCACGGGGCGTGCGGCGCTGGAGGCTTCGGGATCCGTGTCGGCCGAAGATGAGGTGGCGATCGGCGGCTACGAACGTGTGATGGGTCCCAACGGCGAGGCCCAGTACTTCGCCCGCGATCTGGTGGACGCCTATCGAACCCTATACGAGCACTATCGCTACACCTATGTGGTGCCGGGTGAGAAGGGGCCACGCGCCCACGTCACCGCCGATCCCAGCCAGCGCCTGGTGACGGAATTCGCGTGTGCGTCGGAGGAGGATCATCCCTTCGAGAGCGTGGGCGAGATCTTCGATGCCGACACCAACCCGGGCCGCAAACGACCCTTCTCCATGCGCGCCGTGATGCAGTCGGTGGTGGATCACGACGGCGGCTTCCTGGAGCGCTGGCGCGGCTGGGCCGGGGCCGAGACGGCCATCGTCTGGGACACCCACCTGGGCGGTCGACCGGTCAGCCTGATCGGCATCGAGAGCCGGACCCTGCCGCGGTCGGGCTACCGCCCGGCAGACGGCCCCACGGCCTGGTCGGGCGGCACCCTGTTCCCCCAGTCCTCGAAGAAGGTGGCCCGGGCCCTGAACGCCGCCAGCGGCAACCGCCCGGTGGTGATCCTGGCCAACCTCTCCGGCTTCGATGGCTCGCCCGAGTCCATGCGCAAGCGGCAGCTCGAATACGGGGCGGAGATCGCCCGCGCGGTGGTGAACTTCGAGGGGCCGTTGCTCTTCCTGGTGGTGTCCCGCTACCACGGCGGCGCCTACGTGGTCTTCTCGCGTGCGCTCAACGAGAGCCTCCACGCGGCGGCCCTGACCGGCTCCTACGCCTCGGTGATCGGCGGCGCTCCCGCGGCCGCCGTGGTGCTGGGACGCGAGGTGCGGGCCCGGACCGCCTCCGATCCTCGGATCGAGGCGCTACGCCAGGCGGCCCGGCGCCCCGAGAGTGGCGGCGCTTCCCCGGAGTGGGAGAAGACCTGGAGGAAGGTCTACCTGGAGAAGCAATCGGAGCTGGCCACGGAGTTCGATGGAGTTCACACTGTGGAGCGAGCCCGCGAGGTGGGCTCCCTGGAAACCCTCGTGGAACCCGAAGACATGAGGCCCTACCTGATCGCCGAGCTGGTTCGTGGTACAGGTTAGAACCGGCTCGCCCCTGCCCACGGGCGGCCAGCGCCGGGTGCAGAAGAAGGCCGAGTCGCACCGCCGCATCCTGGAAGCCGCCAAGGAGGTCTTCTTCCGCGACGGCTTCATGAATGCCAATCTGGACGAGGTGGCCGACAAGGCCGGCGTCGCCAAGGGCACCCTCTACCGCTATTTCGACAGCAAGGCCGAACTCTACGTGGCCATCCTCAGCCACAATGGCGAGATCTTCGACGAGAAATTCAAGGGCGCCCTGGGTCCGGGGCTCTCGCCCGTGGAGAAGCTCCGCCGGGCGAGTCGTTTCTACTTTCGCCATTACATCGAGAACCCGGACTACTTCCAGATCTTCTGGGCCATCGAGAACCAGTCGGTGATCGGCGAGATCCCCGCGTCACTGGTGGAACAGGTGACCTGCCTGTGGGAGCGCAACCTGCGGATGCTGGCCCAGATCATCGAAGAGGGCGTCCGTGAAGGCGTGTTTCTCGATTACGACCCCTGGGAGACTGCCAACATCCTGTGGACCCTGGCCAACGGGATCATCCAGACCGAGCGATCCGCTCAGCGCCGGCGCCTGCGGCGTCGCCGGCTGGATCGTGTCTTCGACGACGCCATCGACCTGTTCCTGCGCGGACTCACGCGGCACGCCGGCGCCTGAAACGCCTTCACTGTCCTGTACGTCCCAATCGATCCGGTAGACGCGGAAGCCTTCTCCGGGTGTCTCATACATCTCCTCGAATGCCTTCGAGGGGCCGCGCACGCTCGCTGCAAACACCAGGGCGTCGCGCATGTCGCGCGACTCCACGTAGTGGCTGACGCCCGCGCCCTGCCAGGCGTCGCGCCAGTGGGCTCGCATGTCGCGCGCCATGGCAATCGTCTCGGATCGCGCCGGGACGGCGGTGAAGGTCCAGGTGCTCCGGTCCCGACCGTAGTAGCGCGTGTAGGGGTCGCGGTCGGGCCAGGTCACCACGCCGCGGCGACCCGTGGTGAGGTAGAAGCGGGCCGGCCACGCCGAGGCGATCACGGCGGATTCGGGTGTATTGGCGCCGATCCAGCGCTCGAGCGCTTCGACCTCGACGAGATCCACGCCGGGCAAGCGCTCGCGCAGGTAGTAGCGCTCGTCGCTCGACGCGAGCAGACGCCCGTCCTCCACCGCAAACAGCACGGCGAGTGTCGCGGCCGCCGCGACGGCGAGAAGGCGGCCGCGACCCGGCAGAAGCAGGCCCCATCCCAGGAACGCCAGGAGAAACGGGGTCCAGGGCAACAGGAATCGGTACGGCTCGAAGGGCCACACCAGGACCATGCCGGCGTAGGCGATTGCGTACACGTGCAGGGTGCGAACGCCGTGGCGTAGGCTGCGCGCGAAGCCGACGAGCAGCGCCAGCACCAGGGGCCACACCAGCACGTGCATCCACGCGGTGGTGTCGCCCGCCAGTGCCGAGCCCACGAAAGCGCGGGGAAAGGCCAGCTGGAAGTGCGCCAGGCCGACCGCGCTTCGCAGCAGGTTGTGGGCGACGATGCGCAACGGCTCGCCGAGGTTCGGCGGGATCCAGAGGGCGTAGGAGAGGTCGCTGCCCTCCAGCAACCCGGACTGCAGGTCGCCATTCTGGCCCGCTGCCCAGGCCTGCCAGATCCACCAGGGTCCGGCGCAGACCGCGAGGGCCAGCGCCGCGACGCCCGCGTGGGCCAGGCGCCGTTGCACCAGGGGCAGGACCACGGCCGCGAATGCCAGCGAGACGCCGATACTGCGCGTCAGCACGGCCAGGCCCACCAGCAACCCTCCCAGCGCCGTCCAACCCAGGGCGCTCGCCCGGCTCGGCGCCGATTCGCGACGCACGTCGAGACACACGAGCGCTGCGACCGCCAGCGCGCCGTATACCAGATCGCTCATCGGGTAGCGGACGAAGGCCACCAGGGCCGGTGCCGCCGCGGCGAATCCGCTCAGGACAAGGATCTCGCGGCGGCCAAATCGGAAGGCGGCGCGGCAGTAGAGCATCGACAGCACCACCAACGCAGCAGCGGACAGGGCCGTGGGCGCCATCCACAGCGCCCGGTTCCCGGGGAAATCCGGTGATGCGCGGAACGAGAGCGCGAGCACGGCGGGGTACAGAATGGGGTACTTGGTCTGGAGCGGACGGCTCGCGAGTTCTTCGTGGCGGTAGCCCTCGCCAGCGGCCAGCGCCCTGCCGGTCACCACGTAGATCGCGTCGTCCTGCCAGATGCCCACCGCCAGGGGCGAGGCCGCGGCGAGTGCTGTGTACGCCAGCGCCAGCGAGAGGCCGATCCCCCACCAGACGCGCCCGTCGCTGCCTTGCCCCACGGCGGGTCAGGATAGTACGGGGGTCAGGGTAGTACGGGGGTCAGGTCAGGGTAGTACGGGGGTCAGGATAGTACGGGCCGGGCGCCGCCCTTGACGGCGGTCGCAATCTCTCGACAATCCGACGCCGGGGGGGCGGGGCTTGCCGGATCGCGAATCGCCGCCGGGCGTCAGCTACCAGCAGGTGGAGTCCGGGTACTTCGAGCAGCGGGGCCTGCGTCGTTACGCGGGAGCCTTCTCGTTGTGGGCGCTGGGTGTGGGCGCGGTCATCTCCGGCGACTTCTTCGGCTGGAACTTCGGGCTGGCGGCCGGGGGCTTCGGAGGCCTCCTGATCGCCACGCTCATCATCACCGTGCTCTACGCCGGCCTTTGCTTCAGCGTGGCCGAGATGTCCGCAGCGCTTCCCCACACGGGTGGCGCCTACTCGTTTGCGCGCTCGGCCATGGGTCCCTTCGGCGGCTACGTGACCGGGCTGGCCGAGAACATGGAATACATCCTGACGCCGGCGGTGGTGGTGGTGGGAATCGGTGGCTATCTGGGCGCGATCTTCGGAACCCCCGAGAGCTACGCCCCCTTGTGGTGGCTCGCTGCCTACGGCGTCTTCGTGGGTCTCAACATGGCGGGCGTCGAGCTTTCGTTCCGCTTTGCGGTGGCCATCACCGTGCTGGCCCTCGCGATCCTGTTCGTGTTCTACGCGGGCGCGTTGCCCCATTTCGATCTGTCGCGCTTCGCGCTGGACATCGAGCCCGAAGCCGGCGGGTCGCGCTGGCTGCCGTTCGGCAGCCTGGGGGTGCTCAAGGCCCTGCCATTTGCCATCTGGTTCTACCTGGCCATCGAGGAGCTGCCCCTGGCCGCGGAAGAGGCCCATGCGCCCCAGCGCGATCTCCCCCGCGGCATCCTCATGGGGCTCGCGACGCTGGTGGTGTGCGCCTTTCTCACCCTGTTCCTCAACGCGGGGATCGCCCCCGGCGCCGACGCCCTCGGGCGCTCGCAGGAGCCCCTGTTCGAGGGCTTCCAGACGATCTTCGGAGCGGGCATCGGTTCGAAGCTGCTGGCCGGCGTGGCCGTGGCGGGGCTGGTGGCGAGCTTCCACACCATCATCTTCGCCTACGGCCGGCAGATCTACTCGCTGTCGCGCGCCGGCTACTTCCCGCGCTGGCTCTCGGTAACCCATGCACGCATGCGCACGCCCCACCGCGCGCTCCTGGCCGGCGCTGTCCTGGGCTATGCGGTGGCGCTGGCCATCCACGGGCTCGGGCCCGAGCATCCGGTGGGGGCGGTGCTGCTCAACATGGCGGTATTCGGCGCCGTGATCTCGTACGGATTCCAGATGACGTCGTTCATCCTGCTGCGGCGGCGGTTTCCGGAAATCGAGCGCCCGTATCGAAGCCCCCTGGGCGTGGCGGGCGCGGTGGTGGCCCTGGTGATCTCGGCGGTGACCCTGGTGGCGTTGTTCGTGGTGGATCCGATCTACCAGAAGGTCGTCGTCGGCGCCGCCGTCTGGTACGCGCTGGGGCTCGTCTACTTTGCCCTTTACGGGCGGCGACGCCTGGTCTACTCGCCCGAGGAGCGTTTCGCTGTGGAGCGGGAGCGCCAGCCCGGGAACTGACCCGGGCTGCGGTATGCTGCTCGCCATGTCCGACGCAGTGGCGGATCTGCTGCGCTTCATCGATCGTTCGCCCACGCCCTACCACGCGGTGGCCGAGGCCGTGCGGCGACTGCGCGACGTCGGCTACCAGGAAGCGGCCGAGTCCGAGACGTGGGACCTCTCGCCCGGCGAGCGCCGCTACGTGGTGCGGGGCGGGGGCAGTCTGGTGGCCTTCCAGGTGGGGGCCGTGTCGCCGGTGGACGGCGGCTTCCGGGTGGTGGGAGCCCACACCGATTCTCCGAACCTGCGGGTCAAGCCGCTGGCGGACGTCACGGCCCATGGCTATCGCCAGCTGGCCGTGGAGCCCTACGGGGGTCTGCTGCTCCACACGTGGTTCGACCGCGACCTCTCTCTCGCCGGGCGCGTGACCCTGCGCGAGTCCGGGGCGCTGCGCCCGCTGCTGATCGACTTCGGGCGCCCGCTGCTGCGCGTCCCCAACCTGGCCATCCACCTGCAACGCGAGCTGCGGAGTGAGGGACTCAAGCTCAATCCCCAGACGCACGCGGTGCCAGTGGCCGGCCTCGAAGACGCGCCGCCGCTGCGCGAGCTTCTGGCCGGGGAGCTGCGCGCCCAGTCGATCGCCGACGTTTCGCCGGCGGCGGTGCTGGCCTTCGATCTCATGGCCTACGACACCCAACCGGCGGCGGTGTCGGGCCTGCGGGGCGAGTTCATCCACGCCTCGCGATTGGACAATCTGGCCTCGTGCCACGCCGCCCTCACGGCGCTGGCATCGGCCTCGCCCGGGCCCGGGCCCGAGCCCGCCTTCACGCGGGTGGTGGTTCTGTTCGACCACGAGGAGGTGGGCAGCCGCAGTGCCCAGGGGGCCGCAGGGACGCTCCTGACCGACGCGCTTGCGCGGCTGGTGTCCGGCTTCAAGGGCGGCGAGCCCCAGGGGCTGGCGCGGGCCCTGGCGAGCTCGCTGCTGGTGTCGGCGGACATGGCCCACGCCGTGCATCCGAACTACGCCGAGAAGCACGAACCTGGACACCAGCCCGTGTTGGGACGAGGCCCGGTGATCAAGCACAACGCCAACCTGTCCTACGCCAGCGACGCTCACACGGTCGGGCTCTTCACGACGCTGTGCGAGCGCCAGGGCACGCGCCCACAGCATTTTGCGTCGCGCAACGACATGGCCTGCGGCTCTACCCTCGGCCCCATCACCGCTGCGCGGGTGGGCATCCCGACCGTGGACGTGGGCAACCCCATGCTCTCCATGCATTCCTGTCGCGAGATGGCGGGCAGTGCGGACGTGCAGCCCATGATCGACGTGCTGCGCCTGCTGTTCGAGGGCGACTGAGCCGCGCGCCCGGCGCCAGGACGGGTCGGCAGGTGGCCCGCGGCCGGGTGGCAGGGCTATGGTCACCGCATGGCCGACGAGAAGACCGAGTCGCCGCCGGGTCCGGGGCCGGCCGATCCCGAAAAAGAACTCGAAGCAGAAGCAGAAGCAGAAGAAGAGGAAGAGTGGGAGGATGATGAGCAGCAGTCGACCCCGTTCGACCACCCCTTCTTCCTGCCCGTACTCCTGATCGCCTTCGCCCTCTGGTTCGGCTACGACGGCTGGTTCAACAAGGACATGGAGTGGCTCAAGTTCAACCGCTACGGCTTCGGGGTGCTGGCGGTGGCCGCGATCTACTACAGCTGGCGCGCCCTGAAGGAGCAGCGCGGCTGGACCTGCCCCGCGTGCCACTCCCGGAACAGTCAGCTGGAGAGCCAGTGTGCGCAGTGCGGCGGCGCCCAGTCGACGGGCTGAGCCCGATTCCGCCTACTCGTTCAGGAGCGCCCGACCGATCACCTTCAGTTCCAGGATCGGCTTCACGCCCTCGAAGATGGGCAGCACCTGGGCATCGACCACGTAGCGGCTGATGGGATATTCCTCGGCGTAGCCCCAGCCTCCGTGCAGCAACTGTCCCTGTTGGCTCACCTCGACCGCCACGTCGCAGGCCAGGAGCTTCGCCTGGGCCGCAAGGGGCGCGGCCTTCCGCTCGTCCTCGTCCATGGCCGTTGCGGCGGCGTAGGTGAGAGCGCGAGCGGCGGCGAGCTGTGCCGCCATCCGGCCCAGGGTGTACTGGGTGAGCTGGAAGTCGGAGATGGGCTTCGCAAACTGCACCCGGTCCACCACGTACTCTGCCGTCTTCTCCAGGGCCGCCTGGGCCAGGCCGCAGGCGCGCCCGCCGGTCTGGAGACGTCCGGCCGCGAAGCCCGCCATCTGGAGATAGAAGCCGCGTCCCAGGCCGGCATCGCCCCCCACCAGGTTCTCGGCGGGCACGAAATAGTTCTCGAAGTTCAGGGTGAACGAATGCATGCCCCGGTAGCCCGGGGTGGCGTCGGCCTTGCCCGACAGCTTGCCACCGCCCGGCTGCTTCATCTCGAAGGCGTGCCCGTCGAAGCGATCCTTGGGCACGATCAGCAGAGACAACCCCCTGGCCGCGAGCGAAGCGTCCGGATCGGTGCGGGCCAGCAGCGCAAGCACATCGGCGCGGCCGGCGAAGGTGCACCAGGACTTGGGGCCGTTGACGATCCAGCCCTCCTCGCCGTCCACGTTTCCGCGTTCGGCTCGACACTTCAGCGACGCCACGTCGCTGCCCACGTCCGGCTCGGTCACGGAGATGCCCACCATCACCTCGCCGGCCGCGATCCGGGGCAGCCACGCGCGCTTCTGCTCCTCGCTGCCGCCCTGGAGCAGGGCCTTGGTGAGGATTTCGGGGCGCGTGATCAGCGAGCCCGCCGCCGCCAGCGACGCCCGCGAGAGTTCCTCGGTGGTGAGGATCATGGCCAGGTTGCCCATCTCGGCGCCGCCATATTCCTCGGGAACCGAGAGCCCGAAATAACCCAGCTCGGACATCTTCCGGATGAACTCCTCGGGCACCAGATCGTCGTTGCGGTGGATGCGCTCGGCGTGGGGCGCCACCTCGCGCTCGGCAAATTCGCGCACGGCCTCGCGCACCTGCTCGAGCATTTCGTCCAGGGGCACCTCGATGCGGCCGCGGGTGCGGGCCACCTCCTGCCCCAGGCCGCGCAGCACCGACTCGTGCCCGGCCCGACGCATGGCCGCGCGGGCCTCGGCGGGAAAGGCCTGCTCGAGTGCGGCTTCCCCCAGGCCCAGGTCGTCGATGGCCGCTTCCAGCCGCGCACGCAGGCGCACTGCCAGTTCGCTCACCGAGGCGCCGCACAGGCGCACGAGAGTCTCGCTGCCGCGGCCGTCGGCGCAAAGCGCCGCGGTGAAGTCCACCAGCTCGCGGGCCGCCCGGGCCTCGGTGGCCGCATAGGTCACCCGCTCGGTCAGGATCTGGTGATCGTCGATGTCGCGGCCGTTGCGGGTGATCTCTCGCGCGCGGGCCAGGGCGCGTTCCACGAGTTGTTCCGCTCCGGAGAGCAGCAGCCGGGCGTCATCCAGGGGGGTTGCGGGGGCCATGAAGAGCCTCTCGGGATTGAGGGTCGAGGTCGTGAAAAAGCAGGCGCCATAGGATAGCGTGGCTCCTGCCAGGAGTTCTGCGAAACGAGGAGGAAGGCAGCGTGATGGTGATTCCGGAGATTCCTCTTCTGGTGCGGCCGCGCGCGGTCCGCCGGGCCGTCGCCGCGTCAATGCTGGCGCTGGCCAGTGGCTGCTCGCTCACGAGCAACATCGACGTCACGGATCCGCTCGTCGGGTACACAAGCGACGCAAGCACCGTGCAGATCGTGAGCGCCCTGGTCGGCGGGAAAAATGTCTTCATTCCGTCCACCGTCGCGGTGGTCGCCGACAAGCCCTACGTGCTCTCGGTCTACAACGGCACCGAGGCACCCCACGGCTTCGCCATCGACGGGACGGAGATCCAGGTGCTGCTCGAGGCGGGTCAGGAAGCGCGCATCGAGCTGCCGCCGCTCGAGGGGGGCGTGCTCCACCGCATCTATTGCCACCTTCACGGCGCCCACCGCACTGCCACCCTGGTGGTTCTCAGGGCTCGCTAATCCAGGAACTCCTGCAGCTGCTCGACGAGGGCGGGGCTTCCGAACACGAGCCCCAGCTTGCCGCCGTGTGAAAGCGTTACACACGCGCCGCCCGCCTCGGGTACCAGCACCTGGGTGGGCGCGGCATCCCAGGGATTCAGGTGGAGATCCAGCATGGCGCCGACACCGCCGCTCAGGACCTGGGCGTGTCCGAAGGCGTCGGAGTAGCCGCGCAGCAGGGGGATCTCCCGGGCCATGCGTTCGAAGGCCGGCCGCTGCTGGAACAGGTCGAAGCAGAACGGGTCGCCGTGGGAGATCACCGCCCGCGAGAGATCGGTTTCCGTCGACACCCGAACCGGCGTCCCGTTGCGTCGGCAGCCGCCGCCGGTCCAGCCCACGAAGCGTTCGTCCACGCTGGGGCAGTCGATCAACCCGAGCTGGGGCACTCCATCGACGAGCAGGGCGATCAGCGTCGTGAAGAGCGGAATGCCCCGCGCAAAGCCGAGGGTTCCGTCGATGGGGTCCACCAGCCAGCACGGTCCATCGCTACCGCCCTCGGCTCCGTATTCCTCGCCGTGGATGGCGTAGTCGGGAAAGGCCTCGCGCAGGGCCGCGCGAATGGCCCGCTCGGCCGCCCGGTCGGCTTCGGTCACCGGCGAGCCATCGCTCTTGGTCTCGACAGACACCGCCCGGAAGCGCGGCAGGATCTCGCGCCGGGCGGCGTCGGCGGCGGCGTGGGCGGCACGGGCCGCTCGTTCGAAGTCGATGATCGACACGGCGCCGCAGGGTATCACGCCTCCGTCGAGGCGTTAGAATCCGGCCGCACACCGGGCACGGGAGGTTTTCGAAACATGGCTCCGACACTGGGGAAACGACTCGGCTTCTGCGACGACGAACGCGTGGCTGTGGTGCACTGCGACGACATCGGCATGTGCCATGCGGCAAACGATGGCGCCTTCGAGGCCCTCGCCAACGGCCCCGCCACCAGCGGGAGCATCATGGTGCCGTGCCCGTGGTTTCGCGAGGCGGCGCAGCGCGCCCGAGCGGATTCCGATCTCGATCTGGGCGTTCACCTGACCCTCAACTCCGAGTGGCCCGGCTACCGCTGGGGTCCCGTCGTGGGCGCCTCCGCCGTGCCCTCCCTGGTGGACTCCCAGGGCTGTCTGCCAGCTACCCTGATGGACACCGTGGGCCGGGCGCGCCCCGAAGAGGTGGAGCTCGAGCTGCGCGCCCAGGTGGAGCGCGCTCTCGAGGCCGGGATCGACGTCACCCACCTGGACTCCCACATGGGCACGGTGCTGGTGCCCTCCCTGGTGGAGGTGTACGCGAAGCTGGCGAGCGAGTTCCGGCTGCCGGTCTTCGCCGTGCGCCCGGACCGCGAGACCCTTGCGCGGCGCGGGCTCGGCGGGGCCGAGGCGGTGTTCGAGAAGCTTTGCGTCACGCTCGAGGCCGAGGGGATTCCGATTCTCGACGGCTTCTGTGACGATTCGCTGGGCTTTGCGCCGGGCCAGGGCATACCCCACAACGAGGCACGGCTCGATCGTCTGGGGCCGGGGATCAACTACCTGATCTGTCACCCGGCCCGGGCGGGAGACGAGTTGTCGGCCATCGCCAGCGATGCGCACGCACGGGACTTCGAACGCAGCTTCTACGGCGGTGACGCCGGTCGCCGCGCCCTGGCATCGCGCGGGATCCGCCGCCTGGGCATGCGGCCGCTGCGCGACCTGGTTCGTGAACCCGTCTGAGACCGAACCCGGCGGGCCCGGCCGCGTGCCCCTGCACGTGGAGGTGCACGGCGACGGCCCGGTGCTCGTGCTCGGCCACGGATTCGGTGGCAGCGCGCGCAACTTCCGTCCCCAGCTGCGCGCGTTGCGCGACCGCTACCGGGTGGCGGTATTCGACGCCCGGGGCCACGCGCGCAGCGGCGCTCCGGGGCAGGCCGATGCCTACCGGCCCGAGTGTTTCGTGGCCGACGTGGGCCGTGTCCTCGATCGCGCGGGTGCTGCGGGTGGCATCGTGGGGGGGCTCTCCATGGGCGCCGCCGTGGCCCTGCGCTTTGCGCGCGAACACCCGGCGCGGGTGCGTGGGCTGGTGCTGGCCTCGTTTCCCGATGCGGGCGGGGGGCTGGCGGGGGTGGCGCGTGAATTTGCCGACAGTCTGGACCGCGAAGGTCTCGAGTCGGCCGGTGCGCGCTTCGTGTGGGGTGATCCGCGCGCCGCCGAATCCCCTGACGCTCCGCTGATCCGCCAGGGCTTTCTCGAGCACTCGCCAGAGGCCCTGGCGCACACCCTGCGTGGGCTGATCGCCTTGCAGCCGCCGGCGGCACGGCTGGCAGCCGAGCTCGGCGAGTTCGAGATTCCGGTTCTGTTGATCGCCGGAGAACGCGATACGGCCTCGCTGGCCGCGAGCCGGGCCCTGGACGCGGCGCTGCCCAACTCGCGCCTGGTGGTGGTGGCGGGAGCGGGCCACGTGGTGAACCTGGTGCGACCGCGGGAGTTCAACGCCGCGCTACTGGAGTTTCTCGAGGCGAACGCCGGATAGTTCAGGCCGTTCCGAGTTCGCGCAGGCGACGGAAGGGATAGATGCCCGTGGAGTGGCCATCACTCCAGTCGATCTGGATGGCGTAGCGCCCCACCGGCTCGATCTTGAGGGGATGCACGTCCGCGGGTACCGAGTCCGAGTCCAGGCGCCCCTGGCCGGTCCACTCGTCCACGCACGAGGCGCAGGCACAGGCCAGACGCAGGGCTCTCACGTCGTAGCGGCTCTCGAGCCCATCGGCCCAGGTGATTCCCAGCTCGCGCGGCCCCTGCTGCCGGATGGCAGTGGGGGTGAACAACGCATCCTCAGCAGACACGGCGCCACCATACCCCGTCCCCGTTCGCCGGGTGGCGGCACCCCATACCCCGTCCCCCTTTCCACGGGTGGCGCCTCGCGGTGCGAGCCGTAGGCGAACGCAGCCCGATCAACTAGTCTGCGCGTTCTTCAGGAGTTCCCCCATGAATGAGAACTCGATCGCAATCCTGGGCGGCACCGGAGACCAGGGTCTGGGCCTGGCGCTGCGCTTCGCCCGGGCCGGGCGGCCGGTGGTGATTGGCTCCCGCAAGGCCGAGCGCGCCAGCGAGGCCGCCCAGAAGGTCCGCGCCAGCGTGCCAGACGCCCAGGTCACGGGCTTCGAGAATGCGCAAGCCACGCGGGATGCCCCCATCGTGATCCTGTCGGTGCCCTTCGAGCACACCGCCGGTACGGTCAAGGCGATCGGCGGGTCGCTTTCGGCGGGCCAGGTCGTGGTCTCCATGGGCGTGCCCCTGGCCACCGCCATCGGAGACGGCGCAGTGCGCACCCTGGGCGTCTGGCAGGGCTCCTGCGCCGAGATGGTGGCGGGGCTGGTTCCGCCGGGGGTCCACGTGGTCTCGGCCTTCCAGAACGTCTCCGCCCACCGGCTTCAGGCGCTCGAAGACCCCGTGGAGTGCGACGTGGTGATTTCGGGCGCGCCGCAGCCGCGCGAACAGGTGATGGCCCTTTGCGAGCTGGTTCCAGGCCTGCGGGCCATCAACGGCGGGCCCCTTTGCAATGCCCGCATCGTCGAGGCCATGACGGCCCTGCTGATCGGCCTCAACGTCCGGTACAAGGTCCCCGAGGGCCTGGGGCTGCGTTTCGTGGGGCTCCCAGGCGCCTGACGCCCGCTCCAATGATTGATGAAACAAGAATGTGTTTGTTGGGCGCGTCGCTGGGGTTATAATCCTCGATTGCGTCGACGCCGGTTCTCAGCCCGTAGGCGCAACGGCTTGCCCCTGGGAAGGGAAGCCCTTCGAAGCCCGGGGAGATTCTCCTCCTCCCCGGGCTTCTCTGTTTCTCGATCCCCGACCGAAAATCCAGCCCCCCATGGGGGAAAATCCAGCCCCCCCATGGGGCTTTGGCGGCGAGTTGCGCACAGGGCGCCGAACCCCCCCGATCCCGTCCCGTGCCCCTCATCGAGCCCGCCGAAAAACGCGATGAAGGTCAAGGGGTTGTAGTGGCTGCTCCGGACATCCCCCAGATTTTGTGGATTTCCTATTGACTCCATTTTTTGCCGGGAGTACACCGTCCGACGGGGATGAGACATGTCCTTCTGGCGGCCTGGGGGGGTTCGATCAAACAGGCGGTCGTCAGGCGGAAGCGAGCTGGAGGAGGGACGGAGGACCCAAATCTGGCTCGGGGGCCCCGGGTACCGGGGCCTCTCTCATCTCCGGTGGTGTTCCATGACGTGCGACTGCCTTTGATCTGCCGTTCCCGCGCATCCCGACTCCGTCTTCGGGCCGGCTTGTGGTGCGAGCATCGCTCGCGCTGGGAGGGAGTTTGTGGTCGAGGGCCACTCGCGGCGTGCGAAGCCGCGTGGAGCAGAGCGGGTACGACGGTCGATGGCCAACGATCAGGGGCATCGAAAGCCGGGACCGAAACAGCCGGGAGCCCGCCAGAGCTCCTGCGCGTCTGGGGGGGGGGCAGGAACGAATGGGCGTGGAAGAGCGAATGGGCGTGGAAGAGGGCGTGGAAGAGAACGGGGCGTCGGGTGGAATCTCCACGGGGGGAATCCCGGGGTCGGGTATACACGCCGGAAACGAGCGCACGGACGCGAACCATCTGCGAACGGTTGGCGGCCGGAAACGCCGCGGCCGCAGGTCCCGTGGGCTGTCCATTCCCCGATATTTCACGCGCGCAGGTGACGATCCGTTCGATGCCGTCGAGTGGATGCGGCGCGGCGCCAAGATCACCAACGAGAAGGGCGAGACCGTTTTCGAGCAGCACGACGTCGAGGTTCCGGCCAGCTGGTCCCAGCTCGCCACCAACGTCGTGGCCTCCAAGTACTTTCGCGGCCACATCGACACGCCCGAACGCGAGACCAGCGTCAAGCAGTTGATCGGCCGCGTGGTGCGCCGCATCCGTGAGTGGGGCGAGAAGTCCGGCTATTTCGCCACTCCGGAGGATGCGAAGACCTACGCCGACGAACTCACGCACATCCTGGTGACCCAGCGGATGGCATTCAACAGCCCCGTCTGGTTCAACCTGGGTGTCGCGAATACGCCGCAACAGGCGAGTGCGTGCTTCATCAACTCGGTCGACGACACCATGGAATCCATCATGGACCTGGCCAAGATCGAGGCCATGCTCTTCAAGGGTGGGTCCGGGACCGGCTCGAACCTCTCGAAGATCCGCTCCTCGCGCGAGCATCTGGCCGGGGGCGGCACGGCTTCGGGGCCGGTCTCCTTCATGCGGGGATTCGACTCGTTCGCCGGCGTCGTGAAGTCGGGGGGCAAGACCCGCCGGGCCGCGAAGATGGTGATCCTGAACGTGGATCACCCGGACGTGATGGACTTCATCCGGTGCAAGGCGGAAGAGGAGAAGAAGGCCTGGTCCCTGATCGATGCGGGGTACGACGGCGGCTTCAACGTGCCGGGCGGTGCCTATGACTCGATCTACTACCAGAACGCCAACCACTCGGTTCGGGTGACCGACTCGTTCATGGATGCGGCTCTCTCCGGCGCGAAGTGGCATACGCGGAGCGTCACCACCAGCGAGGTGATGGACACCTACGACGCCAAGGAGATCCTCGACAGCATGTCCGAGGCGGCCCACGTCTGCGGTGACCCGGGCATGCAGTACGACTCCACCATCAATCGCTGGAACCCGGTGAAGGCCTCGGGTCGCATCAATTCCAGCAACCCGTGCTCCGAGTACATGTTTCTGGATGACACGGCCTGCAACCTGGCGAGCCTCAACCTGATGAAGTTCGTCGACGCAGACGGCGACTTCGACGCCGCGTCGTATCGTCGGGCGGTCAGCCTGACGATCCTGGGGCAGGAGATCGTGGTCGACCACGCCGACTACCCGACGCCCCAGATCGCGCGCAACAGTCACCTGTTCCGACCGCTGGGGCTGGGCTACGCGAACCTGGGCGCGCTGCTCATGTCGCGGGGCCTGCCCTACGACAGCGACCAGGGGCGCAACCTTGCGGCCTCGCTGACCGCGCTCATGTGCGGCGAGGCCTACCGGATGAGCGCCGAGATCGCCGAGGCGATGGGTGCGTTCCAGCGCTACCGGATGAATCGCAAGCCGTTCCTGGAGGTGATCGGCATGCACCGGGATGCGGCCGAGGCGATCGAGCCCGACGGCGTCCCCCAGGACCTCCTGGATGCGGCCCGCAACAGCTGGACGCAGGCCCTTCAGGCGGGCCGCCACAGCGGGTACCGCAACGGCCAGGTCACGGTGCTGGCGCCCACGGGCACCATCGCCTTCATGATGGATTGCGACACCACCGGAGTGGAGCCGGACATCGCGCTGATCAAGTACAAGAAGCTCGTCGGTGGCGGATTCCTCAAGATCCTGAACAACACGGTCCCCATGGCCCTGCAGCGTCTGGGATACACGGACACCCAGGTGGGCTCGATCCTCGAGCACATCGACGAGCAGGAGACCATCGAGGGGGCTCCGGAGCTGGACGCATCGCACCTGCCGGTGTTCGACTGCGCGTTCCGGCCCGAGAACGGGACCCGCAGCATCGATTGGATGGGGCACGTGCGCATGATGGGTGCCGTGCAGCCCTTTCTGTCGGGCGCCATCAGCAAAACCGTCAATCTGCCCGAGGACGCCACCCAGGACGACGTGATGCAGGCCTACGTGGAGGGCTGGCGACTGGGGCTCAAGGCCCTGGCCGTTTATCGCGACGGCAGCAAGCGCACCCAGCCGCTCAACGCCGGCCGCGAGCGAAGCGGGGTCGCCGTAGCGGAGGTGGCCCGGCCGGTGCGGCGCAAGCTGAACGACGAGCGCCGAGCCATGACCCACAAGTTCTCCATCGCCGGTCACGAGGGCTATCTCACGGTGGGCCTGTACGAAGAGGGAGTGCCTGGCGAGATCTTCCTGCGCATGGCGAAGGAGGGCAGCACGGTCTCGGGCCTGATGGACACGATCGCCACCATGACGTCCATCGCGCTGCAGTACGGGGTGCCCCTGAAGGCGCTGGTGGACAAGTTCAGCCACACGCGCTTTGAGCCGTCGGGCTTCACCAACAACCGCGAGATCCCGATCGCCAAGTCCGTGATGGACTACGTATTCCGCTTCCTGGGCAACCGCTACCTGCAGGGGGAAGCCGAGGTGGCGGACGAACAGGAGGCCGAGGCCGAGTCGGCGGGTCTGGCCCCGTCCGCACTGCGCGTGGCGGTGGCAGGAGGATCCGGAGCCAGCGGGCCCCGGGAACTCTACGGAATCGTGAATCAGACCGACGCACCCAGCTGCTGTGATTGTGGATCGATCATGATCCGCAATGGCGCCTGCTACAAATGCCCCAATTGTGGCAGCACCAGCGGTTGCAGCTGAACGTCGACGGCAGAGGGAGACGGCGCCTCTGATCGGGGGGTACGGGGCGCCGGGGAGCGCGGGACCCGACCGGCGGAATTCTCCACCGGAGGACAAGGCGGAAGGGTTCCGCGCTCCTGGATTCTCATGACATACAACCACGCACCGCGACACGCGAGCTCCGGGTCCAGCGTTGGCGTCTTTGCCAGCCTGGCCGTGCTGGTGTGGATCGCTCCCGGTTGCATCTCCCTCAATCTCCCGGGTGGCCTTCCAGGTGCGCTGGTGGAGTCGCACGTCTACGGTCAGGGCCGCGACAAGATCCTGTTGCTTGACGTGAACGGCGTGATCAGTGAATCGCCCGATTCCGAGGGCTTCAGCCTCGTGAAGGAGGAGAGCACGGTGGCCCGGGTGCGCGAACAGCTGGATCGCGCGCGCAAGGAAGGCGACATCCGCGGCCTCCTGGTTCGGATCGACAGTCCGGGAGGAACCGCCACCGCCAGCGATCTGGTGTACCGCGAGCTGGTCGAGTTCAAGCGCCGCCAGGGAATTCCGGTCGTGGCCCAGCTGATGGGGACAGCCACCTCGGGCGGTTACTACGTGGCCATGTCCGCCGACCGGCTGATCGCGAACCCGACCACCGTGACGGGTTCGATCGGCGTGCTGTTCTCGGGCATCAACGTGGCCGGGCTCATGCAGAAGCTCGGGATCGAGGACCAGACCCTGACCTCCGGGAAGTACAAGGACGCGGGCTCGCCATTGCGGGCGATGGCCCCGGTCGAGCGCGAACACATCCAGTCGGTGCTCGACGATCTCCACGCCCGCTTCAAAGCGGTGGTGATCCAGGGTCGTTCCGGGCTGAACGCCGAGCAGGTAGCCGCCCTGGCGGAGGGCGCGATCTACAGCGCGGACCAGGCCCTGGAGAACGGCCTCGTCGACGCCATCGGCTATCTCGAACAGGCGGTGGCCGAGGTCGAGCGTCGGGCCGGGCTCGAGAACTCCCGGGTGGTCACGTACCACCGATCTCGGGAGTGGAAGCAGAACCTCTACACCCGGTCGGCGATTCCAGAGAAGCTCACCCTCGACTGGGGTGCGCCGTTTCCAAACCTGCGAAGCCCGGGCTTCCACTACCTGTGGCTGCCGGGCGCACCCTGAGGCGATTCAGTACAGCCAGCGTCCGCTCTGGTAGCGAAAGATCTCGGCCTGTGGCACCGAGGAGGCCACGCTGCAGGTGGCGGCAGCGACGTCGCTGCAGCTGTAGAGCAATTCGGTGTAACGCAGAACTCCCACGAACGGAGCCTCCGGATGTCCGGTGGATCGTACCTCGACATTGAAGCCGTCCGCGTATCCCCGGTACGTCACCAGCGGTTCCCGGTTCCCTGGCCGGATCGTGGGCCTGCTGCGTTCGCGGGACTCGAGTTCGCGGATGCCCCGCATCCATTCCTGCGCGAAGCGGGCGAAGGACCGCTCGGCGTCCTCGCGCGCCGGGCCCGGGGATCCCGCACCGGCACGCGCGGGCGGAGCCGCCGCGATCAGTGCGGAGACGACAAGCCCCCGGACGGCGATTCGGAGCCACGAATGCTGCATGGGGGCCGCATCGGTTGCCCGGCAGCCGCGCTGAACCTGGGCGCGTGCACGGCTCGTTCATGAGTGATCGTCCCGACCCTCGCGAATTCGTCTCGGCAATGCTGCCCGCCCTGCGCCAGTCGGCCTCGATCGCCCGGGCCATGGAGGGGAGGGTTCGCAATCGCCCCAAGAAGGGGGAAGCGACCCCCATCAAGGCGGCGCTCACGGCGGCAGACACCGCCTGCCAGGAGGCATTCCTGGTGCCCCTGGCGGATCGCTTCCCCCAGGTGCGCGTCGAGGCCGAGGAGGACACGCCCGCGGCCCGGCGCTTCGCCCCCACCGGCGATGCCCTGGTGGTGCTCGATCCCATCGACGGGACCCTGCGCTTCTTCCTGGAGGGACTCGGGCCCTACGCGGTGATGGCGGGGCTCGCATTCGATGACGAGTACGCAGCGGCTCTCGTGGCGTTGCCCCGGGAAGAGATCGTCCTGGAGGCCGTGCGCGGGGGCGGCGCCCGCCTGAGCCTGGGCGAGGCGTCGCCCCGGCCCGCTGTCGCACAGGCCGACGGCGGTCGCGTCTACGTGAGCCACGATCTCCCCGAGCCCGCCCGTCGGGTACTGCGGGCGGCGGGCTGGCAGCCGGAGCCCGCCTCGGGTGGTGCGATCTCCGTGGCTCCCTTGATTCCCGGAGTTCGCGCGGGCTTGCGCCTGGCGCTCGACAGTGATCGGGTCAGCATCCGCGGCCGCATCGGCTTGCTCATCGCCGAAGAGGCGGGCGCCCGGGTGTGTTGTGAGTCGGGAGAGGCCTTCCCGCACGGGATTCACGCAGCCGCCCGCGCGCTGCTGGTGGCGGCGAACGGCGACGATCTGAAGGTCCTGCAGCGGGCCCTGGCGGCCGGCGTGGCGCCCTGAGGCGCCACCGCCTCTACATCCGCGTGTAGTCCGGGCCCTCTCCGCCTTCCGGCGGTGTCCACGTGATCACCTGATAGGGATCTGCGATGTCGCAGGTCTTGCAGTGGACGCAGTTCTCGTGGTGGATGAACAGCTTCTTGTGACCCGGGTTCTCCGTGTCGTCCACCATCTCGTAGACCGCCGCCGGGCAGAAGCTCTCGCACGGGTTGCCGAACTCTTCGGCACAGGTGGTGCTGCACAGATCCGTATCCGCCACCACCAGGTGCGACGGCTGATCCGCCTCGTGCGCGGTGCCACTGAATCCCACCAGGTGTTCCTTGCTGAAGGTGAGCACGCCGTCGAATGCGAACTTCTCTTTTTCGCGCTGCTCGGCCGGAAGCTGCGACAGCGGCTTCATGTGGGTGTGGCCGGCCTCGGTGCGCATTTCGTCCTGGATGCCGCGGCCGCCAGTGATCATGCGAACCGGCTCGTTGGCCATGAAGAAGAAGGGACCCTTCTCGATGGAAGCCCCGAAGTTGCGCGCCTGGACGTGCTCGCCGTAGGCCCAGCTGCGGCGGTAACGCTCGGCGTAGGCGCCCAGCGTCTTGACGCTGAAGTCCTGCTGCGCGAGCCCTTCCACGATGGTCTCGGCGGCGAGCATCCCCGACTTCATGGCCATGTGGATGCCGGCCAGGTTCTGGGCGTTGCAGAAGCTCGCCGAATCGCCGATCAGCATGGCGCCGTCGGTGTAGAGCTTCGGCTGGGCGTAGAGGCCGCCGGTGGGAATCGCCTTTGCGCCGTAGCGGATGAGCTCGCCGCCCGCGAGCAGGTTGCGCATGAACTTCGTCGTCTTGAAGCGCTGCGCCTCGAGATGGGGGTCGTTGTTGGGGTTCTCGCTGTCGAGGGGCGTCACGAAGCCGAACGACACGAGGCTGTCCTTCATGTCGTAGAGCCACATTCCATTCAACCCGCTGAGGAACTCGGGGAACAGCGAACCGTGGATCACGCGACCCGGCTGGTG
>JAQBHB010000001.1:0-3288 GCA_032128115.1 Deltaproteobacteria bacterium | reverse complement strand
GACCGACCATCTGCTCGCAGCATGGGCCGAGGACATCCGAGTGTGCATCGAAGGGCTCGAGCCCGAGAAGACCGACGGCTGGCAGGTGCAGACGCACGAGATCGTGGCCGGTCCGGTCTACCAGGACTCGAACGTCACGGTGACGGCGATCGCGGTCCCGCACGCCAACTGGCGGCGCGCGTTCGCGTATCGCTTCGAGACGCCGGACCGCGTGATCGTGGTCTCGGGCGATACCCGGCCGAGCGAGGAGTTGGTCAAGGCATGCGACGGCTGCGACATCCTCGTGCACGAGGTGTACTCGGCCGACCGATTCTCGACCCGCTCGCCCGAATGGCGGCGCTACCACGCCGACGCCCATACCTCGACTACCGAGCTGGCGGCGATTGCCACGCGCGCGAAGCCGCGGCTGCTGGTGCTCTACCACCAGCTCTTCTGGGGCACCGACGACGCGGGGCTGGTGCGCGAAGTGCGCCGCGGCTACGACGGCGCGGTGGTCTCGGGCCGGGACCTCGAGGTCTATCGGTGATGTGGCTGCTGGGCCTCGCCGTGACCGCCTTCGCGCTGATCGCGCCATGGTGGGCGGTCGCGGCGGTCAGGCGGCAGCGGCGCGAGCTGCGAGCGATGCGGGAGCGGCTCGACCTGTTGGAGACACGGGTGTCGCGGAGTGTCGAGACACTCGCCACGCCCCCGCCAGCGCTGGCAGCGCACCAGGAGCCAGCGCTGGAATCGCTGCCCAGGCACATCCCGGCCGCTCCGGCCGTGACGACGCCTCCCGGGGAACCCGCCTCCCCGACCACCGTCCCCTTGCCCGCCCGGGCCCGCGGATTCGACAGCTCCCGCGCCGAGGAGCTGATCGGCAGCGTCTGGCTCCAGAATATCGGCGCGGTGCTGCTGCTGCTCGGCGTTTTCTTTCTCATTCTCTGGGGCTACACCACCGGACGATTCGGCCCCGGGGCCCTGGTCGTGGCGGGCGTGGCGCTAGCCCAACTTCGCCAGTTCGAGCGACCGTTTCTCGGTTTTCCAACGATTTAGCCCGCCGAGTTGGCACTACATTTTGGTGATCCGCGAGGGGATGCGGAGCCGCTCGGGGAGCTTTAGCCCGAGGCGCTCGAGCAGCAGCGCCTGGGCTTTGTCCGGCCGCACCACGCAGCGGATGCGCAACTCACGGCCCGATCCGTCCGCCAGCGGCAGCACGATGTCGGAGCTCTGGATCCGCCCCAGCTCGTGGAGGATGGTGCGCGGACTACGGCCCAGTCCGGCCCGCTTCTGCCACTGCTCGAGCGTCTTCCACAGCACGTAGGCGAGGAAGCACACCAGGATGTGGGCCTCGACCCGCTCGGCCTTCTGGTGCCAGATCGGCCGCAGCCCGAGCTCGCTCTTCTGGATGCGGAACGCGGCTTCGGCCTCGGTGAGCTGCACATAGGTCTGCCACAGCGACTCGGGCGTCCACTCGGTGACGTTGGTGCGCAGCACGTAGGCGCCCTCGCTGTGGCGCGCCCACTCGTCCCACTCGGCCTGCGCCGACCACTCCAGACGCAGCCCCGCCGGCGTCTCGGGCGCCGCTTCCAGCCGGATCTGGTAGCGGGCGGCGGCGCGCTGGTTGCGTTCCAGCAGGCGTCCGATCTGGCGCTCCAGGGCACTGCGCTCGAGCGGCCGCTTGGCGCGCGCGATCCGCCGCCCCAGCGTCTCCAGCGCCCCCTCGATTCGGGTGGCGAAGCGCGCGTGCATGCCGCGCTCCTTCTCGCGGCGCTCGTGCGAGCGGCACAGCAGGAACGTCTCCGCGCCGTCCGGTCCCCGGCACAGCTTGGCCTCCACACCATCGCGCACGGTCTGCCAGTCGCGTTCCTCCGCCAGCTGCCGGCTCCACTTCTTGACCTCGCCGCGCGAGGCGCCGATCAGGTAGCGCCGCCCGCTCGCCTGCAGCCAGGTGAGGTTGTCCGCGCTCACCATGCCGCGATCCATCACCCAGATCCGCTGCGCCAGCCCGAAGCGCCCCTCCATCGCCTCGACGATCTCCTCGACCGTGGTCACATCCACCCGGTTGCCGGCAAACACTTCGTAGCCCAGCGGGATCCCCTCGCGGGTGACCACCAGCGCGATGCACACCTGCTGGCAGTCCGGCCGGTGATCGCGGCTGTCGCCGCGTGCGGCCAGCACGTTCCCCGCGGCCAGCCCCTCGAAGTAGGTGCTGGTCACGTCGTAGAGCAGCAGGTCGTACTCGAGCGCGAACAACTCGCCCAATCGCTGCTTGAGATGACCCTCGATCGCATTCTTATGAGGCAGCAGTTGATCCAGCGCGCGATACAGTCGCTGTTCGTTCACCGATTCGGCCGGCAGCGTCAGCAGGTCTTCGAGCGCCGTCCGCCGGTACCAGTCCTCGGCGATGTGCAGCTCGCTCGAGGGCTCGCACAGGCGCGCGATCACCAGCACCGCCGCCATCACCGACCACGGCACCGCCTCGCGCCCCTGCGGGAGCACCGCCGCGCAGATCGCGTCCAGCTTCAGCGCCCGCCACAGCGTCCACCCCAGCCACACGTCCCCGAAGGACCGCCCGCGCTCCAGCCGCACCTGATGGAGTCGCACCGGAACGGGTGGATCCTCGCGCGCCACGTCCTCGAACAGCTCACGCTGTTCATCGCGGCCCGTGATCGTGCGCGCCAGCGCACGCGCCTTGGCGCGTCCTTCGGCGTCCAGCTCGCCCAGCTGCGCCACGGTCTCCTGCACCACCTTGCCGTGACGCCGCACCGACCGCACCAGCCGCCAGTAGGTGTGGGTCTTTCCGTCCTTGCGGATCCGTGAATGACGCAGATACACGGGGGCCTCCTTGCGCCACGGTTATCCCGCAGCGGGGAGGCTCACTGCAAGGGCGTAGGTTGGCACTACACGCCGTTTCCGCAAGCTCCGCGCGCAGCCACAATCACTTCGAGCGACGATCCGATCGAAAATGGCCGAAAGGGTCGACCAACTGGCGAAGTTGGGCTAGCCCGGGCAACGGTCCGCGTCCATGAAGACGGGAACACTCCATGCCCCACATGCCCCAGGGCATGTTGTCGACCATGGCGCCTCAGGCCGCGCGGGCCTGCGGTTCGGCGTCGTCGTCGGCCTGCGCGGGCGCGGCATCAAGCGTCTCGCGCACCTTGCGCGCGAACGCGCCCATGGCGAAGGGTTTGTGCAGGAATGCCGACGTGGATTCTGAGACACCCTGACGCACGACGGCATCATCGGTGTAGCCCGACATGAATAGCACCCGCAGCCCGGGGCGCTCGGCCAGCAGCCGCTGCGCCAGCT